>CAZKBH010000022.1:55169-66386 GCA_964550795.1 uncultured Saprospiraceae bacterium
ACACCCCGAGGGCAAAGTTGGGCTGCACGTCCGCGAAGTACTCCATAATATTTCCGCTATCCCAAACCTCTCTTCCGCAGACCGCAGCCGATTGCGCCTGATCGCTTTGGCACATGATACCTTTAAACACGTCGAAAGTCGAACCCGCCCTCGGGATTGGACCAAACGACACGGGCTTTTAGCGCGCCAATTCATGGAACAATATACGAGTGACCCCGTGATTTTGGATGTCATCGAAACCCACGACGATGCTTACTATAAATGGCTCCTGCAACACCGGCGACCTTCTACGCATAGCCAACTCGATTCGCTCATGAGCAGGGTCGGGTATTGTATCCAGTTTTATTACCTCTTTTTTAAGTGTGACACCCAAACGGGGGACAAAATCCAAGCGCCCCTGCGCTGGTTCGAGCGGGAAGCAAAAGGCATCGAATTGGTAAAAATTCGACCATTTTGGCCTTGGGAACCTGTTGAGCGTTGATCCTTGAGAAATAGAAACCTGAAAACCCCGTTCTTTGCGCCAGCAAATTCATTCCATTCCATGCAAAATAAAACAAAACGGCCTTACAAGGCCTATGGCCTCATCGCTGTATTACTGTTGGTGGCAGTTTTTTACGTCATTCAACCCTTTTTAAACAAAAAAACGCCTACCCAAAAGCCGGTTGAACTCCTCAAAAAAGCCGTACCCCAATTGGATGTGCCAGACTTCAATGCGGACTCTGCTTTCCTGTTCGTACAAAAACAGGTGGATTTTGGCCCGAGGGTGCCCAATTCTCCCGCGCACAAAAAATGTGCAGCCTGGTTTGTACAAGAATTAAAAAGTCGGGGGATGACTGTGATTGAACAAAATTTTAAAGCTCAAGGTTACCAGGGGACTACCTGGAATGGGGTCAACATCATTGGCCAATATAAGCCGGAATTGAACAAGCGACTGCTCTTTGCCGCACACTGGGACAGCCGTTTTCAGGCCGATAAAGATACCAAAGACCAAAATAAACCCATTGACGGAGCCGATGATGGAGCCAGTGGCGTTGCGGTTTTGTTAGAGATGGCCCGGATTCTTGCTCAATCGCCAGTAGACGTGGGCGTTGACCTGATATTATTCGACGTGGAAGACCAGGGAGATGATGGTGGCGAGCCAGAAACCTGGTGCCTCGGATCACAATACTGGGCCAAAAACCTACACAAAGCGGGGTATTTCCCCTATTCTGCCATTCTTTTAGACATGGTAGGCGCAAAAGATGCCCGTTTTTACAAAGAAGGCATTTCGATGCAGGTCGCACCACAAACCGTCAACAACGTCTGGAACCTTGCTTCCTCCCTAGGCTATGGCGAATATTTCATCCACGAAGAAAAGCCCGGCATCACAGACGATCACGTTTTTGTAATCCGTGGCGCTCGGATTCCGATGATTAACATCATCAGTATGCCAAATGATAGTGAACGCATGTTTGGCGCCTACCACCACACGCACAATGATAATATCAGCATCATTGACAAAAATGTGTTAAAAGCGGTGGGGCAAACCATCACTGCGGTGGTTTACAGGACCCATAATGGGGTGATGTAAGACGGCATCCAGGAAGATTAATGCCATTTATCCAGCGCGCGGTGTTCATAGTGCTCCATGGCCGTAAGCAGCCCCGGAACAGTATCAGAGGAGATGCATAGTCGGCGGTTTTGCGCTTTCAGGAAGCCATTTTCGACCATGTTGTCGAGCATGTGCAGGAGCGGATCGTAGTAGCCGCGCAGGCTTAGCAGGCCGATGGGCCTTTCGTATTGCCGAAGTTGGGCGAGGGTGAGGGCTTCAAAAAGTTCGTCCATGGAGCCATAACCACCGGGTAACGTAATGACCCCATCGGTGTTTTGAATGAGCAGGTCGCGGCGTTGGGACATGGTATCTACTACAATCATGTCTTTTACCCCCGGATGCCCTAGTTCGAGGCCATTGAGTTGATGGGTGATGATGCCGGTGATCGCGCCGCCTTCTGCCAACACAGCATCGGCGAGAATGCCCATCAGTCCGACACTGCCTCCGCCGAAGACGACCCGAATTCCGCGCTGTGCAAGGGTTTTTCCAAGTTCGGTAGCGGCCTCGGCAAACCAGGGATGTGTGCCTTTGTTGGCGCCACAATAAACTGCGATTGATTTCATACGAGAGAATGCGTTAATTTTGTGGGCGCAAACCTCGTACTTTTTTACTCAAACCGATACAACCATGCTAATTATCCGTTCAGCACTTTTTGTGCTCCTTATTTTAGCCGCCTTTTCTTGCAATAAAGTACAGGATACTCCCGATCCCGATCCTGACCCTGTTTTTGAAGTAACCGTCCAAAACGATTATTTTCAAATTCAAGCCCGATACGCCTTATTCCTCTCCAATTCGGATGGCGAAACCGTGGCATTTCGATGGCTTCCCGGGGAAGACACCGCGCGGATTCAGGTGCCCGGTAGTCTGCCAACCGACCGTTATGATTGCACCATCATGCGATTGAGTACCCTGGAGGCACCAGGTACTGGTATTAAAGACACCACGCTCACCCTCACGACCTACACCAACTTAGCCAGCGGGCAAAAGATCAATCTCCGCGACTTGTATTTCCACCAAACCACCACCTTGAAATTCACGCTGGCTGGATTTAACACCCTGGATTCGATTGTGGTTTCTGATGCCCTCACGCTCTCGCGGCCGCAGGCAAACAACAATTATTACGGAGAATATTTGGTGAACAACACCGGGCAGTGCTGGATTCGGGTGCTGGTCAACGGCGAGTCTTTTTGGCGTTATCTGACCTTTAAAAATGTAGGCATAACCCTCAATGCCAGCACGATAAACGTAGCGCAAATGCTTACCATATTCGCCCCAACACTCCCCATGAATCTCCCGTTTTTGACTACCTGGGACTATAAACTGGATGGCGTGGTAGATAGCTCAAAACTGAAATTCTTCCCACTCAGTGCGCCCGTTATGGCGCCAGGTGGGGAAGTGCCTGTCTTCAACGAGGTCAGGGTATTTGAACCCGTGAACAATGACCTGTTTGACCCAAATCGCCCATACATCAATCTGTTCCGCTTGCAAACCAGTGGGCCAGCAGGCGATGTGGACGGCTACCATTATTTTAGCGATAATTTCTACACAGGCGTACCCGCAACGCTGCCGCAACCGAATTTCGATTTAGAGCCTACTATTTTGGCCAACAACCGCTCGGTAGCCGTGACGTGTATCGGAGATTTTGACTTGTTGGCCTTCTCTCGAGCACGCTCCATTACCCCTAAAATAAACTGGGAAGTGACGATTAGGCCACAAAATGGAATCGTTTTGTACCAACTTCCCCTCGTTCCGAAGGAATTAGGCGACCTGTACCCTGCGCTTAAAAACTACGATTTTAATACTTCCGTCCGCGCCCGTGCCGAGCGCTACGAGCGACTCGACTATGAAAAAATTGTGCAGCAACGCCTGCTCAATACCGACCCGCTTTGGCAAGCACGGGGCGGGTATTTAGGGCGAGAGGAGAATTATTAAAATACAACTTGCACGCTATTTCTGAATAAAAATGCTATCCAGAGCAGGGCCGTCAAAATGCCCTGTGGGCTTGCCGGTCACGTGGTTGTACACCGCTGCCACAAACACGGTTTGGGCTGCAGAAGTAATCGTTCCGACTAATAGGATGAGCAGAACCCCCACGGTTATGCCGAGGATGAGGTGGACGTACGTTGCGAGGACGAATCCAATGGCGATGCAAGCAAGGATGCCCAGGAAATTGAACAAGCCGAAACTTACGTTGGCGCTTAACGACTCGCCCCATTTTTGTTTGATCAATCGGCCGGATTCCTTGACCGTATCTATTACCCCGCGGTCTTCGTAAACCAAGATTGGCACGACGAAAAAGGTCAGGATGGACCAGGCGACCCCGATGATGGAGGACACAACCTGGCCAATTTTTCCGGTTTCCTGCAAGGCCTTGAGCAAGGTGCCTACTGTGGCCGACAGGGCTGCCCAGGCGATTATCCGACCAATCCGCGACCAAGCGAAGGCGATGCCATCGCTAACAGAGGTCTCTTCATTGTTCAGGATTTTGATGGCGCAGTGGATCAGGGCGGTGTTGAAAAAAACGACCACGGTGAAACTGACCAAATAGTAGAAAAAAACGAGCGCATAGCCCAGGAGGCTGCCGTACTGCTCGTCATCCATCAGTATTTCAATTTCGTCGCCGACCAGGAAAAAGGTGCCGCCGAAAAACGTGGCCAACACGGCAATCAGTGCGATGCCGGAGAACACGGGCAAAATGAGGAGCGAGCGGTTCTCGTTGATGGTTTGGTAACTGAGTTTGGCCAATTGCCAGCCATTGCTCAAACGTTCGAAGAAAGTCATATTTAGAGATTAAGGAGTGAAAAGTGCGTAGCTAAGGGGCAAATGTAATATAGGAAGATGAAAAACAGTGAAGTTCTTAAATTTAGTTCGGCAGTCTTTTGGACTTAATTTATAGCTGTTGGGGTGAAGAGGATTCAATTTTGTCAGACAACTTTTAATATTTTTGGATTGGATTCCAAAAATATTATGTATTTTTGGGAAAGCATTCCAATAAAATATGATAACACGATTTTTAGAAGAAAAAATCAGGGCGAAATTAGGCACACAAAAAGCCATCCTGCTTTTTGGTGCGCGGCAATTGGGAAAGACAACTTTGCTGAAAAAACTCTTTGGCTCAGATCCAAGCACACTCTGGCTCAATGGCGACGAACCGGATGTACAAGCCATCTTTGACCAAGTGAATACTTCGCGCCTGAAAACTCTCTTCGCTGGCCGAAAGTACGTGGTGATTGATGAAGCGCAGCGCATCGCAGACATTGGGCTAAAACTGAAATTAATAACAGATCAGATACCGGAAGTTCAGGTAATCGCTACGGGTTCATCGGCTTTTGAATTGGCCAATAAAACGAACGAGCCACTCACCGGGCGCAAGTGGGAGTATCGGATATTCCCGCTTTCTTTTGGTGAAATGGTACAGCATCACGGGCTGTTGGAAGAAAAAAGAAACTTACACGCTCGTCTGATTTACGGGTATTATCCTGAAATAGTGGTCCATCCTGGAGAAGAACGGGAGAGACTTAAGGTGTTGACAGACAGCTTCTTGTACAAAGATATTTTGTTGTGGGAAAACATTATGAAGCCCGAAAAGCTTGTCCGTTTAATGCAAGCCTTGGCATTCCAGGTTGGGAATCAAGTTTCTTACAACGAACTGAGTAATATGGTTGGCTTGGATACCAAGACGGTGGAGCGGTACATCAATCTCTTGGAGCAGATTTTTATCGTGTTCCGATTAGGTACTTTCAGCCGAAATCTCCGCAATGAATTGAAAAGCAGCCGCAAAATTTATTTTTACGACAATGGCATTCGCAATGCCCTCATAGCAGCGTTTCAGCCTGTTGGATTGCGGCAAGACATTGGGGCATTATGGGAAAATTGGCTGGTTAGCGAACGAATAAAATACTTGCATTATAATGGAGTTTGGGCCAATAGTTTTTTCTGGCGTACGGCCCAACAACAAGAGATTGATTATGTAGAGGAAAAGGACGGGGAACTTGCTGCTTATGAGTTCAATTGGAACACTTCCCAAAACTTTTCATTGCCCAAAACTTTTATTGAAAAGTACCAACCCTCCGTCCAGGAGGTTATAACGCCAAACAGTTTTGAGGCTTTTCTTGGAATGGGCAATGCGGCAATCTGATCCCCATAAGCAGGCACCCTTAATTTGATTTAACCCTCACGTTCCAGGCTTATCAAACCTCGTACTGCTCCCTCAAATGCAGCAACATATCCTTCGTCATCGCATCCAGATCAAATTCGGGTTTCCAGCCCCAATCCTTGCGTGCGGCAGCATCATCAATCGAAGCAGGCCAGGAATCGGCAATGGCCTGTCGGAAATCAGGTTTGTAGCTGACTCGGAAATCCGGCACTTCTTTTTGAATACTCGCGGTTATTTCTCCGGGATTGAAGGTCATGCCCGCCAAATTGTAGCTGGTTCGCACCGAAAGCGCATCGGAAGGCGCTTCCATCAATTGAAGGGTAGCGCGGATGGCATCGGGCATGTACAGCATGGGCAGGGGTGTGTCGGCGCGGAGGAAACACTCGTAAGGTTTGCCCTGCACCGCGTAGTGGTAAATGTCCACCGCATAATCCGTGGTGCCGCCGCCGGGCATGCTTTGGTAGCCGATAATGCCAGGATAACGCAGTGAACGCACGTCCAGCCCATAACGACGGAAGTAATAATTGGCCCAGTTTTCACCCGCCACCTTACTGATACCATACACTGTTTCTGGAATCAAAACGGTGTATTGCGGGGTCATAGCAGGGGCAGCTTCCCGGCCAAATACTGCAATAGAAGAAGGGAAATAAACCTTGGATAATTGCTGTTCCCGGCTGACTTCCAGTACATTGAACAAACTGCGCATGTTCACATCCCAAGCCCACATAGGGTTCTTTTCGCCTGTAGCGGAGAGGATGGCGGCCAGGTGATAAATCTGCGTAGCGTGGTGTTTTTTGACCAAAGCGGCTAGGGCTTCGCCGTCGAGCGCGTCGAGGATTTCGGAGGGGCCGTTTTGATTTTCAAGCGGACGGAGGTCGGTAGCAATTACGTGGTTAGCGCCGTATGCTTCGCGGAGGGCTTCGGTGAGTACGGCACCAATTTGGCCGCCAGCACCGATGACTAGGATTTTGTCTTGGTTCATGATCTGAGTTAGCGCAATACTTGCGGGGGGCGAAAGTATGGCAGCATCTGGAAAGCGCCAAGGGAAAAGGGCTTTCAACGATAAAGGTAGTGTGATCGCCTATAGATCTTTAACTTTGTCCTAACAACCAAAATAGATATTTTTGGCGTCTGCTTTTGTTTAAGCACCGTATGTATTTTGGCGTATGCAGCATTAAGGCCTTAAATATCCACATTCCAAACACTTGCATTCCCATGAGATTCTCCATTGTCATCGCAATTTTTTTTGTTGCCCTTTTTGCCAGCCCTTTGCAAGCGCAGTATTTCGGGCGCAACAAACCCCGCTACAATCAACAACCTTTCAAAGTGACTGAAACAGAACACTTTGTAATTTACGACTACCTCGATAATCCGGAAAAATTGCAGGAACTCGCCGCTGCTGCCGAGCTGTGGTATTCCATGCACTCGAAGGTGTTGCAGGATACTTTTACCACTAAAAATCCGCTCATCATCTACAACGACCACGCGGGATTTCAGCAAACCAATACCATTCGGGGTGATATTAGTGTGGGGACAGGTGGGGTAACCGAGGGACTGCGCAATCGCGTGATTTTTCCCGTGGCCCCGACCAATCAGCAAACCCACCACGTGCTGGGACACGAACTGGTGCACGCTTTTCAGTACAATATGATCCTGAACGGCGATTCCACCAACATGCGGAGTCTTGGAAATATCCCCCTCTGGATGGTGGAGGGCCTCGCCGAATACCTCAGTGTTGGGCGCATTGACGCACACACCGCGCTTTGGATGCGCGATGCCGTGCTGAACGACCAGGTGCCACGCATCAAAGACATGGACAGTGGCAAATATTTCCCCTATCGCTGGGGACAGGCGTTTTGGGGCTTTGTAACGGGGTATTACAGCGATGAAGCCATTCGCCCCCTGTTCGAAAACACAGCCAAATACGGGTTGAAATCCGCCATTCCCATTACCCTGGGCGTAACGATGGACTCTTTGTCCAACCATTGGCAGAGTACCTTGAAAAATCACTACGGGCGATGGGCCATTAAAGGAAAAAA
Source organism: uncultured Saprospiraceae bacterium (assembly GCA_964550795.1). Lineage (GTDB taxonomy): Bacteria > Bacteroidota > Bacteroidia > Chitinophagales > Saprospiraceae > M3007. The sequence continues at coordinate 62,956 of CAZKBH010000022.1, forward strand.
GGAGGATTTACCTGGCAAAGCCCTGCTCAGCGACGATAATTCTGGGCAAATGAACATTTCTCCCGTACTCAGTCCCAATGGCAAGTACCTCGTTTTTCTTTCCGAAAAAAATGTGTTCACCACTGAACTATTCCTCGCGGATGCCAAGACGGGCAAAATCATGCGCAGAGTGTCCAGCTCGGCTACGGATGGCGACGTGGACCATTTAAACTTTCTGGACAGCGCTGGCACCTGGAGTCCCGATTCCAAACGTTTCGCCTTCGATGTGTATGAAAAAGGCCGTAGTGTGCTGGTTATCAAGGACATATTTAAAGGCCGGAAAACCCAAAAAATCAAAATACCTGGCGTTCCCGCTTTTAGCAATCCTGCCTGGAGTCCTGACGGGAAAAGCATCGTCGTAAGTGGCCTGGTGAACGGCCAAACGGATTTGTACCAATACACTTTAAAAAGTAAAAAGGTAAAACGCCTCACCAACGACCGTTATTCAGAAATTTTGCCTACCTGGAATGCAGACGGTACCATACTTGCCTTTTCCACCGATGCCTTGAGCATGGATCGTGGCCGCACCAACGGGGCCTGGGTGATGAATCTTGCGGTAATGGACATGGTTTCCGGCAGCGTAGAAAATCTGGATGTTTTCCCGGGCGCAGACAACATGAACCCACAGTTTGACAAAGGCGGGAATCTGTTTTTTCTCAGCAACCGCGATGGTCGGCGCAATCTCTACCGCTACGATTTGAGCACCAAAAAGGTGTTCCAGCTGACGGATATGATGACTGGCATCACGGGTATTACCCCTTACTCCCCTGCGATCAGTGTGGCCGACGACCGCGACCGCATCCTGTACACCCACTACAACAAGGGCCAATACACCATTCATCAGGCTAAAGATTCGGATTTTGAAGCCGTAGAAATTGATCCGAACGCGGTGGATCAGGTGCCAGCTTCTCTGCCGCCATTTAGTCCCAAACAACGCGATATGGTGAACACCAGTCTGCGCCTGATGGACACTGCACCAGACAACACCACGCTGACGAAGAAGAAATTTCGTCCGAAATTCCAACTGGATTACCTCGGCGGCAGCACGGGCGTGGGCGTGAACACCGGCAACAGCAGTTTTGGCACCCAAACAGGTCTGGCAGGCGGCATTGATGCGCTTTTTAGCGATATTTTGGGGAACAATCAACTTTATGCAGGAGCGGTTTTGAACGGAGAAATCCAGGATGCTGGTGGTCAAATCTCGTATATCAACCAAAAAAATCGCCTTGGCTGGGGTTTTAATGCCTCGCACATCGCGTTCCAGACGGGTGGATATCAGCGCATTGATTACGTGCCCGTGGAAGTTGCGCCGGGGCAGGTGCAGACGTTGTTAAAAAGTGTTTTCGGTTTGGAGCGGGTGTTCCAACAACGCGTGGGTGGGTTGGTTTTTTATCCTTTCTCGGTGACCAAACGGGTGGAGGCCGGAGCTGCCATGGAATTTTACAGCAGCCGCGTGACCGAATATGCGGACTACTACGACCAAAACGGATTCTACTACGGTTCGGACCGCGAACGATTGCCCAAAAGTGCGACCCTGAATCTGAACAACTTGAATGCCGCATTTGTAGGGGATAAATCCTATTTCGGACTGACGGCACCGCTTCAAGGCTGGCGTTACCGATTTGGGGTGGAACAATACTTTGGCGATTTTCAGTTCACCACTTTTCTGGCGGACGCGCGTAAGTACTTCTATCTCAAACCTTTCACATTTGCCGTGCGCGGTATGGCGTATGCTCGTACGGGAGGTACTTCCACGGCGTTCAGCCTTCAGTACCCCTTGTTTGCAGGCAACCCGTTTTTTGTTCGCGGCTATGATCGCAATGTGTTCTCCACGACGGAAGATCCGAATTTTGTGTTCCGTACAGTGGGTAGCAAATTAATGGTAGGTAATTTTGAAGTGCGGTTGCCTTTTACCGGGCCACGCCAGCTATCCGTGATTAAATCCAATTTCCTCGTTACAGACCTGAACCTGTTTTTTGATGCGGGGTTGGCATTTTTCACCCGGGACGAACTCCGGGAAGACGCATTCATTCAACACCGCCCCATATTTTCTACTGGCGTCTCTGTTCGGGTAAATCTGTTCGGGTATCTGGTGTTGGAACCTTATTTCGCGCTGCCCATTTCAGCTCCGGAAAGTCAAAGAACCTGGCGTTTTGGGTTGAATTTTATTCCGGGCTGGTAGTTTCCATAAATGGTGGTATGGCCTTCAGGCCGTCGGGATAAAGGGCGTTTACGCCCATGATGTATGGTTCTGCGCCATAAATGGCGCGCTTCCCGACGGCCTGAAGGCCATACCACCGCTTACGAAACACTCTACGCACGGTATTCCGTTTTGAAGTGTTACAAAATTCGGATTGACTCATGCGCTCCAAATTTACCGCTGCAATACAAACCTCGTCGTGAATTGCTCGCCCTGCCGGGTAAACAGATCTAAGAAGTAGAGTCCATTCGGCAAATACTCCGGCAACTCCACGGACTGAGCCGTTGCATTGGCTACGAAGCTCCGCTGCAACACCATTTGTCCGCGGCTGTCCATGATTCGGAACTGCAAATCTTCTCCCGCCCAATCTGACAAATCTGCAAATAACAAGCCGCTCGTTGGGTTGGGGAATAGCCTGATTTCAGGAGAAAGCGTGAAGGTGATTTCGCGTTCTTCGCTGGGCCGTTCGCCGGGCGGGGTGATGCCGATTGGGCAATTAAAGGTGTTGAGGTGTGCTTCGTAAAACACCTGTGGCTCCAGTCGCGAGCGGATATTGATATACGTTGGGACTGCCTGTGCGGGCAATTTGTAGCGGAAAACATCCGATTGTCCACCCGAAATACTATCCGTCGTGGATTTGAAACGCACGGAATACATGGGAGAAAAATTCGGGTTCCGCACCAAATATTCACGGCCAGAGCTCGGTTCGGCGTAAATGGTATTGTCTGCCGGACTCATCGCCGTCACCCCACTGGGTATCTGGATGGCTGTGTAGGTCATGGGGTTGGGGCAATTGTTTGTGACCCGAATTCGATAAGTTCGGTTCTGTCCTGCGTCTGCGGTGATGCTGAGCAACTCGTATTTCATGCATCCGTTGATTTTTATATCGCATGGCGCTTCTTCGCGCACCGTAACCTGAAAACAGCAGGAGGCCGTTTGTCCGCAACTGTCCGCAGCTTGCCAGCAAACCTGCGTAGTGGCCACCGGGAAAAGGCTGCCCGAGGGAAGTCCGGCGCTGAGCGAAAGATCCAAGCCAGGACAAGGGCAATCGCTTGCCGCTGTGGGCATGGCATAATTGACCACAAACGGACCGGTGCCAGACGCCGTAACTACACTCACGCTATTGGGACAAGTGATGCTGAGGTTAGAGGGTGCAGGCGTCAGCGACACCAGGGTGTAGGTCGCGATGGTA
>CAZKBH010000022.1:66396-75015 GCA_964550795.1 uncultured Saprospiraceae bacterium
GATGGTATCGCAGCCTTGGAGGGGCGGGAGCGTGAGGGTGACCGTGGTGGGCTGTGTGTAATCCACGCCACCGAGGGTCACCGTTTCGCCGGGGCAAAATTCGATGGTTTGGCTGAGCGTGGGTTGTGGAAGCAAGATCAGCGTGTAAGTCGCCAGGGTATCGCAGTCGCCGTTAGAACCGGGCAGGGTGAGATTTACGGTCGCCGGCGCGGTATAGGTTTGCCCGCCGAGGCTGGTGGTTTCACCGGGGCATAGGGCGATGGTTTGTAAGAGAGAATCCTGATTTTTGAGGATCAGTTCATAAGTCGCCAGCGTATCGCAATCGCCGTTTGAGCCGGGCAGGGTGAGATTTACGGTAGCCGGGGCAGTGTAGGTTTGCCCGCCGAGGCTGGTGGTTTCACCGGGGCAGAGGGCGATGGTTTGGAAGAGGGAGTCTTGAATTTTGAGGATTAGTTGGTAGGTTGCCAGGGTGTCACAGTCGCCGTTAGAACCGGGCAGGCTGAGATTTACGGTGGCCGGGGCGGTGTAGGTTTGTCCGCCAAGGCTGGTGGTTTCACCGGGGCAGAGGGCGATGGTTTGGGAGAAGGAGTCTTGATTTTTGAGGATTAGTTCGTAGGTTGCTAAGGTGTCGCATTCGCCGTTGGAGCCGGGCAGGGTGAGATTTACCGTTTCCGGGGCGGTGTAGGTTTGTCCACCGAGGCTGGTGGTTTCACCGGGGCATAGGGCGATGGTTTGGGAAGTCACAACTTCAGCTGCTTCAGTGGCTTGCACAATAGAGCCACCTGTAATTGTGAAACCATTTCCGCCTTTAGTAGCACCATTGGAAAGATTTTGGTTTGCGATACCATTTTCACCGCCGCTAGCAATCATTGTCATGCCAGGGAAAGCGAGGTTTCTTCCGATAAAACCACCACCGCCGCCGCCGCCTGGACCAATGATCTGGGACTGAACATAAAAGAGACAATCACCTCCCTTGCCACCTTTGACCGAGCAGGTTACATTTCCTACCAATTGGTTGGCTTGGATTTGGAGCGATCCTCCCGCCCCTCCACCGCCTTGCCCGTCATTGCGATCAGTCCCTAATGAAACGACCGACTCGCCATCAGCCAAAATATTTTTTGAATTACCGATGATTGTATTGGCTATAAGCATGATAATGCCGCCTCCATTGCCTCCAGAGGATCCATGATCATCATTGGTGTGGCCTGCGCCGCCGCCGCCGCCCATTTTTATTCCGGAAGTTCCACCCCAGCCACCAATTCCGTTCGTACCAGGCGTAGGCATATTAGGGATATTATGATATTCCAATCCTCCAAAGCCACCCGTTCCAAAATTACCCCCGCCTCCGCCTCCACCATTGTGAGAATTACCCCCACCACCGCCAGAAGCAGCCTTTCCACGCCCATATGACTTGTCAATTGGAATTATTGCAATACCCTCTCCTTTTTGTGCTGAAACAATGGGGTCAGGTGCATAGACATAGCCTAACTGACCATAAGGCGCGGCATTCGCATCTACAACTACTCCTCCACGAAAACCTTTCGCGCTCACGTCTATATTACTTTCCAAAGTAAGTGTTCCAGAAACATCAATGGCCAATACACCACCCGTGGTGCCGTTCCAGGGTTGACAAGTCAGGGTATTGATCACGGTGGCATCTACATATTCCGGCACCCGAATCAACTGTAGTTTCCCAGCAACATTAAACCAGCTAGAAGATGTAAAAAGAAGTTGAATCTGGTTGCCCGCAATATTATCAATCCGGTTCATTTCATATTCGCCGACTCCATTGAAACTAATAATATTGCCGAAACTTGGACCATTAGTTTGATCAATGGTTGCTCCCTGCATCTGGATTAGCAATACCTTATCGCCCGCCGCAAAGCCTTGAGCTGACCCCACCTCCAGGATATGATTGGCGCAGCCCGAAATGGCGGTAACTGGCGTGTAGATATTGACGATACCGCCAATGTTTTGGGCTGCTAGATGTTGCAGAAAAATAGTCGGCAGCAGGAGTAGTAGAATTGTGCTTAGTTGTTTCATAAAAATGTGGAATGAGTGGTTAAATATTAAGAGTTCTGTGTTTTGCGTTCCTTTGCGTCAAATAGAAAAAGTATGTCCTGGAAAAAATCTACACCATTTTTCATTTGGCAATCCATTTCTCACGCACAGAACTGGATGCATTTTAAACAAATATGGCGGTATTACGATCGTTGGAAAACATCTTTCCAAGCTGGACGAAACTCAGTGGTGGACGAGTTGCCCTGGATCAATTTTTTAGCCATTGATTGCCTGAATAAAATTTTACGCCCCGAATTTAGGGTGTTTGAATTTGGTGGAGGAGGTTCTACCCTGTATTTCTGCAAAAGTGTCGCCGAAGTTGCAACGGTAGAGGACCACGTGGATTGGTTCAAGACCTTGACAGAAACAGTCCAATCAAAGGGGTATCAAAACTGGCGAGGATTCTTTGTATCACCAGAGCCTGTGACGAGTTCGCAACCGCGCGCTCACCAGAACCCAGGTGATTTTAAGAGCAGCATTAAGCAATTGGAGGATATGAGTTTCGAGCAGTATGCCAGAACCATTGATCAATATCCAGAAGCTTATTTTGATTTGATTCTGGTAGATGGTCGGGCTAGGCCATCCTGTATCCAACAATCTATTCCACGCTTAAAATCAGGTGGTTATTTAGTAGTTGACAACACCGAACGAACGTACTACCTTCCCCCTTTTAAACATGTATTTGCTACAGAATTCAGGGTTATCGAGGACCGAATAGGTCCAGTGTCTTACACCCCAGATTTTACAAGAACAACCATTCTGCAAAAAATATAGCCCCCCACATTCCAATCTTTTTACCCGCTTTTTTCAATCCCATACAACCCAAACGGCGAATGCTCGTTCCTGTAGTTTTAACACACCAACAATCCCTCGCATCAATATTATGACGAAAATACTCTGGGCCGACGACGAGATTGATCTCCTCAAGCCACACCTGATGTTCCTCAACAACAAAGGCTACGAGGTCGTAACCGCCACCAATGGCCACGACGCCGTGGAAATCTATACCGAACAGGCCTCCGATATTGACGTGGTGTTCCTCGACGAAAGTATGCCCGGACTCACGGGCCTGGAAGTCCTGATGAAAATCAAAGCCCTCAACCGCAACGTGCCCGTGGTGATGATTACCAAAAATGAGGCCGAACACGTGATGGAAGATGCCATTGGCGGTCAAATTTCGGACTATCTCATCAAGCCCGTCAACCCCAATCAAATCCTGCTGACGCTCAAAAAAATCCTCGACAACAAGCGTCTGCTGAGCGAAAAAACCGCTCAGAACTACCAGCAGGAATTTCGGGAAATTTTCATGGAAATTACCGGCGGACTCAACCAGACCGAGTGGGTGGATGCCTACAAAAAAATCGTCAACTGGGAAATGCGCGTGGATGCCAACGAGGCTACCGGGGTGGGCGAAATTCTCTCCCAACAAAAGGAGCAAGCCAACACGGAGTTTTCAAAATTTGTAATCAAAAACTACTTCGATTGGGTGGATCGAAACAAAGAAGTGGGGCCAATTATGTCGCATTCTATGATGCGGAAGCACATTTTACCGCACGTGGGCAAAGGTACGCCAACCATCATGATACTGCTCGACAACCTGCGGTACGACCAGTGGAAAACCATTGAACCTATCCTAAACGAACAATTCCGGACGGAGCAGGAAAACTACTTCTTCAGCATTTTGCCCACCGCAACCCAATACAGCCGCAACGCCATATTTGCGGGCATGATGCCCTCGGATATTGAAAAAAACTATCCCGACAAATGGAAAAACGACACCGATGAGGGCGGAAAAAACATGAGCGAAGATTTTTTCCTGGGTAAACAAATCGAACACGCATTCCGCAAACCCATCAAGTGGGAATACATCAAAGTCACCAACGTCAACCACGGCAAGGACCTGAACGACAACATCCTGAACTGTCTGAACAACGATCTGACCGTGATCGTCTATAATTTCATAGACATGCTCTCCCACGCCCGCACCGAAATGGAGGTGCTCAAAGAACTCGTGGGCGACGAACGCGCTTACCGCTCGCTTACCCGCTCCTGGTTCCTGCACTCGCCGCTCTGGACGGCCCTGCGCAAACTCGAAGGCCGCGATGTACAGTTGTTTGTGACCACCGACCATGGTACCATCCGGGTACAAAGTCCTTCCAAAGTAGTCGGCGACCGCGAAACCACCACCAATTTGCGCTACAAAGTAGGCCGGAATCTTCAGTACGAAGCCCGCGATGTGCTCGTCATTAAAGACCCTCAAAAGGCCGGACTTCCGCGCCCAAACATTAGCAGCACGTTCATTTTTGCCAAGGAAGATTATTTCTTCCTCTATCCTAACAACTACAACCACTACAATAACTACTACAAAAACACTTTCCAACACGGCGGGATCAGCCTGGAGGAGATGATTTGTCCAGTAGTGCGGATGCGGAGTAAGTAGGGCGAAAGTCAGTAATACGTTTACTAAACTTTTAAAGTTTAGTAAACGTGTAACCCTGCTGCGGCTATGGCGGGTAAAAAAAATCCCCCTCCGCAGTTACTGCGGAAGAGGACATCCCAAAAACCGATTACATCTTTATATCGTCGGCTCAGTGCCGTGATAAAGTCAATTTTAAGCCCTTTTTGGGCGCGTCGTAGTGTTGTTGTACTTGAAGAAAAAAAGGGTGCCAGAACAGATTAGAATCACCTTGAAATTCCGGCAACGGGATTAAAAACGAAAGTCAAACGTAACTTCATTTGAACTTAGTGCAAAAGTAACGCCAGTTTCGGGTTTTTCGCATATGATTATTGGAGATTGTTAAAAGAAATCTTTCCCTTCGCAATGCCTGGAACCGTTCCGCCGACTAGCTTTTATTTTCTTACCTACTTGATTTCCAGCGCATTATCCAATGTTTTCAGGCGTTCAAGCAGGGCTTCATATTGGGCATTGAAGTGTGCAATTTGGGTTTCTTCATTGGATAAAAGTGCGTCAATTTCTCCAAAATTGTCACCAATCCGACCCTTAATGGTCCGCACGTAGCCACGCAATTTCGTCTCCAGCGCCTCTTGCATCTGGATGCGACCCTGTGTAATTTCCTGATCGTAGCCTTTTACAATTTTGCTGCGCTGTGCGCGTGCCGTAAATCCGGCGAACAACACCCCGATTCCGGTGAGTACGCCGCCCGTGATGTCAAAGACCGTCATCTTGGTGACCCCCGCCAGCACCAGTCCAATGATGGCCGCCCCGCTACCCGCAGCGATGTTCGGCGAGACACTGGTGCTTTCTGGAAATAAACGCCCATCGTTGAAATTTTCCGAACGCGTCATGAACCGCGCAAAGGCCTCCTGAAGTTCCTTCATCACCCCAGCGCGTTTTTCGGAAATCGTTTCAAAAATGTAGGAATCACTTTTGACCACGGTGTTGGCAGCACGAATTTTCAGGTCAATCATCTTGGCCATCTGTTGCACCGTGTCGGCCAGGTCCACCACGCCATCGTTGAGCTTGTTGCGGAGTTCGGCGTTGAGCTGTAGTTCGAGTTGTTTGCTGAGTCCGTTGAGCCAGTCGGTGATACTGGCCTGTTTGCTAAAAATACCCATGAAAGAGCGTTTCAACAGGGAGGGAAACGACAAACCGTCAGAGAGTTCCTGCCCGACGTTGCGGGTAATCCGGTCATATCCTCCCAACAGGTTTTCGATCAGCAGGGTGACGTGGTGGTTCGATTTTTTTTCCTGATTGTCCAGGGTTTGGTGGATATCGTTGCGAAACTCGGTGTCCACCCGGAATTGTTCAGCGCGCGCATCGAGGTCCGTGCGCAGTTTAGCGAGGATATGATGCGCCGTCTGCAGGTTGTTTTTCAATTTCAGCGTGGCCCCGCGTCCGCCCGTCACATGGGTACGGATATAATCGCGCACGGCGGAAAAATTGCTCTGGTCGTATCGGCCTTCAAGCTCGGCCTTTGCGCTGGTAGCGTAGATGACAGGCTCAGCCAGGCCTTTTTTGTGGGCAAAATCATACAATCCACGTTCGTTTATGGCCAAATCCTGTTCCGAAAGCAGGTCTTTTTGCTGCAATACAAAAATGATTTTTTTGTGCCAATCACTGTGGATGAAATCAAAAAAGTCCCAGGCCGATTGCCGGTAAGGGTTTTTGGCTTCAAAAACAAAAATGACCAGGTCGCTGGCGGGGATAAAGTTTTCGGTAATTTCCTGATGCCGTTCCACGATGCTGTTGGTGCCGGGCGTATCCACCACAGCAATGTCGCGCAGGATATCTTCGGGCAGAAAAATCTTTTTCAGGTAAGGATTGACGATGACCGTTTCTTCTTTTTCGCCGTACAGGATTTGTTGCACGGTATCGGTCATGGGCTGCGGCGCTACGGGGCAAATTTCGCGCTTGGATTCCAGCAGTGCATTGACAAAACTGCTTTTACCGGCCTTTACTTCGCCTACGATGACGAACATAAACGGCTCCGACATTCGGTTACGCAATTCCCCCACCATCGTGGCCAGTGCAGTGTGGCCAATCTCCTGGCTAAGTTGTTGGAGGTCTTTCACAAGGTCTTCGCATTGGGCGCGAAGTGCGAGGGTGTGTTGGTTCAGAATCATGGGGTAAACTTAGGGAGAATTGGGGAAAATGTTGGAGACCAAGAAGGTTTTTAGAAACCATAGTTAGTCTGCGGACTCATTTCTCCGGGGGGGGGCACCGGATTTCCGCTTGATACGCGCTGCGAGCTCATCCGTCGAGAGTGAGATAAACTCAGTGGGCGTAACGCAGAAAAGTTCGGCGCAACCTAAAATGTGGCTGATCGCCAGTTCGATATGGCCGTTCTGGACTTTGAAGAATGATGGTTGGGTAATTTCCATGGCATCCGCCATGTCTTTTTGGGTGTAGCCGCCTAAATCGCGCAGCTCACGCATTTTTTGGCGCAGTTCGTTTTGTAGGGAGTTATCCATGAAGCGAGGGATTGTTTTCTTGATGTTTGGAAAAAATGTATTGCCTCACAAAGAAATAACATTTAGGACAAACAACCATAGGTCTTATTGTTCTTTTTGCTAAAACTGGCACTTTATAGCTACAGGGAATATAATTTCTGGAGTGGGGATTTTATGCTTTGTAGCTATCGGGAGGTAGTGGAGGGGCTTGTACTTTTGAGGGAGTGAATGTAAATGTACCCAAATCACGGTGCCATTTACAAAGTGTTTCACCTTTCTTCTCACATCCTAAATTTTCCTCTGGTTTATGAAAAATCTAAGCGCTATCTTGAGTTTTTGCAATCTTAAAATCTCATTCATTTCACAAGAAGAACGAAGATTACGTTTTGTTGCCTATCTGTTACTCTTGTCGTTGTTTGTTGAAAGCTCCAGTTTTGCCCAACCATTATGCGACTATCCAGTTCAATGCTATGATACCGGAGATCCAGATGATTATATAGTTATAGGTGCAAATGGGTTAACAACAACGATTGAATTCTTAATTGCAAACGGCTTCGTACCTCCTCATATTAATCCTAATGATCCGGCCAACGATGCGCAGCATAAAGCCCAACGTCTTGAAATTAGGGCACCAATAAGAATGAACGTTCCCTACACGTTTGCCGCTGGATCGGAATTAGTCTTTGCAACCCCCAGTGCAAGGCTAGATATCGAATCTGAACTTACAATAAATTCAACGCATTTACATGGTTGCGAGGAATTATGGAATGGAATTAATGTAAAAGAAAATGGCAAACTCTTAGCCTATAGCAATTGCATTGAAGATGCCAGAGCTGCCATCAGGCTATCCGATGGTTCAGAATTTGAGATTAAAGAGAATTCCTTTCGCAGAAATGCATTCTCCATATTTGCAGGACGGGAAAACATTTTTGATCTTCAGGAGGCTTATTTAACTCCGATAGGTACCGGTATTTCGGGCAATGATATTAGTGGAGCAGAGAATTTGATTGAACCGTTTGACGGTTTTTTGAGACCACTTAATGCTATCCGACTACATTCAGTTGCAGAAATAACAATTGGAGGCGGAGATGAAATTAACATCATACATGACTTTGCACATTCAAATAACAATACATTAAGCCCTATCCAAGCACTGTTCTCTTTTAACTCAAACCTGAGTATTCAAAAAACAAGATTTTACAATATTGGTTATGAACTTAATAGTGGTGGATACGCCATATATTGTTATAACCAAGGTACACAGAAGCAATTGAACGTACTTGGGCTTGGTAAGAATAACTCAATCCCTACTTTTCAGTCTTGCCAAGTGGGTATTTACTCTGAAAGCAATGCCTTGACAGTCCAAAATTGTTTTTTTGATTTTGGAACTCAGCACCTTGTGGTTAATTTCACAGACTTTCCACACCGTTTTGATGTTTCTGAAAATCGCTTTAAGTCATTCGAAACATCTGCGTTTTCTTGCCCTGCCAGCCATTACATACGTTGCAACATATATAATAACCTTTTTGAGGATGATGTCAATGCATTGGACTACCATGACGACCCAGGCTTACCACCTGGAACTCCAAGATTGGTCTAGCCCCCTATAAATCAGACTATTTACAGATTGTGAGAGAATAATGGTTT
>CAZKBH010000023.1:0-4134 GCA_964550795.1 uncultured Saprospiraceae bacterium
CGGCAAAAATTGCGGATGGTTTGTTTTATCGGCATTGGAAAAGCTGGCATGACTACGCCTACAGCAATGTTTTTCACGTAGAATACGCCGACGGAAAATTTATGGGCGACCCAAAAAACATTCAAAACGAACGTTTCGACACCCCGCTGCGCCCCAACGGCGGTATGGAGCAGATCACCTGGAGTCCCGATGGACGGTTTATCGTGTACACTTGTCGCAAGCTGAATGGCACGGAAGAAGCTCAAAGCACCAATTCTGACCTGTATGCCTATGAAGTTTCGTCCGGCAAAACGCTGAATTTCACCGAAGATCTGCGCGGCTACGATCGCGATCCGGTGTTTTCACCTGATGGTAATTACCTCGTGTGGACCAGCCTTGCGAAGGCAGGGTATGAGGCAGACCGTTCGCGGTTGATGATTCTGGACACACGCACCCAACAACGCGAGGAACTGACGCTCGGCTGGGATTATGAAGCCAACCAACCTACCTGGGCACCTGATAGCAAGTCGCTGTACTTTTTGAGTTCGGAAAATTTCACGCAGCAGATATATCAGATCAATATTTCCGATAAAAAGATCCGGCGCATTACCAACGGGACGCACGACTTTACCGCAATAAAAATGTCTGGTAATCAATTGATTGCAAGTCGGAATTCGATGACTCAACCGGCTGAAATCTATTCCGTGAACCCGCAAAACGGCGGCACCAAACAGCGCACATTTGTCACCGATGAGGTCTGGAAAAACCTCGCTAAACCCACCGTGGAACGCCGTACCGTGAAAACTTTTGACGGCAAAGACATGAATGTTTGGTACCTGCTGCCCCCCAATTTTGATCGCAATAAACGATACCCCACCTTGATCTACTGTCAGGGCGGGCCTCAATCTGCGCTATCACAGTTTTTCTCTTACCGTTGGAATCTGGCGTTGATGGCCTCGCAGGGCTATGTGGTGGTTGCGCCTTGTCGCCGGGGCATGCCGGGTTCTGGCGCGGCCTGGAACGATGCCATCACCGGGCGTTGGGGCGATGCGATGAAGGATTACCTCTCCGCCACGGATGCTGCGGCGAAAGAGCCGTTTGTAGATGCCGCGCGCATGGGGGCTGTAGGCGCGAGTTTTGGTGGCTACGCGGTGTATTGGCTGGCGGGAAACCACAACAAACGTTTTAAAGCTTTTATCTCGCACTGCGGGCTGTTCAATCTGGAGAGTTTTTACGGCACAACGGAAGAAGTGTGGTTCCCCAACCATGATTTTGAAGGCGCCTACTGGCAAAAAAATACCCCGAAAATGTACCAGAACGACAGTCCACACCGCTACGCACAAAACTGGGACACGCCTATTCTGGTGATTCACAATGAATTAGACTTCCGAGTGCCATTTGGAGAGGGGATGCAGGCCTTTCAAGCGGCCCAGTTGCAGGGGGTGCCTTCACGTTTTTTGAGTTTCCCGGATGAGGGCCACTGGGTTGGGAAGCCGCAGAATTCAATGGTTTGGCAGATGGAGTTTTTTGGCTGGCTGGAGCGTTGGTTGAAGTCTTAAGGGATGTCTTTTGTCAATCATACCTCACGCTGCCAAGATTTGAGCATGGGTTGATGTGCATTCAAATGAGGCCATTTGACACGCGGCTTGGCACTCCGTTAGCTCTACTTTGTCGCTTTAGCCGCATAGCGGCCTAAGGTCGGTAGCAATTATTACGGAGAAGCAGATAAGGTGCGTAGCACCGGAACATTTGGCAAAAGTTCCGGTGCTACGCACCTTTGTAACCATACTTGAATCCAATTCTACCGACGTTAGGCCGCTATGCGGCAAAGTGACAAAGTAGAATCAGAAGCGTGACCATGCATTCTATTTTGCTACCAATAACTGTCTTAGCGGTAAAACGATTTGTATTTATGCGCCATCTTCTTGTAGTTTTCAGCTTCCTGCTCCTTCAATTTGTTGCCACCGCGCAGGAAAAAAACCAGCCACAGGAGGTTCAGGTAGGTTTCTACCTGATGAACCTGTATGGACTGGATATGGACGAGCACTCGTTCTACGCCGATTTTTACATCTGGTTCAAATGGCGCGGTGAGATTGACCCGACCAATATCGAGTTCGTAAACAGCATCGAAAGATGGAGCATGGACAACGCTGGTTTTGATGGCGACAGCACGCCAGTGGAATTAAAAGATGGTACGAAATACAAGATTTTCAGGAAAGAAGGCCGCTTTTTTCACTCGTTTTCGCTCAACCGATTTCCGTTGGACCGACATGCTCTAGACATCCAAATCGAAAATCCGGAATACCCGGCCGATTCCCTGCGGTATGTGCCCGATACCAATGCCGCACGCATCCGAAGCACGCTGCACTTGGTTGGATGGGAAAGCAAGGGCAGCCAAATTAACACGAGCATTCACGACTACGGCTCCAATTTTGGCAACCCGGAGGAAAACGCCCAGCGATATAGCAACCTGAGTTTCAACATCTTGCTCGCCCGACCCATCAGTTATTTCCTGTTGAAAATGTTACTCCCACTTCTGGTAGTCATGTTGGTGGGCATCGGGGCATTGTTGCTGCATCCAGAACACATTGACACACGATCCTCCTTACCCATTGGGGCGCTGCTGACAGCCGTTTTCCTCCAGCAATCTTACAGCGACGCTCTGCCAGATGCAGGTTACATGGTGTTGATGGATAAAATTTACCTCTTAAGTTATGGGCTGATTTCGCTCGTTTTGCTGCAAATCATCCGCGCCGGGAACCTCATCGCAAAAAATGCAGGCAGCAAAGCGATCCTCAAACGCGAGCGGCGTTTGGCAAAGATTTACCTGAGCGTATTCTTGCTGGGGATTGTGGTCTTGGTGTTGTGGCGTTGAATAGAAAACAGGTTTCACTTCTCCTGTTTAAGCGCTTCAATCGTACTCTCCGGTAATTCCGCAATGTCGAGGATCATGAGTCCATCGAGGCAATTGGAAAAATTAGGATCCACGTTGAAGGCAATAAACCTGGCATTTTGCCGCAAATACTGGCGAAAAAGCACCGGAACCTTAAAATGCGAGGGCTCGATGGTTTCGATCAGATTTTCCAGCGCATCAAACTCGCCGCGCAGGTTTTCGGCCAGAAGCCGGGTGTCAACTGATTTGATTTTAGGCCGAAATGCCTTGCGCGGCTCGACGAGCGCGGCGCGTTTTTTGTCGTAAAAAAATCGCCGCACAAATTCCACAATAACCCCCTTGGAGGCCTCCGAATAATCCTTACTGATGCTCACCGGACCGAGCAAATAACGGTATTCGGGGTGCGCGAGCAGGAAATGCAAAATGCCTTTCCAAAGCAAAAATAGCGGCAAACGATGTTTTTGATATTCGAGCGGAACATAGGTCCGGCCTAATTCTACAGACTGCTGCAATACCGGGAATAAGCCCCGTTTCATCTTAAAAAGGGTGTTGGTATAAAAACCGTTCACCCCAAAACGCGCAAAAATCTGATCGCCCAAGCCGAGGCGATACCCACCCGCAATTTGCTTTTTTTCGCGATCCCAGATAATAAGTTGAAGGTAATAGAGGTCGTGCTCGTCCATATCGCGGGCTTTTCCGGAGCCTTCTCCAACGGCACGAAAAGTCATTTCCCGCAAGCGGCCAATCTCAAGCATGGTATTCGGCAAGGCCGAAAAAGGAGCTACCAGTACGTTGAATGGTCCGCGTTCGGCCACTTTATGCGCTTCCGTGAGGGCCTCTATTTCACTTGCAACCAATTGTGGATCAATGGCTTCTGCAATATCTTCCTGTGTTTTTTTCTTCTTTCGGGTAAATAATTCGGGGCGGATATCAAAAGGAGAACCCAGCGAGAAAATTTTGGCTTGCAGAAACCTGCCCCATTGTTTGTTTTTACCCAAAACAGCAATGTCTTCGGGCGCTATGGCCGTACCCACCCGAACACTGACACGCACTGCACCGCCAGTCAGGTAAAACGGGAGTCCCGGAATTGCGCGGCGCAGCAACCCGCCGGGCATCCGATCGGCTTGTAAGTGAATTGGAATTACGGGCTGACCAGATTTGCGAATTTGTCGGAGCACCTGCGTGCGAATCAGGTTTTTACCCAAGTGACTCAGGGGATTGTCGGAAAAATCGTGTCGACGATATCTTTGAGCCTATGGATA
>CAZKBH010000023.1:4144-17219 GCA_964550795.1 uncultured Saprospiraceae bacterium
CGAGGGCAAGTGCCACGGCATCTCCTTTTTTGACCCTGCGGGCGAGTCGTTTGGCAAAGTTGACGCGCAACAGTTTGTCTTCCAGACTTTTACCCGAAGGAATCAGCGTGTGGGGTTTCAAAGATTTGGACAGCCGTGTTGGATAGGGATGCAGGATAAGTGCTTGCTCAAAATGTTCGGCCAGCACGGCCAAGAGCACCCATTCGTCCACCCCAGGCAGCAATTGATTGCATACAAACACCGCCCCGGCCTTTTTTTTCGACAGCAGATTCCGGTCAAATTCACCCACATCGAGCGTGACCTTGGATTTGGCAAGTTTAGCTTGAGCGAGACTGAGGAGTTCAGAGTTCATACAATTTGGTATTGGATTAACGCAAATAACGCGCTAACCCTAAATTTTCTTCAAAAAAAACAGGTACACAGGCATGTGGTCGCTGTAGCCGTTGAGAAAAATATCGCCCACAAAAGTCCGGAGTGGATACCCGCGAAAAGCGCCTTCCGTTTGCAACATCCAAGGCTGCTTGAAGATATGAGCCTTGTACAACTGCCAACCTCCTACTTGCTTGTTAACCAAGCCTTTAGACACAACAAGTTGGTCAAATAAATTCCATGAATCCCGGTAGGCAAGGGTTCCATTCCCGTTTTTATACAGATCGTACATAGGATTGTACAGTTCGGTTCCCTTGAGGTTTTCCAGCTTCCGACGCGCTTTAAGTACTTGACTTACGCTCTTATTGTCGGGGTCGTCGTTAAAATCACCCATGACGATGATTTTTGCATTTGGATCAATGGCCTGGATGCTGTCAGACAGGTGTTTGCAAACAGATGCCGCCGCCGCACGCATCCAACCAGAGCCAGCTTCGCCGCCTCTGCGGGAAGGCCAGTGCCCCACCATGAGGTGTATTAATTCTCCGTTAAAATTGCCCGCCACATAGAGAATATCGCGGGTATAGTCGGCTTTCCCGGTTTTGGGATCCTTGAGCTGAACCGGAGCCGCCTGACTTCCAAGCACCTGAAAATATTTAGGTTGATATAGCAAAGCCACGTCTATGCCGCGTTCGTCGGGCGAATCGTAGTGCACGATTTGGTAATTCCGGCCTTTCAATTCGGGCTGAGCCACCAAGTCTTCGAGCACTTTTCGGTTTTCAATTTCTGAAACCCCGAGCATTGCCAGCCCATCCGGCGTGAGTTCAGTCGCCAATTGGGCAATAACTTTGGCCATATTGGCCTGTTTGGAGACGTATTTCTCCGTATTCCAGCTTAAACGGCCTTTGGGTAAAAAATCCGCATCGTTTGTATCGGGGGAGTCAATGGTATCAAACAGGTTTTCCAAATTGTAAAAACCGATGGAGGCCACTTTATAGCCCTTACCCGGCTGGGCATACATCAGGACTGGAGCACAAAAAAGTGCGAACAAGACAATCGCCTTAAAAAACGCTTGATTCATCATATTCATGGAACAGTTCAAAATTTGGCCACAAAGGAACATCTTTTTCAGGGGGACACAAGTGCTGGCCTGTTCAGGATGTGGACATTTTACCAAAAAATGGCCTCAACCTCTTGGCCCGATTGGGGATGAAGCGGGATTAACA
Source organism: uncultured Saprospiraceae bacterium (assembly GCA_964550795.1). Lineage (GTDB taxonomy): Bacteria > Bacteroidota > Bacteroidia > Chitinophagales > Saprospiraceae > M3007. The sequence goes on from CAZKBH010000023.1 coordinate 5,737, forward strand.
CCAGTACCGGTGGGTGCGGTGCTGTTCTGGGATTCGTCGGCTTTGTTACCGTCCAAAAAACGCCAGGCAATTCCAAACCGCAAAGCGCCAAATGGCAACGGATGTCCTGCCGTCTGGTAAAACACCTTGCTATTGTCCCACACGGTCGCCAAATTTTCATAGCGGATAAAGCCCCGAAATGCCTGAACTTTAAAAGAGGCAAAAATATCGATCCAGGGATACGGCTGCTGCGTCAAGGAATCTTGCAGATGGAACTGCCAGCTGAGCGGGAAATAGCCGTCGGGCCGAAAATCGCTGTTGATGCGAAAATCTACCCCTGCATCCAGTTGCATGCGCTTTTTGAATACTCTTCCCGAAAAAGAAAATATATCGATAGGAAATACGCCGTATACTCTTCCCGAAAAATACAGGCTGTTTTTGGAGAACCATTTGGGCAACCGCAGCACATCCGAGCGGTTTTGTTGCTGGAGTGCAATCATGTTGTCGAATCTGAGGCTGCGCCAACGGAGGTTCTCCCGGAGTAAAAACTGGGTCACCTGAAGCGGGGCGGTGGTTTGCGCGGGCAAAGCATTTTGGTCAAAATAAAGGAAGTTGTTCACCACCTGCGCGCGTGCCGTGACCTCAAAACCCAGCAGCGGCAAGGCATACGTGGCGGAAAGGGTGTTTTCGACGGGTTTGGCAAAATCATTGTCCCAAATCAGTCGCTTACTCACATACATTTGATCAAAAATAAGCGCTGGCGGTCGGATTTGGCTGAGCAGACTGGCGCGGAGCTGACCGGCTTTTCCCAAACCAAGCGAGAGTGCGCCCTGCAATTGGTATTCGCCAATATTTTCCAAAACGCCCAAGGCGCCCTGGGCGGTAAAAGCAAATTTTTCGGAAGGGGTAAGGGCTAAATTACCCGTCAAAAAAAGATTGGACGTTTTGAAAGTGCGCGGCTCCTGATAGACCGTGAAGTAGGAATGCGCGATTCCTACGGCCAATAAATCAGAAGGTCGGCCTTGGTCTTTCGATTTAAAAGTATTGAGGGTGAAGGTGTTATCAATCCTGTCTGAGGTCACAAAATGTCGCAGCCCACGAACATCTACCAGGAAATCATCTGAAAAAAATGCCGCGTCCTGGCCGAGGCCTTCGAGTGCGGAACCCTGATTGAAGAATTTAAATCGCTGCTGATTCCAGCCCACGGTATGGGTGGCCCGAAGGGTACGTTTGCCAGCCGCACCTTTTCCGATCAGGCGCAGGTGCTGGGTTAGTTGCAGTTGTTGGTCATCCAGTCGGGTAGTGGCGGTTTCCCTCGGGAGCCTGATTTCAGCCGCAATGGGTCCGGCAAAATCGCCCATTCCGAAGACCAAATCGGAGACAATACCTCCATTGTCCTGCTGCCGAATCACACTTCGGGTGTAGATCAAGAAGCCATCGTAGCGCTTGCCCAGCGGCACCCAAAGTCCTGCGGCCAGGGCGTTGTGTTTGTCGCGTTGATAGCGGTATTGACCGAGGTTGTTGAGCGTTCGGTACTCCAGGGAGAAGTTGGCCCCACCCTCGAACGTGCGGGCGAATCGGGCGTTTAGATTCGTCTCAAACTGGTTCCGGCCCTGTGAAAAGGACACATCGCTGAAGGTTTTGGAGTTTCGATAAAAACCCAATTGATCGGGCTTCAGCATATATAAATCGAAGGCGTGCACGCCGATATCGAAACCTCTGATCGCGCGATTCTCAAAAAGCAAGGGCCGTGCCGCCGAACCGAGATTCCCTTGTGTGCCCCAATCAATGTCAAATTTCCGCGCGGGGTCGTACATCCGATAATCTTTGTCGGGCAAAGTATCTGCGGAAGGGGTGCTACGCTCTGGCGACAATGCGAAAGTGAACAACAGCGGTTCTTGGCTAGTGCTCAGCGGACGAGTAGTGGCGCTGGCAGCTTGTTGGGCAGAAAGCGGAACACAAAATCCGAATAAGATTCCAACCAGCAGCGCAAAAACCATGCGGTCGCCCAAACGGCGGGACGAACCCGCCGCTAGCGTGCTAAATCTTAAATGAATCATGCTTTGCATAGCCCCAAAACGACTGCTGTACCGAAACGTTGCCCCTATTGTTGAATTAGTGCGGGGTTCATGCCCATGGTCGAGAAACCACCGTCGTGATAGAGGTTCTGCATGGTGACGTAGCGCGTGTAATCGCTGAAAAGTGCCACGCAAAAGTTGGCGCAATCCGCTGCCGGCGCATTGCCGAGCGGCGCCATTTTGTCTGCGTAATTGAAAAACTCATGGAATCCTTTCACACCCTGTCCAGCGGTGGTCATGGTGGGCGACTGGCTGAGGGTATTCACACGCACATGTTTTTCGGTACCGAGGTGGTAGCCAAATGAGCGGGCAAAGGACTCCAGCAAAGCTTTGGATTCTGCCATTTCGGAATAATCCGGGAAAACTCGCTGTGCGGCGATATAGCTAAGCGCGAGGATGCTGCCCCAATCATTGATAGCATCCAGTTTCCAAATGGTCTGCATCATTTTATGGAACGAAATGGCGCTCACATCGAAGGTTTTGAGCATCCACTCGTGATTTAGATCTGTATAAGGTTTGCCTTTTCTCACATTAACGGACATGCCGATGGAATGGAGCACAAAATCAACTTTCCCGCCAAAATGATCCATGGATTGGGTGATAAGTTTCTCCAAATCTTCCATAGAAGTGGCATCTGCACTGATGACGGGGGCATTACATTTTTCCGCCAGGCCATTGATTTCACCCATCCGCATGGCGACGGGCGCATTGGTCAGTACAATTTGTGCGCCTTCTTCGACGCAGCGTTCGGCAACTTTCCATGCGATGCTTTCGCTGTTGAGCGCGCCCGAGATGATTCCTTTTTTGCCAGAGAGGAGCTTAGACATAATAGAACGGTTGGTTTGTAGATGTACAGTTGTGGGTATTTCGGGATTTGGACGGCGGCAAAGATAGTCAAGTGCATCGCGCCGGGCGATGGTGTTTTAGGAGAATGGCGGAAAAACCGAACTGCGCCGGAAGATTTCTTCAGGCCTGTCTCCTACCGAAACGATATTTCTTTAATTGGAATGCAGAAACCCTCCAAAGCGAAAGAAGATTTTGAGCGATTTTTAGATTTAAATTTTGAAATCAAAAATTTAACACCCCGTTTACAGAATAATAATTTGCTAAATTTCAAAAATACAACAATAAGCCTGACCTTTGCGGCGGAAAGACACTAAGCGAATCACCGCAGTTTCGTTTTTCCTAAACTTAGTATTCAAAATTTATGGCAACGAAAAAACAATCCGCCAAAACTTCTGTGGCCGAAAAACCTGCCAGCGCTGCAAAAACCCTGAAAACCGCTGCACCGGTTGCTCCCGCTAAAACTGTAAAAGCAACGGAACCTGTGGCTAAAAAAGCAGCTGCACCTGCAGTAGCTACCACCAAAGTAGCTGAGCCGAGTGCTCCAAAAACAGCCGCAAAAACAGCTACTCCCGCTCCAAAAACGACCAAAGTTACCTTTGTGCTCCCAAAAGAAGCCGTGGAGAATGCTGAAACCGTCGCTGTACTCGGCGATTTCAACAGCTGGCAAGACGGTGTGGTACTGGCCAAGCAAAAAGACGGCTCCTTCAAAACAACCGTCGAGCTTGAAAAAGGACGTTCATACGAATATCGCTTTTTAATAAACGGCGAAAAATGGGAGAACGACTGGGCTGCTGAGGCCTACAATCCTACCCCATTTGGCAACTACAACTCGGTTGTAACTGCCTAACGCCTACTCGCTAAAAAACAGAATGATTTAGGTTTGACAGGGCCACTTCGAAAGAGGTGGCCTTTTTTTCTTCAATGTGCTTATTTTCGCGGCATGAGCCAAATCCCCGCAACCCCTATTCGACAGGTATTCCTGATTCTACTGATTGCAGTCATGTTTGGGGTAATCTTCTGGAATCTCTACTTTTTTGTGCCCGCACTGCTGGGTGCCTACACGATGTACGTCCTGCTGCGCCCCCCCATGCAATGGCTTACAAAAAACCGAAACTGGGGCGACAAAGCGGCTGCCAGTCTCCTGATGTTCCTGTCGTTTGTGGTGCTAATGATCCCCTTCAATTGGATCATCTCCATGTTGAGCGGTCGGATTTTCTCCTTGTTCCAAAACTCGGAAATACTGCTTCAAAATGCAGAACAAGTCGTACGAAAATTGGAAATTCAATACAATGTCTCGCTGCTCACACCCGAAAACCTGAAAAGTTTAAGTGATTGGGCGGTTAGTCAGATGCAGGGTATACTGGGTGCAACCGTGACCGGACTGGGGTTGTTGATCGTCCTTTATTTTATCCTTTGGTTTATGATGACCGAGGGCAAAAAAATGGAGCGCTCCTTTTTTGAATGGATGCCCTTGCGCCACGAGAATGTAGCCTACGTCCGAAAATACCTCAACGATATGGTTTTGGGCAACGCATTGGGCATACCGCTCATGGGTGCTGTGCAAGGGGTAGCAGGCCTGTTGATTTATTGGCTGCTGGGCGTAAATGACCCCTGGTTGTGGTTTGCCATCACGTTTATGGCTGGCATGATGCCTGTGGTGGGCGTTGCGCTGGCGTATGTGCCCCTTGCCCTCATCCTTCTGGCAGAAGGATTCGAGGTGAAAGCCCTGATTATTTTCCTTTACGGATTTATCATTGTTGGCTCGGTGGACAATATCGCAAGGATGTGGTTCTTAAAAACCATCAATCAGACCCATCCACTGGTCACCCTGTTTGGGGTCATTGTTGGACTTCAGTTATTCGGCTTTATCGGCTTTATTTTTGGGCCAATTCTCATTGCATCGTTCATTTTGCTCCTCCGAATTTATCAAAAGGAGTTCCATCAGCCCCCTGCATAGTTTGAGTTGGATTTGAGCTGTTTTAATCCCCAAAGGCAAGTTTCACCAGCTCGGCCTGCTCTTTTTCATGCGCTTTTGGGAAACCCGTTGCAGGGGATGCTGCGGCTGCACGCCCGACGTACTTCCAGCCGTATTCCGCTTGATTGATCGCGAGATAACCCCAGGCACCCATGTTGCGGGGTTCTTCCTGTACCCAAATCAATTCCGCCTTCGCGTATTTTTTGCGCAAGGCATCAAACTGTGTTTTAGGGAATGGGTAAATCTGTTCAAGGCGAACAATCGCCACCTCTTTACGCCCCTCGTCCTGTTGTTTTTTCAACAAATCGTAGTACACCTTGCCGGAGCAAACAAGCAAACGTTTTACCTGCTTGGCATCAGCGGAGGCATCGTCTATGAGTTCGCGGAAGCGATTGCCTGTTTCGAGTTCGCTGACTTCGCCCAGATTAAAAGGCGCACGAAGACCTGATTTTGGCGACATCACGATGAGCGGTTTGCGGAATGGCCGCACTTGCTGTCGGCGCAGCAGGTGGAAAAAATTGGAGGCCGAAGTCACGTTTGCCACAGTGACATTGTTCTCAGCGCAACCTTGCAAAAAACGCTCCAGACGCGCGGAGGAGTGTTCCGGGCCTTGCCCCTCATATCCGTGCGGAAGCAACATCACGAGGCCACTCATCCGCTGCCACTTGCTTTCGCCCGCAAAAATAAACTGGTCTATAATGGTGCCCGCGCCATTGGCAAAATCGCCAAACTGCGCCTCCCAAACCACGAGGGCATCCGGGGTGGACAAAGAATAACCATATTCAAAACCCAAAACCGCGTACTCGCTGAGCAGCGAATTGTAAATACGGAATTTGCCCTGTTTCTCCGAAATTCCATCCAGACGGTTGAGTTCCTGATAAGTAGTGGGGTCAATAATGCAGGCATGACGGTGGCTAAACGTGCCGCGTTTTACATCCTGGCCGCTCCTTCGCACGTCCTGGCCTTCGAGCAACAAAGAACTGTAAGCCAACAATTCGCCGAGTTGCCAGTCAATTTTCCCGCCGGCCACGAGTTGTTTTTTGGACTCCGTCAATTTGGCAATCTGCGGAATCGGGGTGAACCCTTCCGGGAAACTGAGCAAATGATGGAGCAGTTGGTCAATCACTTTGCGCGGCAAACCCGTGTCCGGGCTTTCCTGAAAATCCTTATCTGCATTGGTTTTATTCAAAGCTTTCCAGTGGAGTTCAGGTTCCTGATAGGTGTAAGGCAATGGTTTTTGCCGAACATTGTCGAGGCGGGCTTGCAGGTCGGCTTTAAATTTAGCCTCCATGTCTTTGGCCAACTGTTCTTCTACATCGCCACGCGCCACCAGTTTTTGGTTGTAAATCGTGCGTGGATCAGGATGTTTTTCGATGATTTTCCACATTCTGGGTTGTGTAAAACGCGGTTCGTCACTCTCGTTGTGGCCATTTCGACGGTAACAAACCAGGTCCAAAAACACATCGGTATTAAACGCCTGACGGTATTCGATGGCCAATTCTGCGGCAAATACACAGGCCTCCGGGTCGTCGCCATTGACGTGAAAAACAGGGGCCTGCACCACTTCTGCAATGCTGGTGCAATAAGTACTCGAGCGGGCATCCTCCCAGCTGGTGGTGAAACCAATCTGGTTATTGATGACCACATGGACCGAGCCGCCCGTGCTGTAACCTTCGAGACTCATCATTTGAATCACCTCATAGACAATGCCCTGGCCCGCCAAAGCTGCATCACCGTGGATCAAAATCGGCAGCACGCGGTCAAAGTCTTCCTGGTACATAATATCCAACTTGGCACGACAGAAACCTTCTACCACTGGATTCACCGCTTCGAGGTGACTCGGATTGGGCAGCAGTTTGACGTACACGGAACGTCCGTTCAAAGCCTTGGTTTGGGAAGAATAGCCCTGGTGGTATTTTACATCGCCGGAGCCGTAGCTCTGGTCGGGGATACTTTTATCTTCGAATGCGCTAAAAATCTGTTCGTATGTTTTGCCAACGATGTTGCAAAGCACGTTCAACCGACCCCGGTGCGCCATTCCAATGACTACTTCATCTACCGGCGTTTCGGTTTGCGCGGCATGGTTAATCATGGCATCCAAGGCTGCAATTGTGGCTTCTCCACCTTCGAGTCCAAACCGTTTTTGGCCCACAAACTTGGTCGCCAAAAACTGCTCAAACCCCACGGCACCATTGATTTTTTCCAAAATCCGCTTCTTTTTCTCCAAGGAAAAACCATAGTCGGGCGACAAATCCCGGCCTTCGATTTTTTTGCGCAACCATTCGCGTTTGGTTTTGTCGAACACGTGTGTGCTCTCAAATCCGATGTTACCACAATAGATTAGTTTCAAGCGGTCAACGATTTCGCGGAGCGTTGCGTTGGGCATACCGAGTTGATAACCACCCACAAAGCGGGTGTCTAAATCTGCCTCCGAAAGCCCATAATCCGACAATTCCAGCTTTGGCTGGCGGTCTTTGCGCGGTTTAATGGGATTGGTGGTCGAAAGCGTGTGCCCGCGGTCGCGGTAGCCATAGATGAGGTTTACAACGGCAAATTCTTTTTTAAGCTCCGTTTCGGAAGCGCCACCTCCCGCACCTGCTGCTGCGGGCACCGAGCTGCCGTTTGCCGAGGTGAGTGCAAAGTCAAAGCCCCGAAAAAACGCCTGCCAATCTGCCTCGACCGAAGCAGGGTCAGCTTGCCAATTGCGGTAAAGCGATTCGATGTATTGTGGATGCGCGTTGGAAACAGGAGAAAAGTCAGTCATTAATGTGCTTATTTGAAGCGGGGAACTCGTAAATCCCCGGAATTTTAGCGGTAAAGTCTGGCGAGCGGGCGCAAAATTAAAACAGCCCTACTTGTATTTTGTAAAAACCTTGTCAATTGCAGCGGCTAATTCGCGGTCTTTCTCGGTCACCGTATTTCCGGCGCTGTGGGTGTACAATTGAAAATCTACCTGATTCCACACATTGCTCCAAGTGGGGTGGTGATCCAAACGTTCTGCCACGAACGCGACCTCGGTCATAAACGCAAATGCTTCCGTGAAGTTTTTAAACTTGAAGGAGGCTTGAAGGCGGTTGTCTTTTTCTTTCCACATGACTTTTGTTGTTTGAAGGTTGAAATGGGTTGATGAAGTGTTTAGGAGGGCGTTTTAGCCAGTATAACTTCTCCGTTTGAACTCAATTTTTGAAGCGAAACGGGCAATATTCCATTCAAAACACCTGCTTCGGCGGGAATTTCAATTTTGATATAATTGTCTGTAAATCCGCTGAATAGCCCGGAATCTTTGTGGTGTTCGAACAAAACGGGACGCACCGCGCCCAGGTGTTCCTGATAAAATGCGCGGCGTTTCATTTCAGAAAGTCCGCGCAAAGCCTGATTGCGGCGACGGCGTTCTTCCACGGGAACTACCCCGGGCATTTCGGCAGCCGGTGTGTTGGCCCGCTCGGAGTAGGTAAACACGTGGAGATACGAGATGTCGAGGTTTTGGATGAACTGGTAGGTTTCCAAAAAATCAGCCTCCGTTTCGCCCGGAAAACCCACAATCACATCGCAGCCGATGCAGGCATGGGGCATGTGTTTTTTGATGCTCGCCACCCGTTCGGCATACAAATCCCGGCGGTAGCGGCGGCGCATTTCGCGGAGTTGCTTGTCGTTGCCGGATTGAAGTGGCAAATGAAAATGGGGCATAAATCGCTGACTTTCACCTACAAATGCGATGATTTCGTCGGTTAGCAAGTTGGGTTCAATGCTGCTGATGCGAAAACGACTGACCTCCTCTACCTGATCCAATTCGACGACCAAATCCGCAAAAAGGGCCTCTTTCCGGGGGCGTTCGCCTTCAATAACGGCGGTTCCATTGCCAAAATCGCCCAAATTTACCCCGGTTAGTACAATTTCCCGAGTGCCCATCTGGCCAATTTGCCGCGCATTGGCGACCGCACTTTCCACCGTATCCGAACGACTTGCGCCGCGCGCCTGCGGGATCGTGCAGAACGAACATTTGTAATCGCAGCCATCCTGCACTTTCAGGAAGGAACGGGTACGGTCTCCGAAAGAAAACGAGGCGCTGAACGTATTCACATCGCGGACCTCGCCTGCCTGCACCATGCCTTTGCCCTGCGCTTTGCTGAGGTCATCTACATATTCGAGGATTCGGAATTTTTCTCCGGCACCTAAAACCAAATCTACCCCGGGAATCTCGGCGATTTCCTGCGGTTTGAGTTGGGCGTAGCAGCCGGTCACCACTACGAAAGCATCGGGTTGTCGGCGCATGGCTTGCCGCACAATTTTGCGACACTCACGGTCGGCTTGTTCCGTTACCGAGCAGGTGTTCAGCACATAAATATCCGCTTCTTCTTCAAATTTGACAGGCAAATACCCACTCGATTCGAACAGCCGCGCCAAAGCGGAGGTTTCCGAATAGTTGAGTTTGCAGCCAAGCGTATGAAAAGCGACGGTGCGTGGTGTTGCCATTGCGAGCAGAACGACCCGCTTGTTTTTTCCAAAGCAGAAAAGGGATTGCGAATCGAACCGCAAAGGTAAAAAGAATCAAAGTCGAAAAATCAGGGATCCTATTTTAGCGCATCTATCTGCCAATATTTATTTACCCCCGCTCCAATTTTCCCCTGCGCCCATCCGCGTCAAAGAAATAAACCCCTGGCGTCAGGCGGCTTAAATCCAGCTCAAAGCTGGGTCCGAAAAGTTCGCGGCGGAAGAGTACCTCTTGTCCCATGAGGTTAAACAAACGGAACGTGCGCACATTTTCCACGCCCTCGGGCAGGCTAAACGTGACGATTCCCGAACTCGGATTCGGGGAAACCAGGATTTGTTTCTGCCCAAATTCATCGCCCGGCTCCTTCGTACTGACCGAAATGGGCTGCTCGGTGTAAAACGCGATCAGCACCATCATTTCATCTTCGGAAGTGGGACCAAAATTCACGGAAGTAGGACCTTCATTGATCCATTGCGCCTCGTGGATGATGCCGTTGCTCCACTTAACGGGCAGGGATGGCTCCCAATATCGAATCGGAATGTGTTGATAATCATACCAGGGCGTGGGACAACCCGGGATGGCCATGGGGCAGGAAGCATCGTAAATCAGTTCGCCTTTTTGGCCGTTGCTGAGGCGTTTCCAGACCTTATATCCCCGGCCATATTTGTGGGTATGGCCCATTAATCCCCAGATATATAGGCTGTCCGCCCCAAACTGGAATTCGGATTTGGTGTGCGTGATGAGATTCCCGGTGTTGGGAATCGGAATATTTGGATTCACGAGCAGCGTTGCGAACATTTCCTGCTCAGCCGTGCCCAGCGATTGGGTATAAACATTGAGATACGCCTCACATTGGTAGGGCTGAGAAAGCGAATAATTGATGTAATGCGAGTTGAAATCAAGTACTATGTTTTTGTCCCACTTAAACGCCGTATTGCTCGGCAAACGCAGTTCCGTAGCTTCCTGAACCGCTGCAACGAGGTTTATTTGACTGTGATTGGCATTCAACCTCAAACCCGCCGGGATAGACGCCGCCCCTGATCCCGTGAAGTTATAGAGCAAAAAGTGGTGGGAAAAGGGCGATATTTTGAAGTCTAAACCATTCACTTCCACATTGGCGGGCAGGTTCATCTCCCATTTTTGGTAATATTCTATTTCGCCATCTGGACCAAGGTAAAAGGGTCCCATTTTCAGTTGAAAACCTTCCCCGGGCGCGGGCGCTGGCGGTGGTCCGTCTGGAAATGATTTTTCGCCGCCGATGTTATAAAAGGTTTCCACCACGGATTTATTAAACGAAACTCCGGTGCTTTTTGCCCCAAAAAGTATCCATTGACGGATGATTTCCTTTTCCAAATCGGTCAACGCATGGGTTGGAAAATCCTGCGGCATGGCATCGCCTTCGTTGGCATGAAGCGCCGCAGCCGCAGGTTCAAACCCCCTGTTTATTTTACGAAACAGGAAACTGCGATCCGCCCGACCTGGGTACACGCGTTTATTACCCTGGCTGGCAGCATTGGCATTTGTGGGGTTTACGTTGACCAGTTTGGTGGCTACATTTTGGGCGCGCTGCAGTTCTGTTGCCCCGGTTCCAACCAGGTCTAATCCGCCGGCGGGGGTTGCGCCGCTGTGGCAAGTGCTGCATTTAAGCTGGAAAATCTGATACACTTCCTGCACGGAAGGCAGGGGTGTTTGGGCGGAAAGCTGAAGCGCGAAAGCGCAGAGTAAGAGGGTGAGTAATTTTTTCATGGTGTTGAATTGCAAATGTTGTACGAATCGGGTGGCTTGGATGGGGGGATGATTTGCAAATATCGCACGGAAATATTAGGTGTAGATCAAATTAACATTCAGCCAGCCATTTTCAACCATTTTTATTCCCCCTTTACCCTCGTTTCGTACAGCTCAATCCAATCGGCAACACTGATTTTCTGCATCAGTTGGGCAATCAAATCGTAGGGAATATCGTCCACTTTTTTGAACCGGATGCAACTTTTGCCCATGTCCAATTTACGTTTGCTGTGTCGGGCATATTCTTCTACAAACCAAAGCAATAAATCCTCCTGCGCGTACAAGCCCATGTGATACAGCGTGAGTGCGTTTTTGAAATACACCCGGC
>CAZKBH010000023.1:17229-36750 GCA_964550795.1 uncultured Saprospiraceae bacterium
GGCAGCAATGCTCACAAAAGGCAGCGGCAGTTTGGGATCGCAGTGATACCCCGGCGGATACAAGCTGTGTGGCACTACATACCCGATCATCCCGTAGCTCATTTCTTCCCGAAAACCTTCGGGGATGTTTTCGAGGATGACCTCGCGGAGTTTTTCAAAAGCTCCCCGGCGCGCGTCGTCCACGGCGAGGATGTATTCGGAGGGGGAGGATAGGTTGTGTTGCATGAATAGGGAATTATTAAAAATCTCAATTTTTCACATCCAGCGCATCTCGGAGTCCATTGCCCACCATATTGAACGCAAGCACAGTACCGGCAATGGCCAGTGCGGGTGCCAGCGCGAGCAGGGGTTTGCCACCGAGTGCGTAGCCGTAATTTTCGTTCAACATCGTGCCCCAGGAGGATGCGGGGGGCTGCACACCAAAGCCGAGGTAACTCAAGCCGGATTCTACAAGTATAGCGGTCGCAAAATTTCCAGCCGCAACTACCATCACCGGTCCCAAAAGATTGGGCAAAATATGCCGCAACAAAATTCGTGCATGCCCCAGTCCCATGCTCTGCGCGGCCTCGACAAAAGCCATCTGTTTGATCACCAGCACTTGCCCGCGGACCACCCGCGCCACATCTACCCACATCGTGAGGCCCACGGCCAAAAAGATAATCCCGATACCGCGCCCCAAAGCCAAAACCACTGCAAAGACCAGCAGCAGGGTCGGGATGGACCAAACGGTGTTTACCACAAGCATCACGGCATCATCCACCCGACCACCAAAATACCCGCCCAAGGCACCCAGCAGGATACCAATCCCCAAAGAAATGCCCACCGCAATCAGCCCGACCAACAAGGAAACCCGGAAGCCCAAAATCAGTCGGCTCAGGGTGCAACGGCCATATTTGTCGGTGCCGAGCGGGAAAATCCTTGTTTGGGTACTGCTACTTTCCAGTTGATGGAGCGGCAAGGCGGCCAAGGCTCCGTTGGCCCCAAAGTGTTGAAAATGAAGGGAATCTGATACGATTTTGAGGCTGGAAGGCACTACGGGAATGCGCTTGCGGGTCAAAGTCTGGCCATTCAAGAGAAAATTGAACCAACTTTGGGCAAAAGTGTCCGTATCAAGTTTAACCTCCAACAGTTCGGCTCGAAAACCAGGCGGCTGCAAGGCAATTTCAGGCATCTGCGCATTGGCATTGGGCGAATGATCGGGCGCGAGTACATACCCGAACACCGCGACGAACACCGCCGCCGACACGAACCACAAACCTGCCACCGCAGGGAGATTGCGCCGAAAACGCCGCCAGGCTTTTTGATATTCTGAATGGGATTCCACGGCGGAAAGATAAGTCCAGGATGCACTTATTCCCGCACAACCTTTTTCACCAAGCGTCCCTTATTCGTTTCAACAGCGATGAAATACAGTCCGCGTTCGTTCGGCAAGCGGAGCGGCTCGCCATGGCCTGAAGTTTTGTCCAAAACCATCCGCCCGCCGGAATCCCAAACCTGAATCCGCCGAATTTGAGTATTGCCCAATGGCTGAACCTGCACCTGCCCATTGAGCGAAAGCTGCGGAAAAACCCGCACAATGTCCTGATTGTCAAGATTTTTAACCGAAACCGGAGACACAAAAACAGAATCCAGTGATGCCTCTGCAATCAAGGTCGGCGATTGATCCGCGGCCTCGAACATGGTTCGGAACGTGTCAATTTCGGGGGAAGAAAACGCAAACATGGGGGCCATCCATTTGGGCGGCAAACTTTGATACCACACCCGCGCCTTCACACTCAGCCGCCCCGTATAACCATTGTTTGGCAATCGAAAATACAGGATGTCTGAGCCGGAACCTTCTGTCCCATTCGGGAAACGATTGAAATTCGGGTCGTTGCCGATGTTGACAATTCGGGTGGTATCGTACACCGGGTCGTCGGTGCGGAAGCCCTGCGGCGCTAGGCGATTGTCTTTGATGGCCGTCGCCCCACGTTCCAGCACATTGGTAAAAATGCCATCAACATCCACGGGCACCATTTCATAAATCTGCACCTGATCGGGCTGTGTGATGCGGTCGTAATGCGGTTCGTAGTTTGGATTTTCCCCCACGAGACTGTAATCCGGGTTTGTTTTTCCCGAGTGGAAAATAGTTTCGCCGGATTCGTTTTTGACTTCAAATTCCACCCAGGCCCGACGAGCCGGGTAGCCGGAGGGGAATTTGTGCCCGGCTTTGTTGCTCAATTGCAGGGAAAAATTCATAGAATCATTCATCACACTGCCCGCTTCGAGCTTGATATCCAGGGTTTTATGTTGAAGCATACGCAGCGTAGCAGCAATGGTACTATCAAAATGCACGGCTTCAGCGTTGATTTCTAATCTGTCGCGATTGTCGCGCATCAATTTGAGCATGGTCACATTTGATCCCGCGAGTTCATGCAGTCCAAATGGAAATTTAGCAAACAAAAACTGATACCCGCTCGAAATCACCACCGCATCTGCAATCTGCTGCATGTGACAACTTTGGCAACTGATGTTGTCATGTTGTTTGTCGTACCGACTGTTCAGCCATTCATGGTAAGTGGCCTGTTCTACAAAAGTGCTACCGTTGTAATTCCCTTGATTATCAACCGTTTCGGTGATTAACGTATGGCAACCGGCACACAACCCAGCATCGCTGATATGGCCTCCGAACTCCGGGGTTATGCCCACGAAATCGCGCATTGGAGGCACAAAAACAAACTCATAGGGGCCGTAAGCGACCCGGATATAATTGGTGTCAAAATTGAGGTGGCCGGAATGTGGGTCGCCCAGCAAATTGGGCGCTTGGGCATGGCAAGCCTGGCAGGTTACCCCGTCCAGCCCCAGCGAATCGGTGTACAAATCGGACAGCAGGTAAAACTCTTTTTTGTCGTGAAATTTAGACTGGTAATGCCCGGCAGGCGCGTGGCAGGAGGTGCATTTATCCTGTAATTGCAGGCTGTGCGCCGGATTGATCATAATCTCGTGGCTCACTTTAGCGCGCCAAAAAGGGTCTTTTGCGCTGTTGGCCATCATGGTGCTTCTCCAGTCGTCGTAGATGTTTACGTCTTCGCCAGACGAGGTGATGAAGGCGTTCATGAGCGGGTCGCGGCCGTGGCAGCCTTTGCAACTTTGAGACGTGGGGAAAAGTATATTGGAGTCTATGAGTCCAACGAGCGAATCGTTGTCCCAGCGTCCGGCGTACACCGCGCTCGTATCATGATCCTTGCCCGCCATTTGCCGAAAAAGGGCAATTTCGGCCTCGGAATGGAATTTATATTCGTGATTTTCAACGGGAAACAAAGCGAGGGCAAGCACCACAGACGGTACAACCAACGCAAAAATGGTGGACTTTTTCATAACAGAGACCCTTTAGATTGGCTCATGTAGTGCTGGAATCAGCTTGAATTCACCCGGTGACTTCGAGTCACCGGGAGAATTCAAGCTGATTCCAGCACTACATGAGCCTTCAGATTTGATACCGATGCAAGCATGAGCAGTATTTTACTCCATAAAATGCTAGCGGGCAAAAGTCCAAAGATTCCACGAGCCAGGCCGGAAATAAGTTTGCCAGTGGGCGACAAGTTGCCAAGCGTTAAACGAGCGGGTTCAAGAAAGTGGGGACACCTTTAGCACCACTCATTGAGGTGTGCCACACTTTTGTTTAAAACGCCTCTCCTGTAAAAATGTAAAAACTCGCCCCTTCTCTTGTAACGCCAACATCCAAACGCACAAAAATGTCCTTTTTAGGAAAAATCAGGTACCGAAGTCCTGCGCCGCCCGCCAATCGGATCTGACCGGTGTTGAGTTGTTCGAGCGTAGGCGTTACCGCACCCGCGCTTAAAAAAGCCGCGCCGCCCAGCCGTTTGCTAAATGGAAATGGCAACCAGCGATATTCCGCCTGCGCTGCATAGTATTGGCGATCCCGGAAGCGCCCGGTGTAATAACCCCGCATCAACGACTCGCTGCCCAACAAACCGAGCATATTAAACGGGGCGTTGCCTTGCACCAAAGACCCGGCTATCTGCCAGGCGAACACTCTTTTGGGACTTAATTGGTGGTAACGTCGCAGCTCCGCGCTAAAGGCCTCGAATCCGAAACTGCTACCCATGGCCTGACTGTAATGCAGCCAGGATAATTCTGCGAACCAGCCCTCGCGGGTATTGAGCATGTTGGGGCGGGAATCGTACACAAAACTAGGCCCAATGCCCACATTGGTGGAGCCATCTGCCCCGACAGGCAGTGGGCGACTCGGTTGTTCCCCGCCAAAATCCACCTGCCTCAGTGATTGCAAGTCTATCTGCGCTCCGGCAAACCAATTGCCTTTGATCTGATGTAATACACGCTCTCGGAACAGGTAATAGGTGCCGTCCACCACCACGGGGTCTTCTTTGGGGGCATCGGGGCCAACACCATAATAAAACAAGGGAAAACGCTGCAAACGCGCTTTCCCCAACAACAACCAGCGATCCTGATCGGTATAGATGGCATTGTCTAACCACAGCCCGTACTGGCTGCGCAGGGTGATGAACCCGAAGGCGGTAACCTCGCTGAGCCGGTTTTTTTCGTAATCATTTTTGGCATGAAACAGCAAGGACGCTGCGATGCCTAATTCCCAGCTAGTCTCCGGAGAAAAAGCCAAGGTCGGGTATGCCAGAAAACGCGGGCGATCTGGCGGACGATCATCCTTTGTAAAACGGGTGAGTAGCCTGTTAAACCAAGGCTCTGTATCTGTCTGGGCTGATAAAGCGGTTGTAAACAAAAAGATAGTGGCAAGGGCCAGTAATCGGAGGTTGGTAGCCATGTGTTTCGGTCGTTTGTAGCCTGGGTCATGGGATGGAAAAGGGCTGCAAAGGTACTGGGAATACGCGCATCCACCAATTATCAGCCCCCTACCCTACTCACCTGTCCCCGATAACGCCCAACTACAATCCAATAGGTGCCAGTAGGAAACCTGCTTAAATCTATCGTTATTTCTGTTTCTGCACCAATGGGCTGAAGAAGCACTTGTTTTCCGGCAAGATCAAAAACCCGCACTTGTTTTGCGTTGGAACCCTCGGGAATTTTTACCCGGACGAAGGAGGCCGTTGGGTTCGGCTCCAAAATCAGTTGTTGCCGGATCGGAACCACTTCTGTGCTGCTGCTGAGCTCCGGACAATACACCCTTCGTGGATTCAAAATCGCGCTACAAGGAAATCCATATTTATCTTCCGGGTACACGGGCATCGGAGCATCCGTTTGGAATAAAGGTTTCAGGCCCGGCGGCATGGTCACCTGTTCCGCGCTGCCATTACCGAGGGCAACTGCCTTGGCTGCGGGATTTCCATAAAATGTATAATCGCAAAGCGCATCCAGTAACCGATAAAAAGCGTAATAATCCAAGGCATTAAATACCTGAAAGGTGCCCGGAACAGCGTGGTCTGCGGCATAAATATGCCCTTGCAGGGTATCCGATTTCACTAAAATATAGTCTTTCTCCGAAGCTGGAATATTGATCTGATTGAAAATATCAATCGCCATGCGGTGGTCGTTCACGGCGTCATCGTCGTACACCTGCATGATGAGCTTGGTGTTAGCCGGGAACGACTGGAGTTGCGCCTGCGTGAGTTCGTAGGAATACCAGGGAGCCAGGGAAAACAAAAGGCGTCCGTTTTCGCCCCAGTTGTTTTCCGTGAAACAACGGTGCGAAACACCAAACAACGCCCCGCCACCAAAGGAATGTCCCATAAAACCAACCTGTGTGGTATCAATGATTTGCGGGAAAGTCCGTGCAGCCTGCCTAAATCCCGCCAACAGGATGTCGTAACGCTCCACAATACTGGCGCCCGTGGTCGGATACGGAACGAATACGATGGCGTAGCCTTTTTTGGCCACGAATTCCAGCATTCCGCCCACATAATTGGAAAAAGTGCCCCCAAATCCATGGGCAAAAAACAAGGTTGGGACCGCATTGGAAACGCCTTGCGGGTAAAAAACCTCTATCAGCTCCCCGGGGAAATCCGGGCTTGGAAACGATATTTCCTCCACGGCATAAATCCCGTCTGCGCCATAACCGGAAGCAGGTTTTGGGAAAAGTGGGTCATCGTACTGGGCAAAAAGGGAAGTAGAGAACAGCGAAAGGGCGAGTAAAAGAAGGTGTTTGTGCATAAATTAATTTTTCAGGTAGATGCCGCAAATCTAGTTGGGTTTAATGCGTGTGCCGTAGATAAATTGACTTCAATCAATCCACGCACTGACGCACATCATTCTACAGGCATAAAGTACCGGCGACCTTCGCCGCAAAACTTCTATACGCATGCCTGTTTACCACCACGCTGGCAAAATACCACAGAAACGGCACACCCAATTCCGCAATCACGCGGGGGTACTTTATCAGGAAGAACTCGTTGGCACTCAGGGCTTTTCGGGTGTTTCTTCGCTGGTGTATCACCTTTACCCGCCTACGATTGTCAAGGAAAAAGGTGCGCCGTATTCTGTGGAGCCTACTATTGCGATTGACAAAAATCTTTCTGCCCTCAGCTTCAAAGGTTTTGATTTGCCTTATGCAAACGACTATCTGGAAAGCCGCAAAACCTTGTTTGTCAACAATGACTTGCACATCGGTTTGGCCGCGCCGCATGAAAGTACCAAGGATTACTTTTTCAAAAATGCCGATGCGGATGAGATGATTTTTGTGCACAAAGGCCACGGCTGGGTAGAAACCATGTACGGCCAAATTCCTTTTGAATACGGCGATTATATCGTGATTCCGAGGGGGACCATTTACAAAATCCATTTCCTGAGCACCCAAAACCGGTTGCTGTACATCGAGTCGTTTAGTCCCATCGAAATTCCGGGCAGATACCGCAATCAGTATGGACAAATGCTGGAACACGCGCCGTTTTGTGAGCGTGATTTTAAATTGCCCAAAGACCTCGAAACCCACGACGAGCACGGCGATTTTCTGGTAAAAATCAAAAAACAGGGCATGATTTACCCCTACACCTATGCCACACATCCGTTCGATGTGGTGGGCTGGGACGGCAATCATTACCCCTGGGCCATGTCTATCTTTGATTTTGAACCTATTACGGGACGGGTGCACATGCCGCCGCCCATTCACCAGCAATTCGAAGCCGCAGGATTTGTGGTTTGCTCTTTTGTGCCGCGCTTGTACGATTACCATCCGAAATCCATTCCGGCGCCCTATCACCACAGCAATATTGACTCCGACGAGATCCTCTACTACGTGGACGGCGATTTTATGTCGCGCAACAACATACACAAAGGCCAACTGACCCTTCATCCCGGCGGTATTCCCCACGGCCCACACCCCGGCGCCATTGAGCGCAGCATCGGCAAAACCTCTACCGATGAATTGGCCGTGATGATTGATCCTTTCAAACCCATGAAAATCACGCAGGATGCGATGAACATGGAAGTGGAAGATTATTATAAATCCTGGTTGGAAACCGAAATCAATACCCTGACATGAAAATATTGATCATCATCAATGATGCGCCCTACGGCTCAGAAAAGGCATACAACGCATTTCGTTTGGGCAATCAACTCCTAAAAGACCATGAATCGGTCGAATTGAAAGTTTTTCTTTTGGCTGATGCAGTTACCTGTGCTCTTGCAAATCAAAACCTGCCAAATGGCTTTTACAATATTGAGCGAATGCTGAAGCTTGTTTTGAATAAAGGAGCGCAGGTGAAACTATGCGGAAGTTGTGCCGAAGCAAGAGGATTGAAAGACATTCCCCTGGTTGAAGGAACTGAAATCAGTACGATGGCAGAACTCACCCTATGGGTATTTGACAGCGACAAAGTCTTGACATTTTAAACGGTTTGAAACCTTCAATTTTTTGAAAAATGGCCAATCTCACCGGTATCTCTGACTACAACTACGGTCTCCAGAAAATATTCACCGAGGCTGAGGACTTCCTGCCTTTGCTGGGCACGGATTACGTCGAACTATACGTCGGCAACGCCAAGCAGGCCGCACATTTTTACAAAACCGCCTTCGGATTCCAGTCACTGGCGTATGCGGGTCTGGAGACGGGTGTGCGGGACCGAACCTCTTATGTGCTTGCGCAAGGGAAAATCAGGCTGGTACTCACCACGCCCCTCACCTCCCACTCCCCTATTTCCGACCATATCAAACACCATGGCGACGGGGTAAAAGTGATTGCCCTTTGGGTGGATGATGCCACTTCGGCCTTCGAGGAAACCACCAAACGAGGGGCCAAAGCCTATCTCGAACCCATTGTGGAGCAAGACGAATTCGGGGAAGTGCGGCGTTCAGGCATCCATACCTACGGCGATACGGTGCACATTTTTGTGGAACGGAAAAATTACAACGGCGTGTTCCTGCCCGGCTACGAACCTTGGATTTCCAATTACAATCCCACCGAAACGGGCTTGAAATTTATTGACCACATGGTGGGCAATGTGGGCTGGAACCAGATGAATGTTTGGGCCAAGTTTTACAACGAAGTCATGGGCTTTGCCAACCTGATTTCCTTTGACGACAAGGACATTTCTACCGAATATTCTGCCCTGATGTCGAAGGTGATGACCAATGGAAATGGGCGCATCAAATTCCCCATCAACGAGCCGGCGGAAGGCAAAAAGAAATCACAAATCGAAGAATACATTGAATTTTACGAAGGCCCGGGCTGCCAGCATATTGCCGTGGCTACGGACGATATTGTGTTCACTGTGAACGAGATGCGCAAACGTGGCGTGGAGTTTTTGCACGTTCCCGGCGCGTACTACGACACCGTGGGGGATCGCGTGGGTATCATTGACGAAAACCTGCTCAAGCTCAAGGAACTCGGCATCATGGTGGACCGGGACGATGAAGGCTATCTGCTTCAAATTTTTACCAAACCCGTAGAGGACCGCCCGACGATGTTTTTCGAAATCATCCAACGCAAGGGCGCAAAATCTTTTGGGAAAGGAAATTTTAAAGCGCTGTTTGAGTCCATTGAGGATGAGCAGCGGCGGCGGGGGACTTTGTAAAGAGTATTGCGCCTGGGTTTTCTGACTGGCGGTATGATTACAGCTTTGCTATTTCATCAGCGGTAAGTCCTGTAAAACGAACAATTTTTTCAATCGGCTCGCCTTCAGATTTCATTTGGCGGGCGATTTCTGCTTTGCCTTCTGCGATGCCTTCTGCTTTACCTTCAGCGATGCCTTCTGCTTTACCCTCATCAAATGAAGTATCTACTACATTTTTCAAATCGCGGTAATATTTCAGGCTCTCTTCGCCAAAATCTGTAAACGGGTTAATGTATTTGTCCTGGAGCGCCATGAAACGATCTTTTGGGTACAAAACTACAAGAATTTGACGGTGTTATGGTGGGCGTTTTTTAATCTGTGTTCGAAGATCTGTGTCATCTGTGTACCCTTGTGCTATTAAACGGGACAAGGATAACTCATATCTTCGAGCACAGATTAAAACAGATTTAAATGTCTAAAATTCTCTTCTCCGGAGCAACCATCCTGCTCTTCGCCCTCCGCCTGTTACACTGGCGCTCGGAGATTGACGCACCGCACGACTGGCGGCAGTGCGACACGGCATATTACATCCTCGATTTTTTCCAAAACGGCATTGATCTTCTAAATCCCGCAGTCTGCTGGATGGGGGCTACCGATACAGTCGCCCTGGAGTTTCCGCTGCCCGAAGCGTTGGTGGCGATGGTATGGCAACTTTTTGGCGAATCCATACCCTTGGCAAGGTTCGTTTTTCTTATTTTTTTCGGCGGTGCCGTATTTTATTTTTACAAAATTGTTGACTTGTTGTGGGGGAAAACGACAGCTCAATGGGCCACGCTTGTGTACCTCAGTCTGCCGCTGAGCCTGTTTTATTCCCGGGCCATCCACATCGATTTTTTCGTGGTGGCGGCCACGCATTGTATGTTTTACCACTACCTAAAAGGCGTGCAGCAGCTTGCATGGAAACACATCATGTGGAGTAGTCTGGCCGCCACGTTGGCCTTCCTGATCAAAGCGCCTTACGCTTATTATTTTGTGTTTCCCATGTTGTGGTATGCCGAAAAACAACAGGCTATGCTGTTTTTCCTGCGCACCGGAAGCTTGTACCTGCTTGCCGTCCTGCCTTTTTGGCTTTGGCAGGAACATGCACATTACCTCAACAACTTGTCGCCCAACCTGGATTACATCGAGCATTACCGGAAATTGACCAACAATGCCCACTGGTATTTTGGCAATCTGGAGCAACGCCTCCTGCCTTACCATTGGAAAATTTTGCTGCAACGCGGCGTGTTCGACGTTGCGGGTGTGGGTGGAATGGTGTTTTTACTTTTGGGCTTGCGGCGATTGAAAACACAGCGCGGCTTGTTGTACTGGATTTTGGGTCTGACGGTGTATGTGCTCGTCTTTTTCAACCTCAATGTTGTGCACAATTATTACCAAATTCCGTTGCTAGCGCCGGTGGCGATTCTTTGCGCCTGGGGTTTGGAAACGACCAAAAAACCGATGCTTTTTTTCGTTTTGTTGGTCGTTTTAAATGTTTTTTATGTTGAAAAATTTTATTATAAAATAGCACACACACACGTCGAAATCGGTCGGGTGATCCGTGAAAACACACCGGATTCGGCGCTGGTGATTGTAACTTACGGGAACATGGATTGCCGAGATCCGAGGGTGCTTTTCCGCGCCCGGCGCAGGGGCTGGTCTGTAGAAGAGGCTGCTTTAAAGCCCGGTGTGGTTGAACGTTTGCAAGGGGAGCAAGGAGCGGAATATTGGGCGTATGTGGGGAACCAGGCGCCTGCGGCAAATGGGTTGGCTGCGCCAAAAATATGGAAGCTTGGGGATGAGGTGAACCTGTATTTGTTTGAATTGGGAGCCATGGAATGATGAAAATCGCATGGGTCTTTCTACCATGGTTCTACAAATAAGACTGCTTCAATCCACATTAGGCCTACCTTTGCCGCATGACAGCACTCGACCTCGTACAACAATACTACCAGCATTTCAATGCACAAAACTGGGCTGGCATGTGCGCCCTTTTGTCCGACCATATCCGCCACGAAGTCAATCAGGGCGAACCCCGAATCGGATTGGAGCTTTACCGCGAATTCCTCCAGCACATGGACGAATGTTACTCGGAACAACTTACTGACATGGTGTTTTTCACCGAGCCAGGCGGCCAGCGCGTCGCCTGTGAGTTTACGGTCAACGGCACTTACAAAAAGACCGATGGCGATTTGGTTCCGGCCCATGGACAGCGCTATGTGTTGCCTGCCGGGGCTTTTTTGGAGGTTTCGGAAGGTAAAATCACCCGGGTGACCACTTATTACAACCTTCCCCTGTGGATCAAACTGGTTTCGGCTTGAAATGAACCTCCAATTCCAGTCCTTCGAAGGTGCCGCCATTCGCGCCGTTTTTGAGCCGCTGGCGCAGTTGCGCATCCGGGTTTTTCGCGATTTCCCGTACCTGTACGAAGGCTCCATGGCCTACGAACTGGAGTACCTGAATACGTATGCGGCCTCCGAAAGGGCATTTTTGTTTGCGGTTTTTGATGGGACGCTCATGATCGGCGCCACCACCTGCATCCCCCTGGCCGATGAAACCGAGGAGGTGCAGGCGCCTTTTTTGAAGGCCGGCATGGATGTTTCGGAGGTGTTTTACCTGGGAGAAAGTGTGTTGCTGCCCGCGTACCGGGGACTTGGGCTTGGACATCGTTTTTTTGATGCCCGCGAAGCACACGCTGCAACGTTTGGAACCTATCGGATCACGAGTTTTTGCGCTGTGGAACGCCCCGCAGACCACCCGCTTCGCCCGGCAGATTACCGTCCCCTGGATGATTTTTGGCAAAAACGAGGCTATCAAAAAGCGCCGAACCTGCAAACGAAATTTTCCTGGCCGGATCTGGGAGAAGATGCGCCGTCTTTGAAGACGATGATTTATTGGACGCGGCAGTTAGAATAATTCGTGGGATACAGGCGTGTTCAGAAAATTGTGGCACACCAATTTATACCTCACTCCGCCAAGTTTTGTGGATGGGTTGATGAGGTTGATAAAGGTTTATCAGGTTGATAATCAACCTCATAAACCCAATAAACCCTCATCAACCCATCCGCAAAATGTGACTACTCGCAGTATACCTTAAGGTGCACCACACTTTCTTAAAGCCCCTCTCCCCAATTTTCCAATTCCTCCGCGCTCCACAGTTCCGGGAAAAAAATACGCCGCTGATACTTAGGCAACATGTATTTTTTCCAGTCGCTGCCGCCGGTTGCCTCCGCGGGTGTGCCTTTGCTTTCCAGGTACTTCTGCGCGGCGTGGTAGTGCGCCATCACCCAGGTAATATTCACGGTATAGTCGTAGTGCCGCATGGCGTTCACTAATTCCGGATTGGCGCGGTCTTCAGCGGGCAATTGACGGAATCGCGCCCACAGATTTTTCTCATTGTAGGCTTCCATTGTGCGGATAAACTCCGCCTTATACCGCTCTTCAAACAATTGAATGAGGGTGTTTTTTTCTCCCGTTGCGTGGTTTTTGCCCGCAGCTTGCCAGTAAAGATGGTTGTAAGCGTGTTCGTAGGGCGTATTTCGGTCAATTGTGGCCCGGAAACGGTAATCTATCAAGTTGATAAGGTCCGTAGAACTAAACTCAATGACCCGGTATTGGGCACTTTGAAAACCACTGGCAGGGGTGAGTGTGTTGCGAAATTTCATGTATTGCTCCACCTCCATGCCATCGCCCATGATGGTAAATGAACTGGAAAGCATGTCGAAGTATCGGCTGATTCGAGTCAGCTTTTCAGCAAAAAAGGCCGTGGTTAATTCCTTATTTTCCGACACTTGCTGAATCTCCCACAGGATCATTTTGAACAACAACTCGTTGATCTGGTGGTACATGATGAACACCATTTCATCGGGCAAAGTGCTGCGTTGAACTTGCAAATTCAACAAGGCATCCGTCTGAATATAATCCCAATACGTGATGGGTTTTGCCCACACAAGCCCTTCGAGATGGGTGCTTGGATTTTGGCCAATGGCCTTAAATTTCTCCTCAACTCTCTGAAGAAGTTCTGATTGTATATTGTGCATAAATCAAAGTCGTAATTGTTTCCGGCTTCCGCTGTCTCAACATCGGCGGTCCGAACGACGGACAAAGGAAAGAAAAAGCGCAGAAAAAGCGAGCGTGTGTTCGCCTCAATGGCAATCCATGCCCGCTTTTGGAACTGCAGATTCGAACAGCGACAAGTCTAAATTCAAACCGCGTTGCAATAACAAGAGACCCACCAATCCCAGGAGAATTGGCTGCGCAAAACTGATTTTTTGGCGAATCGAAACACTGAACGAACGGCCCAAAACGCTCACCAACAGCAGCAGCGGCAAGGTACCCATCCCAAAAACGGCCATAAAAAGCCCTCCTCCCCATATGTCAGTGCTTGCAATGGCACCCGCAAGGGCGGCATACACCATGCCACAGGGCAACAAACCGTTCAGCAACCCAATTGAAAACAGGCTTCCGTTTGGCTTATTCCGCATCATTCGGCCAATGCCGTTTTTGACCGCCTGACTAAAGGCACCAAAACCGGGCAAAGCCGTCACCAAACGTTCAAAACGCCAGGCCATCACGGCCATGAACAACATAAAAACCCCGGCAGCAATTGACACGATCTGCTGAAAACCAGCCACTGCCAAACCTTTGCCCAGCAGTCCAAACAACAAACCAATCGTCGCGTACGTCAGGATTCTGCCGCTATGGTACACCAACATTTGACGCACAACCACCCATTTAGCCGCTGCATCCAAAGGAAGCGCCAGAAGCAGCGGCCCGCACATGCCCACACAGTGCAAACTGCCTGCAAAACCAAGAAGAAGTGCTGGAAGGAGAATGGGCATGGAATTGGGTTGAAATTAAGTTAGCGAAGCGTATTTTGTTTATTGCTAACTCGGCGTGGTATTGAGCGAAAACGGATCAACAGAAGTGACACTTTTTAAAAAAGTGTCACTTCTCCTCAGCTGCATTCAAATCAAGGTACAACCACCAAGGCCGTTTCCCAAAAATAGCTTTTTCCGTCTGCGGTTTCCCATACCAGTTCAACATGCCAGCGGCCCGCTGCAAGTCCTTGCGTTGGAATACGCAGGGCTGAGGTGTTCTCAAACTTGGTTGTAAAATCATCCTTTGTTGTGACAGAGCGATAACACTTTGCGGTCCCTGATTCAGCCTTGATGCCCTCGGGCAATTGCACCTGAATGGACTTGGTCGCCCCACTAAAAATCGCTGTCGGCGGGGTACTCAGCGCGACCGTATTTTGCTTTTGCACCAATCTCGCCTGATAGTTGAGGTCAAGATCATAATAATCTTTTTGCACCAACTGCGGCGGAAAACGGGTTGTAGAAACAACTGCAAAAATCATACTGGCCGCATACAGCGTGAAAAAAATCGCGATGCCGGTACCCCAATTAAATTTAAACATGGTAGGTGTGATTGAACGATACTACTGGGCATTCTATGAAAAGAAACCTATAAGGTTTTTGGAAAACTTATAGGTCTGCGCGTAAAACAATATCCAGTAATATGATAATGAACTTGAGTACTGTTTGAATGGATTCACCCGTTCCTTAATTCCCTGGTCCCATAAAATTCGTCTTCAATTCATCAATTTTTTTCCCTTTGGAATATACTTGGCTGTGAATGGACGTTTTACGCCCCGTTAACTTGTCTTCCGGCATTTCCACAAAAAACGCGCCCTCGATTTTTGCCCCCTTTGAAATGGCGGTAGGCGCTTGGCCGACAATCTGGATTTTTGCACCCGGAGTAGTCGTTTTAAGTTCGACGGGCAGTTCTTTGGTGGATTTGTTGATCAGGGTGTAGGTGTACAGGTTGGTTACGTGGGTTTCATCCTTTTGCTGGAAAAGTTGGCCCGGTGAGCGCAGAATAATCGTTTCCACGATACCACGGCGCGCAATAAGGAACACATCCAGCGTCAACAATGCTACCAAAACCGCTGAATACGCCCAGACCCGGGTAGTGAAAATTTTCCGCCGTCCTGACTCAATCCCGGTCATCGAATCGTATCGAATGAGGGCTTTGGGACGTTTGATTTTCTCCATAATCGAATCGCAGGCGTCCATACAAGCGGTGCAGTTGGTGCATTCCAATTGGGTGCCGTTGCGGATGTCAATACCAGTTGGGCACACATGGACGCACAGTTTGCAGTCAATACAATCTCCTACCGCATTGCTTGGGCGCGGTTCTTCTGCAGGCCCGGCACCTACTGCTGCGCGAATCTGTTCCACCGGATTATGGAGAGTCGCCAGACTGGTGTCTTCCAGCGACTTTTCCTTTTTCAATTTCGTCCTTGGTTCGCCCCGCACGTGGTCGTAGGCCACCACAATGGAGTCCTTCACCAACAGCACACTCTGCAAGCGACCATAAGGGCAAATGGTGGTACAAACCTGCTCCCTAAGTTGGGCAAACACCCCATAAAAAGCCCCACTGAACACAATCATAGCCGTAAAGCCACCCCAGTGCTCCGAAACAGGTTCCCGAATGATTTTCAAAACCTCGTCCATGCCAATAATATAAGCCAGGAAAAAGTTCGTAAAAAACAGGGCTAATCCGTAAATAATGCCATGTTTCAGGACTTTTTTACGAATTTTATCAAAGGTCCAGGGTGCATTTGCCAGTTTGCGTTGTTCACCAGAATCGCCTTCAATCCAGTATTCGATTCTTCGGAAAATCATTTCCATAAAAATCGTCTGCGGACAAACCCAGCCGCAAAACAAGCGGCCAAAAACGACGGTGAACAAGATAATGAACACAATAAACGTCAGCATGGCCAGCAGGAACAAGTGAAAATCCTGCGGAGTAAATAGCAAGCCAAACAGGATAAACTTGCGCTCCAATACATTGAACAGCAAAAACTGTTCACCATCCACTTTGATAAAGGGCAAGGCCACGAATGCGATCAAAAACGCCACACTCACCCATGTACGCATGTTGTAATAACGCCCCGATGGCTTTTTGGGATAAAGCCAAATACGCTTTCCCGCCGCATCTACCGTCGAGATGTGGTCGCGATACTCCTCAGAATCTTCAATGGTATTCTCTATAAAATCGTGGTTCATAGCCCTTTAGTTATAGCCGATGCAAAGTTGTTTTGAACAAGGTAATCTTGAAAGGCATTGGTTGTCAATCGAATCAATCAAATCAATTGACTATAACTTACTGGGTGGCGGTAGTGTCCTGCGCTTCCATTACTTCGGTCCAAATTTCACCTTGTGGTGCTTTCGGATTCGGCGGGTTTGTTCCTTTAAGGGTCAGGATATAACTGGCCACTTTTTGCATATCGGCTGGTTTCAACTGTGACGCCCATGCGATCATGCCTTTTTCTGGCACGCCGTATTTGACTACTTTGAATACATTTTTGATGCCGCCTCCGTGTATCCAGTGCTCGTCGGTAAGGTTTGGTCCTACGGTTCCTTCCCCCTGTGTGCCGTGACAGGCCGCGCAGGAGTTTTTAAAGATTAACTCCCCTTCGCCCAGCGCACCGGAATCATTCAGCGCAAATACATTAGATTCATCTACCGCGTTGGCTTTTCCAGC
Source organism: uncultured Saprospiraceae bacterium (assembly GCA_964550795.1). Classification (GTDB taxonomy): domain Bacteria; phylum Bacteroidota; class Bacteroidia; order Chitinophagales; family Saprospiraceae; genus M3007. The sequence goes on from CAZKBH010000023.1 coordinate 33,801, forward strand.
CAATGCCATAGCGATCTCTTTTTTGGCGGTAGCGACCTCTTGCTTGTATTCATCGGCTTGATTTAAGCCGTTGCCTCCCCAGTGGTACCACCACATGTAGCCGATTGCCCAAATAACGGTCAGGATAAACATATTGACCCACCAGGGTGGCAGGTGATTGTCGAGTTCCCGGATCCCATCGTAGTTGTGGTTGAGGGTAATTTCACCTTCTTTTTCCATGGGAATAGGGTTTTCCCAGTATTTTTTACGCAAACGAGTGAAAAAATCTTCCTCAATCGGCTGTGGTTCAGCAGACTCTTCAGCAAACACTACTCCATTCTTTTCCGCCTCCAGACGCATAAGGCGCTTGGTTAAGAATGCATTCGCTTTGATCAGTACCAACAAACTAACCACGAACAAACCAGCCAATGCAATGAGAAAAGCATCGGTCATCGTGGTGGCAAAAATTTGAGGGTCAGCTGCCGCAGCAGCTTGCGCGCCCTGTCCCCATGCGGTGCCAAGTCCGAGGAGAAACAACATAAAAGTTGACAGATATTTATTCGATGTCATGTTTAATAAAATTTGCGGTTCAGTACTCGGGGAACAGACCATATTTCGGGCAGCCCAGAGCAACGGACTAGGGTAAGTTTAGTCTTCAAGAGGCAAATTTGCCATGCGGTCCATATCTTCTTTTTTAGAGATAAATGCGCGAATGGCAGCAAAGCAAAAGGTGCAGAAAAAAAGCAGCAATGTTCCGATTCCGAACCATTGAATGCCTTCGACAGATTGAAGCAAGTATTTGTACATGTTGAGTGTTGTTGTGAGGTTGATGGGGGTTGATGGGGGTTGATGAGGGTTGATGAAGGTTGATGAAGGTTGATAGTATTGACTCGAAAAATGTTAGCATTTCGACCTTCCGAGCACAATTCATCAACTTTCATCAACCTTAATCAACTTTCATCAACTTTTTATAAACCTCATCAACCCATGAGGCATCCGCAAGTTATTCAGGTTTTGCCTTGATATCGGTGCCCAGACGTTGCAGGTATGCAATGATGGCCACGATTTCCTTGTCCTGGATGTTCTGATCTTTCACACCTTGTTCGGCCAGGCTTTTAGCAATTTTTTGTGCTTGCTCCCGAGCATTTCCGATAGCGTATTTTTCAAAATCTTTGGTATATGGCGTGCCAAGTTTGCGTAATACGCTAATCTTGGATGGCAAATCACTCAAATCCAACTGGTCTTCCAAGAGATGCGGATACGCAGGCATCAACGAACCGGGCGACATGGTGGTAGGGTCCAACATGTGGTTGTAGTGCCAGCTATCCGGGTATTTTCCGCCTTGGCGCCAGAGATCCGGCCCGGTGCGTTTGCTACCCCAGAGGAACGGACGATCGTAGATATACTCACCAGATTTGGAGTACTCCCCGTAACGCTCGGTTTCATCCCGGAATGGACGAATCATCTGAGAGTGGCAGCCCACACAACCTTCCCGGATATAAATATCGCGGCCGGTAAGCTCAAGCGGCGTGTATGGTTTTACCGTAGAAATTTTAGGCACTTGGCTCTCCACGAACACCATTGGAACGATTTGAACAATACCACCAATGGCAATCAAAATAGTGCTCCACAGCAACATCTGCATCGGGCGACCTTCAATCCAGCGGTGCCAGTGATCACCAGGATGGGCCACAAGGCGTTCGCGGGCAGGTGCTTCTGCGCTTTCGTTGGCGAGGAAATTGCCTTGTTTGCCGGTTTTGTACAAATTGTACACCCCAATCAACACCCCTACAAAGAACAAGCTGCCGCCTACAATCCGCATGATGTACATCGGAATAATCTGTGTCACGGTATCCAGGAAATTACCCCAGGCCAAAGTGCCCTCTGGCGTGAATTCTTTCCACATCAAAGCCTGCGTCCAACCCGCCCAATAAAGCGGTACGGCATAAAAAATGATGCCGAGGGTGCCGAGCCAAAAGTGGATATTCGCCAACGGTTTTGAATACAATTCGGTACGGTACATCCGCGGCCAAAGCCAGTACATAGCCCCAAACGTGAGGAATCCGTTCCAACCCAGTGCACCCACGTGCACGTGTGCAATGGTCCAGTCCGTAAAGTGACTGATCGCGTTCACCGATTTGATCGAAAGCATCGGTCCTTCAAACGTGGCCATCCCGTAGGCGATCACCGCAACAACCATAAACTTAAGTACCGGGTCATTGGCCACACGGTCCCAAGCCCCGCGAAGGGTTAAAAGACCATTCAACATACCACCCCAAGATGGCGCGATGAGCATGATACTAAACACCGTTCCAAGCGATTGCACCCAATCTGGAAGCGTGGAATACAGCAAGTGGTGCGGTCCAGCCCAGATATAGATGAATATCAAAGCCCAAAAGTGGATGATGGACAATTTATAAGAGAAGACCGGCCGATTGGCGGCTTTTGGCAAAAAGTAGTACATCATGCCCAAATAGGGCGTGGTGAGGAAGAATGCCACCGCATTGTGGCCATACCACCATTGCACCAAGGCTTCCTGTACCCCGGAAAAAATCGGGTAACTTTCTGTCCAGGAAACCGGCACCTCCAGGCTGCGCACGATGTGCAGCACCGCCACGGTCACCCAGGTTGCGATGTAAAACCATATTGCAACGTACAAGTGACTCTCCCGTCGGGTCAGGATGGTGCCAAACATATTGATACCAAAAATGACCCAAACCACGGTAATCAGAATGTCCAAAGGCCAGATTAATTCCGAATATTCCCCACTGGTCGTCAAACCCAGCGGAAGGGTTATTGCGGCGAGCAAAATCACGAGCTGCCAGGCCCAAAAGTGAATCCAGGAAAGCGTGTCACTCCACATCCTGGCTTTCACCAGCCTTTGGAGCGAATAATAATTACGCCGTAATTTTTGCTTTTGTAGGCAACGGTATTTTCATGGGCATTTATTATTCGCTCCAAAGGCTGGTGG
>CAZKBH010000023.1:36760-56622 GCA_964550795.1 uncultured Saprospiraceae bacterium
AAAAGCAAAAATTACGGCGTTGGTGTGTAGCGGGCGCAGGCGACCAAAGGTGAACCAAGGTTCGAGATTGAGAGAAGGATATACCATCTGCAAGGCCATGATAATACCGACCAGCATACCCACTATCCCAAAAATGAACGATGCCATACCGAAGGCCCGCACAATTTTGTTGTCGTACTGAAACTGTTGAATGTTACTCATAAAGAAGGTTTTATGACTTCGTCTTGTTGTTGTTCTGTTGAATTAATTTCGCTGTTCGCATCGGGTATTGTATCCAAATCAGGCCCATCAAAAAGCATCCGGACGGCTGGGGTGTAATCGTCGTCAAACTGCCCGTCTCCCGCTGCCCGTAGGTATGCAATCAAGAAGCCTGCAGCAAGCAGGAGACTGACTAGAATGAGGAATAACATGATTTTCATTGCTGTGCTCGAGATCAGTTGTGTCTGAAATCGGGTGCAAGGTGGGGCTGTTGGAAAAAGAGGACAGATGACGGAGGTCAGGCAGGTTGGTGATTTTGGTCGGAGGTGCAAAAACGCGCAGAAGGAAGTAGTTTTGTGGCAGAAACAGCAGCCTGTCCACCGTAGAATTTAATATCGAATATCGAACACCGAACACCCAATATCGAATGACAAAGTTGTTTAAAGGTGAATGTATATTAAGTCCAAATGTCCTATCAACGCCAGTTTATGGTTATCCCCCTTCAAAATTCGGTGTTCGGTGTTCGATATTCGGTGTTCTGCTTTTCGATATTCTTTCAGTTAAATTTAACATGGAACCACAACCCAACAATCCCCTGCACGGCATAACCTTACAAAACATCCTCGCCCATTTACTAGAGGTGTACGGCTGGGACGGCCTCGCCAAACAGATTGATATCAATTGCTTCAAAAACGAACCGAGCCTCAGCTCAAGCCTCAAGTTTTTGCGCAAAACCCCCTGGGCCAGGGAACAGGTTGAGGCGCTTTATTTGTACACACTTTCAAAAGGGGCCAGTTTTGAGCGCAAGCAGTAAGTGCGGCAGTGTAGCGCACTACGGGACAATCTCGCGGAGATAGACTTTCCAAGTTTTAAAAACTTGGAAAGTCTGGCACTATCATTACAGTAAATTTTAGCACACAAAAACCTGTAAATCAACCCATTACATCAAAACCATGCAAACAGAACTCCCCAATAACAATACTGCTTTCCCAGGTTTAAGCTCTGCGCAAGCCAAAGAGCAGCAACTTATTTTCGGGGAAAACGAGCTTGATTCTACCCCGAAAAACAATCTACTAAAAACGATACAGGGCATCGTCTCCGAACCCATGTTCCTGCTGCTCGCAGTGGCTTGTCTGATCTATTTTTTTCTGGGCGACCGTACCGAGGCATTTATGATGCTGATTTCGATCCTCTTTGTCATGGGCATCGAACTGTATCAGGATCACAAAAGCGACCGTGCCCTGGAAGCGCTGCGCAAATTCACCCGCGCACAGGTCCGGGTGCTGCGCGACGGCATCTGGGTCGAATTACCCTCCGAAGCGCTCGTACCGGGTGATTGTGTCAGTGTGGAAGAAGGCGAACGAGTCCCCGCAGACGGCACCCTACTCCAACAAAATGACCTCAGCGTAGATGAATCCGTGCTTACGGGGGAAAGTTTATCCGTTGAAAAAACACTCACGGCAAGCCCTGCCGAAGCCCGCTTACTCCAGGGCACCACCGTTGCTTCCGGAAAGGGCGTTTTTGTCGTCACCGCCACCGGAAACAATACCGAGTTTGGCAAGCTGGGCAAATCCATCGAGTCCATGGACCCCGAACCCACGCCTTTGCAATTGCAAATCAAGCGATTTGTGCGGCAAATGGCCATCGCGGGCGGCTTGGCGTTTGTACTCGTGCTGATCCTGAATATGTGGCTGGTAAACGACTTTTGGAAGGCTTTGCTTTTCTCGCTCACCCTGGCCATGGCCATCCTGCCGCAGGAAATTCCCGTAGCATTCAGTGCATTTATGGGTCTGGGGGCGTTTCGGATGATCAAATTCAACATCCTCGCCAAACAACCTAAAACCGTGGAAAGCCTCGGCTCAGCCACGGTAATTTGCCTGGACAAAACCGGAACCATCACCGAAAACCGGATGTCAGTGGCAGAAGTCGCCGATTTTTCCGGCCAAAACCGCAGCCTCGAATACGCCCTCTGGGCCAGCGAACCAGAGCCTTTCGATTCGATGGAAAAAGCAATTCTGGATGCTCAAATGAAGGCCGTTTCCAGCCCAAGCGACCCGCGCGCCGATTTCGATTTATTCCACGAATACCCGCTTTCGGGCAGACCGCCCATGATGACGCACCTTTGGAAAAATACCGATGGAACGCGCATCATTGCCTGCAAAGGCGCGGTGGAACGTATTTTGGAAGCGAGTAAAACCCAAGGCGAATTGCGCGAACAGATTTTGAGCAAAACCACCGAAATGGCCGGAAAAGGGTACCGGGTTCTGGCCGTGGCAAGCGCTGAATGGCCTGGGAACGATTTCCCCGCCGAACAGGATGATTTCCCCTGGAAACTGGAAGGTTTGGTCGCTTTTTTTGACCCGCCCAAAAAAAATGTTGGAGCCGTTTTTCAAGAGTTTTACCAAGCCGGACTGCGGGTTTTGATGATTACCGGCGATCACCTCGCTACCGCCCAGCACATCGCTCGAAGCGTGGAAATGCGAGGCTGGGAAAACGCCCTGAGCGGCCAACAGGTGCTCGAAATGAGCGAACCCGAACTCTGCGAGGCGGTCAAAACCGCCAATGTTTATGCCCGGATGTTCCCCGAAGCCAAGCTGCGCATTGTGAATGCCCTGAAAGCCAATGGAGAAACCGTGGCCATGTCTGGCGACGGCGTGAACGACGGCCCTGCGCTCAAAGCAGCGCAAATAGGCGTCGCAATGGGCAAAAAAGGCACTGAAATTGCCAAAAGCGCGGCTTCACTGGTGCTTTTGAACGACGATCTTGGGGCCATGGTAACGGCCATCCACATGGGTCGGCGGATCTACGACAACCTGCGCAAAGCCATCCGGTACATCATTTCCATTCACCTGCCCATCGTTCTCACGGTGCTGGTGCCGCTGCTGCTGGGTTGGGAGTACGCGCATATTTTGCTGCCCCTGCACGTCATTTTCCTCGAATTGGTCATGGACCCTATCGCTGCCATTGCCTTTGAAAATGAACCCGCTGATCCAGACCTGATGCGCAAAAAACCGCGCAGGAGCGATGCGGGCTTATTTACGATGCCGGAACTGGGCTTTAGCTTGTTGCAGGGAACGGCGATCACGGTAGGGGTACTGTTCATGTACCAATTTGCGCTCCGATCCGGTGAGCCGGAAGAAGGCGTGCGCTCCATGGTTTTTGCCACGCTGGTTTCGGCCAACCTGTTTTTAAGCCTGGCCAACCGCTCCTTCGAGTACACGATACGCAAAACCCTGTTTTACAAAAATGCCTTGTTGCCGCTGATTCTCGGCATTTCGGCAGTATTGCTGCTGGCGATTCTATACCTGCCGTTTTTGACGAATTTGTTCAACATGAAGCCCATTTCCGCCGCCAATTTGGGGCTTTGCGTCCTGGCGGGATTTGTGAGTGTGGTCTGGTTTGAAGTATGGAAGGTGATACGTCACCGGGAACGGTAAAATGGGGGTTTACATACTTTTAAACCGTTCCGCTGCCGCTTGTGCCAGCGCTGCGCGGTCGTCGGGATGCGCGATGTCAATCAATGCTTTGGCGCGTTCCCGAAGGTTTTTCCCAAACAAAAACGCCACCCCGTATTCCGTTACCACGTAGTGGACGTGCGCGCGGGTGGTTACCACACCTGCCCCTGGCTTGAGCATGGGGACAATTCGAGGAATGCCTTTGGCTGTGCGCGCACTGAGCGCAATAATTGGTTTTCCGCCGTCAGAGAGGGCTGCTCCGCGCATAAAATCCATTTGCCCGCCTACCCCGGAATAGTGATAAGTGCCAATTGAATCTGCACAAACCTGCCCGGTGATGTCTATTTCGATGGCGCTGTTGATGGCCACCACCCGTTTGTTGCGGCGAATCACGGAGGCTTCATTTACATAATCTACATCAAGGAAGGCAACGGCCGGGTTGTCGTCCACAAAATCGTACAAACGCCGGGTGCCGAGTGCAAAAGCCGTCACGGTTTTCCCGGGGTGAATTTTTTTGTACCGATTGGTCACCACGCCCGACTCCATCAGATCCACCAGTCCATCCGAGAACATCTCGGTGTGCACGCCCAGGTCTTTGTGGTTACCCAAACTGCGCAACACGGCATCGGGGATAGAGCCTATGCCCATTTGAAGGGTACTGCGGTCTTCGATCAGTGCGGCGATTCGTTGGCCAATTTGCAGGTCAATTTCACTTACTTTTTCGCTGTACCGTTGCTCCTGAAGCGGCGTTTCCTGCCGTACCATCGCTTGAAACTGGTTGACATGAATCATGCCATCGCCATGCGTTCGCGGCACCTGCGGGTTGACCTGTGCGATCACTACTTTGGCAGCAATTACCGCCGCACGGGCAATATCCACCGAAGTTCCCAGCGAGCAATAGCCGTGTTTGTCGGGTTCCGATACCTGTACAATGGCCACATCCAGCTTGATGATTTCGCGTTTGAACAACTCCGGAATTTCGCTCAAAAAAACGGGCACATAATCCGCGCGGCCCTCATTCACCGCCTGACGGATGCTGCCCGACACGAACAAGGAGTTAAAGCGAAAACTTGGATAAAATTCCGGCTTATCCAGGGTTACATCGCCGTAGAGGCTGATGGAAATAAGCTCTACATCCCGCAGGCGCGGGGCGTGTTTGGCCAATGCCTGAAGCATAAAAACGGGGGTGCAGGCGCTTCCATGCACAAAAACGCGTTGGCCAGATTGGATAATTTGGAGCGCCTCATCGGCGGAAACATAAGACATAACGGGATGGCGTAGAACTTGAAATGAAGGCACAAAACTACACCACCCCTCTTGAAAAAAACCGCTTGAAAATTAAACAATACGATGATTTAAAATTAACGCAAATTGGTCCTCAACGATGTGATCTTCAAGGCATTGGCACCAATCGAATCAATCGGAAAATCGTCCAAATCGAATCAATCTACTGAAACACGCGCACGTAATCCACAATCATCCGTTGTGGGAAGTTGGTGGTTGCATCCGGGCTACCCGGCCAATTTCCGCCTACAGCGATGTTAAAAATGAAGAAAAAATCATTGTTGAACGGATACGCCGCAGGCACGATATCGGCCACAGTAATTTGATAAAACTGCACATCGTCTAACAACCAGACAATTTTATTCTCCTCCCAAATGATGGAAAACACGTGGAATTCATCGCTAAATTTAGCGGTTCCCGCCAATGCAACGGAATTTCCGATGTACTGATGTTGACTATTGTTGGCCCCAAAATGCACCGTTCCGTGAATTCGATTGGGCTGATTACCAATGAGTTCCATGATGTCAATTTCGCCACAAGCGGGCCAGTTGACCGTGCTGATGTTCCCGCCGAGCATCCAAAGGGCGGGCCAAATGCCCTGACCTTCCGGCAACGCTGCGCGAATGTCAACCCGCCCGAATTTGAACTCTTTTTTTCCCTTGGTAATGAGTCGGGAGGAGGTGTACGCTGCACCGCCAAAGTTCTCCCTGCGCGCTTCTATGACCAGGTGCCCATCGTGCAAAAGGGTATTCTCCGGGCGATAATATTGAAGTTCGTTGTTGCCCCAGCCACTAGCCCCGATTTCAAAAGTCCAGTCGTTTAAATTCAGGGAATTTCCGCTGAATTCATCCCTCCAGACCAGTGTTTTGCCGGGGTAGTTATCGGGTGTGGAGTAGCCGCTTGCCGGGATATTGAAAGGATTGGGCGCGTCGTCGTTGAGGATCGTGCCTGTCGCACGTGCGCGGGCCAAGGTGGCGTTCACGGGATTGAGCAGCAATACGATAAATCTTTCATCCGGTTCCTGTACGGCATCGCCTTTGATGGTGATTACGATGTTTTTTTCGGTTTCACCGGCCAAAAAGACCAGTTCGCCGTCAATTTCACCTACATAATCCAGGCCTGATTTTGCGGTGCTGTCAAGGGTTGCATAGTTCACCAGCACGTTGCTAGCGGAAGCCGCCGAAAGCGTGACTTTAAAACTGATACTGCCCACTGTATTCCCTTCTGCAACCGATGCGTCCGCAATGGAAAGCGTTGGAAGGACTGTTCGGACTGGTTCATCCTCTTTTTTACAAGCCGAAATGATGAATACACTGGCCAAAAACAGGGCCGCGAAATTTTTTAAAAACGTCATGTTGTGGTTGTTTTAAAATTTGCTCAATACGCATATACCCGAACATAATCTACCTCCATTCGTTGCGGCCAGATTGTTTCATCCACACCTTTTGCCCCGCCCCAGTTGCCACCCACGGCCAAATTCAGAATCAGGTGAAAACGTTGATCAAAGGGCCACTCCTGATGGGTTTTATTCGGGTTGAGAACGGTATTGTACCGCGCATCATCCACAAAAAAATCCACCCGATCAGGCCGCCATTCCATTGCATACACATGGAATTCAGTTGCTACATCCGTCAGCACAATAGAGCGCGTGTTTTCCGTGCCTTTGCTATTCGTGAATGCATAAGAATGCGCCGTGGAATACACCATATTGGGTTCATAACCAACGTGTTCCATGATGTCAACCTCTCCGCTGTGGGGCCATCCGCCGTATTTCCAATCGGTGGGCAACATCCAAAAAGCCGCCCAGGTGCCCCGTCCCACCGGGCATTTAATCCGCGCTTCAATCCGGCCATACGTCCAGTCGCCTTTGTTTTTGGAAACAAGCCGAGCGGAGGTATAATTGCTGCCTTCCCACTTCTCACGGTGCGCTTCGATTAGGAGCAGGCCGTTTTCCACCCGGGCATTTTCCGCACGACGCAAGGTGTAGAACTCAAGCTCGTTGTTTCCCCAGCCACACAGATTCGGGCATCCCGTACCGTAGTCGTAGCTCCATTTGGTGCTGTCGGGCAATCCCGGCGTCTCAAATTCGTCCGCCCAAATGAGTTTTCGCTCAACAGGCTCAGGAACCGATTTTTTGGACAAGGTACAGTCCTGAAAAAGCCCAAAAACCGAGCAAAAAACACCCATTTTGATTAAAAAATGCATGATTTAGTGCATCAGATTTTCAACAGGGTGAATTCAAACCAACCTGTTCCGGGCGTCCCGTTTTGATTCTTGATAGGCGAGCGCAATACCAACTCTGTTTCGGTCAAAGTTGCGATGTCGTACACCGGCCCTGAGTCCCAGGTGCCAATAAAGGCACCCATCGGCAAGATGATTTGATCCAAACCGCCATCTCCAGTTCCCTTGGAAATCAACCAGGTGTGGTTGGTCGGCGGCGTAAACGGCACAGCGGTATAGCCGGCCCAAGGATCAACGGTCAGGCCATTGTTCTCGTACTGGAACCTGGAACCTTCAAAATAAAAGCAAAACTGGTCGTCGTACTGTGCATCCTGTAGGCCGTTTACGGGAGATTTATACCATTCGCTGGAGCCAGGCACTGGTCCTACCCGAATCGCCTCCGCAGCGTGGGTGAAAGTCCAACATTTGCCAGGAGCCTCACAGTCGCCAGTCAACAAACTAATCATGGGGTCGCAAAGGGCCGTTGCATCGTTGGTGATGTTGACCACCTGGCTGCTTTGAGACACCCCACCACCACCTTCGCCTGCGGCAAAAAGGGTGATGACGTAGCTACCGGCAGTGGTATAAAACACGGTGTCTACCGCGCGTTTCGAGCGAACCGGAATACCGCCCGGAAAATCATAAGTCTGGTCAAAAAAGCCCGGGGATAGGTTTCTGACAATAACCCGGTTGGAATCACCGCTCACGAATTCCACCGAAAACATGGGCGGAGCTGGCTGGCCTGGCAAGTTTACATCCTCCTCTTCAAAAGGAGTGCAGGCTGCAAAAGCCAAGAAACATAGGAGCAAGGGAAGTATATTTTTCATACGTGTTGAATGTGTTGAAAGGTTGAGAGGTTGAGGGTTTACCCGCCGTAGTTTTAGCGAAGGAGGGAAGGTTTACCCTCCTTCGCTAAAGCTACGGCAGGTAAACTAGTTGTACCCCGGGTTTTGCACAATGGCGCCGTTTGTGGCTTGAATCTGTGACTGCGGGATCGGGAACAGATTGTGCACGCCTTCCTGATAACCCAATGGACCCAGCACAGCCTGCCCTCTTCCCGTGCGCACCACATCAAAGAACCGGTGGCCTTCCAAGCCCAGTTCGATGCGGCGTTCGCGGTAAATCGCGTTGAGCAGCGCCTGGCCTGAAGCGGTGATATCTGGCAGGATGTTGGTATCATTGGCTCTGGCACGTGCCCGAACCCGGTTCAGGGAGGTACGCGCAGCGCCCTCGTTGCTGTTTTGTGCGGCGGCTTCTGCATGCATCAGCAGGACGTCCGAAAAACGTATCACCCGGTCGTTGGCGCCCCCATTTGGGTTCACATCACCAAATGGCGCATCCTCATTTTTGTAAGTGAAGTATTTTTTCGGGTAATAATCGTAGTCATAACCGCCCGTGGCTTCTTTGGTAAAAATGCCCCGGTCGCCCATGGCGTCTCCTTCGCGGAATACGGTGCTTTTTAGACGTGGATCTTCAAACCCTTCTACAAAAAATTCCTGTACAAAATCCTCCGTCGGAATGTTGAAACCAAAACCCTCGAATTGGCCACGCGCCCGTTGGAAAACAGGCGTAAACGTGCCCTCGTTGGCGTTGTTTTTGCCCCAGTTGCCGCCCGAAGCATTCATGTACTGAATTTCAAAAACAGACTCAGCATTGTTTTCTCCAGCCAGCGTAAAGATGCTTGCATAATCTGCAACCAATTGATATTCATTGGATTGAATCACCTCGTTGGCTATGGCTTCAGCTTCTGCCCAGCGTTTTTGCCAAAGATAACTTTTGGCCAAAAGTGCCTGTGCAGCCCCCTTGGTCGCACGACCCAGATCCGCACCTGCATAACCGCTTCTCGGCGGAAGACTCGCTGCAGCCGCTTTCAAATCTGATTCAATGAGCGCCCAAACTTGGGCTACATCCGCACGGGGAAGGTTGTACTCACTCGGCGCCAGCAGCCGGTCGGCCAAAGGAACGCCTCCAAAAATAGTAGCCAAATTGTAGAAAAACCAGGCCCGGATAAAATGGGCTTCACCCAAAATTCGAGCCTTGAGCGTGGCATCCATTTCGATGCCTGGAACCCGAGCCAATACCACATTTGCGCGGTAAATTCCTTCGTAATTTGCGCCCCACTCACTTTCCAGATTTTCGGTGTTTGTAGGTCCACGGAAGGTTTCAAGTTGCAGAATTTCATTCGCATCGTTGTCGCCCGAACCGCCCTTGATGGCGTCGTCCGACATCACATCACCCCAGAACCAGCGGAAGTGTCCTGCCGGTGAAAGCTCAAACTGAAGTGTTGCATACGCCGCATTGACGGCCGCAATGGCATCTTGAGGGGTACGGTAAAAGTTCTCCTCGCTGGCCCCCACGAGCTGTTTGCGATCCAGAAAATCTTTTTGGCAGGCACTCGGAAACAAAGCCGCCAACGCAATGACAATGAGTAATGTATGTTTTTTCATGTTTTTTATTTGTAACCCGGAACGCTGTTCCGGGGAGAAATTGTAAACCGGAACAGCGTTCCGGCAGTGTGTGTATTCCGGAACAGTGTTCCGGGGAGAAATTGTAACCCGGAACAGCGTTCCGGGATACACCTTAAAACGTAACATTTACCCCTCCCAGCAGCACGCGTGCCTGTGGATAGAAGCCCCTGTCAACGCCCGCATTCAACGCGCCTCCGTAGGCACCGATTTCGGGATCCATGCCGGAGTATTTCGTGAAGGTGAACAGGTTTTGTGCAGAAACATATACCCGGAACTTCTCAAACTTCATCTTGTTCAATAAATTTGCTGGAAGCGAGTAGCCCAATTGCACGTTTTTCACCCGCATGTATGCACCATCTTCCACAAAACGATCGCTCACACGGGCATTCTGGTTCGGATCAAGCAAATTGACCCGCGGCTCTGAGTTAGAGGTACCCGGACCCGTCCAGCGATTGAGCACCGAAACCGGGCGGTTTACGTAGTTGAAATCGTAGCGCACCGTGCCGTTGTAAATTTCGTTTCCGTGCGTTCCTTGTAAAAAAATGCCCAGGTCAAAACCTTTGAATTCAAAATCGAAGGTGGCACCATAGACAATATCAGGCGAGGGGTTGCCAATGTACGTTTGGTCTTCCGATGTAATTCTTCCATCGCCGTTGAGGTCTTTGAAACGAATGTCGCCAGGGGCCGTGTTTTCGTTCTGGAACGCTGCACTTTCCACCTCTTGTTGGGTTTGGAAAATACCGTCAGTTACATATCCAAAAAACGAACCAATGGGTTGCCCAACTTCTGTTTTAGTCACATCGGCATTACCCGACTGGATGCGTCCGGCAAAAATTGGCTCACCACCCGCCCCAAGGCTGGTCACTTCGTTGTTTACAAAAGCGATATTTCCCCCGATGCTGTACTTGAACGCGCGGTCGCGATTGCGATAGCTGGCCGAAAGTTCCAAGCCCCGGTTTTGAACACTCGCCACGTTGGTCACAGGTGCATTCGTGCCTGCAGTGAGCGGAATTGGAGCCGCGTACAACATGTCAAGGGTGTTTTTAATATAGGCATCGCCGCTCAGGGCTACGCGACCCTCCCAAAACTCCGCATCTACCCCGAAATTGGTCTGTTCAATGGTTTCCCATTTTAAGTCCGGGTTTGCAGAAGTCAGGGCAACACTGCCATTGGTAATGATCTGATCTTGACCGAAGGTGTAGTTTTGGCCAGAAAAAACGATGGTCGTATAGCCGTAGTTACCAATCTGGTCGTTGCCATTCCGTCCCCAGGAGGCGCGTAGTTTCAAGAAATTGACCAGATTACCACGCCAGAAATCTTCCCGGCTCATTACCCAACCCGCCGAAACAGAAGGGAAATAACCGAAGCGATTGTTTGCCCCGAATTTAGAGGAACCGTCCACCCGGAAGGTGGCGCTCAACAAGTATTTGTTGTCAAGTTCGTAGTTTGCCCGGCCAAAAAAGGAACGCCAGGCAGATTCCTCCGCCCCGCCGTAGGCACTTTGCGAAGCAATTGGATCAATGGTATTGGAAATGAAGGCGTCTTTTGGATCGTTCGAAGGCAAATTGGTATTGGCGCCGCCGTTGAAATCATGGCGATTTTCGAGCACTGAAGTACCCGCAGTGAGGGCAATATCATGCCGTTGTGCGATAATTTTGTTCCAGGTCAATACATTTTCCCATTGCCAGTTTTTCCAGGTGTTGTTGTTGACGACCACGGAATTGACCAGTCGCCTTTCACCAGCAGGCGCGTCTGCGAGTATTGGATCGTTGCTTAGATCAAACTTTGGGAAAAAGATGTCCTGTTTTGCAAAAGTTGCATCCACGTTGTAGGAAGAACGGAAGCTTAGGCCCTTCATCAGTTTGAATTCGGCAAAAACGAGACCCACCACGCGGTCAGAATGCCAGCGGTCGAAGGTTTGCTCGATGGCGTTGACCGGGTTGGTAATATCGGTGTCCGAGTAACGCGAATACGCGAACGTACCATCGGATTTACGCACAGGCGTGACGGGGTCCATGTTCAGCGCACGCGCCAGCGGGGTCACAAATTCATTGTTTTCCGGCAAGCCGTTGCGGGTCAGCGAGGTGAAATTGATGTTGGTGCCTACTGTCAACCAATCTTTCAATTCATTGGTACCGCTTGCGCGAACCGTGTAGCGTTGAAAACCTGCTTTATCGCCGCCGACGATACCGTTTTGATTAAAAACATTACCAGAGATCGCATAAGTGCCTTTTTCAGACCCTCCATTGAGGCTAAGTTGGTGGCTGCTCATGGGCGCATCATTAAAAATTGCACCGAGCCAATCTGTTCCTTCACCCAGTGTGGCCGGATTGGCAAATTCGGGGAGTGGCTTAACGCCTGCGGCCACATGCGCTTCGTTGGATAGGATGCCATATTCTCGGGCAGAAAGCAAATTGGTTTGTTTCCAGGGGCTTTGCATGCCAAAATATGCGTCGTAGCTGATTTTTCCAGCCTGGTTTTTCCGACCGGTTTTGGTGGTAATCAGCACCACCCCATTGCCACCGCGCGCGCCGTAAATCGCTGCAGAAGCGCCATCCTTCAGAATGTTGATGGACTCGATGTCGTTGGGATTGAGGAAATCCAGACCGCCCACCGGAATTCCATCCACAATATAAAGTGGATCTGAACTACCAATAGAGCTTGTTCCACGAATACGAACGGTGAGCGGACTGCCCGGCGATCCGCTGTTTTGAGCCACGGAAACCCCCGCAACCCGGCCTTGCAGCGCTTGTTCGGTGCGTAAAACGGGTAGTTCGGATATTTCCTCGGCGTTGATCGAAGATACCGCGCCGCTGATGCTGCTCCGTTTTTGAGCACCATAGCCAACTACTACAATTTCCTCCAGAATTGAATTGTTTTCCTGAAGTAACACCTTGATTTCCAACTGTTTGCCAACAGTAATTTCCTGCGGCAAGTAACCCGTGTAGGCAAAAACCAACACCGCGTCCTCACCAGGCACCTCCAATCGGAAACGGCCATCATAGTCTGAAATAGTTCCACGCGCCGCGCCTTTGAGCGAAACGGTCGCGCCAATGATTGGATCCCCGGAAGCCGCATCCGTGATCTGCCCCGTTAGGGCGATCTGGGCAGCCGCTACCTGGGCGAGCAAAAGAAAGAGAAAGGGTAAATAGAGCTTCATAAATAGGATGGTTTGAAAATGCGAATCTGAATGTGTCTCTCACAAGTGGCATGCATACTTTGGACATTTCTACTTTTGAGACCTATATGGTTTTTAGAAACCTTATAGGTCTGGAAGCAAAACAAAAATTGCCATTAGTATGGTGGCATGGCCTTCAGGCCGTCGGGAAGTGCACCATTTATGGCGCAGAAGTATAAGTATATCTAAAGGGCGTAAACGCCCTTTATCCCGACGGCTTGAAGGCCATACCACCACTCAAAAAGCCCCCCAGCAATTATTGCTGTTTTACAAATCGTCCGTTGGCGGCCTTGTCGGCAGTTTGGACGAGCAGGAAGTACAGCCCGTTTTTCAGGTTGCCAACCGCCAATTCGCAACGGTCGGTGAGATTGCTGCGGGTTTCGGCCATAACTACTTTGCCCGCTGCATCGAATACGCGGATATTGACTGCACCTGTTACCTGGTCTGCAAAAATCAGTTGCACTACATCGCTTGCCAGAGTTGGCTGCAAGGTCATCCAATCATTGGAGAATGCAGGGGCGTCTGTGCCTACTGTGCAATTGGTATTCGTTGCGCAGGTAGCATAGCAGGTGTTGATAATGGTATCTTGCTGAACAGGCGAAAGCTGGCGGTCATTAAAATTGCTCGCAACTGCGCAAGGCTGACCTGCGATATTTTCTTTGCAGGAATAGTCCGGGCAGGCGCCGTTTGCAAAGGCATAAAACGTAGAAAAGCCGCGCTGACGTTCTACTTGGATGCTAAATACGCCGTCGCCGTCCAAGTCTTCCAACTTAAATCGTCCGCCTGGAGGGCCAAAATCCAGACCCGCAGCCAGATACACGCCACCTGGATCGGGAGTTATGCCGTTCATGCCGAGGTTAATCGAAATCTTCACGGCATCGCCGCAGCCATAGCAGGAATTGTAACAAACCGGGCCAAGGGTAGCATCACCCGAAACGACGAGTTTACGGTTGGTTATCACGTTTGCACCATCAATGGTAGTTTGTGTACAAGCACTGGTTGGCGAAAACGACTCCTGTTGCGCCCAGTCATCAAGGGTAAATTTGTATTCGTACAAGCCCACAGGGAGCATGAGTGTAGTTTCGTACACATTGTCGCCATCTACGTCGAGGAGTTGGTTGCTGTTTCCAGACCAGCCGTTGAATGTACCACTGACATAGGCATTCGTGAAGCTGCCACCAAACTCGTTCATATCGAGTTTAAAAGTCACCTCAGCCGATGGTGTGTTGCCAGAACTGCATACTTCGATGTCGTCAATATAGTACACTTGATCGGTCGTAAATGTCTGATCAAAGTCAGCGAACATGACGATTTTGTTATAAATATGGCCTGCTGCGGGCATATTTGGCCCTTCGATGCTAGGGAGCGATGGATCAAAAGTAAGTTCCACCCATTCGTTTACCACGCTGTTTTCGACTTTTAGGGCCCAGTTGGGCGCGCCATCTTGCGCTTCTTCCAGTTTAAAAGTCAAGTTGCCCGGATGATCGGTGTGGAATTTCACTTTGATTAGTCCGCCGGTCAGGAGGTTGACGGGCGTTGCAGCGTTTGGATTGGAAAATGCACCCGCCCAGGTTTGTGAGTTGGCAGGTTTTTTAAACTCCAGTACGGTTGCGCTGGTGTTCAGCCCCGTCGGGTTTGGATTGGCAATGGTGTTCGATAATTGGCCATCAATGGTGCTTCCAAAATATTGGAACGTAGTGCTGGTCGCGGGAGCCTCAAAATCGAGGACGGGCGTGCAGGTAACGGATTGCTCCACCACAATATCGTCGATGTACGACACCTGGTCAGCAATGGGGCTGTTGCCAAAATCACTGAACAAAACCACAGTGCTATAAATAAATCCAGCCGCAGGCAGGTTTGGTCCTTCAATGCTCGGGATCGAAACGTTGAACGTTAGGGTTTCCCATTCTCCTACTTTGGTATTGGCCACCGTTTGGACCCAGTTTGGTCCTCCATCTGCGGAATTTTCAAGTTTCAGGGTCAGGTTGCCGATGTGGTCAAAATGCACCTTAATACTAATGGTCGTATTGGTGATGAGATTGACGGGCGTACTCGGGTTGGGATTGGAAAACGCTCCGCCCCAAGTTTGGGCTCCAGCAGGTTTTTTAAACTCCAGCACGGTTGCACTGGTGTTCAGGCCGCTTGGATTCGGGTTGGCAATGGTTTGGGTAAGTTGGCCGTCAATCGAACTGCCAAAATATTGGAAAGTTGTACTGGTAGCAGGCGTCTCAAAATCGAGAATCGTTTGAGCAGAGACATTCAGCAAGCCCACAAACATGCAGGCAAGGAAAAGGGTGAATCTTTTAGTCATGCGTTAGTTGCTTTAGTAAAAATGAAATTTTATTTCGGATTCTGTCGGTTAATCTGCGTCAAAATTATGAAGAACCCACTCGTTTGACCTATTTTAGCTGTACGACACCGATACACAAGCACTACGACATTACTACGACAACTTAAATATTACTTAACATTTCTACCTTGCAGCCTCGCAATTTTGAAACTATCTATCGTCATACTCGTACTCTTCCCTGGCCTGCTCCTCGCGCAGACTGGAAATCTGGGTTTGCCTCCTGTAACCAACTACTCCAAGTCGGTTTACCGTGCAGGGACCCAAAATTGGGATATTGCCCAAGATAATCAGGGCCGAATGTTGTTTGCCAACAACGAGGGATTGCTGGTTTTTGATGGTGCGCATTGGCATCTTTATCCCATTGCAAACGGAACTTGCGTGCGCTCCGTGGCCGTGGCGCCGGATGGCAAAATTTATGTAGGCGGGCAAGGTGAAATCGGCTACTTCAGCCCTGATGTGTTCGGACGGTTGCAGTATCATTCGCTCAAATCTTACATTGATCCAGAAACCCCGCACTTCGCAGATGTTTGGGATATTGTAGTTGCAGACGACGGAACCGTTTTTTTTCGAACGGATGAGCGGCTTTTTCAATGGAAAAATGAGCAGGTCCACGCTTTTTCAAGCGGCGGAAAATTGAGCTTTTTGGGTAAAGCAAATGGCCGCATTTGGGTCCAGGACACCAACAACGGCCTGATGGAATTCGACGGTCAGCACCTTGTTTTGCCCGAAATTCCCCTGAAAATTGAAAGCCCCATCACCGCATTTTTGCCCCTGAACGGGGATTCTGTGCTCGTTACCAGTCTAAAAAACGGTATTTTTTGCCTCTCCAACCGGCTCTTAAGCCCCTGGAACACGCCCATAGACAACTTTTTCAAGGAAAAAAGAATCTACGCCGCGGCTCGTCTGCCTAGCGGACAAATCGCGCTGGGTAGCTCGCTGGGGGGGCTAATGATTATCGGAAACGACCGCAGGCCCATTCAGTGGATTCAAAAAAACGAGGGCCTTCAAAACACCAATATTCTCTCCATTTTTACCGACAAATCCCGGAACCTGTGGCTGGGATTAGACAACGGCCTTGCACACGTAGAAATCAGCTCGCCCTTTTACCGAATCTTGCCGGATGGAATGCTGGAAGGCACCGGATACGCCGCTAAAATTCATCAAAATCACCTCTGGCTTGGCAATTCCAACGGGCTTTTTGTGCGCAATTTTGGGCAATATGCGGATCCCTTAGCCTCTAGTGGTTTCAAACCTGTACCCGGCACCACAGGCCAAACCTGGGGATTAAGTGAGATTGGAGGTGCCTTATTATTGGGGCATCACGAAGGCCCATTCCGCGTAAAACATACTGGTAATCAAAGAATTGCAGAACTTTCAGGCGTCTGGCAGTTTGTTCCCATCAACGATACCGCGATGGTGGCCGGGCTGTACGACGGCTTGGCTTTATTCATCCTGAAAGGCGATTCCTGGCGTTTTCGGCGGCGATTGTCAGGCCTTGAAGAATCCTGCCGGGTCATGGTGCGCGATTCAGAGGGTACGCTGTGGGTGTCGCATCCTTACCGAGGGGTATTTCGGGTGCGGGTGCGCGAAAATTTTCAGGAACTGGACGTGGAATTATTGGGCGAAAATCATGGGTTGCCCTCAGATTTGAACAACTATGTTTTTGAAATTGGCGGTAATATGTTGGTGGCCGCCAACGCCGGTATTTTCCGCTTTAATTCCGAAACAAAGCGATTTGAACCCGCCGAACTTTTTGACCAATCGCTGGGCGGAACAGGGCGAATCCGCTATTTGCGAGAAGATGCGCAGGGCAATATCTGGTTTTGCCGGGGCGATGAGGTAGGTATTTTGTGGGTGGAAGACGTCGGTTTGGAGAAAAAAATCCGCAGACAGACGTTCCCTATTTTGAGCGGACAATTGGTGGGGGGCTTTGAGCATATTTTTCCAGCAGATAAACGAAACGTATTTTTTGGTTCAGAAAAAGGGTTTTTACACCTGGATCCCGAACGATTACGCCGGGCCGACACGAGCTTACAAGTACTAATTTCCAGTATGCGACTCCTTGGAACGAACGATAGTTTGTGTTTCGGAGGCTTCTCGGCAGCAGCGGAAAAAGTGGTGCTGCCCTACCAATCGAACAGCCTGAGCATCGCGTTTTCAGCCAATGCTTTTGGGTCGAGCCGGAAAATTCAATTCAGTTATCGGCTCAAAGGTTTGGACAATAACTGGTCGGCATGGACTGAAAAAACAGCCCTGGATTTTCTGAATTTGCCCGCAGGCGAATATGTTTTTATGGTAAAAGCCCGCAACGAATACGGCGTGGAAACTGCGCCCCTGCAGTTTGGGTTCCGCATCCGTCCGCCCTGGTACACAAGCCTTACGGCGAAATTTGCGTACTTTTTGATGCTATTGTTGGTGCTGGCCTGGGTGTTTAGGCGACAAAAAGCCAAGTTTGAGGCTGAAAAAATTGCCTTGGAAACTACGTTTCAGCAAGAAAGTGCCGAACAGCAACGCATTGTGGCCCAAAGTGAGCAAGAGATCACGCGTTTGCGGGCCGAAAAACTGGAATCGGAGGTACAGCATAAAAACCAGGAATTGGCCCTCGCGACCATGCACCTGGTGCAAAAAGGGGAGATTTTGACCACCCTGCAAGCGGAACTGGAAAAGGTGCTGCAAAAGAAACAGGCCACCCACAACCTGCACGAAGACATCCGCCGCATCATTCGAACCATGCAGTTTGACACCCAATTGGATGAGGATTGGGAACATTTTGCCATTCACTTCGACTCCGTGCACGGGGATTTCCTCAAACGTATGCGCGAGCGTTACCCGCAAACCAGCCCAAACGACCTTCGGCTCTGCGCTTACCTGCGGATGAACCTAAGCACCAAGGAGATTGCGAATTTACTCAATATCTCCGTGCGGGGCGTGGAAGGCAGTCGTTACCGTTTGCGCAAAAAACTGGGCCTGCCCGGCGACGCCAATCTGGTAGAAATTATGATGAGCGTTTGAAGCATAAGTGTGGCACACCAAGATTCCCCCTAAAAAATGTACATCATGCCCCGCAAACAAACGAGTGCGCCGATGCTAGTAAGGGTGTACATCGGAACGGTACAATCTTGCTGGCATTGAAAGAGCAAATAATTGAGCGCAAAACTGAGCACGAGAATGCCTGCTCCAACCCCCATCCACTGAGTTCCAAGTTGAAAACGGCGGCGATGTTTCTCTTTTTCTAAGTTGTTGGATTCGGGATCCAGGAGATTTTCGGGCGCTTGGCCATCCTGAGGGGCGTTGTAGTTCGATTCCATAACCGTTATTTTATTTGGTGAATTAAACGCATATTCACTGCAACAGTAAGGAATAATTTGGTTTTTACAAAATTTATTTTTATCGAGGCAGCTCCGATTTTTTGAATTCCACCCAAAACTCGCTGCCTTCCTCCACCTGGCTTTTGAAATGTAGCGTCCCACCCATCATTTTGGCGTATTGCTGCACGATGTAAAGGCCCAGTCCGGTGCCTTGAGTTGTATTAGCGGCATTACTGGCACGGAAAAAACGATCGGACAGATGCTTTTGCTCCGCGTCCGGGATCCCGATGCCCCGGTCGTGTACACTGATTCGGACCAATTCGTCGTTCACGACACTTTCTACCCAAATCGGGGCGCCCTCTGGCGAATATTTGATGGCGTTGGAAATTAGATTGGTCAGGATATTTTTCACCAGACTGCGGTCTGCCATCATCCAGGGTTCGCCCGAATGCCGATGTTCGAAGGTTTGCTCATATTTGAAGAGGGTTCGCATACCCTCAAACACTTCATCCACACATTTCACGACATCCACGGTCTCCAGATTCATGCTAACTCGGCCCTCTTCCAAGCGGCCCAGCGATAAAAATTCTGAGAGGATACTGTTCAATCCCGTCACCGCATTTTTGATGCGTCCGGTATGCTTCAATACATTTTCAAAATCCTGACGTTCAGCATATTGACTGGCTAAGCCGGCAGAAGACAATACCGCCGTGAGGGGCGTACGAAACTCGTGGGAAGCCATGCTCACGAATCGGCTTTTGAGTTCGCCCAGTTCGCGCTCTTTGTCCAGGGCGGCAGCCAGGTTATTTTTAGTTTCTTCCAACTCGGCGGTGCGTTCCGCTACCTTGTTTTCAAGCCCTTCGTTCAGCTCTTTCAAGGCTTCCGTGAGGGATGCAAGCTCCTGTTTTTGCTCTAAAATTGAGTTTTCGTAATTTTTTCGATAGGTATTGTCCACCACAAACGCCACTACGAATGAGCCTTCAGAACTTTTAAACGGACTCAGGCTTACCTCTACCGGAAACTCCTGACCGTCTTTTTTCAGGCCCTTCAAATCCATGCCGATGCCCATGCTGCGCGGGTTCGGATTTTGGTGGTAATTACTGCGGTGGATCGTATGCTTTGCCCCCAAACGACGCGGAATTAAAATCTCGACCAATTTACCCAGCAATTCATTTTCCTGATACCCAAACAGTTCCAAAATAGCCGGATTTGCCATCACGATCTCTCCTTGATAGTTCGTCAATAAAATCCCGTTGTTAGCATGCTGGAAAAGCGCCTTGAATTTCTCTTCCTGCTGGCCCTCTATTTCGCGCAGTGAAATAAATCGAACCACAAAAAACGCAGCAGCCCAAAAGCTCAAAATCGGCGGTAAACGCTCCAACAAAACCTGAGAAAGGGGTA
>CAZKBH010000023.1:56632-58838 GCA_964550795.1 uncultured Saprospiraceae bacterium
CTGCGGGCCTAAATACCGCACCCATGATGGTTAAAACCGTTGTGACCACCGCCAGGAGCAGCACGTCGCTTCTTTCCTTGAAATAAATGGCTAAAAAATGCGCCAGCAGATAGGCGAATACAATATCAAACTCCCTGGGAAGCAGCAAATCTGCCGCAAACACGGCAGCCACCAGCAGCCAAATCAGTCGGGAACGCTTGGTGTCACTTTGGAACGTATGCATGGGGCGAAGGTAGATGAATGGTGGAAGTCATGATTCAAATACCCTCAAAACCAACTCGTCTTCTTTTTCGCAGTTGATCTGCGCGCGCCACCAAGCCCAAACACACCGAGCAAACCCCGTGTGAGTTCTCGAGCCACCGTCCGGCCAATCTGACGGGCAAGCGGGTCTTTTGCAATCGTTTCAATCATAGTAGGCTCCTCTTTGGCTTGTTTGGCGCGTGTTTTGGTTTCTTGTTGCTCTGCCTGCATCTCTTGCACTTCGGCAATTTTACCGTTCAAAATCTCATAGGCACTCTCGCGATCCACTTCCTGATTGTATTTCCTGGCAATAGCCGAACGGTTGATGATGTTGTCAATTTCGGTCGGTGTAAGGATGTCCATCCGGCTTTCTGGCGGACGCATGAGCGTGTGAACCAGCGGCGTTGGAATGCCTTTTTCGTTGAGTACACTGACAATCGCCTCTCCGATACCGAGATTCGTAAGCAGGTCTTCCGTGCTGTAAAACTCCGTGATGGGGTAGTTTTCTGCCGCTAATTTGATGGCTTTTCGGTCTTTTGCTGTAAATGCCCGAAGCGAATGTTGCAGTTTTAAACCCAATTGAGCAAGAATGCTGTCTGGCACATCGGTCGGATTTTGAGTGCAGAAATATATGCCTACGCCTTTGGAACGGATGAGTTTGATGATCGCCTCCAACTGCCGCATGAGCGCCGGACTGGCCTCTTGAAACACCAGATGCGCCTCGTCAATAAAAATACAAAGTTCGGGTTGATCCACATCGCCTTTTTCGGGGAAGGAGGCGTAGATTTCAGCCAACATCTGCAACATAAAGGTGCTGAATAGCTTTGGCC
The DNA here is from genome assembly GCA_964550795.1 of uncultured Saprospiraceae bacterium. Classification (GTDB taxonomy): domain Bacteria; phylum Bacteroidota; class Bacteroidia; order Chitinophagales; family Saprospiraceae; genus M3007. The sequence continues at coordinate 57,703 of CAZKBH010000023.1, forward strand.
GATCCTGAATATCCGTGAGTCGAACGATACTAATCACGCCGCGACCATTTTCGTCCATACGCACGAGGTCGCGCACTTCAAAGGAGATTTCACCAAAAAAGGTCTCAGCGCCTTGTTGCTCCAGTTCCACTACTTTCCGAAGAATTGTGCCGGCGGTTGCACTGCTGAATTGGCCAAATTCTGCCTCAATTTCTTCTTTGCCTTCGTTGCCCAGGAATTGCAGCACTTTTTTGAAATCCTTGAGGTCCAAAAGCGGCAAATTTCGATCGTCGCAATATTTAAAAACCACGGACACTACCCCACCCTGCGTATCATTCAGGCTTAAAATTCGCGAAAACAAGACTGGGCCAAACTCACTCACTGTAGCCCGCAAACGGGCGCCTTTTTCGCCCGAAAGAGTCAGAAATTCCACGGTACAGCCCGTTCCATGCCAGGAAATACCAATTTTTCCCGCTCGTTCGGTGATTTTTGGATTGTCAGTACCCGGCATGGCCACCCCGCTCAAGTCGCCCTTGATGTCCATGAGCAAACAGGGCACCCCATTGGCGGCCAATTGTTCGGCGATGACTTGCAAACTCTTGGTTTTACCCGTACCCGTGGCCCCGGCAATAAGACCGTGGCGACTCATGCTCCGGAGGGGAACCTTAATTTGAAGTCCGGAAATAGCCTCCGCATCGAGCATGGCGCCTCCCAGCACAATACTGGCACTTGAAAAATTATAGCCCTTTTGAATGGCTTCGGTGAAGGAATCTTTTTTTGACACGAGTTTTTGAAAGAATAATGGGTGAAGGAGATGGTAGCCCCAAAAGTAGTTTGATGCGTGGGATTTTTATAAAAAAAGGTAATTGCTTAGAAAAGGGGAGGATCTAACTGCCTTGTTATTTAAAAGGGTGTTTTGCCAGCGGCAATTCCGCCAGCGGATGGTATGCTCCCACCAATCCAATCGGGGTTTGTTCCCGAATATCATGGGCCAACTGAATGGCGGGGATAGCGTCTTCCAGCCCAAAACCGTTTCCTTCCAAAATAGCCTGATAACTCAGGGTGTGCAGGTCGGTAAATCCCTCGCTAAATTCCAGCGATTCTCCATCCACTGTGATGGCCCTAAAAGTGCGTTTGCCGGCCGCTTCAGGGGGCAA
>CAZKBH010000023.1:58848-71862 GCA_964550795.1 uncultured Saprospiraceae bacterium
TGATGCTTAAAAACCACTGAACCTCCGCTTTTTCAAAGGCCAAAAAACCCGCCGCCCGATCGTGGGTGTGCAGATGCACCACATTCTGCTCCAGCGGACCAAATATCCAGGCCAACATGTCAAAAAAATGAATACCAATGTTGGTGGCAATTCCGCCCGATTTTTGAATATCCCCCTTCCAACTGGTGTAATACCAATGCCCCCGCGAGGTGATATAACGCAGATCCACGGTAAATTTTTTCCCGGAACCCGACTGTTCAACCTTATTTTTTAACGCCAAAATGGCCGGGTGAAGCCTGAGTTGCAGAATGGTAGAAACCCGTTTTCCAGATTCCAACTCATTGATTTTCAGAGCCTCTGCATTCCATGGATTCAAGACCAATGGTTTTTCACAAATCACATGCGCGCCCTGCCGAAGCCCAAAACGGATGTGTGCATCGTGCAAATAATTGGGCGAACAAATACTGACAAAGTCAATGCCTTGTCCCGCGCGTTTCAGCTTCTCCAGGTGCCGATCGAAGCGTTCAAACTCGGTAAAAAAATCGGTCTCCGGGAAATAGCTGTCCAGCACGCCCACAGAATCCTGCGGATCGTAAGCGGCTACGAGTCGGTGACCTGTGTCGCGAATGGCTTTTAAGTGCCGGGGGGCCACATAACCGGCAGCTCCGATAAGTGCGAAATTGGACATAACGAGGAGGCTTGGGGTTCCTTTATGGTGCAAAAAATGCCTGGACCGATTCGGTGATTTTGGACAAAATTTCCTCGGTCATTTCGGAGTGCATGGGCAGGGAAAACACGCAGGCGCAAAGCCGTTCCGTGTTAGCCAATTCGCCGCCTTTCCAGTAATGTGCGTAGCCGGGTTGTTTGTACAGCGGAACGGGGTAATAAATCATGCACGACACGCCCTGTTCCTGCAAATACGCCTTCAGTGCGTCCCGAACGGCGCTCGGGTTGGGCGCAACAATTTGCAAGGTGTACTGGTGGAAAACGTGCGTGGAATTCGGCGCACGGGCCGGGATTTTCAACTGCGGGATTTTTGAAAAAACGCGGTCGTAGTAGTCAGCAGCGCGATTCCGGGCAGCGTTGTAGGTATCGAGGTGCTTGAGTTTTGCATTCAAAACAACGGCCTGCATGGCATCCAGCCGTGAGTTCACCCCGATTTCGTCGTGGTAGTACATTTTGGATTGGCCGTGATTGGCAATCATGCGCGCTTTGGCGGCGAGGGCATCATCATTGGTCATCAGCGCACCGCCGTCGCCGTAGCAGCCGAGGTTTTTGGAGGGAAAAAACGAGGTGCAACCAAAATGCCCGAAAGTGCCACTGGCCCCTTCCAGCCCTGTGGCCGGATTGGAATAGCGCGCGCCGATGGCCTGTGCATTGTCTTCAATGACAAACAGGTTGTGCTTTTCTGCCAGTGCCATAATGGGCGCCATATCGGCACATTGACCGAACAGATGCACGGGTACAATGGCCCGGGTCCGGGGTGTAATGGCCGCTTCGATTTGTGCCGCTGTGATGTTCATGGTATCCGGATCCACATCGGTCATGACCGGTGTAAGTCCAAGTAAACCAATCACTTCTGCGGTGGCTACGTAGGTAAATGCAGTCACGATCACCTCATCACCGGGTTTCAGGCCGAGGGCCATCATGGCGATTTGCAGGGCATCGGTGCCGTTGGCGCAGGGGATGACGTGTTTTACGCCCAGATACTGCTCCAGACTTTCCCGAAAGGTGGCCACCTTGGGTCCGCCGATGAAAATACAGGTGTCCAAAACGTCCTGCATCTCGCGGTCTATTTCCTGCTTGATGTGGGCGTATTGCGATTTGAGGTCAACCATTTGTAACATAGTACGAAAGTGTAGTCAGGATGATGAATGAGTTATCAGTTTTTCACTTGTGTTTTTGCACTTATAAGCGCCAATATTCAATCTCTTTGTCAATGTCCTCATATAGCCCTTTCAGGTCTAAAAGGATGGGGTTTTCGCGCGTGATGGATTTGAAAAAATGGCTGTCGTACCCTTGGTAATCGCGGTGCGCAACTGCTACCACCACTGCATCGTAATCGTCTGAAATCTGGTCGCTCAGGGTCAATTTATAGGCTTGCGCTACTTCGTTTGGGGAGGCAAGTGGGTCTGAAATATGTACATTGATCGAGAAATCCTGCAATTCACGGACCAGCGTAGCCACTTTGGAATTTCGGATATCCGCCACATTTTCCTTGAAAGTGATGCCCAACACGAGCACCTTGGATTGGCGCGGGTTTTTTCCATTTTTGAGCAGCAATTGCACCAGTTTTTTGGCTACCCAGGCGGGCATTCCGTCATTGACCCGCCTGCCGCTCAGAATGACCTGGGGTTCGTAGCCCAACTCGACGGATTTGTGCAATAAGTAATAAGGATCCACGCCAATACAATGCCCGCCAACCAGTCCCGGATAAAATTTTTGAAAATTCCATTTGGTACTGGCTGCCCGGATAACAGCCTGGGTATCAAGGCCCATTCGGTCAAAAATCATGGCCAATTCGTTCATCAAGGAGATGTTCAAATCGCGCTGGGTATTTTCAATCACCTTGGCAGCTTCGGCCACTCGGATGCTGTTGGCGCGGTAAATTCCTGCTTCGATAATGTGCCCGTACACTTTGGCAATTTCATCCAGCGCCTCCGGGTCAGAGCCACTGACGAGTTTAACAATCTGCGTGAGTGGTTTGCTGTGTTCTCCCGGACTGATGCGCTCTGGAGAATACCCCAGTTTGAAGTCTGTTCCTAAGGTTAAACCCGATTGCGCTTCCAAAATTGGGAGACAATCCTCTTCCGTACAGCCCGGATAAACCGTGGATTCGTACACCACGTAGTCGCCTTTTTTCAACACTTTTCCGATGCTGGCAGAGGCCGTTTTCAGCGGCTGGAGATTCGGATTTTTGTGTTCGTCAATATCGGTTGGCACGGCCACCACAAAAAAATGGGCCTGGGCCAGGTCTTCCAAACGATCAGTAAAGCGGATGTCACGGCCTTCAAAATCTGCGGGGCCAAGCGCCCTGCTGGGATCCTTGCCACTTTGCATCAGTTTTACCCGCGCCGGGTTGGAATCAAACCCAATCACCTGAAAATGACGCGCAAACTCCAGCGCTACCGGCAACCCGACATAGCCAAGTCCTATGACCGCCAACTTTTTTTCTTTATTTATAAGCGCTTGATACATCGGTTTTTACAGCTTTGGTTTTGGGGAATAAGTCATTTTTTTGGGCTTCATCGCTCCAGAGCAACAGGGGTTCGGGGGTGTAAGTGGTCCAGTCAATCGTTTGGGCTTCTTCGGGCGTATAAAGCAGATACCTGATTTTGCGGCCAATAACTTTCTCCGCTTTTTCGACCAATTGGGTGAGGTACGATTTGTCAAAATCGCCGACAAAAACGAGATCAATGACCTGGCTGTCTTTGCCCTTGGAAAAATCGCCGACGAGGTACACGCGCTGCACATCACCCAAACGCTGGATTACCGTTTCGATGACCTGGTCGAGGCCGACGTGTTTCAAAATGATGTTGTGAATTTCCCGGAAAAGCGGGTGGCCTGTGTTGGCGCGGAAAATTTTTTTGTTGCCTTCGCTGTCTGAGCGCAGCAGTCCGGCATTTTCCAATCGGTTGAGTTCCAATCGAATACCGTTGGTGGATTCTCCAAACTCGCTTTCCAAACTGCGCAAATAAGCCGTTGCATTGCTGTTGAGGAAAAATTTCAACAACAGCTTGATGCGGGTTTTGGAAGAAATGAGTGCGTCAATCATGCTCAAAATTGAGCAGCAAAATTACTCATTGTTGGGGTAATTTGACTAGTCTCTTAGACATTTCTGAAAAGCCAAGTCACATGTTAAACGGAATACCAGGCCGCGGGCCAAAACCCCAGCTAAAGAACGATTTTGATCTTTAGCTGGAGCACTACTGACTTAGTCGCGCATAGGTACTGCAATAGCCAGAAACCTCAAATTTCGTCCCGAAGTTCGTTTTCTATTTCTTCAATAGACGGCAAACTTGTTTTTAGGGCTTCAGGGAGGGATTCGTTGAGATGTCGCTCCCAATTGGCCACTCCAATTGGGTTCATATAGCCCTTCAAGGAGTATTCAACAATAGTCTTGTTTTTCGTTTTTACCAAAAGTAAGCCAATGCTTGGTTTGTCGTCGGGGTGGTTGAGCACGTCATTAACCACGTTCTGGTACATACTGAGTTTGCTGACGTATTCGGGCTTAAACTCTCCCGCTTTCAATTCAACCACTACATAGCACCGCAGTTTCAAATGATAAAAAAGTAGGTCTAAATAGAAATCCTGTCCACCCAATTCAAGGTGTACCTGCCTTCCCACAAAAGCAAAGCCTTGCCCCAGTTCCAACAAGAATTTTTGAATATGGTCAATGAGTTTTTGCTCCAATTCGGCTTCTACTCTTGGATCAGCAGTACCCAGGAAATCAAAAACATACGGGTCCTTGAAAATTTGAGCAGTAAGGTCTGAATCAGTTGGTGGCAGTGCAGCGTCAAAATTATTCGTAGCCTTGCCTTGCCTTTTGTGCAACCCAGTTTCGATTTGAAACACCAGCATATCCTTCCCAAAACCATGTTCGAGCGTCTTTTGGACATACCAAAGCCGAAGAGCAGGGTCGGAGAGTTTGTCGAGCAAGGTAATGTTGCTTCTCCACGGAATTAGTGCAACGCTGCGTTGCACTAATTCAATATCCGGCCATGCCTCGGCAAACTTGCGCATATATTTGAGGTTGCGCGGGGAAAAGCCTTGCATTTTTGGGAAAAATTGCTTCAAATCGTACGACATCCTGTCTATGATTTTAGTGCCCCAGCCTTCGTTTTTTTGTCGCTCCAAAATGAGGTTCCCAATATCCCAATACAGTAAAACCATTGCTGCGTTGGCAGAAAGCACGCTTTTCAAACGCTCTTTGACAATTTTATCCTTTATTTCCTGAATAAACACGGTATACCCGTCTGGTAAGCCACTCAAGAATTCTGGCAAAGGGAAGACCACATCTTCCTTTATGGTACCGCGTTGCTTACGTGTTGTCGGTGGCTGTTTTTTCTTTTCCATACTTGATGCTTGTGCACGTATAAAGTCGGTATTGTTTGATAAAAGATACAAAAGTGACGTTTTTTGACCGATTTTCGTGTTTTTGCACATAAATTTGATAAAAAATGTTTTAAAAATAAACGAATGCCCGTGCGAGCGTGGGACGAGCATTCTTACAAAATGCCGCGAGCAGGTTTTCGCCAGCCCCAAAAACGCACTTCACCCCCCTCCTTCCAAACCCGCTCCAATTCCGCCATTTTCTTTTCAAAACACGACTTGTCCACCTCCGAAACGAGACAGGCCTGGCAGCCGCAGCGGCACAAAAAAAGCGGCAGAACTTTCGGCCAATACCTACTCATACCGCCGCCCAAAATCGTGCAAAACGACCCTGTTTGTCCCGAGCAAACTATTTCGGGAACGGGTACAATCATCTGTGTATCAGGAGCCATCCGGCTCTCATCATGCGCTGGAGGGAAAGGCGGAAGCCTATGTTGTTGTTGCGGTTCGTCGGCGTGTTGTTGTTGCGGTTCGAGACGCGGCAATTCTCCGCGTTGTTGTTCCAACTGCCGCCGCGATTCACGCGGTTGTCGCCCTTACGATGATTGACCTTGTATTTTTAACCATGCTTTTTGCTGGAAAGCAGCCGAATCTGCATGGCTTATAAATGCGCGGAGCGGCAAAAACCGCCGTTGGCAAGCCGCTTCGCTCCAAGTGCCGGTATGATAATTGGATTCTATCAGGCGCAATTTTTGGATAAACCTTGTTTTGCTTTTTTGCAGCAAGCGCACTTGATACGGGAAAATGTGGAAGCCCACAAACGGCAAACCCGTGGCCGACCGCTTCAATAAAATAGGCTTCAAGGCGCTACCCAACTCTGTTTCCACAAATTCATGGATGCGCTTCGAGGCGGTTTGCAGCACCGCTTTATCGGCGCTCCAAAGCACCATATCGTCCATGTAACGCACGTAAGCCTTTATTTGCAAGATTTCCTTGATAAAATGGTCGAGGCCGCAAAGGAAATGGTTGGCAAAATACTGGCTCGTCAGGTTGCCGATGGGCAAGCCCCGTTCCGGGGAAGCGCTATAACTGTCTATGATTTGGAAAAAAATGTCGAGCAAGCGTTTTTCTTTGAACAGCCGTGCCAATTGTGCTTTCAAAACGCCGTGGTGAATGCTTTCAAAAAACTTCTTCACGTCCAATTTTAAAAACCAAGTATGCTTTTGGGTGAAGAACTGGGCGCGTTCGAGGGCGGCAAAATGCCCTTTCCCTTTGCGGCTGGCATAACTGTCAAATATCTGCACCTTTTCAAACCGATCATGGCAAACGTTCATCAGGGCATGGTGCAATACCTGTTCGCGGAAAGCCGAAGCGCAGATTTGCCGCTCTTTCGGCTCAAAAACCTTGAAATACCGATAATCGCCCACGGAGACTTGTCCGCTCCTGATTTGGCGATGCAATTGGGCAATGTTTTGCTCCAAATCATCCTGATACGCCAAAACCGAGGCCGAAAACCGTTTTCCCTTGGCTGCCTTCCAACTGGCATAGCGCAGGTTTTCGGGGTCTGCTATTTTTTCGAGCAATCCGTTGGCCCTCTTCATCCTATTTTATCGAGATGAAATGCTGCCCGTATTTGTCTGTTTTTTTGTCGCCGATACCTTTCACGCTTTTCATGTTGGCGATGGTCACATCTTCCATTTTGGATAATTCCGCCAGTTCTTCATCGGTAAAAATGGTATAGGCTGGTGCGTTTTCGGCTGCTGCCAATTTCTTCCGGGTCTCCCGAAACTTTGAAAAACGCTCGAAACTCGCCGCATCCAGCACTTCCCGATAATCAATCTTGTCCTTGCCACTTTTGAGGAAAGGGGAATAATCCTCCACATATTTGATGCAAAAACTCCACAAAGCCCCGTCTCCGTCGCCGATCAACCGCTGCTCCGTTTGGATGACTTTTTTGGAACGCAGAAAAGCGTTCATATCCTCGTTGACGGCTTCGCCACCAAGAATCGGAATACTGAATATTTTGATTTGCATAAAAAAGTATTTTTTACAACGCCTGCAAATCCCTGTCCACGTTTTAACAATAAGCCCTTTTTCAAAAAATAAAATTTTTCGGCAAAGCCGAATGGTAAAAAACCCGAGATGCCCTCATGCAAAAAACCGCAGTGAAAGCATGGCGGGGTCGTCCCTCCCACCGCCTTTGCTTTCACCGCCGTTTTGTTGCTTTCTTTTTTTTGCGCATGATGAGAGCACGAATAACAGCCTTCCTCACTGGAGGGAAAGGCGGAAGCCTATGTAGTAGTTGCGGTCCGTCGGCGTGTTGCTGTTGCGGTTCGAGACGCGGCAACCCCCCGCGTCGCCGAGCCAACTGCCGCCGCGAAGCACGCGGTCGTCGCCCTTTTCTGGGCCAACAGGATTCAGTTTTGCCTCAGGGCTGTATGCGCCGTACCAATCCCAGCACCATTCCCATACATTGCCGCTCATGTCGTTAAGGCCGAAAGCGTTGGCTTTTTTTCCGGCGGCAGGGCGTGTGCGGCTGCCGCTGTTGTCACCATACCAGGCCACAGAGTCGAGGTCGTCGCTGCCTGCATATATATAAGGTGTATGGGCGCGGGCGGCGTATTCCCATTCGGCTTCGGTGGGTAGGCGGTAGCCGTTGACCTGAAGTTTGATTTCGTATTCATCGTCCCCAGAACCAATTTTTTCGATGGCCTTGCTTCTGCCTTCCCGCAGGCTGAGCCAGTTGGCATACGCCACGGCATCATACCAAGTAACATTGACTACGGGGTTGTCTCCGTCGCTGCCCCAGCCGGGCTTGTCCGGTTTTTCATAGCCGGTCGCTTCGCAAAACAGGTTGTACTGCCACCAGGTGGTTTCAGTTTTGGCCATTTTGAAGGGGGAAAGGGTGACGGCGTGGCGGGGTTTTTCATCCTTATATTCCTCGCTGCCAAGCGTGTCGGTACCGCCGGGGATGGGCATCATGGTGGGGAAGTATCGGGCGACGAAAAAGGTATCGAGTTCGGGGTTCATGGATTTGATGGCGCTGCGAAAGTCTGTGCGTTCTTTCCAGCCATTAGAAGGAAAAGGTAGGGGACGCCCAACGGTTTGAGCGGCAGTATCTAACACACCTTTTGCCCGATCAAACTTGCCTGTTTCAGCGAAGAAAAAGACGATTTCGAGGAGGGCATCGGCGATTTCTTTTTGGGCGGCATCAAGTGCGACCGCGGATTTTAATGTGGCCAAACCTCCTTCATAGTCAAGGTGATATATTAGCGTTTGTGCATCTCGGACGCTGCGTTGTGCTATTTCCGTCAGGGCTGCTTGTTGTGCTGCTACTGCTTTTTTCTGCTCATCGAGGGCGCGGCCCGCATTTGCGGCTTCTTTTTTGGCCTCTTTGGTTTTCTCCTGCGCTAGTAGGAAGTTGTCCTCCGCCTTTTTCTTTTCGGCTTCAATGGCGGTGTTCACTTCCTCGAGCACTTTTGCAAAGCGGTCGGTGAAATCAGGGCAAAGTGGCAGCGCCGCCTCGCAGTAGTCGCGGGACTTGCCATATTCTTTCTTTTTGAGTTCAGCCTTTGCTCTGCTGAACAAATCATCGCAAAAAGCGGGGCTATTGGACTGGGACAAAAGGGGGCTTGCCGATAAGCAGAGCTGGAGGAGCAAAAAGTAAGTGTATTTCATATAAAAATAGGTGGTCTATTGATCCAACATTCCCCGCAAGGTATCCTCGAGGAGTTGTCTGTCCGGGAGGTACAATTGATAGCGAGCTGCGTCCACTCCAATTGTACAGGCGCTTGTACAATTGGGAATCGTTTGTAGAACAAGCGCATGTAGTTGACATTGCTTCGGCTGAACCCCTTGCCATACAGCGCAGTCAGGTCTTTCGACAAGCGTTTGAGCAATTGTGTGCCATATTCAGCCCGGTCGCTGCCGCCTTGTTCGTATTCGACGATGTGCCGCCCGATTTCCCAATTGGTCTTCAAATGGGCAGCGTTGGCGGCTTGATAGACGGTCATTCGACCGCTTTCGAGCGTTTCCCCAATGCTGGTCAACAGTTGGGGATAAGTATCGGAGCGTTGTGGCATGGCATTTTCCATCGTCTATTTCAATAGATTTAGCAGTGAATCTACCGCCGGGTTTTGGTCCAAAGAATCCAATTTATTGGCTTCCCATAAAATCTTTTGCGCCATCTCCTGGTCGCCCAATTCGCGCATCCGTTCAGCAGCGGTGATGTATTTGCCGATCTCGGTTTTTAAGCGAGCCGCATTGGCGACTTCCATGCGCTGGAGGCTGGTTTTTGCTTTCTCGGTTTCGGTTTTGGCTTTTTGTTGTTGAAAAAAGGCGAATACCCCCAATCCAATCGCCACCACCGCCACCAAACCCGCCAAATAGGAGAACGTGCGGGCGTGTTTTCGGCCTTGTTCGGCGGCCTTTGTCAGCCGTTCGGCCTCCACGGCGCGGGTACGGGCATTTTCCAGCTCCTCCGCCTGGCGCAGGGCCGCCGCTTCTTTTTGCGCCAGCACTTCCGCCCGGCTGCGCGCAATCCAGTCGCTTTCCTCCACGCTCGGATTGAACTTGGCCAAATAAGGCTCCATAAAAAGCAGTTGCTTTTCGGTAAAAAACTCGCGGGCCTCGTCCGCCATCGCCGTTTGGCTTTTTACCAAACGCTGCACCTCCAAAATGGCGATCTCTTCGTCGCTGCGCTTGGCATGTATCTGCCTGGCGAGCGAGTCGTGGGCAATTTCGTAGCGTTGGGTGGCCTCCGAAAAGCGCAGGATACGGCCTTTGACGAAGGCTTGCAGGGCGCGGCGGACAAAATCGGGGGCGGCATCGGGCAGTTTTTCGGCCAGTTGCGCCTCCGAGAGCGGCTCTTTCGTGCCGTCGAGCGTGACGAAAGGCGAAAGGGTTTGCCAAAGCATTTCCGGGGGCTGGCCGAGTTCCGGGGCAATGTCGCGCACCTGCTCGTCCAAAAAATTGCGGAGCACGTCCCCGAGGTCGCCAATTTTTGACAGTGCCTGCATGGAAAAAACAACCTCGGCTTGGCGCGTTTTGTCGTCGGTGATTTGCAGGTAAAGTTTGTCCAAAAACACCTGCAAATAGGGCAGCGGGATGTGCAGGGTTTTTTCGTCGCCGCGTATTTTTTCAAAAATAGCCTCGGCAAGCACATCTTCTTCGCCCTTTTGCAGGCGCACGTTTCCCGCGGGCTGTGCGCCGACACTTTGGATGACGGTTTTCACCTTGTCGAGGTTCATCGGCTCCACGCGGAGTTTTTTGCGGAGCAGTTCCGGCACGGCGCGTTCAAATTCGTACAAGTGGCCGAGGTATTCCTCCCGGATGCTGAGGATGATTTTGACGGGTTGCTCCACGCGGAGTATTTCCTGCACGGTCTCCACGAATTGCCGCTGCTCGCGCTGGGTACCAAGGATGTAGAGTTCCTCGAACTGGTCGAAAATGAGGTAAACGGGCTTGAAATGCTTCAAATAAATGGCCTTGAAACGGCGGGCAAGGGGCGATAGGATTTTGGGCGCGGACTGGGTTGGGTCTTCGTCGAGCCAATCGAAGTTATCATCGGCCGCAGTGAGGCGGTGACTTTGAGTCACCGCCTCACTAAGCCCTCCGCCCGCGTCATGCAGGGCTTTTTCAAAGGAATCGTTGAGGTCGCCAATGCGCCGGATATTAAGCGCGAGCCAGTCGTGGCTCTGGAATTTGCTGGCCAAACCGCACTGGATGAGGCTTGATTTTCCGGTGCCCGATGCGCCATACACGAGCAGCAGGTCGGTCTGGAAAACCATTTCGTAGAGTGCATTGATTTCGTCGCTGCGCCCGAAGTAGAAGTCGCTGTCTTCGCGGGTGTATGCGTCGAGAAACTTGAACGGATATCTTTTTTGCATGATTCCCGACGGGTTTTAGAGGTTATCGAAGTTAAGCGTATCGCCGAGGATACTTTTTCGGGCTTCCTGAAATTGTTCGATGACACAATCGAGGTTGTATGCCCTGCGGTTTTCGGGGAGCAGCAGCAACTCGTTGGCTTTTTCCGGGTCGGTCAAAACGCCTTTCCACGCGAGGTTGACGGGGCTGTTGTCTTCCAAAAACGTAAAATCGAGGCTGTCGTCGGCGAGGGCTCGGGCGCGGAAAAAGCAGATTTTAGCTCCGCTTTCGTAGGTCAGAGCGTTGAAATCAATGATGAAGGGGCTGAGGTTGAGGCTTTCCTGGTAAGCGTCGCCGCGATGGAGCAGCACCGAATCGGTGGGGGCGGTGTCGGGGGTAAAATTGATTTTTTCGGCATCTACGTTGGCCTTGCTGTCAATGCCAAGGGCGGCGTAGCGGTGCAGGAATTTCGGCTTTGCCGTCCGGATTTGCCAATAACCAATGCGTTTCATACTCGCCATGCGGCAGGCGGCGAGGAAATGCAGGGCGCTCAGCACCACGGAGAGGGCTTGTTCGGCGGCGGTACAATCGGCAGGCGAACAGGATTTTTTTTCGAGCCGGGCGTTGAGTGCCTGCAGTTGTCCGATGGCCTTTTGGAAAACGTCGCCTGGCTGGAAATGCGGGTCGAAATCCTGCAATTGCAGAAAGGGAAACGGCAATCCGTGCTCGGCAAACAATGCGCAAAGTGTATGGAAAAAACCGACTTGTTCCGCAATATCGGGTTCAAAAGGGCGGTCAAAAAAGTCCTGCAAGGCTTGGGTTTGGGCCGCCGAAAAAGTGCGGGGCGTTGTTTTCTGGCTTTCCCAAATCTGCGAAATGAGGGCAAAAGTCACCAAATCGAGGCTTCTTTTGGCGATTTGAATGCACTTTTCGATGAACTTGTTTTGGGTTGTTTCTGAAAAATCTTCCTTACCGATGGCAAAAAGTTTGCTCAATTGGATGCCGATGACCCCGACAAAACTGTACGCCAAAATCTCTTTGGCCTTGTTCGAGGCCTGCGCATTGGTCTCCCAATGCTGGATGGTTTCGACCCGTTCCAAAAACCGATCTGCGGTCGGGTTGTGCGGGCGAATGGCTGTGATGAGGACTTTGCAAAGGTGTTCGTTCAGGGGTTTTGATGGCGCGGCGGGGCCGGACGGGACGGGCGCAGTTTGATACACCACGTCGCCGATGTGGACGTTTCCGCCCGCCGAAACGCTGGAGCCTGCCACCACATTTTTGCTGTTCACGATGCTGATAGCGTTGGCCACTTCCGCCTGCACTTCCGGGCGGACGCTCTCCTGCTCCACCGCTGCCAGCAGCGCCTCGAAGGGCTGAGGGGGCGTGCCGTTCCGCTCCAGGTCGTTGAGCAGTTCGAGCAAGCCGTATCGGATGCGGTTTTGTTCGAGCGCGGCCTCGTTGTGCGTGACCAAGCCGAGGTTGTTTTGTTGGCGGATATGCGCCAGTCGCCCGGATTGATGCAGAACGTCGTTCAGCAGGGGCGTTTTTTCCGCGAAAAGGCGCATTTTTTCCAATGCGGCGGGCAGTTGGTCAGCGGCGATTAGTTGCCGGATTTGTTGGGTAAAATGAGTGATTGTCATGCCCTGATTTTAAGGGTGGCTTGGGCGAGTGCAGGCAGACAACCTGCCTCGAAAATCCCAGCGCTAAAAGTAGCAAATCGTCAAATTATCAGGCTACAAAAATCGGATTTAACTTCCCGAAAGTTTAAAACTTTCGGGAAGTTAACATTGCAAGAAATTAAATTTTTCGCTGGAGAGCAACGTGTGTCCTGCTCCGACTTTTGATACAACTCCAGCCTTGGCGTAGGCGGGTGTACTTTCTTTTGCTTGCCCAAAATCTCCTGATTCGAGCACAAATCAATACCAGGCCGCGGGCAAAAGGCCTTAGAAAAATCTCCATTTTGAGGCCTCCCGAGGCGGATTAAGCAAAAAACTGTTTGAGCCTCGGGAATCATGGGGGCCGCAGGCCAGAACGGATGCCAAGGCGAGTTTTTTTTGCGCCGCCGAAGAGGTGTCAAAATGGTTAGATTTTTCGACA
>CAZKBH010000024.1:0-69867 GCA_964550795.1 uncultured Saprospiraceae bacterium
CCCCACCGGCCCCACAAGCGGCTCCTACCGTGTCCTACGCGGCGGGTCGTGGTACGACGTCCCGCGGTACTGCCGTGTGGCGGTTCGCAACGGCGGCGCACCCGGCCTTCGCGACTACGGCACGGGTTTCCGTCTGGCCAGGACGTTTTAACCCTTTGGTATTTTTACCCTTTTACCCTTTGGAGCGGGTGTAGTGAGGGCGTGACGAAAAGTTTAATGCCGTCAAATTAGCGATTAAAAACCACGAAGTGGTTGAATGTGAATAGCCCCGGATGCAATCCGGGGAATTGGAAATGCGGTGCGAGCAACCCCGAATGGGGTTGAATATGAAAACGTTATGCACTAATTCAACCCCATTCGGGGTTGTTACACCTCATCTTTTCTACCCCGGATTGCATCCGGGGCTATTCACATTTGACCCTTTCAGGGTCTTTGGCCGCTAAGTTGATGGCATTAGACGAAAAGTCACGCCCTCACTTTTTTGCGTGCATCGCAATGATTTATCGCGCTGCAGACACGTGTAGCGAATCGCAACAACGACGCACCCGGTAATCGCAACAACAATACGGGTTTCCGTCTGGCCAATACAGGGAATTGTGCCCAGAATCGGCGCCTTTACGGATGCGCCGACCGTGGCCATTTCTGTCCAGCCGCTTGTCCTGCCCCCGGTCTTTGCCGATCTGGGCGAATATGTCTCCACCGGACGCGTTTGGTAGTGCCTTGCCTGGCAGCGCGCGAAGAACGCGCCGGTTTTTTTGAATGTTCGCATATATATGCACCAAGCTTTCCCCATATATACATTCCGTGGCGACACATAGACGCTGCGCGTGTATATATACCGCATATATGCTGCGCATATATAGGCCGTATCTACAGAGCGATAGATAATTGCGAGGTAAGCAGAAAAAGTGAGGGCGTGACGATTTGTCACGCCCTCACTACACCCGCTCCAAAGGGTAAAAGGGTAAAAGTGCTAAAGGGTTAAAACGTCCTGGCCAGACGGAAACCCGCGCTGTAGAAGCGATCGCCGGGGGCGTCGCTGTAGCGATACGCCACACGGCAGAACTGCGGGTAGCTGTACCACGACCCGCCGCGTAGGACACGGTAGGAGCCGCTTGTGGGGCCGGTGGGGTTATTGGACGGACTGTTTTTGTAGTAGTCAGAGCCATACCAGTCAGCGCACCATTCCCACACGTTACCGCTCATGTCGTACAAGCCCAACGCGTTGGGCAGCAGGCTGCCTACGGGAGCAGTGCGGTCGTGGCCGTCCTGCTTGCCATCGTAGTTGGCGTATTGCTTCAGGTCGTTTTCATTGGCGGTGCCGGCCCACTTGGAGCGCTTGGCGTTGCCGCCACCGGCGGCGTATTCCCATTCAGCCTCGGTGGGCAGGCGGTAGGTTTGGCCGGTTTGGCGGGAAAGCCATTTGCAGTACTCCGTGGCATCGTTCCAACTGACGTGCACCACCGGGTGCTTGTACTCGTTTTGAGGGCGCAGGTTGCCGCGGGTGTCGTGTTTCCAGTTGACACCGTTTTGTTCTTTCCAGGTATCGGTGTACACATAGCTTTTCCCTTCCTTGTCCGCGTCCGTTTTGTACCCGGTAGCATCTATGAAGGCTTTGAACTCCGCCACGGTCACCTCGTATTTGCCGAGGTAAAAGTCGCGCAGGGTGACGCTGTGCACGGGTTGTTCGTTGTTGTATTCAGTACTGCCCATTTGAAAGGTTCCGCCGGGCACGAGCACCATGTTGTCGGGCATTTCCGGGGTTTTCAGGGCATTTTCGGCGGCTTGGCGGTGCTGGCCGTTGGGGAAGTCCCGGAGGTATTTCTGGTAGGCATCGGGGGTGTTTTTTTCTTGAGCGATTTCCCAGGCGGTATTGTCGCGGCTGGCGGCGGCGGCGGCTTCAGCGTCGCGCAGGGCTTTGTTGGCCAGTTCCTTGAACTCGCCCTGGGGGAACAGTCGGAGATACTCGCCGTAGGCTGTTTCGGTGTTTTTTTGTTTGGCGTTTTTCCAGGCAGCGAGGTCGGCGGCGGTGTCGTCGGGTTTGCTGGTATTGGGGCATCCGTTGGGCAGGCTTCCCCAGGTGTCGGGGCATTGGTCGGCGGAGTCGGGTACTCCGTCACCATCGCGGTCGGGCGCGGGCAGGGTATTGCAGGCATTTTTTTTCACGAAGACAAAATCGCCTCCGGGGTCGTGCCCGGTGAAGTTGCCGTGAACGGGGCTTGGGTTCTGCACTTTGCCGAGAGCATACTGGAGGTCATCGAAATGGACCACACCACCGGGGTTTGGGCCTCCTTTACGGAGGGTTTCGAGGAATTTGGCAGCAAATCTGGATTCGCCGGGGGTGCGGTCGTTTTCGTTGCCGGAGCAGAGGTACAGTCGGCTCTGGTAGCGGAAGGCGCGGCTTATTTGGGTTTGGCAATCGAGTTCTTTGTTGTAGTCGGGGCCGTCGGGCGCGCCGCGTTCGATGCTGCCAAAAGAACCGGAGTGACAAGCATCCAGGGCGACGATCATATTTTTGGCCTTACAGCGGGCAAAGTACGGACGCAGGCTGTTGTAGTCGAGCCAGGAGCTGAAGTACTCGTCGCGGAACAGGCCGTCGGCAGCGACGAGGTATCCGAGGCGGCTGGCCTTGTCGTAATAACCGTGGGAGGAGAAAAAGAAGAGGACCTGATCGTTGGGGCCGAGGCGTTGGTTCCAGGCACCGATTTTGTCGAGAATCTGCTGGCGGGTGGGGTTAGGCACTAGTTCGCAAGTGAAGCCGTAGTTGGATTCGAGTTCTTTTTTGAGTGCCTCCGCTTCGGTTTTGGTGGCGGGAAGGGTTTGCCATCCGGGCTGAAAGGAGTTTACATAGAATAATACGGCGTAGTCTTTCCCACTGCGGGTGGGGTTTTGCGCTGCGGTGCAAAATGCAGCGAGGGTTAGCGCGAGGGCGAAGATGGTTTTGGCCTGCATGTGATGGTTTTTTTGTGAACAAACAGGGGCGGCTGGCGAGAAGCCGGGGCGTAAAGTTAGGGTTTGTTCCTGTTTTGTATTATTATGAATTTATACCTCGTGTAGCTAGGTTTTCAGGATCAGAGTCGTGCATAAGCGATGTCTCATGAACGGTGGTATGGCCTTCAGGCCGTCGGGAAAAGCGCCATTTATGGCGCAGAAACATATCTGATGGGGCGTAAACGCCCCTTTTCCCGACGGCCTGAAGGCCATACCACCGCTATATTCGGTGCGCTAAAAAACAACACCCCGCTTGCATGGTTTGCAAGCAGGGTGTTGATATTATCTAAGTGTGGCACACCTCGTAGGTGTGCCACACTTTTGCCTTAATGATCACTCACAATATACGAGCGCTCCTTAATAAACGGAGAGATGATCATAAACAGCACTGCCGTGACGGCACAAATGCCACAGAACAACCAGAAGAAGCCCGCACCGTGAAATTGCGCGAAGAAACCACCCGTTTTGATGTTATTTTGAATCACCGAAACCAGGACGTTGCCCAAAGTAACACTCAACAGGAAGCAAGCCATGATGGTTGATTTCATGGATGGCGGCGATTGCGTGTAGGCGTATTCCAGGCAGGTGATCGAAATGAGAATTTCACCGGCGGTAAGAATCACAAATGCCAGAATCTGCCAGCTGATGTTGGGCGTTTGACCCGCATCAATCCAGCCCTGGATGATCGCGATGACCACAAAGGAAAGCGCCGTGAACACAAAGCCTGCACCGATTTTGCGCAGTGGCGTGACTTTAAGCCCAATTTTGTTCAACAAGGGGTAAATACCAAAAGAGAAAAGTGGAATGAAGGCCAGGATAAAGGCCGCATTTACAAATGAAATTTGCTCGGCTTCCCACTTGATACCCAGCCAGTTAAGGTCCATTTTGGTCGCTTGTACCACCCATTCGGATTGGCTTTGGTCCCACAAGGCCCAGAAAACAGGCACAAATGCAAAAACGGACAAAACGCGCCAAACCGATTTAATGCCTTCGATGGTTTCGTCGCCATATTCTTTGGCCGCTGCACTGAATCCGCCGTTGGTAAGTGCATAAAGGTTGATGCCCACAAAGTTGCCGGGCTTGGCAAACCATTGTTTTTTGAACACGAAAGCCAAAACAAGCACCAGAATAAGCCAGGCACCGAGTACAGGACCTACGCCTGCATGTTGAATTTTGTCAAAGTAGATATAGCTTGCCACCAGAGAAAAGAATGCGGAAGCGAGGATGACCATTTTGTTGCTGTCGTATTTCGGCGGAGGAATCCGGCGAT
Organism: uncultured Saprospiraceae bacterium; assembly: GCA_964550795.1. Lineage (GTDB taxonomy): Bacteria > Bacteroidota > Bacteroidia > Chitinophagales > Saprospiraceae > M3007. The sequence goes on from CAZKBH010000024.1 coordinate 4,262, forward strand.
ATTTGTTTCGTCCTGCCCAGAAAAAGAAAACGGCAATTCCCATCGCAATGGCAGGAACTCCAAATGCTACCGTGGGGCCGTAGTTGGTTTTCAAGTAAGGAATGAGGAGGATAGAAAGTACCGAACCGGCATTGATGGAAAAGTAAAACGCATCAAAAGCTTTGGAAATCAAGTGCGAGTTGCTGGAGTCAAACTGGTCGCCGACATTGGCAGAAACGCAGGGTTTGATACCGCCCGCACCCAAGGCAATCAGCATCAACGAAGTGGTAAACATCACCTCATTGTCCACTGAAAGCGCCACCATGATGCTGCCGCAGGCATACACCATCGAGAGCCAAAGGATGGTTTTGTATTTGCCCCAAAACCAGTCGGCCACCATACCGCCGAACATGGGCAGCAGATACGTCATGGCCACAAAATCGTGGGTTTTGGCATTGGCCGTGGCCTCTGCCACCTGCACCACTTCGGGATCAACGGAGCCACTTTTATTGTAAAACTGCGCCACCATAAATGTGGTCAGGATCGCCCGAAGGCCGTAATAATTGAATCGTTCCGCTGCCTCGTTCCCGATGATGTACGGGATACTGGAAGGAAACTTTCCTTTAGGTTTAGTTGTGTCGGTGTTCTCTGCCATATTTCGTGTGAGGGTGAAAAAGTTGTTGATTGAATTCGATTGAACAGGGCAAATGTGCGAAATTTTTTCGCCCGCAAGTATTTTCGCTTCTGATAAGAAATTTGGAAAGAAGATAATTCGCAAGAGAAACCGGTAGGTCTGTAGAGAAGTACCCCGATGTTGAGATTGCACGGTCGGATGGATTTTGCTAAATTTTGCTCGTTTTTGAAAAAAAAGGTCTAAAAAAGCGCTCTTTTTTAGACCTTTGAGGGCCAAACGCATGGTCCATGACACGTCCTATTTTCCTCTTCCTGTTTGTTCCTTTGTTTTGGGCGGGCTGTACAGAAAACCCGTCCAAAGAAGCCGCTGAAAACGCTGCTGAGCAGGCGCTTTGGGCAAAATACCAAACTGAAGGCTGGAAAAACTATGGCTGCGAACTCATCAGCGATGCGGAGGTAGAAGCGCTTTTTGCTTTCGATGGCAAAGAAGCCACGCTCAACGCCCGAACTTTGCCCAATCAGGCATTTTGTCTGCGTACCTGGAACAAACCAGATTGGAGAACTCGCGAAACGAATAATGAAAAAGAGGGCGCCGTTTGGTTAAATCCTCAAAACCGGCTGGTCATACAGTTGTTGGACTACACCTCGGAAATACATGCCAAACAACAAATCGAAAATCTGCGCCGCGACCGCCGAAATACTTACGAGGAAGATGTGCCCGGTTTGGGCGACGATGCACTTTGGAGCACCAACACCGTTACGTTGTTAGTGCGAAAAGGCCAATTTGTGCTCAATCTGGCGCTGGAAATCCATGATGTTCCCCACGACAACCTATCCAAGGCCAAAGAAGCGGCCGCGGTGGCGTTAAAAAAAATGTAAGCCGCGCTTTCCCTCATAGATATTGAATATCACCAGTCTCTAATCACTCGGTATCGGCCCGTGATGTTGTGGTTTATACCGCTTAAATCTATGAAATCACCACCGAAAGTTCCCTCAATCACCGCTCCAATCCCCCCAGTAGAGGTAACTTCTGTGGCCAGCGTGCCCATATCAGAAACGTCTAGTTGGTTTAAGCGTAGAACGTCCATCGGAAAATTCCCAAGTTGGCCATTATTCGGAAAGACCAAGATTATAGAAGTATTGGTCTGTACGCTGTCTCCTGCCATGATTACCGTCAAATTAACATCCACCCCTCCACGTGCGTTGATTGCAGTTAATTCTGGTCCACCATCCAGGGAAAAACGAATGTATTCCGTAAGCGAATTGCAAATGGAGATGTCTCCAATATTCACCTTGTACGGTGGCAATGAAACATTGACTGGAGCACTTTCCAAAAAGTTGGTAAGGTCATAACCGACCAGGATCCCTGTGACCGCCTGTTGGCTACAGACCAAGGCACTGTAGAAAAAGTCGCCATCGTTGTCAGGAAACAGGAAGTGTTGCGTTCCATCACTCAATTCAAATTTCAGGTATCCGTTGCTAATGCGTTGACCTGCGCAATCGCGCAAATGCCCTTCCATTTCAAAGCTGGGAAATTGTGCCTGCGGTTGAAGAATGATATTCGGCAGGGTGGTTTCCGTTGAAAATGGACCAATATTTTGACTGTATAGCATGTTTCCGCAGATGTCTGTGCGGACAACTTCCATTAAAAGCGCTTCATTCTGTGGTATCAATCCGCAGAAGTAACCGTTTATATCCGTGTATGTATAACCGCCTGCTCCGGTCGAGAGCATGGTGACGCGGATGGCAATATTGCCCAGTGTAAGTTGGGTATTTTCTAAAACGATCCTTCCATGCACTTTTATAAGCGGGAAAGGGGCGTCACAATTCCAGAAAGAGAAGTGTTTTACTTGGCCCACGTACTCGTTGCCAATTTTTTGCGCCAGGCCTTCTTCTTTCCAAAATCCGTCCACCAAATCATAGTACCAAAGCGGAATTTCTGAGGGCGCAGACGCCTGTTGACTGGCAATGATGGGCATCTTAAGCGCTACCGATTTATCAGAGGCAATTTGCAGTTTTTGACCGCTGGTGGTTTCTATTTCAACTCCAACCATGCCGTAAGTAGCTAAAAAAACCGTTTCAGCGCTGAGATCCTCGGCGGTCATATTGCCCGGTAAATAACGTCCGAGCATCGGATCAGAAGGGTCGAGGTATTGGGCAAAAACCTGTACTGTTCCGTTGTAGGCGTTGCCGCTGACATCTGTGAATGCGTTGGCAGGGAAATTAAGAATCGGGCCACCGGGAACATTGACCACACCGCCCGCAGTCGCACTCAAAGTACCTGCCATTTTTTTCGTAAGTAGCTGAATGGTAACAACTTGCGTGGCACCATTGTGCTCCACCGTGTAGGGACGAGACATCTCAAAATAGCCCGGTTTGCTGACCGACAGCAGGGCGTGATCAGCCGGCAAACGTACCTGCTTCAAGCGAAAAACGCCGTTGGGATCTGTAACGGTAGATTCATTGCCAGCCTTGACCAAGGCATCTTTCAGGCCCGCGCCATTTTCATCTACAATTTGGCCAACGAAGGTGACGGAGACCATCTGATCCTGACGATCTAGCGGGTCGTCATCCTGACAGGCAACGAAAAATGCGCCGATAAACAACGCAAGCGGAATGAGCAATTTGAGCTTTTGCATAATGCGTAACAGTTTGTGTGAAAATTTGTGTTGGTCACTGTTACACGCAAAAGCATGGGCGCGGGTTGGGCTGGGAAAAATTATCCCCCCTCCAGCTCGTCCCCAAAACTATCGTCTGGCCGCTTGGGTTTGCTCGGGTCGCGGCCTTCTGCATCTAATTCGTCGTTGTAAATATCCGGGGAAAAACTCTCCTCATCCCTTGCAGGACCAAGGCTACTCTCATAAGTGGCGCAGTTGGTTTCGATTCCGAGATCTCCATCCGGCCGTACAAAGCGGGCATTAAAATCATAGCCAGATTTGGGATCTTTTTCCAATCTGCCGATAAAACTGGCAAAAATGGGGCGTGCCATGCGGGCGCCCTGGCCATCGTTTAAATTCAAAAATCGAATCCAGCGATCTTCCCCGCCTACCCAGGTGCCTACCACCAGTCGGGGGGTTACACCCATAAACCAGCCATCGGTATAGTCGTTAGTTGTACCAGTTTTGCCGCCCACTTGACTTTTTAAAGTGTTGATACCCGGCGCGCCTTTGACGTTGTATTGCAACATTTCAAGCATAACCCAGTTGGCATTTGTGGCCAAAGCCGCGTGTTCTTCTGGCACCGAGCGATAGAGTACCCGCCCGTTTTTGTCCTCTATTCTCTTGATAACGAAGGGCAAACCATACATGCCCTTGTTGGCAAAAGTGGCATAAGCACCAGTCATCTCAAAAGGCGTAAGGTCGGCTGCACCCAGGCAAATGGCCGGTGAGCCTGGTAATACCAAGTAACGGCCGTTGGCTAACTGAGAGGAATCAATGCCCAATTTGTGGCATAGTCCACGCACCGGTTCCGTATCGCCGAGTTGTTTCATCAGGAAAGCGCTGATGGTGTTCACTGAGTTTTTTAAGCCTTCTTTCAAATTGAGTCGCGCCCCGGAATACGTCCCGGTAGAATTTTTTGGCGTCCAATCGCTGAGGTGTTTAAAATTCATGTACCGTGCCGGAATGGTTACGGGATTGTCGTACACCTCAAAGCAGGGGCTGATGCCTTGTTGGGCAATGGCCGTGGCATACACAAAGGGTTTGAACGTAGAACCCACCTGGCGCCGTGTCATGATGTGATCGTACTGGAAATATTTGAAATTCACCCCGCCTACCCAGGCTTTGATTTCCGAAGACGTAGGATCCACGGCCAAGAGACCCGTTTGCAAAAACATCCGGTGGTAGCGCAGGCTATCCATCGGAGACATCACGGTATCTTTTTCAAATTTGGAATTACCCCAGGTAAAGATTTTCATCTTCACAGGCTTTTCATACTGTTTCTTAACGGCCGCGTTGAGGGCGCGATATTGTCCTTTGATGTCGGTCCATTCTTTGCTCGACATGATACGGCGGTAAGCACTGGCTTGTTCGCTGGTGACAAAGGGTTTGGGCTTGGCAATCAGCATTTTACCAATACTTCCGGGCTTTTTGTCCTCACTCAGCATTCGTTCAATGTCAATGGCGCGCAGGGTAAAATCATAGCGAGCCTGTATTTTATCCGCTACTGCATCCATGTATTTGGGCCAAAGTGTGGCAAAACGTTCGCCGTCGCGCACCAGTCTCCAAAGCGATTCTTTACGCCCTACAATTTCTTCGTCCGTGGCACTGCTGGTTTTGTAACTCCAGGGGTCTCGACCTTTCCAAACCTGAAAAAAGCGCGCCTGGATTTTTTTCATTTGCTCGACCATTGCGGCTTCCGCATGTTGCTGATATATCGGATCAATGGTGGTGTAAATTTTCAAACCATCGCGATAAATATCATACTTGGATCCATCCCGTTTGCGACATTCGGGGAGTTCAAGCAGGGAGTCGCGTACCATTTTTTCCAAAAAATCACAGAGATAAGGCGCCTTGTCGTCAGTAAAATTGACCTGTTTGAATTCCAATCCCAGCGGCAAAACCTTCAGGCTATCATACTGGCTCTCCGTGAGCACCTTGTTTTTTTTCATTTGCGACAAAACCACCCAGCGGCGCTTGATCCCGCGATCCGGATAACGATTCGGATTGTAATAAGAGGGGTTTTTCAACATGCCGATCAGCAGCGCGGATTCCTGCGTATTCAAAGTTTCCTGGTCTTTATTGAAATAAACCTCTGCGGCGGCGTGAATGCCGTACGCATTGTTCACAAACTCGGCCTTGTTCAGATACATAGACACAATTTCCTCCTTGGTGTAGGCCCGTTCAAGTTTCACCGCCGTAATCCACTCCCGAAGTTTGATGTAAATGAGTTTCATCAACTTTTTCACTTTGCCCATTCCTTCAAAATCACGATCGGAATAAAGCATTTTGGCCAGTTGCTGGGTAATGGTAGAGCCGCCACCCGCGCTGTGATCGCGCAGCAAAACGGTCCGAATGACCACCCGCGCCACGGCCCGGCCATCAATGCCGCAGTGTTCGCGGAAACGCTCGTCTTCCGTGCTGATCAGGGCGCTCACGAGGTGCGGACTAAGCTCTTCAAACGGCACCGGAACCCGGTTTTCCACGAAATACCGGCCCAAAACGCTGTTGTCACTGCCCAAAACTTCACTTGCAAGCGCAGAAGAAGGGTCCTCCAATTCGCGGAAAGACGGGATGGCCATCATGCTAATGACCATAAATACCAGGGCCCCTGCGGCCAGGCCACCCCATAAAATTCGCCAGCACCAACGCACCACTTTGCGGTAAAACGGCATTCTTTTTTTCTGTAGAGCAGCCTTCAAGGAAATGAGATGCTGAGGTTCTTTCATAAATGTGTAATCTTAGTCGTGGACAAAAGTAAGATTAAAATAAACAATTGGTTGTTTGCCCGTTCCTTCGCTAAATGAAACCGTTACTTCTGGCATCCCTGCTGCTCGCCTTGTTTGGCTGTTCCAAAACAGCGCAACAGCCCTTGGTGCCTGCATTTTTCTATTGGGAAACCGTTTTTGAATGCTCCGATTCGGAATACCGATTGATGGACTCATTGGGTTGTAAAAAGCTGTATGTCAAGATTTTAGATATCGGAAAGAATCCGGAAACGGGTGAAATTGAACCCTATTCCCGCACCCAAATCCCCGATACACTCGCTTCGACAGGGCTCGAAATCGTCCCCTGTATTTTTATCACCAACGAGGTGTTTCTCAATCTTTCGGCGGAAAAAACGAGCTGGCTTGCCGGGCGAATTGCCGAACAATGTGCCCGCCAAAACCTTGGAGAAAAATCCCCGGCGGTGCTTTTCGATTGCGACTGGACGCCTTCCACGCAAGCCGCTTTTTTCCTCTTTTTAGAAAAAATACGCGAGAAAATGCCGCCTGGCACCCGGCTGGAAGCCACCATTCGTTTGCATCAATACAAATTTCCCCAAAAGACCGGGGTTCCGCCTGTGGATCGTGGCATGCTCATGTTTTACAACACCGGCGATGTGGATCAGGAAAGCGAACGAAACACGATTTTCCATCCCGACGACGCGCTGAAATATGTGGATGGCGCGCCCAAAAATTACGCCTTGCCGCTCGATTTGGCCTTACCGCTTTTTTCCTGGGGACTGGTTTTTCGCGAAGGCGAACTTTGGAAAATTATACCCGGTCCTTTGCCCTTGGACAGCCTGCGCAGCAGTGGAAAATTTTTCGAAAATCCGGCTCCAACGCCTTTTGTTGCACAGCTTTGGGAAGTGCAGGAAGGCACATTCCTCGGGGGCCATTACCTTCGCCCCGGAGATCGGCTTCGGCTTTCCACGAGTGCGCCGAAACTGCTTTTTTATGCCGCAGAAATCGCCCAAAAACTGGATTTAGCCAACGATGCTACCCTGGCTTTTTTTCATTTGGGTATTGCCGAATCGGAGCATTTCAGCGCACAACTGCTTGATAGTGTATGCAAAACTGTTCGAAAGTGAAGGATTTAATACGTTTTGGCCTCCTGCGAAAGTCCCTTTTGTGGGGCCTGTTTATCCTGTTGTTGTTCAGTTCTTTTACGCCCCCGCCGCCGCCTGCCCGCTGCATCCCGCACGCTACGCCTTTTTACGGCTACAGCTTTTTTGACGCCGATTTTGTGGACGCGAGCGCAGCTTATGCCCCGTTTTTCCTGCGTTTTGGCGATTATTACGAGCGGAATTACGATCCGGGACTTATTCAGAAAAAAGAAAATTGCGCAGAATGGAGCGAGCGGTTTTGCAGCAAAGCTAGCTGGGAAGAAGTAGCCCAGGTGATCTACGAATCCGACGAATACGAACTTGCCAGACTGCACGAAGCGGCCGGGGATCCAAAGCGAAAAACGCCCCTGCCTTTCCGCCTGGAGGACAATGATTTCGCTTACGTGGTGGCTTATAATGGTTGTGTAGAAGTGACTCGTTACCTCACTTTTGCCAAACGTTGCGAAGAACACGTGGTGTCGAAAGGCGATAAATGGAATCCGGCCCAACGCAACGTGACGGCCATGTTGGAGTTGATTCAAGAGGGTAAGCAACGTTTTTTGATACACAATCGCATTTTGTTCGGCAGCGATATGCGTATCAATTGGTCCGCCTGGCACACTACGCGGGTGCCTGGCAGATGACGCTTGATCTTTACAACGAGTTGATTCCCAAGGTGGATCGCAAAAGAATGAGCCTGATTTTTTATTGGACCCTCGGGCATGTGGCCGGTGCAATGCAGCAATTGGGCCAGTACCCGGAGGCCGCTTACCGCTACTCCCTTATTTTCCGGAACTGCCCCTCCAAGCGCGCACAAGCTTATCGGAGTTTTAAAATCCGCAACGACGACGATTGGCAAAAAACGCTCCGGCTCTGCAACAGCGATGCAGAAAAAAGCACCCTCTACATCCTCCGCGCGGGCGGTTCGCATACCTGGGCCGTGGCGGATATGGAAACCATTTACGCACTGGATCCGCAAAACCCACAACTTGAATTACTGCTTGTAAGTGATGTGCAGGAATTGGAAAAAATATTCCTCCGCACCGCCGTCACCGATGATAAAAATGGACGCGCTTCCGTCAAAATCAAACGGGCGGCAGCAAACAAACACCTGCTTGATTTGCAAAAATTTGTGCGCCGAGCCATCAGGGAAGCAAAGGTCACGGAACCCAAGACCTGGCGCGCCGTGGATGGTTACCTGGAATTGCTGGCGAATGACCGTTATGCTGCCGCCAAAACCTGGGACCGGCTCGAAAACGACCTGGATCGCAGCAAGCCGGACGACATTATTTCTCAGCAACTCGAAATTTGGCGTTGCCTTTTGGCCGTCATGAACCTGGACACCACCGCTTCAGATACCGTGGATCGGCTGGCGTATAAGGTGCGGGGTATGCCGGCATTTGACCAAAATCCTTATTTCGAACCTTTTTTACAAGAATGGTTGTCACAGGGTTATACCGAAAATAATCACCCGGGTAAGGCGATGATTGCTGCTTATCCGCCGCATACCATTCGATACAACCCGCGTCTGGATGTGATAGAGGATTTGTGGAAATTGGCCAACTCCTTTGATCCGATTCTGCTCGAACGGACCATGATGATTGATACCAATCCCGAGCGCATCAAAGCCTTTCTTTTGGAAACCAAGGGCGTCTATTTCCTGAGTCGTGGGGAACCGGAGGCGGCGGCAGCGGTGATGCGGCTAATCAGTCCGGGGGAGCAATCGCGGATGACGCAGTTCAAACCTTTTGCCAACCGTTTTGGGGAAATTATTAACCGGGAAGTGGGTGGCCAAACACCCTTGAATCGCCTTCAAATTGTGGAAATGTTGATTCAACTCGAGCAACAAGCCAAAGCTTTTGAAGCCCTGCAAGATACCTCAGAGGCCAAAACCTGGCTTCGTTTGGGCGACTTTTGGTACAATACCTCCTATTTTGGCTATGAATGGGAAGTCCGCGATTTTAAACGCGATGGAATCAACCAGCTTCGACTTTCCCAGGGTCCGGTTTTCCCCATGGAAGCCGCTCCCGACGGGAACCTCGAAAATCTGGACCTGAGTTTGGCCCTGGAATTTTACGAAAAATCCTACGCAGCGGCCCGTACGCAAGAAGCGCGTGCCCGCGCGGCATTCATGGCCGCCCGTTGTCAGCAAAAGCAGTGGTTTTGTAATCCGAACTGCACTTATCGTCCGGGAAATCCTACTATTCCGGTTTTGCCCCCGGAATACCGCACTTATTACGATGCTTTAATTTCAAAACATTCCAACACGAAGTATTTTGAAACCGTGGTAAAGGAATGCAAATGGCTGGCAGCGTATGCGCGTTGAGGGGGCGAGTGAGGTTAAGTGAGGCGGTGAATTGAAGTCACCGCTTCACTAGATCTGCCATGTGCAGGTAAGGAACGGCGTAGCCGTGGCATTATCCCAAGCAAAATTTGTTACCGCCACACCGATGTGTAAAACACTCGCGTGTCTAATCCGTTTCTTACTTTTGTGTCTGCAAAACCCGGCACCAAGCCCTCTAGCAGACGCTCATAAACCCGTTTCACACTCAAACAAATTTCAGCATGCGCAGTTTCCGCACCATATTCCCCCTGTTTTTTTTGGTATTTACCCAAATGGCATCCGCACAGGGCATCGAATTTTTCTCCGGCACCTGGCCCGAGGCTCTCGAAAAAGCAAAAAAAGAAGAACTGCTCATTTTTGTGGATGCCTACGCTTCCTGGTGCGGCCCTTGCAAACGAATGGCTGCCCAAACGTTCCCGGATCCCAAGGCGGGCGAGTTTTTTAACGCCAATTTTCTCAACCTGAAAATTGACATGGAAAAGCCGGAAAACGCGGAATTTGCCCAAAAATATCCCGTGAATTCCTATCCAACGCTGATGTTTATTGACGCCGAGGGAACCATTGTGCTCAAAGAAGTTGGTGGAAAAAATGTGGACCAACTCCTCGAAACCGGGCGAAAAGCCCTTGGAAAGAACGATAAATCCATTGATTTTGAGAAAAAGTACGCAGAAGGCGACCGCGACCCGAAGATGCTCTTCAACTACGTCCGCGCACTCAATGCAGCCGGAAAGCCCTCTCTAAAAATCACGAACGAATACCTGAATTCACAGGAGGATTTGAGTTCTGAATTTAACCTGAAGTTCATCCTCGAGGGTACGGTGGAGGCCGACAGCCGGGTGTTCGACTTGTTGGTGAAACATCGAGACCAAATTGTGGCCGTCTCCAGCGCCGAAGCCGTGAATGCCCGGGTTGAAAAAGCCTGCAAAAAAACGGTGTCCAAAGCCATTGAATTTAAAGACAAAGCCCTTTTGGAGGAAGCCAAAAACAAAATGAAGATTGGCAATCCAGATCGGGTTGCGGTTTTTGCTTACGAGGCTGACATGGCCTATGCCAAAGCGGTAAAAGATCCTTCTTTACTGCTTAAAACAGCTCAAAATTATCAAAAAACGGAAGTTAAAAATAATTCGGCTAAACTCCACGACTTGTCCGTAACGCTGATACGCGCATTTCCAGAAGATAAAAAAGTCCTGAAAACAGCCGAAAAATGGGCCAAAAAAGCTGCTCAAAACGGAGGACTGGCAGAATACTGGATGACGTTGGCAGGCGTGTATAAATTGCAGGGCAACACCGCCAAAGCGCGTAGCACCGCCGAGTTCGCTAAAAAGGAATTGACGGAGAAGGATACTATGCTGATGAATAAAATCCAGTATTTTTTGGATTCCCTTTAAGAACATTAAGTCTGGTACCACACTGCCAGATATCTTTGTCTTCTTACCAGACCTATAAGGTTTTTAGAAACCTTATAGGTCTCAATTTTGGAAATGTCCAGGACCTTGTGGAAAACTTCACAACCAGTCCTTGCCCATTCATTTTACCTTTACGACCAAAGAGAAAAGGCATATTATGAGCAATTTTATCGTATCGGCGCGTAAATATCGTCCCCAACGCTTTCAGGACGTGGTGGGCCAAGGCCATGTGGCCGGAACGCTCAAAAACGCACTTGCCAGCGGACACGTTGCGCATGCTTTTCTCTTTACGGGTCCGCGTGGGGTGGGCAAAACCACTTGCGCACGCATCCTGGCCAAAATCCTCAATTGCGAAAACCGCACCCCGGAATACGAGGCTTGCAACGAATGTAGCTCCTGTAAATCTTTCAATGAAAGTGCGTCGTTTAACATCATAGAACTGGATGCCGCCTCCAACAACTCCGTGGAGCATATCCGCGCGCTCACGGAGCAGGTGCGTTTTCAGCCGCAGCAAGGCAAATACAAGGTGTTCATCATTGACGAGGTGCACATGCTGTCCAATCAGGCTTTCAATGCGTTTTTGAAAACCCTGGAAGAGCCGCCGCCGTATGCCATTTTCATCCTGGCCACTACGGAAAAGCACAAAATCATCCCGACCATCCTTTCCCGTTGTCAAATTTTTGATTTTCGCCGGATCACGGTGGCCGACACGGTGGCGCATTTAAAATCCATTTGTCAGCAGGAAAACATTGAAGCTGAGGAAGATGCGCTGCACATCATTGCCCTAAAAGCCGATGGCGCTTTACGCGATGCGCTCTCTATTTTTGACCGAATTACGAGCGGGGCCGGCAAAAAAATCACTTACGATGCCGTCATTGAAAACCTCAACGTTCTGGATTACGATTACTTTTTCCAGATAACAGACGCGCTTTTAGCGGAGGATTCAGCCGCTTTAATGAACCGTTTTGATGAGATTCTCCGAAAAGGTTTTGACCCGGAAGTGTTTGTTTTGGGCTTGGCGGAGCATTTGCGCAATGTGTTGGTTTGTAAGGATAAAGCCACCCTCGGTCTGCTTGAAGTGGGCGAAAGCCTGCGCGAACGGTACCGCGCTCAGGCGCTTATTACGCCCGCTTCATTCCTGCTTACTGCGCTCAATCTTTGCAATGACTGCGATATCAATTTCAAAATGGCGCGACACAAACGCCTCCATGTCGAGATGGCATTGCTCAAAATGTGCCACATCGGGAGGGCTGTGAAAGGCGCGGAATTGGAAAAAAAAACGCTTGACCTGAGGTCGCCCGCCATTTCCGGCTCGCCAGTTCAACATTCGGGCGGAAATACCGGCCAAGGAAGCACATCCTATGCTGTTCCAAATGCAAGCAGCCGGGTTTCGGAGCCAGAACAGCCGACCGCGAACCAGCAAGCTGCGCCGACCCTCAACGGCAACGCGCAGCCCATTTCGAGCGAGGTTTTGGCCGATATTTCACAAGGTTTGAGGCAGGGAAGGATGAAAGCAGAGGCCATCCCGATGCGCCTGGATGCTTTTGATCAGTTGGTAGAAGATGAAGAAAACCACCGTGCAAGCCTCCAAAGCCGCCTTTCCCTCGAAAATGTGCGGACAGAGTGGCAAGCCTACGCGGCGATGCTCAATTCCAACCTCTCGCGCATGGCCTTGACGAAAGCAGAATTGCGATTGGAAGGGAAAATCCTCACGGTACTCGTCGGCACCACCATTGACCAGAATAACGTAAAGGCTGAAGTGGCGCGGGTACTCGAAACGCTTCGCCGCCGATTGCACGACAATGCTTTGAAAATTGAGGTCATCCTCGACGATCAAAAAATCGCGGAACAAGCCCAGGCGGCCCGGGTGGTTCGTCCACTCACCGCCAAGGATAAATTGGATAAAATGAAGGAAATTTCTCCTTTTTTAGAGGATTTTATCCAAAAATTTGATCTCAAACTGAACGATTAAGCCCTTTTAAATACAATTCAGATGCACTCGCCTAGAATCAGCATTTTCATCCCAACCCGTAATGAAGCCAATTATATTGGCACCACTTTGGCTCAGTTTGAGCCTTTTTGGGATAAATATGACCTTGAAATCATTGTTTCGGATGCAAATAGTACCGACGGTACCGTGGAGATTGTGCAACATTTTGCTGAAGCCTCGGCGCATCGGGTGAAACTCGTGCAGGGTGGGCCGGAAAAACAGAACATCGCGATCGGGTGTAATTTAGGCGCTGCGAAGGCCCAGGCGGCGCTTCTATTCCGCATTGATGCCGATGTACGAATCCCAGACAAAGATTACTTTTTCGGAAAAGTATTGGAGTCTTTTGAAAAAAACCCTGACTTGGTTGGTGCCACAGTGCCGATTTGGGTATATCCGGAAGAGGCTCGGACTTCTGATCGCCTCTACCATATTATGATGAATGCCATTATCCGGGCATCGTTTTGGGTTAAAGCACCGCTTGCCAAAGGTGAATGTCAGTTGGTGCGTCGTGAAGCGTTTGAAAAAATTGGCGGGTATAAGGAACATTTGACTGCGGGCGAGGACTGCAACCTTTTTTACCGCTTGCAAGATGTAGGGCGCATTCAATACTTGTCTAAACTGCGGATACACCATTCGCCACGCCGGTTCCGGCAATATGGTTATTTCCGAATTTCCATGATTTATCTCAGAGAAGGGCTTTGGATGATATTGGGACGAAAATCCTATTTGCAAGAATGGACGCCCGTGCGCTGAGTAGCACAAAGTGTTGTTTGGCGTTTTCACGACAGCAGTCTATAAACTAGTTGCCGGGATTCTGCGTTGTATGCACTCGATTTTGACAGAAAAAACAAATAATACCATGCGTAAACTACTGCTCGCGCTCGCATTTTTTGCCCTTGCTTCATCGCAGCTAAAAGCCTCCGTGATCGTCCTGCCGATGGATGAAAAGAACCAGCGCAATCATTTGAAGGCTTATGGCATTACTTATTGGATTCTTTCGCAGGGCGCGGAAGCTTGGTGGTTGTTGAATTACCGGGGTGGAAGTTTTGCATTCGCTTATTCTCCGGCCATTGAAAAGGAATGCAAGACGCGTGACGTGAGTTACGAAGTCATTGCAGATGGCCAATTTGCCAATTTGCAGAATGAAATCCTCGATCCGGAGGTTAACCAGGATGTTATTAAACTGGAAAAAGCCCCTAAAATAGCGGTTTATTCCCCGGATAAAGACGAAAAAGGCCAAACGATCCAGCCTTGGGATGATGCCGTGACGCTGGTGTTGACCTACGCGGAAATACCTTACGATTTGCTGTATGATACAGAAGTGTTGCAGGATAAACTTACGGAATACGATTGGCTGCACCTGCACCATGAGGATTTTACAGGGATGTATGGGAAGTTTTATGCCAGTAACAACGGCCAGCCATGGTATCGCCAGCACGTAAACATGATGGAAACCCTGGCCCGCCAAAACGGATTTGACAAGGTGAGTCAGCTCAAACTGGCTGTCGCAAAAAAAATTAAGGAATATGTGGTTGGTGGCGGATTTATGTTCGCGATGTGCTCCGCCACGGATACCTACGACATTGCTTTATCTGCCGAAGGCACCGATATTTGCGCGGCTCCCTTCGACAAGGACCCCACGGATCCCAATTTTCAGTCGAAACTCGATTTTTCCAAAACCTTTGCGTTTCACAATTATCAGGTACTCACGGATCCAAGTGTTTACGAGCACTCCACGATTGACAACAGCGAAGTAACGGGGCGCCGGGTTTCGCCGGAGCAAGACTACTTTACCTTGTTCGATTTTTCTGCCAAATGGGATCCTGTGCCGACTATGCTGACCCAGTGTCATACCCGGACGGTGAAAGGATTTATGGGCCAGGCCACGGCATTCAACAAAAAATTCATCAAGCCAAACGTCTTGATTATGGGCGAAAACAAGCCCGCCAACGAAGCCCGGTACATCCACAATGCTTACGGAAAGGGCTTTTTCACCTTTTATGGTGGTCACGACCCGGAAGATTACAGGCACTATGTGGGAGATCCACCCACGGATTTGAATTTGCACCCGAATTCACCGGGATACCGCCTTATTTTGAACAATATCTTGTTCCCGGCGGCCAAAAAGAAGCATCAAAAGACATAGTTCACAAAACCACCCGCAAGGCCCGTTCCAACAGTTCAAACTCCACGGGGGTTTCCCCCAGGAATTCGCCGTCGGCCTCCAGCAAGGTTGGGATGCCATCGGTATGTTCCACCCGAATGGATCGGGCTTGATGGCCTTCAATTTTGGGGTGACTCAGCAGCGAGCCGTTGTAAAAGCGCGGCGTTTGAATTAGCACTTCCAATTTTGAAATTTTACGGGCGAATGTGAGCGCAAACAGCCCATCGTCGGGCACGGCATGGGGCACAAACTGCATTCCTCCACCCGAAAACCTGCAAAGACCGATATTGATGGTGTAGAAAAAATCCTCCACGGTGTGGCCATCGAAGGTGATCCGCGCCTTGCTGAGTCGGTACGCCGTTAAGTATTGCGCTACTTTCAGCAAGTAATGTGCTTTATTCCGAGCAGGTTTTTCCGTCAGTTTTTTTCCGATAAACCCATCATAGGCCATTCCGGCTACGTTGACAAAATAGCGGGAAAGGGTTTGGCCATCGCGCTGATACCGAACCAAGCCGATGTCTTGTTGCACGGTTTTAAGTTCCAAAAGCCGTTTCAATCGCAGCGCCGGGTTGTCGGGAATGCCATATTGTCGCGCCCAATCGTTTCCGGTTCCAAAAGGCAGGAGCGCATAGGTAATCTCCGAGGGCGGCACAAACTGCTGGGAAAAAATACCGTCCACGAGTTCGTGATTTGTACCATCTCCACCAATGCCCAGGATATAGCGACCGCCTTTGAGCAGCGCATCTTCGATCAGTCGGGCTGCATGACCTCGATGTTCTGTGAACTGAACCGTGTAGGCAAAGCCCAGATCCTGCAAAAGCCGTTCAATCTGCGGCCATTGACGTTTTACCGCCCCGCCTCGGGCAGCCGGGTTGGCGATGATATGCCAAAAAGCTTGGGTTACAGGTGCTTGCATGCAGGAGGCAAATGTAGAACTCGGGCGGCAAGATTTTCGGGCAAATCTTTTACCTTTGTAAAAAATGAAGCTATGCAAGCCATTGAAACAACCGCAGAAATTGATCAATCAGGAAATTTAAAACTCCTGACACCGCTCCGACTGCGCAACCAAAAAGTCAGGGTAATCATTTTGCTGCCAGAAGGTGACGATATAGATGACAAGTCTTGGCTCCTTGCAATTCAAAACCCTGCGTTTGATTTTTTGAATGAGCCGGAGGAAGACATTTACACCATTCAAGATGGTAATCCGATCAAAAATTAAGAACATTGTTTGGCTTGTAAGCCTTTTTCTTACCTTCGCCCCATGTTTCAATTCATCATTTCCGACGGTATTATTATTCGCCAGTGTTTGCACACCTGACGCGGTAAGGCTGTTTGGAAAAACAGAAACCCCGGCTGGTGTGCAAACTAGCCGGGGTTTTTTGATTGGAAGCTTTGACAAAACTACACTACAGCATGTACCGCGAATTCAAACACCTAAACCTCCCCGCCATAGACGCTGAAATCCGCCAATTTTGGGAGGATGAAAGGATTTTTGAAAAATCCGTCGAGCAACGCCCCGAGGAAAACGCCTTCGTATTTTATGAAGGCCCACCTTCTGCCAATGGCAAACCCGGCATCCACCACGTGATGGCCCGCACGGTGAAAGACCTTTTTTGCCGTTACAATACCCTCAAAGGCTTCCGAGTAGCCCGAAAAGGCGGCTGGGACACCCATGGCCTGCCGATTGAATTGCAGGTGGAAAAAGAACTGGGGATTACCAAGGAAGACATTGGCAAAAAAATCTCGATTGAGGAATACAACGCCGCCTGCCGCAGCACCGTGATGCGCTACAAAGATCTCTGGGAAGACAAAACCCGGCGCATGGGCTACTGGGCAGATTTGGACAATCCCTACATCACGTTCGAAAATAGCTACATCGAAACGGTGTGGTACCTGCTCAAACGGCTGTACAACAAACAAACTGCTGATGGCCAGTCCTTTTTGTACAAAGGATTCACCATTCAGCCCTTCAGCCCGGCAGCGGGTACGGGCCTCAGTTCGCATGAATTGAATATGCCGGGAACCTATAAAGAGGTGACCGATATTTCAGCGGTGGCGATGTTCCGGGTAGTTAGAAACGCTGATTCTGAAAAACTTTTTGACTCCGAGGACGAAGATGTTCGCATCCTCGCCTGGACGACTACGCCCTGGACTTTGCCCTCCAACGTGGCCCTGACCGTCGGCCCGAAAATCGAGTATGTGAAGGTTAAAACCTTGAGTCCGTACACTGGAGCGCCCGTTAGTGTCCTGTTGGCAAAGGCCCGGTTAGCCGGATATTTCAATGCCGAGGACGAAAATCAAGATTTTGATTCATTCAAGGTCGGCGATAAAAAACTGCCCTATCAAATCGCTCAAGACGGGATAAAAGGAAAAGACCTGCTGGGTATCCGGTACGAGCAATTGCTTCCCACACCGGCTGCCTCCACCCCCGAGCTTGAAGCCAAAGCCTTCTGCGTTATCCCCGGCGACTGGGTCACGACCGAAGATGGCACGGGCGTGGTACATACGGCGCCTTATTTTGGTGCGGATGACTTCCGAGCTTGCAAAGCGGCGGGTATTCCTTTCATTGGATTGCCAAATGACAAAAATGCCGAGCTGCCTTTTCCTTTGGTGGACCGCCAGGGGAAGTTTGTGGATGAGGTGCCGGAGTTTGGTGGACGCTACGTAAAAGCGGAGTATTATCCGGAGGAGGTTCAAAAAGAGAAAGATTTCAAACCGACGGATTTATTGGTTTCGCTGCGTTTGAAGGAAGACAACAAGGCCTTTAAGGTTGAAAAATACAAACACACCTATCCACACTGTTGGCGTACGGATAAGCCCGTGTTGTACTACCCGCTGGATTCCTGGTTTGTGCGGGCATCTGCGGCAAAGGAACGTTTGGTGGAACTGAATAAAACCATCCATTGGCACCCGGAAAGCACCGGGTCTGGTCGTTTTGGCCAATGGCTCGACAACCTGCAGGACTGGAACCTGAGCCGCTCGCGGTATTGGGGTATTCCGCTGCCGATTTGGCGGACAGAAGATGGGGAGGAGGAGATCTGTATTGGCTCGGTGATGGAGCTGCGGGAAGAGATGGAGAAAGCACGGGCCGCCGGGTTTGGCCCCACCCCTAGCCCCTCCCCGGGGGGGGAGGGGGACTTGCACTCGAACACTTTTGTGACTACGGGTGACCTTGGTGCAGAGAATGTTGAGGGGGACGGATTCCGTGGGGATTGGTTCAAAACAACCTCGCCCGGGCGTTGGAAGGTGCTCAAAGATTTTGCCCGTGGAATGCGCAAAAGCCAAACTGCCGGTGAAGCCGCAATGTGGGAAATCCTTCGGGACAAACAGGTGGATGGGACCAAGTTTCGTCGCCAGCACGCCATCGAAGATTTCATTGCCGACTTTGTAAGCCTTGAGCACAAGTTGGTGGTTGAAGTAGATGGCACGATACACGATTTTCAGCAAGAACACGACCAAATGCGCACCGAACTGCTTCAAGCGGTAGGTTTTGAGGTCGTGCGCTTCAAAAATGAAGAAATCCTTGGCAATAAGTACCAGGTCATGGACAAATTACGGGTCATATTAAAAAACCGCAAGCAAGAATTAGCGAATACACAAACCAACCCTCAAGGTCCAACTAACTCCAATCCGAATACACAAACCAACCCACAAGGTCCAACAGATAACAAGCCGATTGCACAAACCAAGTCCCCCTCCCCCCCATGGGAGGGGTTAGGGGAGGGGTTCGACCTCCACCGCCCATTCATAGACGAGATCGTCCTAATCTCCCCCTCCGGCCGACCCATGTACCGCGAAACCGACCTCATTGACGTGTGGTTCGACTCGGGTGCTATGCCATACGCCCAATGGGGATTGGACTACGAAAAACTAAAAAACGGCGATGACAAACCTTTCAAATCGCCGTTTGAGGTAGCTTACCCTGCCACGTTTATCGCCGAGGGTGTAGACCAAACTCGGGGCTGGTTTTATACTTTACACGCCATTGCTGGCATGATTTATGACTCCGTTGCATTCAAAAATGTAGTGTCAAACGGCCTTGTTTTGGACAAAAACGGCGAAAAAATGTCCAAATCCAAGGGAAATGTGGTGGATCCATTTGCAACCCTCGCGGAATTCGGGGCGGATGCCACACGCTGGTACATGATGTCGAACGCCAACCCATGGGACAACCTGAAATTCGACACGGGCGGCATTCTCGAAACCCGCAACAAGTTGTTCGGCACACTCTACAACACCTATAATTTCTTTGCGCTTTACGCCAATCTCGATGGTTTCAAGCACGACGAGTTCAATGTGCTGCCTTACGAAAAACGCAGCGAACTCGACCGTTGGGTCATCTCCAAACTCTATTCCCTTGTAGCCGACTACCGCGCTGCGATGGACGATTACGACGTGACCAAAGCTTGCCGCGCCATCGAAGATTTTGTGGATGAACACCTGAGTAACTGGTATGTGCGCCTTTCTCGCCGCCGTTTCTGGAAAACATCTCCAAACACAGATTCAGATTCCCAAGACTCAACACAAACCCAAGAAAATGCTCGGGGTAAGTCCCCCTCCCCCCATGGGGAGGGGTTAGGGGTGGGGTCCGACAAAACAGCCGCTTATCAGACCCTTTTTGAGTGTTTGATGGTCACAAACCAACTCATGTCTTCCGTTGCGCCGTTCTTTTCCGACTGGATGTACCGGAACCTGAGCGCACCCATCAAGGACGTAGCCAAGGCGAAAAACACGCCCCTTCGCCATGATTCCGTGCATCTCGGCGACCTCGTGCAGGTGGATAATTCCAAAATTGACAAGGCGCTGGAGAAACGTATGGACTACGCCCAGCGGATCTGTTCCCTGGCTTTGAGCATCCGAAAAAAAGAAGGATTCCGGGTGCGCTTGCCCCTGCAAAAAATTCTGCTCCCGGTACTGGATACAGCCTTTATTGCGGAAGTGGACGGCGTGAAAGATTTAATTCTTTCAGAAATCAATGTGAAAGCCCTGGAGTACGTCACAGACGCATCGGGTTTGTTGAAAAAAGGCGCAAAAGCCAATTTCAAAACACTCGGCGCAAAACTTGGCAAGGACATGAAGGACGTTGCCGCGATCATCGCCAAATTTACCAACGACGATATCTCGGCACTCGAAGCATCCGGCGAATTTAAGGTCAGCGTGATGGGTACAACTTACTCCATCACCCCTGAAGACCTCGTCATAACGACCGAAGACCTGCCTGGATGGAAAGTGGCTTCGGATGGGGAACTCACCGTTGCCCTCGACGTGCACATGAACGAGGAGCTCCTGGCCGAAGGCACTGCCCGCGACTTGGTGAGCGTCATTCAAAAACTTCGCAAGGACAATGGGTTTAACGTCACCGACCGCATTGCGGTGCACATTGAGCGGCACCCGGCGATTGAACTGGCGGTATTACAGTTTGCTTCGTACATCCAGGAAGAGGTGCTGGCAACCTCGTTGGCACTATCGGATCTCGTATCAGGAGAAGCCGTAGAATTAAACGATGACGTGACTTTGAAAATAGAAGTAGCGGTGGTTTGATGAATTTAAAAGGGCAGTTTTGGTCGTTGAATGCGTCCTATCAACCGCAATCAACGGCTGAAACTGCCACTTTTTTGATATTTCCCGCAACCTCCCGCACGACCACACTCGCCATGTGCAAGCCAAAAAGCGCCGGGATGTATGAGCTTGTCCCGTAAAACGATTTTTTAAATTTGCTGCCGTCGGTCATCATCATGTGCTCCTTGCTGACCAGTTCGGAGGAAAAAACGACCGTAACCCCGCGCCAAACACCCTTGCGTTTCAGTCCCTTGCGTACTTGTTGGGCGAATGGACAATTGAAGGTTTCTGAAAGGTCTGCCACTTGTACTTTGGAAGGATCCAGCCTTCCTCCGGCACCCATACTGCTGATAATCCGTACTCCTTTTTGCTTACAGGCTACGATGACATACTGCTTGGGTTGTATGGAATCAATGCAATCAAAAATATAGTCGAAGTCGTTGGTAATCAGACTTTTGACGGTTTCCGGGTTGATAAACTCATCTCGAATATTAAGATTGAGCTCCGGGTTGATGTCTTGCATTCGTTCGGCCATGACCGCCGTTTTGCGTTTGCCAACGGTGCTGTGTAAGGCCGGAAGTTGGCGGTTGGTATTACTCAAATCCACCGTGTCGCCGTCCACAATGGTCATGTTTCCAACCCCTGCGCGGGCCAGAAATTCGGCAGCGAAACTGCCCACGCCACCCAGGCCAATCACCATGACCCGCAGGTTTTTTAGCCGTTCCAAAACAGCGTCACCCAAGAGGATTTCTGTGCGTTGAAGCCAGGGTGGGGAGCTGTACTCATCTTCAAGATTCATGCTGTAATGCGTATTTTGGCCGCAAAAATATGCTTTAAAAAACTTCAGACAGCCTCATTATGACAGCACGCTTGTTCGCTGCACAAAAAGCAGCGCTACTTCAAACATTTTTAAATGGATAGTGCACCTCAAAACATCTACAACCCGGAATTTGTCGAACAATTATTTTCGCAAATGAGCGGCACCTATGATCAGATGAACACGATTACTTCTTTCGGCTTTTCCGTTCGTTGGAGGAGACAATGTACGGCTGCGCTGCATTTGCAACCCGCGCCCTACCTGTTCTACTTAAAAAGGGTGATTCCAAAATTGGGAAAACTATTCCTCGGGAATCCCGAAACTTATCGAATGCTCGGGGTTTACACAGAATTGTTTAAAAACAGCCAACAGGCCAGAAAAACGTTTGAACGAGCCGGATTCGAGGTGCAATACCTTCATTTTTTTGCTGGTTGCGCAAGCGGGATTTATGGCAAAAAGCATTGATAAAACATGAACCACTTCTCCCACATTCACCAAAAAATCCAAACGCCCGAAACCATCGTCCAAACCTTGGCGGAATGGCGCGCCGCGGGCCAGCGCATCGTGTTCACCAATGGATGTTTCGACCTCTTGCATTACGGTCATCTGCACTACCTCTCAGATGCCCGCGATCTGGCAGACCGACTCGTGGTGGGACTCAACAGTGCGGCATCGGTCCGCAGGCTCAAAGGCCCGAACCGGCCCATCAACGACGAACTCACCCGAATGCACCTGCTTGCGGCACTGGAAGTTGTGGATGCGGTGGTCGTTTTTGAAGCAGATACCCCGATTGAACTGATCAAAATTGTCCAACCTGATTTTCTAGTCAAAGGCGGCGATTGGAAACCGGAGCAAATTGTAGGCTCTGATCTGGTGCTCGCCCGGGGCGGCCAGGTGCTTAGTTTGCCGTTTGTGGAGGGATACTCGACTACGAATATTGAGCAGAAGATACTAGGTAATGATTTACGAGTTCCGATTACATGATTTGCGATTTTCGAATGGATGTAGGATTTGCGATTTAGAGCCCTGACTGAGCTTGGTTTATGGAGGGAAGCGGTTTTGTTGCTTGCCACCAATATGGCAATTAGCTCGTTATTTTCACTGATAAGCGCTGCCAATTTCCCGTCAGCAAACCAGCCGCGTTTTTCAATCAATTTAAGGCAAACAAAAGTTTCCCGAAGTTCCTTTTAATCAACATAGTACTTTTTAAAGGTGACACCTCCTCGTGCCTCGGAGATGTCACCTTTAAGCCTTATTTCGATATTCGATATTCGAAGTTAAGATTACTACTTTGACGAACTATTGTTTTTTGCCGTCTGAATGCTTTTTACGAAAATCGAAACCAATTCAGTATTTTCATTCAACAATGGTTCAAGCCTCGTTTCGTTGAAATATCTCTTACGCTGAATGATCTTAAGGCACACAAATGTTTCACGAAGTTCTTTGAGGCAAACTTTCATTTTATGCACGAAATCGGCCTTCGATTCTGCAGATTGAGCCTCCGCGTAGTTTAATGCCGGAGAAGTTCCGGAACGTACAATTTGACCACTAAGGTTTTTACTGGCCACTGTTTTCGGCAATGCTTCTGCTGTATCAATGATGCGCACGGCAAATTCGATCAGCCGATCTTCAAGGTCATATTTGGTTGGAGTTTTTTTGTTCATAACTTTTAAATTATTGCATTTAACATTTAAGCATTATTTCGGTGTTCGATATTCGGTGTTCGGTGTTGGATATTAAAATATCGAATATCGAACACCGAATATCGAATGTCGAACACTGAATATCGAACACCGAATGTAGAAATGGGAAGATCACCCCGCCCACCCTTCCCGATCCAAACTCCTATAATGAATCGCCTCCGCCAAATCCTCGATCCGAATATCCGGACTGCCCGCCAGATCCGCAGCCGTTCTTGCTACTTTTAAAATCCGGTCATACGCCCGGGCAGAAAGTTGTAAACGTTCCATCGCTGTTTTGAGCAGCGTCAGTCCGGCGGGGGTCAGCTGACAAACCTCCCGAACCATCCGACTGGGCATTTGGGCATTGCTGTACACATCTTTTAAGTCCTTGAATCGCTCGGCCTGCACTTCCCGGGCCTGGAGCACCCGCGTTCGGATATCCAGACTATTTAGTTTGGCGCGTTCGGTATTGGTCAATTCGTCGTAGCTGACGGGCGTGACCTCCACATGCAGGTCAATGCGGTCGAGCAGCGGACCGGATATTTTGGATACATAGCGTTTTACCACACCGGGACCACAGACGCACTCTTTTTCGGGGTGGTTGTAATAGCCGCAGGGGCAGGGGTTCATGGAGGCCACTAACATGAAACTGGCCGGGTATTCCACCGTCACTTTTGCGCGACTGATCGTGACCCGGCGTTCTTCCATCGGTTGGCGCATGACCTCTAAGGCCGTTCGTTTGAATTCAGGCAATTCATCCAAAAACAACACCCCGTTGTGGGCCAGACTTATTTCCCCGGGCATCGGGTCGGATCCGCCGCCTACGAGGGCCACATCACTGATGGTATGGTGTGGGGCGCGGAATGGCCTGTTGGTCACCAAAGCTGAATGGTCGGGGAGCACGCCGGATACCGAGTGTATTTTGGTGGTTTCCAATGCCTCGTACAAGGTCAGTGGCGGCAAAATGGTCGGGAGGCGCCGCGCCAACATAGTTTTACCTGCTCCTGGCGGCCCGATCAAGATTACATTATGGCCACCGGCTGCGGCGAGTTCGAGCGCACGTTTAATATTTTCCTGTCCTTTCACGTCCGAAAAATCCACGTCGTAGATGCCCGTTGCATTGGCAAATTCATCCCGTGTATTGACAATTAAAGGTTTAATGTCTGATTGGCCGGCCAATACGTCAATAGCTTCCAGCAAAGTTTCTACCCCATACACCTCTACATCATTTACGATGGCCGCTTCTCGGGCATTTGCTTTGGGTAAAATCAGTCCCTTGAATTTTTCTTTTCGTGCTTTAATGGAAATTGGCAAAGCGCCTCTGATGGGTCGGAGCGAACCATCGAGCGATAACTCACCCATGATGAGGTATTGATCAAAACCATCTGAAGGAATTAAGCCCGAAGCGGCGAGCATACCCAATGCAATGGGCAGATCGAAGGCAGAACCTTCTTTTCGGATGTCGGCAGGAGCTAGATTGATGATGGTTTTAAGACGGGGCTGTCGGAAGCCGGAATTTTTCACAGCCGCCTCGATGCGGGGGAGACTTTCGCGCACAGCACTGTCGGGCAGGCCTACGATAAAAATCCCGAGTTTGTCTGTGTTCCCCAATGCCCCGCCGGTATTGGTTTCGATGGTAATCATTTGTGCATCAACTCCATGGACGGAGCCTGCATAGGTTTTCGCTAGCATTTGGAAGCGTGGTTAGTTTTTAGATGAATTTTTGGGGCCTATTCAAAGGTATAAAAGTTAATTCAGTTTTCCACACAAAATTTTTGATTTTGAATGGCTCTGAAATAACAGCATTGCTTCAACATAACCCAAAATTGAGCGTACTCAAGTATGGTACCCCTCAACAACGGTGTTATGGTGTGTCACACTTTTCTGAATACGCCCCAAAAATTCAACCTTACTTCCCTTCTACTTCATCTAAAAATGCCTCCAATAATGCGTTGAATTCTGCTGGTTTTTCCATCATGGGCGCATGGCCACATTCGTCCAGCATGTACAATCTGGAATCAGAAATCAATTCTTTGAATTTTTCGCCTACAAATGGTGGCGTAACAATATCCTGTTTTCCCCAAATGAGCAGGGTAGGTGCCTTTATTTTATGCAGTTTATCACCCAGGTTATGCCTTACCGCCGATTTCGCCGTGGCGACTACCCGGATGGCTTTGCCCCGGTCGTTTACAATACTAAACACTTCATCCACCAATTCTTTGCTTGCCACTGCCGGATCGTAAAAAGTTGCGGCGGTTTTGTTTTTGATATATTCATAATCTCCGCGTTTCGGGAATGCCGTTCCAAAAGCACTTTCGTACAATCCAGAACTACCGGTAAGGGTAACGGACGCGATTCTTTCCGGGTGTGAAATGACGTACAAAAGCCCCACATGACCTCCAAGCGAGTTCCCCAAAACATGCACTTTATCGTAGCCTTTGTGAATCACAAACTTATCCACAAATTCCACTAAGCCCGTTACAGAAACCTGTAAAATGGGAAGTTCATAGATCGGCAGGAGTGGAATCACCACATTGTGCTTTGCCGAAAAGTGTTGGACGAGATCCTGAAAATTGCTGAGTGCCCCAAACAGGCCATGCAGTAACATGAGGGGCGTGCCCTCGCCGCCTGTTTCAATGTATTTGAAACCATCTTCTTCTATTATCTGATAATTCATGCGCGGGAATTTTCTGATTGATGCTACTTTAGTTAACAGGCAAAAGTAGAAAAAAGCAGACAACAAAGTCGGTTATGTTCCACATTGGCTGAACAGACCTTCTTTCAAGTAGATAGGGTTGATGAAAAGTTGATAAACTACGCTCCCATCAACCCTATAAACCTTTATCAACCCTTATCAACCTTCCTCAATTGGTAACACATCCAAAGAATAACACTCAACAACACAACCGCCCCGGCCTGGTGCGCAACCCCAAGATTAACTGGAATAGATGCTTTGCAATTGATGACCGTCAAAATCCCCAGCAACACTTGTCCGCTCAACACGACCAAAAGCCAAACACTACTCCGTCGTAATCCGGTGCCGATGTTCTCTTTTCTCAGCAGAAAAACAAAATATAGAATTAGGCCGGTGAGCAGATACGCGGTGTTCCGGTGCAAAAAATGCAACAAAGCCGGCATGAATGGATTGGTGTCGTAGTTTATAAAATTGTCTGAAACCCAATGACTTCCATCGAGTAATACACCCGGCAGATATTCTCCATTCATGTCGGGCCAGGTCGGGAAAAATAGTCCCGCTTTTGAACCGGACATCATAGCGCCCAAGGCTATTTGAATAAATGCCACGCCTAAAATTGCCCAGGCAAAACGCCTCAAGCGCTGACTGGAAAACTTGGGGAATTGGGGATACGCAGCCAAAAACCAGGTCCAGAGCAGATAGGCGAAAATCACCATCGCCATGCTCAGGTGTAAAGTCAGGTTGTAGGCGTTCACCCAAGGCCGTTTAATCAGCCCACTCGCTACCATGGCCCAACCGAAAAATCCCTCCAATCCGGCCAAGGCCACAACGGTGAGCATTCTGGGTAAAAGTCGTTTGGACAACATCCCTCGCCATAAGAACCAGACAAAAGGTATGACAAAAACAAAAAACATCAAGCGCGCCCAGAGCCGGTGGAAATATTCCCAGAAATAGATGAACTTGAAATCGTCCAAGGCCATCCCCTGATTAATTTTTTGATACTGCGGGGTTTGTTTGTACAACTCAAATTCGGTCATCCAATCAGCTTGGTTCAGCGGGGGGATACTGCCTGTCACAATTTCCCAGCGGGTTATACTCAGGCCACTCCCGGTAAGTCGGGTAACGCCGCCAATAACGATCTGGAAAAAAATCATCACCAGACCCGTGATGAGCCAGATTTTGACTGCGCGGGAAATTTGAAAATCATCCGCAAAACGTAATTTGAAAAAAGGGCTTGCCATATAAGATTGAAAAAGCTATTGAAATTTGTCAATTCAAAACTTCAAACAAAAGTAGAACGCATTCGGCTGCAAGTTTTCCATCTTTGACTCCTTTCTATGAAATTTAGATGGTTTAAAAAAATCCCCCTGCGGGCATCATAAGGGCTGTTAGTTTGTGGAAAACCTCATAACTGCACATCGTTTCTTCCAGCTCCATAGCAGTTACCATGTTTGCCAACATTTTGCCCACCAGTTAGACGTTTTAAGATCAAGCAATTACCGAGTTTCTAACAAAAGTTTGCGAAAACGTGGACAACCCAGTGTTGGATTTTTAAAAAATCCGGGTGTTGTTAAGCTGCGTTTACGAGCGAGGGTTTCTACACATGGCCTTTAGGTATTGCACGCTTTTAACACTTCATCTGGTGTACTGTTGTGAAAACTTGTGGATGAATCAGCACTTATCCACAGCGAGTTCTAACATTGGGTCATTTTGAAATCTTCTGAATATCAAGGGATTACGCCCCGCTGTTTTAGCCCTGTGGATAAGTATATGATACAAAGAGTTTTATCGGTTAAAATATTGATAATGGGTTGTTTGTGTAATTTAATCGAAATTTAATTCTGTTAATTCTATAATTTTGGTTTTTAATTCTAAATAACTTAAAACAAAACGACTCGGGCAGACATAATTTGCCGCCCGAGTCATTTTATTATTTTTTTTCTTAACGCATCTCCGCTGGAACAGCGGTCATACTTTTTAAGTTACCATCGCGAAGCACCCACAAGTTGATGTGCTTGCCGATAGATGCTTCATCCAGCACTTTGTGTAAAGCGTCAATAGAATCCACAGGCTTTCCTTCGAACTGAACAATCACATCGCCGGCCCGGATTCCCGCTTGGTCTGCTGGTCCGGCGGATTCTACACTTTGTACCTGGATTCCACCTTTGGTTTGGATCTCCAATGCATTGAGCCACTTGGCTGGTAGCGGAACGGCTTGTGCTCCAATGCCCAACATTCCGCGACGCACACGTCCTTCCAGAATTAATTTTCCAACGATAAATTTGGCCAGATTAGAAGCCACTGCAAAACACAAACCCTGAGCGGGTAAAATAACCGCGGTGTTCACCCCAATAATTTGTCCAAAAGAATCCACCAATGGCCCGCCGGAATTTCCAGGATTCAAGGCTGCATCTGTTTGAATTACATCGTCAATGAGTCTTCCGGTTTGGGTTCGCAAAGTCCGACCAAGAGCACTTACCACGCCAGCGGTAACCGTGTATTGAAAGCCAAATGGGTTTCCAATGGCAATGGCGATTTGACCAACTTGAAGATGATTGCTATCGCCAAAACGGGTATGGGTCAAATTATCCCCATCAATTTTTACCACGGCAATATCCGTGGCGGGATCATCTCCAACGGTACGCGCATGGAAAACCCGACCATCTGGCAGACTCGCTTCGATACGAGTGGCCCCGTTTACTACGTGACTATTGGTGACGACAAAGCCATCGGTACTGATAATAAATCCGCTACCCGAACCCGCGTTTTGCCCATTTCCATTGGGTGGATTTTGCGGACGGCTTTTTTGATTTTCAGCCTTTTGTACTTTTAGGTGAACCACTGCGCCACTCACTTGCCGGGCTACTCCAGAGACTGTTTTGGAATATGCGTCAAGCAGGCTGCTGTCGTTTTCAGCAACCATGCGCTGTGTGGAAGATGCACTTGAGTGAACATCCTCCGAAGCGAGAAAATTTAACATGGGAAAATTATTGGATGATGAAATGGGCGGGATAGGCTGAATTCAGGCAGAGATAGTCCATAATTATGCCACAGTCAAAATCCGACACTTTGGCAGGAAATGAGGTCAAGCTTTTTATAACTGTTTTAGAATAAAGGGTGGCACACTTGGCCAGGTTCTAAAAGTGAGACCTATAGGTTTCTAAAACCTTATAGGTCTGAGCCAAACAAAAATGTTCAATTTTCGGTGTGCCAACTTTTTCAATCAACCAAAGGTCACATTTTTTGCTTCTGTAAAAAACCGCAAGGCTTCCCATCCGCCCTCTCTTCCAACCCCAGAATTTTTAACGCCTCCAAAAGGGGTTCGCAAATCGCGCAACATCCAGGTGTTTACCCAGACAATACCGACTTGTAAGTGGGCGGCAAAATAATGTGCGCGTTGTAAATTGTTCGTCCAGACTGTTGCACTCAAACCATAGCTGGAATCATTGGCCATTTCAAGGGCGGCTTCATCCGAGTCAAATGCTTGAATGGTGACTACAGGTCCAAAGATTTCTGCTTGGTTGGTTTGGCAATTTTTAGGCAATCCTTCAATAACAGTGGGCGCAATATACCAACCCTTATCAAAGGGGGCGGGGACTTGAAGGGCGGTTCCTCCAGCCAGAATTTGCCCGCCTTCCGCTTTTGCAACTTCAATACATCCCAATACTTTTTCAAAATGAACACGGGAAACCACAGCTCCAAGGTGGTTGCTTGCATCCGAAGGATCCCCAACTTTTAAGGCTTTGACCCGTTCGACGAAGTCTTTTTTGAAGCGATCATACAGGCTTCTTTCTACATAAATTCTTGATCCGCAAAGACAAATTTGTCCCTGATTATTGAACGAAGAGCGCACAGTTGTGTCCAACATTTTCTCATAATCACAGTCGGAAAAAATCAAATTGGGGTTTTTACCGCCCAGCTCCAGGCTCATTTTTTTAAACATTGGCGCTGCAATTCCTGCAATTATTTCTCCAGCACGGGTGCTACCGGTAAAGGAAATGGCTTTGATTTTTGGATGACGAACAATGGCTTCGCCCGCACTCGGACCTAAACCATGAACGATGTTGAGTACGCCCGGAGGCAGTCCGGCATCCTGACAAATCTGGCCCAAGAGGGAAGCGGTCAAAGGCGTGACCTCAGAAGGTTTACCAATCACACAATTCCCGGTGGCCAGGGCTGGGGCAATTTTCCAGGTGAACAGATATAGGGGCAGATTCCATGGAGAAATACAACCGACCACTCCGAGGGGTTGCCTCAAGGTATAACTCAGGGACCCGGGTGCATGGTGACTTTCCGAGGCGAAATGGAGTAGGGCGGTTGCAAAGAATTTAAAGTTGAGTGCAGACCGAGGGATATCAATCGTTCGCGCGGTGTGGATGGTCTTGCCCGAATCGGCGCTTTCTGCCTCGGCCAGCGCATCCAGGTTTTTTAGGATACCATCGGAAATACCCCGAAGTATATCATGCCTTTGTTCGAGGCTCGTGTTCGACCAGGCAGGGAATGCCGCAGTGGCTGCTCGAACGGCTTCATCAATATCCGCTTGTTCGGAGTCCGGTATTTTCCCTGACAAACTTCCTGTGGCCGGGCTGTAGTTGTCCAGATACTTCCCATTTTTTGGCGCTACATATTCGCCATTGATGTAGTTGTGTATGATGTGCATGGCGCAAAGGTAGAGTTGATTGATTTGATTTAGGACGATTGATTTGATTGATTCGATTACGCCATTACCCTAAAAGAACACTTCGATAAAGCAATCTTACAAGGGTTTTAGCGAACGTGGACCTAATGGAATTTGACGGTTGTACTGGAGTAATTACGACTACGCCCGTTGTTCCACGTGGAACAACGGGCGTACAATTGTGTGGAACAAACGTTTTTTGGAGCGACTCATATTCCGGGCTTAATAAAAGACATTGCCCAAAAGGTGATGAATGTGATGTGTGGTTAAATGATTGTTCCACGTGGAACTTTAATCGCCGCCGTTTCACAGTATTCAAATCTTGGTCACAACGATCTCAACCCGCCGGTTTTTGGAGCGCATCTCTTCCGAATCGTTCGTGTTGATCGGGAATTTTGGACCCCAACCTTTGGTCTCAATGCGGGCGGATGCGCAACCTTTGGAGACTAAAAAATCACGAAGTGCATTGGCTCGCTCTTCAGAAAGACGGTAAAGGTCTTCGGCTTTTCCAATATTGTCGGTGTGCCCTTCGATACGTATATGAAGGTTTGGGCTTTCGAGGAGTAGGGTAGAAAGGCGTTCCAACTCACTGTACGATGCTTCTAAAATGACAGCCTTGGACTGCTGGAAATAAATCGGACGCAGCTCGATCTTGGAATTGACTTGCAGCGGATTCAAGTACAAATCAATATACTGTTCCCTGAAATAGTAGTAGTCTCTACGAAAAAGAACCGCTTCCGTCTTTCCAGAAAAACCACCCTTTTCCGGAATAAGATCAAACTTGACGCCCTTAGGGATTTTCAATCTAAAGGTGCCATCCGAAGCGAGCACGATATTGTGTGGGTCCCCTTCCGCCCCGTAGTAAATGCGCGCATCCCGAATCAACGCACCGGTTTCGGCATTCAACACACGTCCCACAACCTCGAGTTCCGTGGCTTGGGGTGGCGCAATACGCACCCGATATACATCACTGTTTCCTTCCCGTTTGGAGATGAAATAAAGAAAACCAGAAGTCATGTTGAAGTACGGCTGACTTTCATCGTACTTGGAATTCATGGGTTCAAACAGCAATGCAGGGGAAGACCAGTTTTTCCAGGTATCATCCAACCTTCGAGACGTGTAAAGGTCATTGCCTCCAAAACCACCACTTCGAGCGGAGGAGAAAAAGAGCGTTTCATTGTCTTCTGAAAGAAAGGGAGTTGTTTCCCTCCGGTCCGAATTGATCACATTTCCCAAATGTTGTGGTGCGCCCCATTTGTTTTCGCCTTCCTTAAAACACACATAAAGATCCATGTCTCTCGAATCAGCGCGCGTGGCGGAAAGAATCAATATTTTCCCATCAAAACTCATCGTTAAGCTCACGTCTGAGGTGATGGTGTAGTAGTCCTTTATTTCCACAGGATTTGGAAAACTCCAACCTACGCTATCCGCCGTGCGGCGAACCAGTGAAAAGCCGCGATCCATGTTGCCATTCTTTTCAAATTGGTTGATGACATAAAAAGCATTTGGATCAGGCGTGATGGTCACCATACTGTTTGGGAGCGCATTATTCAGCGGATAACCCGGATGCTCGATGGTGGTAAAATCAAACGAGTCCCCCCGCGCAATCCAGATATCCTGGTTAAATCCAGACTGCTCAGGATTCACGATGCGCCTTCCTGCAATTTGTGAATAAACCCCAGATAGCTCCGCCGTATATCTTTCACTAGGAGCCATATCTACACTATCAATCAACAAGGTTCGGTTGAATTCAGGAAAGCCAACTCTGGTGAAATAGAGGGTCCGCCCATCTCGGCTGGGAACAGGGGTGATTTCGTCGTAGCTGGAATTGATAAAATCAGGGAGTTTTTCAAGTTTGTTGTAGTTGTAGGATTGAGTAAGTCCAAGGTTGGAAATCAGAAAAAAGCAGATGGGCAGTAAAATTTTCATGCGCAAAGAAATGGAATTTAAAAAAAGCGAGCCGCATCAGACCTATTCTGAGCGGCTCGCTTGTGAACGAAATACCTCTTAATCTATTTTTTATTCGTCGCCTTCAAACGCCTCGAAGTCGAACAAAAGAGAGAAACGAAGCGTGTTGTCCAGCGGGTTACGCTGATTGCTGGTAGGCACCAGGTAGCTAAAGTTCAAGCCAAAGATGTTGTATTTCACGCCCAAGCCAACGCTGAAATACTTGCGATTTCCTTTGGAATAGTGTTCGCGGAAGTGGCCGATTCGAACAGCAAACTGATCGTCGTACCAGTATTCAGCACCGATACCGACCGTAATTTCTTTCAGTTCTTCAGAGAAACCGCCTGGGGCATCGCCAAAAGATCTGAATACCCCACGTATAGGAGATAATTGCTTGTAGTCCACTACACCGTCGCCATCAGCATCGCCGAGGTCTGGTCGAGGTGTTGGAACCATGAGTTTATTAAAGTCTGTGGTGAAAGTAATGGAGTTGAATTCATCCAGTTGCAATTTCAAGGCACCACCGACGCCCAGGTTAGTAGGGATATAGTCGCGGTTTACAGAGTTGGTATAGGTGATTTTTGAGCCGAGGTTGCTGATGGCGGTACCAAACGTGAATTCACCTTTTCTCTCACCCATGGTAACAGGGGTTTTGTAAGTGAACGAAATATCCGCAGCGCCAGCGATACCTGGTTTAATTTCATTGCCCTCTACCACCCGGCCAGTGGCCAAGTTGGAGTAAATAAATTTAGCTCCCACTGCAGCCGAAAACTTTTCCGACAATTTACGGGCGTAGGCTCCGGTGATTTCAAATTCGTTTGGCCGACCTTGTCCGAGGGATTGGCCAGTTTCATCCGTAAATTCAATATCGCCCAAAGAAAAGTAGCGCAGGCTACCCCCTACCGCTTGAAACTCGTCCAAACGATAGTAACCAGACAAATAAGCCAGATAAACGTCGTTCAAGCCCAAGTTGCGCATCCATGGCGTGTAGGTAGCCGAGAGAGAGACATTCTTGTCTGCAAAAGCCAATTTAGATGGGTTGTAGTGCATTCCATTTGCATCAACCGAGGTTGCTATGCCAACATCGCCCATGGCTCCACCACGGGCATCTGGTACAATACGGAGGAAAGGAACGGCGGAGGTCACTGCATTGGCGCAGCGTTCTCCTGTAATGGGGTTATTTCCATTGACGCATTTGGGTTCAATCTGCCCGTACAAGGCTGTTCCCGTCAGAGTCAAAGCCGCCGCGAACAGCGACTGTGCGAGTAATTTCTTCATGTTAATGCAGGTAAATTTAGTTGTAACGTTTTGATGTCGAAGGCTTAGCGGACTCTTAGACTCGTCGCGCTGAGGATTCTACAGTTTATTTCAAAATGACTAGTTTTTCAAAATCGCTTTGAGCCGTGCTATTTGCTCCATTGGCATCTGTGCCCCTTATTTTCACCCGGTAAAGATACACACCTCTGGCGAGCGGGTCGCCATATTCATCTCTTCCATCCCATTGAACATCCGTAGAAACCCGAAATCCATCATTGTTTGTAATCGTTTGTTGGATCGTTTTCACCAAACGCCCCGAAACACTGAAAATACTCACCTGAACATCCAAAATTTGTCCCGCCAAATTGTGCTCAAATTGAAAATACGTATTCGTGGTGAAAGGGTTCGGGTAGTTCAACACATGCGCCAGTCCAGCTTTTCCATCCTCTGCAACCACAAATTCAGTGTATCCTTCCCCGGAATTATTGGCGACATCCCATCCTTTTACCTGGAGTGTATGACGACCCGTAGAAAGATTACGCAAAGGATAAATAGCCTGTCCTTTTCTGGAATCTCCCTGTGCACTTTCATAAAATTCGTTCAACACCAAGGTTTCGAGCACATTTCCGTCCAAAACAGCCGTCAAATCGTGTCCAATACTTGCTCCGGTTACGTTCATCCCATAATCATCCATACATTTTATCAAAATTTTTGGGTCCGTATCAGTCATACCCCCAAAAGCAAAAGCATCGGTATTCAAAAAAGCCTGCACAACTGGCGGCGTATCATCTTGGATCAAACCTGAGTTTCCGCCCACAATGATGTTATTATCGCCCCCTGCGGCATCTAAAGGGGTGCCATTTTCGGCGTAATAGCTAATCTTGCCCTGTCCAAAGGCATAATTGATGTCTTTGGGCACTACAAAGTTAACCTTGAAATTGCCATTCGTAACCACCGCGCTACCCTTAAATAAGATATTTCGCTGTACTTTAAACTTGAGCAGCAAACTACCTATATCCTGCACCAAGGTTTCAAGTGTTTGTGCTTTGTCAAAAACCGTGACAAAAACGCGTCCGTTGAAATTATTCAGGGTATTTCCGAGCGTATCCGTCACCACGCCTTCCAATTCAACCGGCATTAAGGCCTTAAGTGTATCTGGCTGACCTAAAGTAACGGCCTGACCGTTTATTTTCGTGGTAGATACGCGATACTCCGGGAAGGCAAGGTGCATGGTTGGATCGCCTAGTAAGGTAAATCGTCGAGCATTGCGGACGTTAAATCCATCTGTAGGCAGCAAATTTTTTCCATCTTTCAACACCTCGCCAATGGTACGGTATTGGCCGTTTTCTCGCTTAAAAAGGAAGCTCTGGACAGCGTCTGTAAGGTCTTCATTTCCGGCTATATACACCGAGCGAACCGTGGTAAATAGGGCAATTGCGCCCGATTTTATCCTCAAAAAAGCCTGTTCGCCCCCAGTCAGCGTAGTATAATCGTCGTAGCCGCCAAAGGTGCAGGTGGCTGTGATAAAGAGCGGGTACTTATTTGGATTATCCCAACCAGCGATATCATTGTTGTCAACAACCCGTTCTTGTGAAAGCCCGCGCGGACCGCCGTGGCCAATATAATTGGCAATGAGTGTACCCTTGAATATTTCAGAATTGATCGCGGCTTTGGCATCTGGATAACGTTGCCCTGCGGAAGTTGCGATCTGTTGGTATGCATCGAAGTAGATTTTCCCAATATTAAACCAGGATTCCGCCGCAGCGTTTTCATTGGAAAGTTTTTCGGCTTGATTTACGTGGGCGTTTCCATCCTCATCGTCCGCAATGTAGGTAGCCCGCAGGCGCCAGTCGCCCAAAGATGCGGGATCAATGTCGTAGGAAATCACTTTATCCACAATGGTTCGCGCTTCATCAGGCGTGTTACAAACAAAGCGACCCACGGCAATGTCAAGCGCCCCGGATAAGGTGCCGCTTTCATTGGGACTAAGTAATGCAAAATAATCATCGGCAGGAAAGGCATCAATAGGGCTGAAAGACTCCGCCGTTTCAAAAACAGGGATAAAATCCTTGTTTTCAACGCTATTGGTGTTGTTTTTTGGGTCAAAAGAGGCATCCCCGAATAGTAGTAAATACTTGAATTTATCCGGGTTTCTGGTCAGCATCATGCGTGCAAAATCGCGGATTGCGGTAGGATCTTTTGCACCAGAGGAAAATTCGTTGAACAGTTGATTAATATTGACGGTAACGACATCCAAACCAGAGTATGCGCGTCGGTGTGCGGCAAAACGCTCTACTTCCGACTTAAAATCCGGGTGATAAACAACGGCAAAATCGAAGTTTTCAAGCCCATGAATGTTTTGGTTGTTGATTTTACCGGCGGTTTGCTCCGGTTTTGGGAAGTTAGCAGCATCTGTGAAGGCCAAAAAATTGCGCAGCGTGCCAAGTGTGGCAGATCCAAACTCAAGTGTCGAGCCATTTTGGCTTTTTTGCTGGATAAAAGGTGTTTGAGGGTTAGTGATGTCCCAGATGGTCGTATTGCCGCCCGCGCCGGATAGGCGGAAAAGCGCAGCGTCTTCCGTAAGGGTTTTCAAATCCCGAAATTCGAGGATAGGACCTGCCATAGTAAGTTGCCGGCGTACATTCACTTCTATGTAATCCAGCCAGCCCTCACTTTGCGCGCCGATGTTAGGATAAACGATCTTAGCCTTAAATGCGCCAGAATTCGGTTGAAATTCGCCACTTAAGACGGCATTTGAGGCATAATTTCCGTCGAGATTGGAAATGGTTACAGCCGAAACTGTTCTTGAAAAAGTACTGCCCTCTATTTCTACTCGAACCGTCTGAGGCAACGAACTCCGTCCGGCAAATTCACTGCGTATACGGGCCTTACTACCGGGAACAAGGTTGGCAAAATTGAAATCATATTGTTTTTCCCGGACTTGGTAAAAATAATCGCCAAACCAACGCTTACCGGATCCTTGTGCGGAAGGATTGAAATGAAGCAGATTGGTTTTTTCTTCCTCAATTCGTTGATAATCATCAAATTCTGTAGTGACATAGCTGGCTGGAACACTTGGTTTTTCTGAAATCCGAAGCCCAAAACCATCGCCCGTTTTGATGAAATACCAGGCGTGGTGGTCGTAAAGATTCAGCCGAACAGTCAGCTCTGGATCCGTTGCATGGGGGCGATGTTGCCAGGGGCGTGGGCCAACAGCGTAAAAAAGGATGTAATCACCGGTGTTAAATTTCCCATCCTGCTCGCCTACGATTTGAATTGAGTTTTCGATCAAATCATCCGGACGGGTATCACTATTTTTTTCAGGCAACATATTTCCGCCATTTCCGTACAGTCGAATGGTGCGCGGGTCAATATTATCCAAATTGCTGATGCCCAGTTCGTTTTTCAAGAAGGCATAATCCAGCTTATAAACACCATTTTGCGCTACCCCAAATTTGTAAATATCTCCGCTGCTGAGGGCTGAGGTGAACGTAAATCCATCGCGATCAGAAGCAGAAGTGGGTGCTACTGGTACTGGTACAACGCGCACATTGAGCACGAAAGAAGTGGCCCGCTCGAAGGAATTGCCCACTTTTCGAATGGGAATAAACGTTACACGGCCAAAAAATTTGCTGCGCTCTTGTTCTAATAATGTATTGATAGTCAAGTCATTAGATAATGAGCTATCATCTGCGGAAGGTTTTTTAGGAAAACGTTCCCATTGGACGGCGCTTACTTCTACCTCCATTTTGGCGTTTCCTGAAACCAAAAAACGTTCAGAAAAAATAGGCAGCGAACGCGCATTGTCGCCAAAAGAACAGCCATCAAATTTCCAAACCTCAAATGGCGTTCCATCTGCCAGCGTGTAAGTGGTGGCGGTGTTTTGCCATTGAAGCGTACGTTCAATGGTGAACGAATTTTGGGCGCTCATGCCTTGGGCGGTGAGCATCAAAATAAAGATAAAGAGTAGATTTTTCATAACCCAAAACCAATTTTTATAGGTGCGGTGTGATGGCGCAAAGCGGAGCAGGCTGGTTGCCTGCACAAAATCCCTTTCTTTGTGCCAAAAATATCGTTGTGCGTGTTCTGATATCAATTTCATTGTTTTTTTGCCTGCTTGCCTGCGGTGCCGGAGGTAAACGTAATATTAGCGATTATTACTTCCCCGTTAAAGACTTGCGCGGCGGAAAAGTTTACGAGTATGTCGTGTCTCAAAACGATTCCGTAATGCCAGAATACTGGTATTATCGCAC
This sequence comes from uncultured Saprospiraceae bacterium, assembly GCA_964550795.1. GTDB lineage: Bacteria > Bacteroidota > Bacteroidia > Chitinophagales > Saprospiraceae > M3007. Next base: position 42,191 of record CAZKBH010000024.1, read on the forward strand.
ATTTGTGCGCGATAGTGGCCTTTTTTTGGTTGGAACGTACTACGACCACCGTTTCCAGATTGGTCAGATTGTTCGTGAAAAAATTACAAAAAGTGGTGCTTTGGCTAAAGAGTGTCATTTGTACGAAGCGGATCCCGATCCCGAGGTGGAGGGTGGGCAAATCCATACGACCACCATTATTGAGGCGGCCAATAAGTTTCCATACAATGTGACCGACTCCGTGGGCGTTTTTTTATTCAAACTAAAATTTAATCCCCCCGACGATCCACAGGCGACCATCTATGTGGTGCGGAACAGACGCTTTTTAGGGGATGGCCCGGACTTTGAATTTGATGGGAAACAATATCCCTGTGTCCGTTTTGGGCTTCGAGAGGCCCTTGGGAATGAAAAAGAGGGCATTGCGGAGGTGGAAGGGCTTGGTGAAGAGTGGTATGCGAAAGGTTTAGGGCTGGTTTATTATCGAAAAGTTTATGGTAGCGGTGGTTTTAAAATGGAGGCCCGGCTCACCGATATTTTTACCATGGCGGAACTGGAGCAAAAGGCAGTTTCGGTGTATGGCGAGTAGTTTTTTTTCCAAAAAATGCGAGAATTTTACACAACTTGGGCAACCGAAAACCTTCAAATAGCACCTTCAGGCAACCCATATTTTTGGGCGGCGGAATAGGAAATTTCGCATTTTTGAATCCAACCTGCTTTTCAAGATTTTTGACATGAAAAATATATGGAACATTGCCCTCGCTGGCGTGCTGCTGCTGTGTCTGGTAGCCTCGTCTGCTTGTGTTACGACCAAAAAGAAAGGACAAGAGACGAGCAAAGCCAAAAAGTTTTACCACTCGTTTACCAATAAATACAACTATTGGTTCAATGCTGACGAACTCTTCGATCTCACCACGGCCAAATTAGAAGAGCAGCATAAAGACAATTTCAGTAAAATACTGGATATGTACCCTTATGCTGCCGCTGATCCGAGTAGTGTTCGTACAGATTTGGACAATATCATCCAAAAATCAGCCAAAGGCATCTCCTTGCACCGCCCGGGCACCTGGACGGACGATAATTATGGCCTCATGGGTAAAGCGCAGTTCCTGAAGCGCGATTATGAGACCGCAGAAGCCACGTACAAGTTTATTCGCGAACAGCAAGACCCAACCCGTTCAAAAAGCAAGGCAAAGAAGGGTAAATCGTCTAAGCAAAAAGTAGCAGACCGGAAAAAAGCAGCCGAAAAGCGAAAAGCTGAAGCCAAAAAGAAGGCAAAAGCGAAAAAAAAGGCGGCAGCGAAAAAGAAAAAGGAGGCGGCTAAAAGAAAGGCACAAGCCAAAAAAAATAAAGGCAAAAAAGGCAAAACCACTCCAAAAATAGATACTAAAACAACCGCAGCACCGGTAAAACCGGGTGTTGATCCCAAAAAAGCCGAAGAAGTAAAGCCTCCCGGCCAAAATCCGTACAACCAGCCCTTTGGACGCACACACGATTTTCCTTCCGCAATGGTTTGGTACGGCCGAACCCTCACCGAACGCGATAAATACGAAGAAGCGGAATTCCTATTCCGCGAACTATGGGAAGATGTAAATTTCCCGCCGAAACTACACGACGACCTGGCAGCTGCGGAAGCACACCTCTTTATTAAGCAACAACAGTACGACAGAGCAATTGCGCCGCTTACGAAAGCCATTGAACTGAGCGACAGTAGAAAACTGCGCGCTCGATGGTCCTTCATTCTTGCCCAGATTCACACCCGTGCAGGTCGCCACAACGAGGCCTTTGCTGCTTATGAACGCGTACTCAACAATAAGCCGCACTACGAGATGGATTTTAATGCTCGTCTCTTGCAAATCTCTTCAGGCAGGGCAAACGGGAAAAATGACAGTGAAGCAGCCTTAAAATTGTATGAGCGAATGCTCAGCGAGGCTAAAAATAAGGAGTACCGGGACCAAATTTATTTTGCCATGGCAGACATTGCCCTGAGCGATGGCAAAAAGAAAGAGGGAATGGAATACCTGCGTAAATCCCTGGCCTTTAATGAAAACAACACGGCTCAACGGGCAGAAGCTTATCTCAAACTAGGGGACCTCCATTTTGAAGACGAACAGTTTGTACAGGCAAAAGCCTACTATGATAGCACCATTACTGTTTTGCCCGTGGACGATCCGCGCCACAAACGTGCAGCAGATTATGCCGAAAATCTCAAAGACATTGCCCGGCTGATTCAAACCATTGATGCCAACGACAGCATCGTGCGGGTGTTCAGAATGTCGGACGAAGAACGTGGTGAACTGGCCAAAAAGATAAAAAAACAACGGGAGTCTGACCTTGCAGCGGCCATCAGCGCCAAAGCGGGTGACCAAGGAAACCCCTCAGGCCCGGCAAAAGCGCCAGCACCCACTGCAGGAAACCAACCATCCTCTTTTTACTTCTACAACGAAACGTTCCTGAAAAAAGGACGAAAGGATTTTTCCAGAACCTGGGGAGACCGAAAGTTGGATGATAACTGGCGGCGGAGCAATCGAATTATCGCTGGTGGCCCAGATGAAGTGGCAGGAAGTGACAGTAACCGTACTAAAGTGGTGGCAGATGCAGAGATGAAAGATATTTTTTCTAATATTCCAAGCTCAGAGGCTGAACTCTCCGTGATACACATGGCTACCTACGAGGCCATGTACCAACTCGGCACACTTTACCGCGACCGGTTGCAGAACAATCGCCGCAGCACAGGCACCCTGGAGGAAGTGCAAACAAGATACCCCGATACTGCCCGCTATGAAAAGGAAATCTGGTATTACTGTTACTTGGGGTTCAATGACCTGAAAAATCAGGAACGAGCGAAGTTTTACTACGATAAGTTGGTGGAAAAATATCCCAAAAGCGCCTACGCACGCACGCTCACTGATCCCAACTTCCTGAATGCAACCAAGGAACGCGAGCGGGAACTCAACAGATACTACGAAGAAACGTACGCAATTTTCCAAAAAGGCGAGTACAAAAACGCCTTCGATCGCTGCGAAGAAGCCCCCAAAAAGTATGGGTCTCAAAATCCGCTCGTTGCAAAGTTTGCGCTTATAAGCGCCTTGTGTACGGGTAATCTAAGCGGAAACGAAGCGTACTGCGCAGCGCTTGGGGAATTGATTAAACGATATCCAGACAGCCCGGAGGCTACCAGGTCCAGAGAAATAGCCCGGGTGCTTGCGTGTAAAGGCTTTGAGGTGGACAACACGAGAAAAGTGGACCCCTCGGCAATTGACGACGGCTTCACCAGGGAGGATGATAAACTCCACTATTTTATCGTGGCGCTCAAGGGTGACAATGTCAAGCTTGATGAGGTCAAAGCTGCGGTGTCTGATTACAACAATGAAAACCACAAGGCGGAGCAGCTTCGGATCTCCAATATTTTTCTTGGCACAGATGTCAGTACGCCCATTGTGGTGATTCGCAAATTCGACTCCAAAACGCAGGCGATGCGTTATTATGAAGAGGTCAAGGGGATAAACGACTTTCTCGGGGAAACCAGCAAAAAAACCTACAACAAGGAAATGTTTGCCGTGACCCAGGAAAACTACCGCCGGATATTGAAAAACAAAACTTTGGACCGCTACCGGGAGTTTTTTGCAGAAAATTACTTGAAAAAGTAAAAAACTATGCGGTTTAGATATACATCGAGGCACAGGGCTTTTGAACCTTGTGCCTCGATTTTTTATACACACAACAAAATGGCAAAATTCAAACTGACCCTCGAGTACGACGGCTCGCGGTACTCCGGCTGGCAAATCCAAAAAAACGAACGCTCCGTGCAAGGCGAACTCTTGCAAGTGGCCGCAAAAATCTTTGATAATCAACCGGTTGAAATATACGGAGCCGGTCGAACAGATGCCGGGGTGCATGCACGGGGGCAGGTAGCGCACTTGGAGCTTGCCAACACGCGTCTCACTCCCGAGCAAATCAAGATGAGCATGAACGATGAATTGGGGCATGCTATCAACATTTTGCATGTGGAAAAAGCCCACCCAAAGTTTCACGCCCGCCACGATGCCCGCAGCCGTAGTTATACCTACCAAATATCAAAACGGCGGGATGCCTTTGGTAAAAAATATGTCTGGTGGGTGCGCGATCCCTTAGATCTCCGTGCCATGCGCGAAGCAGCATCCAGATTGGAAGGGTTCCACGATTTTCGCTCTTTTGGCTCTACGGAAAAAGAAGGCCAAAGCACGCTGGTGGACCTTGATCGGGTGGAAATTCGGGAAGAGGGTGATCGGATTTACATCCATATTACTGGCTCGCATTTTTTGTGGAAAATGGTGCGGCGTATGGTCGGTGTATTGGTCGAGGTGGGCCGAGGAAACATGTCCGGGCAAGACGTTGAAACTTTTCTGAAAACCAACTCTCGGGAACCAGCCCGGTACACAGCTCCACCCAGCGGTTTGTTCTTGGAACACGTGGATTATTGATTGTGATCTGGGCATCTCTCAAGTTGATAGGGTTTATGAAAGTTGATAGGGTTGATAATATTCGCTAGAAATCTGGGGATTTCGCCCCCCATAAAGCAGACTTGATAAACTTTCATCAACCCTATCAACCTCATAAACTTTCTAAACAGAGAAAGCCCCCGCTCCAAATTTTGGGGCGAGGGCTTCGAGGTGGAGTGCTACAATGTTTAAAAATGTGCCTCCAAAGCCGTTTTTGCGCTGTATTGCAGGATATTATGCAAAACAGATGGAGAAGGATTAAACTGTACTTTGGGCAGTTGCGCCTTGCCAGACCGCAAGGCGTTGTAGTCAGCAGAGAGCGCAGCATTATCTTCGATTAAATGCGTCATCTCCATGGCATCCGCAGCAGACAGTTCGCGGTACAGAAACTGTACCATTTGTGCATCGTATGTGTAGGTTTCTTCCATAGGCTTAGTGCCAGATTTTGGCTTGAAAAAAAGTGAAAAATCGGCTGTAAAACACCGATTTTGAAAGGCTTATTGCATTTTGTCCAATAATATTTTGGAATTTAACACAGACCAGCATTAAGCCAAATTTTAGCCGGATGCCGATGAGCCGTTTTGCCTACTTTTGCCCGCTTAAACAGGACAAAATCGTGTAAATAAAATTTATTTCGCCTTATGCTACGAGCCTGAAAAGGACCATTAACCCATTAAAATGAACAGTGTAGAACAGATAGAACACACCATACACAACCTCGCTTCTCCTAAGCGCGGGCATACGTTTTGGGGTTTGATAGCAGTGTTTTTGGTCGCTTCTTTCCTGATTTGGGCAAAACATGGCCATTGGTTGCATTCCCCCAATGATGTAATGATTGCGAATAGCAGCGACGGGTTCAAAAATTACATGACCTCGGCCTGGCACGTGCTGCACGATTCCAGCTACGTGCACTATGAGGGGATGAACTATCCTTTTGGCGAACACGTGCTGTTTACAGACAATCAACCCATCGTGAGTGCAATGATTCAGTGGTGGAGCCGTCATGTGTTTGATGTGAACGATCAGGTGATTGGAATCATCCACTTATCGCTGGTATTGTCTATTATTTTTGGAGCCGGAGTGATCTATTTGCTGCTGAGAAAACTCCACCTCCCCGTTTGGTACGCAGGGCTTGCGGCCTTGGGTATTGCCTTTCTTTCGCCACAGTACAATCGTTTTGACGGGCATTTTGGTCTTTCCCATATTTGGGTGATACCCATGCTGCTGCTGTTGCTCTGCCGATATGAGGAACGACAGAGCCGCCGGTACCAAAGCCTTATGATTGGCATATTGGTTTGGTTTTCAGCACAATTGCATTTTTACAATTTAGGGGTCTCTGCCGTTTTTTTGAGCTTTTACACCGTTTTTCAGATCTTTATCAACCCTTCCTGGCGAAATATATGGACGCGTGCGAGTCACCTGGTTGTAATGATGATCCTCCCATTTGCGGCACTGAACGTGTGGTTACATTGGTCCGATTATTACGCGGATCGTCCCGCAGCACCCTATGGTTTCACGGATTACATTGGCCGATGGGAGGGCGTGTTTTTGCCCTATGATTATTTCCCCGTCCACCAATGGATCAACCGATACGTTACTGAAATTCGGGATCTCGACTTCGAAGCCCAGGCGTATGTTGGGTTTATCGCGTTCCTTTTTACCCTTTGGTTGATTTTTAAACGTCGTTTTCGACTTTTTGAGCCGGAATGGGAAGCTGCAGCGTATCACCGTGTACACAAAAATTATTTGCAAGGCATTTGTTTTGCCGCATTTGCAACCCTCTTGTTCAGTTTAGGATTCCCGTTTTCGATTAAAGGTCTGGAGTGGATGGTGGATTATTTTGGGCCGATTCGCCAGTTCAGAGGTTTGGGCCGATTTACCTGGGCTTTTTATTACGTGATCAACGTCCTGGTGTTTTATATTTTGTGGAACAAAAGCCTGCGCGCACAGGTCGCGGAAAAATGGATGGCTTTTGTGCGACAACGCTCCGCAAAATTGGCCAATTATCTGCCTAATTTGCTCAAATGGAGCCTCACGCTCATTCCCCTGACGGTTCTGTGTTGGGAAGCCTACTATTTTCAAAAAAACAATACGCTCCAATTAGTGCCCAGCCTTGCCCAGCGAAAAGTAGTGGCCGCTACGCCAGATCATTGGCTGAATAAGGTAGATTTTGGTCGTTTTCAAGCACTTATGCCGTTGCCCTATTACCACATCGGCTCCGAAAACATCTGGCTGGAAGCCCACTACCCGCTGTACCAAAAAGTACAATACACCGCCCTGCAAACCGGGGTGCCTGACATGGGCGTGAACATGAGTCGAGCGCCCGTGAGCCGTATGGTGGAGTCCATGCAATTCTCCCTTCCGGCTTTTGAGCCGCCCGTCCTACTGTCAGAACTACCCGACAACCGCCCCATCGCGCTCATGATAGAACCAAGCCAATGGGAAAATGTGCAGAAAAAATATGCACACCTGCTGGATAAAGCCACTTCCGTTTATAACAGCCCGGAACTGAGAATCCTGGCGCTTGTGCCAGATAGCGTGCGCATCTGGTCGCAGCAGCAGGCCACCGAAATGTTGTCCTTCGTGAAGGAGCAGGCGAATCAGGTTGCAGGAGGCGGCTGGCAGTGTGTCGGCACTCCCAAATGGTACCAAAGTATCCAGTTTGACACTATTTCCACAAACACCTACAAGTTCCAAGGAAATGGTGCAGCCACCGCAAATCTGGGCGACACCACTACGATTTGGGAAAATATCATTCCCCCAGGGGCTTATGTGTTCAGTGTTTGGGTAAAAGTAGATGCGGATTTGGGGATGACCCAGGATATCCAAATCACCGAAAACGGTCAAACAGCCCTCCCAGGCAAATTGCCAAAAATGCCCCTTAGAACGGGCCTAAAAACAATCGTCAACCGATGGGCCTTATTCGAGATACCTTTTGAGGTGCAAGGAGCGCAATCTCAGGTTCATATTTACCTCTATAAAAAAGGTGGCAATGCCGCTTTTTGGTACGATGAAGTCCTAATCCGGGATCAAAATTTTGATCTCTACCGTCAGGCCCCGGGTTGGGTAGTGAAAAACAATTATTGGTACAAATTGCCCAAAAACTGGTAAAAAAGCATTGAAATTTGTTGAAATCATGCAAATACTATTAAAAAACGCCCAAATTTTCAACGGCTCGCAGGAAAGCCCAAAGCAGGACATTCTTATCCGAAATGGCATCATTGAGGCGATTGGTTCCAACCTCGAGGCAGGAGCAGACACGGAGGTTTGGGCATCAGAACAACTCTGCGTGTCTCCGGGATGGCTGGATGTGGGTGTTTATGCTGCGGATCCGGGATTTGAGCATCGAGAGGACCTTACATCGGTAGCAGCGGCTGCAGCGGCAGGAGGATTCACCGCAATCGCTTGTTTGCCCAATACGGACCCGGCCTTGCACACCAAGTCTGAAATCTTGTACATTAAAAACAAGGCCACTTCCCTGCCTATTCACTGTTATCCCATTGGGGCGGTTTCCTACGCTTGCGAGGGTAAGGATTTGGCCGAACTTTTTGATATGCACGCTGCGGGCGCCATTGCATTCAGCGATGGTAAACGATCGGTGCAAGACGCAGGGCTTTTACTTAGAGCTATGCAATACGCCCAGGCATTTAACGGGTTGATAATCAATGTTCCACACCACAAAACGATTGCTGCCGGCGGACAAATGCACGAAGGTGTAATGAGCACTTCCCTGGGCTTGAAGGGGCTGCCTGCAATGGCTGAAGAACTCATGGTGCAGCGAGATTTGAGCCTGTTGGAATATTCCGGTGGCCGATTGCACATTCATTTGGTTTCCACGGCTCGGAGCGTTTCGATGATCCGGGCTGCGAAACAAGCGGGACAAGCCGTTACGTGCTCTGTGGCAGTGGCCAATCTCTGTTTCAGCGATGAAAAATTGTCCACATTCGATTCAAATTGGAAAATCAGTCCCCCGCTCCGGTCAGATTCGGATGCGGCGGCTCTGCTTGAAGGGCTGGAAGATGGCACGATAGATTTTATCTGCTCCAACCACACCCCTTGGCATGAAGAAGCTAAAAATTTGGAGTTTACGTACGCCGATTTTGGTATGACTGGGCTGGAAACCAGCTTTGCATTGTGTCGTACTTTTTTGGATAAAAAATTGAATATCAACCAATTGGTTGAAAAAATGAGCCTTGCGCCGCGAAAAATATTGGGCTTGCCGATTCCTCCAATTGCCGTTGGAGCACGCGCCGAGCTCACCGTTTTTGATCCCGAAAAGGAATGGGTTCTGGAGGAAAAAAACGTCCGCTCAAAATCGCGGAATACACCCTTTATCGGGCAAACCATGCGGGGGAAGGTCTTGGGCATTCTCTCGGGTAAATAATCGCATCCCAATATCCCAATCACCGACACAACACAACGCCCCGTATGCCCAATCGCCCACCCGCTACCCTTGACTGGTTTTTAATCTTTTTCCTTGCCGCGATCTGGGGCGCGTCTTTTTGGTTCATCAAACATTCCGTCGAGATTTTTAATCCGGTACAGATGGCCATGTGGCGAATGGTACTCGCAACAGCAGTTTACCTACCTATCGCGGCGACGTATTGGTCAAAAATTGACTGGAAACGCTGGAAACCCCTGGTTGTCGTGGCCTTTTGTGGCTCTGCGATTCCAAATTTCTTTTTTGCTGTCGCTCAGCAACATGTTGACAGCAGCCTGGCGGGCGTGCTCAATTCCCTGACGCCCCTTTTTACGCTGCTGATTGGGACGGCATTTTTTTCCATGGAATTCTCCAAAGATAAGGTGCTTGGTATTGTAATTGGATTGGCCGGCGCGCTTATATTGGTACTTTTTAACGCCAGCAGCGGCGTATCGGGCAATGCGTTTTTTGCCGGACTGTGTGTACTCGCAACCGTTTGCTACGCCATCAATGCCAATACGGTCAACAAGCATCTGCGCGACCTTCCACCAGCGGGCATTGCTTCGGCGGCTTTTGTGATTACTGGTGGTTTATTCTTGATAGGTCTTTGGTTATCAGGCGGTTGGCAGGTTGCATGGCAGCATCCTGAAGGCATCAAAGGCCTCGGCTACGTTTTCTATTTGTCGGCAGTCGGTACCGTCATCGGCTCCATTGTGTACTTTTTTCTGTTGCAACGCACCAGTGCCATTTTTGCCACTTCGGTCACGTATTTGCTGCCAGTGGGTGCCATTTTGATTGGTGCCTTGGATGGGGAGTCCATTGGAATCCTCGATTTGGTGGGCACGGTAATTATCTTGTTGGGCGTTTACCTTGCAAGAAAATAGGACTATTTCTTTAATAAACCGTTGAGCGCTCCGTACAAGTCTTCGACGGATTTTTCAACCGGAAACGCCTTGTCTCCCCATACGATTCTGCTCACCATGTCGCCGTCTTGCCATTCCAGGAAGGAATAGGTATTGCCGGGGTGGGTAAAGTCAATTTTTGCGATTTGTAAAGTTTCAACGGTTTTGAAATGAGCTTTGGCCACCTTACTTTTTACTTTGCCGGCAGATTTGGTTACGCCCATAATGTCGCGACTGAACATTTGGCCATTGTCGCATAAAATATAGGCAGATTCTTTTCCCACGAAGCCGCCGCCAGTACCCCAGCGCAGTTGTTGTTCAGGGAGTTTTTCGGCGGAGTATTTAGCGCCTTTGCAGCCGGTCCACAGCATTAATGCAGCCAAAAGAACAAGCGAAAAAAGGATGAATTTCATGGAAAATGGATATTTTATCGTGAAAGTTGAGCGTTTTCAAGAAAGTGTGTCACACCTAAAATTGCCACACTTTTCTAAATACGCTCTGAAAGTTGGCTAATCAATTAAATCCTTACCGATGTCGCGGCGGTAATTTTTTCCTTCAAACTGCAGGACCTTAGCATTCCGGTTCGATTTGCGAAGCGCCGTCGGGATGTCTTTCCCTAAACTGGTGAGTGCAATCACTCGCCCCCCAGCCGTCACAATCGTACCATTTTGGGAACTCGAAGTGCCGGCATGGAACGCGATGCCGTCTTTCACCAGCTCCAATCCCGTGATGGTTTTTCCTTTTGAATAATCGCCCGGATATCCCCCGCTGACTAGGAAAATGGTGGTAGCAGCTCGTTTGTCGGTCCGAATTTTCACCCGGCCCAAACTGCCCTTTGCGCAGTTGTCGAACAGGGTGACGAGGTCGTTTTTGAGTCGTGGCAACACCACTTCGGTTTCTGGATCGCCCAGGCGGCAGTTGTACTCAATCACAAATGGTTCGCCCTGGACGCGGATTAAACCAAAAAAAAGGAAGCCTTTGTAAGGTATTTTCTCTTTTTTAAGTCCCTCAACCGTAGGTCGGATGATACGTTCCTCTACTTTTTGCCACATCGCCTCGTCCACAAAAGGTACCGGACTGACTGCGCCCATGCCCCCGGTGTTGGGTCCGGTATCGCCTTCTCCGATGCGTTTGTAATCTTTGGCTTCGGGCAGAATTTTATAGGTTTTTCCATCCGTGAGGGCAAAAACACTGAATTCGATGCCATCTAAAAAAGCTTCTACCACTACCTGCGCACTAGCGGCACCAAACTTACCGCCCAGCATTTCGCGCATTTCGGCAGCTGCTTCGGCGTGTGATTGACAAATAACCACCCCTTTTCCGGCAGCCAGCCCGTCTGCTTTGAGGACAATGGGCAGTGGATGGTTTTGCAGGTAAGCCAAACCTTCGGCCAGGGTTTCGGCGGAAAATTCTTGATAACCGGCCGTAGGTATATGATGGCGCTGCATGAATTTTTTACTCCAGGCTTTACTTCCTTCCAAAACAGCCCCCGCTTTGGAAGGACCGATGAGGGGGATTTTTTTCAACCATTCATCGGCTTGAAAAAAATCCCAAATACCCCGAACCAGCGGTTCTTCGGGCCCAACGACCACCATATCTACTTGATTCTCCAGCGTAAAACTGGCTACTGCGGGAAAATCCAGCGGATTAATCTGGACATTTTGTCCACAACCGGAAGTCCCTGCATTGCCCGGGGCGATGAAAAGTTGGCTACAACGTTTGCTCTGGGAAAGTTTTAGTGCAAGGGCGTGTTCGCGGCCGCCGGAGCCTAAGAGTAGGATACGCATAAAAAGGGTCTTAGTGAAGGCGCGAAGGTAAGCGCCTAAGCCGGTTTATTGCCCAAAAACATACTGGACAATGTTCGCGCCCATTTGCAAGGCTTTGGTTCTCAGCTCTTTAGGATCGTTGTGAATATCGTCCCAGCCATCGCCCAAATCGGTTTCAAAATTATAGTAGCAGACCAACCTACCCTGATAAATCAATCCAAATCCTTGCGCGGGCTTCCCGTCGTGTTCGTGAATTTTGGGAAGCCCATTCGGAAACTTATACTTCTGCTGGTAAATAGGATGGTTGAAGGGCAATTCCACAAAACTTAGTTCCGGGAACACTTTTTTCATGGCCGGGCGCACAAAAGGGTCGAGACCAAAATCGTCGTTCAAAATCAAAAATCCGCCGCCTTCGAGGTAGGCGCGCATATTTCTGGCTTCCAAATCGCTAAAAAGCATGTTCCCGTGGCCAGTAGCATACACGATGGGGTAGTTAAAAATCTCCGCGCTACCTGGCTCCACGGTTGCGTAATCCGAGGCATCGAAGTTGGTTTTGAGGTTTTCGTTGCAGAATTTCGCGAGATTTTTCAGCGAGTTGACATCGTTGTACCAATCGCCGCCGCCACTGTATTTAAGCAGGGCAAGTTTCAAGGTTGGCGGGGATTGGGTTGCAAAGGCTGTTGAAAAGAACAACGCAATTGCCAATATTAAGTAGCGCATTTGTTTGAAAATCAATAGGTTATTCAAAATTTTGAATCGTCCACACTGTTCAGGTAATCTCTAATTTCGCCGACTACCGACTGTACGCAGCCATCGTCAAAGGGCGATTTCAGGTTGGCCAGTTTGACCAGATTTAAAAAAGATTGGCTCCCGCCGGCACGACACAGCCGCAGATAATCCGACCAGGCAGATTCGTGGTTTTTGCGGTCTTTTACCCAAAACTGGAACGCACAAATTTGCGCCAGCGTGTAATCAATGTAATAAAAGGGAGAGTTGAAAATATGGCTTTGTTTGTGCCAAAAACGCCCTTTTTCAAGGTGTTCAATGCCATCATGATCCCGGTGCGGGAGATAGATTTTTTCCAGTTGGAGCCAGGCGGCATCTCGTTCTGCCGGGCTCATGTTTGGATTTTCGTACACAATGTGTTGGAATTCGTCCACAGCCACACCGTATGGCAGGAATTGAATTGCGCCCGCCAGGTGCATGAAATGATATTTTTCCGTTTGATCCCCGAAAAAGAGCTGCATCCAGGGCCAGGTAAAAAACTCCATGCTCATAGAATGTATTTCTGCGGCATCAGCGGTTGGCCAGTGGTATTCTTCAAAAGGAAAATTTTGGCTGCTCCAAACCTGAAAAGCGTGACCAGCTTCATGTGTCAGCACATCAATATCGCCGCTGGTACCGTTGAAATTGGAAAAAATATACGGTGCCTCAAATTTGCTGATGTAGGTGCAATAGCCTCCTGTGGCTTTACCGTCGCGGTTCACCAAATCCATTAAATTGGCATTTTGCATTCGGGAGAAAAAAGCATCGGTGTCGGGGCTTAGTTCCTGGTACATTTTGGCGGCATTGGCCACTATTTGCTCCGGCGTTCCGATGGGTTTCGGGTTGCCACTGGCAAATTTGTACTCCTCGTCATAAAATTTCAGAGATTCGATGTCCAGGCGTTTGCGCTGCCGGTTGTACAGTTCGGTTGCAATTGGAACGATGTGTTGGCGCACTTGCCGGCGGAAATTTGCGACCATTTCGGGGGTGTAATCTGAGCGCCGCATCCGTGCGTACCCGACCTCGACGAAACTGCGAAAGCCGAGTTTCTCCGCTATATTATGCCGCAATTTGACCATACGGTCGAAGATGTCTTCAACCGCTTCGGCATTTTCGGCATAAAAACCCCACTTGGCCGTGGTCGCTTTTTTGCGCGTGGTCCGGTCATCCGACAATTCGATGGGCAACAGATTGCTGAGGTTGTAAGATTTTCCCTCAAATTCAATTTTTGCGCGGGCCTTGATTTTGGTGTATTCCGTGCTGAGCGCATTTTCCTGCTGCAAATCCTCCAAAATACTCGGCTGGAAGGTTTTGAGCGACACTTCGGCCAGGGTGAACAGGTGTTTTCCCAATTTTTCGGCCAAAACCTCGCGGAATGGAGAGCTCAGGAGTGCTCGGTAAAAACGGTTGTTCAGCGCCTCAAAGGAGGGTGATTGCTCGTCAAAGTATTGATTTTCAAGCTCGTAAAAAGGATCGGCAGTATTGGCTGTATGCCGTACGTAGCAAAGATTGAACATCGAACTGAACTCCTCGCGCAGGGCAACGATTTCGGTTAGAATGTGTTGTTGTTGTTGGGCGTCTGCGGCGTTTTCGAAGCGCAAAAGTTGGTGTTCAAAATCTTTAGAAAAATCCGACATAACCGGACGGATGTATGGAAAGTCGTCAAAAGTCGTCGCAGTGTTAGGTTCAATTGTTCTAGTCATCGTTGCGTATTTTTGGAGAAAAAGTGCGTGATTTGTGAGGTGAAATTACGAAAAGGCTATAGGCTGTTAAGTGAGAAGCGGTCTGTAGTTGAAAAGTTTCGGCTAAACGGTTATTTTCGCCACAAAAACAGCAAAAATATGCGAAACAAGTTAACATTTATCATCTGGACGGTCTTTTTTGGACAAATGGCAGCCCAAAGCACGGCGTATGTTATTCATGTTGGCCCGACAGCTGGCCTTCAGAAGTGGGATAATTCATCAGGCAGGGAGCCATTATTTCAATATCATGCGGCACTTGGCATGGAATCCATTAACAACGAGGACAACAGTGGTTCCTTTTACATGCAGCTCGGCTATCACGTTAAAGGCAGTGCCACGCGATTTCGTTTTTTTAACATCAACTCTGGCGCGCCGGGCGGAACATTTACAGAACGGTTCCTTTTTAACAACTTTTCCTTTTCACTCGGGGCCAAACAACGCTTCAATGAAACCAATGGCGGCCGGATGCGATACTTTTACTTCGGGGGCTTGCGGGGCGACTACACCTACAGCACCAATATTGACGAGTTGACAGCGAACGATCCTGGCAGAAAACTATTTTATCCACTGATGGGAGGGCTACAACGATGGATGGCGGGCTTTTCTGTTGGAGGAGGCTTTGAATTTGATTTTTCCGAACTGGTCGGGTGTCAAGTACAACTTTCCGTTAATCCGGATGTAACGCCTCAATACCGTCAAAATGCTATTCCCAATGTTCCAGACCCATGGAATCCTGGTCAAAATGTGACCATTCCTGAACGTCGCATTCGCAACACAACGGTTGAACTTTCCGTTGGTTTGCGGCTTTTGAAAAAAGTAGTGCTGGTAGATTAACCCGGCTCCGCTTGCAAGGCCTCCCAATATTCCACCGCGCGTCTGGTATGGGGGATACAAATGGATCCGCCTACCAGGTTCGCCACGGCAAACACCTCAAAAACTTGTTCCGTGGTAACCGCCAATTCATGGCATTTTCCGAGGTGGTATTTGATACAGTCGTCGCAACGAAGCACCATGGAAGCTACCAGTCCCAACAGTTCTTTAGTTCTTACGTCCAACGCGCCTTCCTGATAGGTTTGGTTGTCGAGACTCCAAAAGCGTTTGATCACTTTGTTGTCTTGTGCCAAAATGCGCTCGTTCATGCGGGAGCGGTAGTCATTAAATTCTTGTACTACTGACATTTTTGAATTTGTTTGATGAATGGATTTCCAAAGACAATTACTTAACCAACATTGTTCACAAGTAAAAAAAGCTCAAAATAATGCTCCGTGCCGCTCTTTTGGATATGTACAACGGCGAATCAAACCGTGGTATCCCCATGCTGAAAAGCATCTTGGGGCGCTATGCCGAGGTGCTTGAGTTTGACCATTTTGACGTCCGGGCCAAGTCTGAAATCCCGGATTTATCCTACGATATTTACCTGTTTTCGGGCGGACCGGGTGATCCTTTGGAGCAGGACGGAACCTGGCAATTGCCCTATTTCAACCTGATTGAATCACTTTGGCAGCACAATTTAAAGACTTCAGAGACTAAAAAGCACTGTTTTTTTATTTGTCATTCTTTTCAAATGGCCTGCCACCACTTTGGACTCGGCGAGGTGACACAACGGTATAAAATGTCTTTCGGCACCTACCCGGTGTACAAAACGCACGATGGAAAAGAAGAGCCTTGTTTTGTGGGCCTGCCGGATCCGTTTTACATCGCTGATTTTCGGCGATATCAAGTGGTTAATCCGCAGCTTAAACGCTTCAAAGATATGGGTGCGCGGATATTATGCCTTGAAAAACTCCGCCCGCACGTCCACTTTGAACGGGCAATTATGGCAGTTCGGTTTAGCCCGGAAATGATTGGGACGCAGTTTCATCCCGAGGCGGACCCCCATGGACTGTTGTCTTACTTTTTGGAAGAAGAGCGGAAAAGATCCATCGAGGAAGAGCACGGACACTCGCGTTACAACCGAATGATTCGGGATTTGGCGAATCCGCTCAAGATTCAACGTACTTTTGAGACCTTGATTCCAAGTTTTCTGGATGCTGCGATTGAAACTTTATCGGAAGCGGAGTACGCCTGACACTTCAAGCCGCAGAAGGGAGTGTTCAGAAAAGTGTGGCACACCTCGACTATCACGTTGATTATCAGTACTCAAATTTAGGTGTGCCACACATTTCTGGAACACAAAAGCGGTTCAAAGCAACACTGCTTTGAACCGCTTTTTGCAAGAAGGGCAGGGCTTATCTCAAGCCAAACCTTTTAAAATCAAGCATTTACATTTTGCTCCAAATAGGAGATCGCTTGACCTACCGTTTGGATGCCTTCTGCTTGCTCGTCTGGGATGGACACATCGAATTCTTTTTCAAATTCCATGATGAGTTCAACGGTATCGAGCGAGTCGGCACCGAGGTCGTTGATGAAGCTCGCCTCAAGGGTCACTTCAGTTTCGTCAACGCCCAGTTTGTCGATGATGATTTTTTTTACGCGTTCGGCTACGTTTGCCATGTTTTTCTAGACTTGTTGGTGAAAAAAAGTTAATTTTTCAGGCTGCAAAGAAACGTTGCTTAAGAGGTATATCAAACATTTCCGCTGAATTTTTTTATCCAAGGGGTAAATAAGGCATCTGATACTTTTTGTAAATCGAACACTTAGTCCAAATTAATTAAATGTAAACATTTGAAATGGAAAGCTTTTTTTGCAAATAATGAAACAACCCGACAATATGAAACCTTCAAAAGGGTAGGTAATCTGTTGATAGATTACTAATTTTGCGCCGATAGGCTTATTGTACATCCTACACTTAAAATTAAAAAAAAGAATGACACTCACGGAAGCGGCAGCATTGCTTGAACGAAACAAAGCGCCTTTGCGCAAAGACGGGTCTCAATTTACCAAAATAGTTGCCACCGTTGGCCCTGCATGCAGTGCACCAGACAAGCTATTAGAGCTTATACAGGCGGGAGTAGATGTTTTCCGGATCAATTTTAGTCACGGATCGCACGCAGATCACTTGCAAGTGATAGAGCGCATACAAGCCATCAATCGGGAGCACAAACTCCACATTGGCATTTTAGCTGATTTACAAGGCCCCAAACTTCGGGTGGGTAAAATTAAAGACAACGCGCTTCTGCTGGCGGAGGGCGATATTATTACGATCACGAATGATAAACACGCCGAAGGCACGATGGACAATATTTACATGTCCTACGATCAGTTTGCTGAAGATTGTGAAAAAGGCGAACGGATCCTGATGGATGATGGAAAGTTGATTTTTGAAGTGGCAGAAACCAACAAAAAAGACACCGTGCGCTTGCGGGCCTTACATGGAGGCGTGCTTAGCAGTAATAAAGGTGTAAATCTGCCAGATACAAACGTCAAACTTCCAGCCCTCACGGAAAAAGACCGCGAAGACCTCGAATTCATCCTGACGCAGGATGTCAACTGGATTGCCCTCTCTTTCGTCCGTCGAGCTTCGGATCTGGATCCGGTGAAAGAGGCCCTTGAAAGAACCCAACACCAGGCAAAAGTGATGGCTAAAATTGAGAAGCCGGAAGCGGTAAAAAATCTCCGCGAGATTATCCGTGCCAGCAATGGCATCATGGTGGCACGTGGCGACCTGGGCGTTGAAATGCCGATCGAGCAACTTCCAATGACCCAAAAGGATATCATCCACATGTGTATGCAATACGCGCGGCCGGTTATTGTGGCGACCCAAATGATGGACAGTATGATTCTAAACCCCTCTCCTACCCGGGCGGAAGTGACCGATGTAGCCAATGCCGTGCTGGATGGCGCAGACGCCGTGATGCTCAGTGGCGAGACTTCCGTGGGGAAATATCCTAAGCTGGTGATCGAGTACATGACTAAAATTATCGGCGAAGCCGAAAAACAATACTGGCCGCAGATCAACACCCGTCGTCCAATCCCGGCGCCTCAGTTTATGCTCCACCATTCGGATGTCATTTGTTTCAGCGCTTGCAACGTGGCAGAGGAAATTGGTGCGAAGGGTATTGTGGGCCATACTTCCTCGGGTTATACGGCCTTTAAAATCAGCAGTTTCAGGCCAAAATCCCCCATTTTTATCTTCAGCGATCAGCATATCAAACTGGGGGCCTTCAACCTTCTTTGGGGCGTACAATGTTTTTTTTACAACAGATTTACAACCACCGACGAGACCATTCAGGACTGTACGGATATTCTGAAAGAAAGCGGGTTTGTTAAATCCGGCGATTCCATCATCAATACGGGTTCGATGCCGATGGGCCGCCGACTGCAAACAAATATGATGAAAGTGACGAGAGTCGAATAAGCTCATGAGAGTTGTTTGAACTTCGTTTTTGAATTCACGCGCTCGGATTACCTTTGCACCCTATGAATGACCCGCGACCTATCAAGATTCACAATACTCTTTCTGGCAAAAAGGAAGAGTTTCGCCCAAATACACCTGGTCACATCGGGATGTATGTTTGTGGCCCCACGGTTTATAGCGACGTACACTTGGGCAATTGCCGCACCTTTTGCAGCTTTGACACGATTTATCGCTATCTTTTGCACATTGGCTACAAAGTGCGATACGTCCGCAACATCACCGATGTAGGCCACCTCACCGACGATGGCGAAGACCGGATGTTGAAAGGAGCCAAGGTGGCTCAACTCGAGCCAATGGAAGTAGCCCAACGCTACACCGTGGGTTTTCATGAAATCATGCGGATTTTCAACACCCTGCCGCCGAGCATCGAACCCCGCGCCACGGGCCATATTCCGGAGCAAATCGAAATGGTCCAGCAGATACTGGATCGGGGCCTGGCCTACGAAACCAATGGCTCTGTTTATTTTGATGTGCCAAAATTTGCTGCCGAAAATGCAGGTGTGTATGGGGCCGTCAGTGGTCGGGTTTTGGAAGACCTCTACACAGAAACCCGCGAACTAAAAAGCCAGGAAGAGAAAAAACACCCGGCAGATTTCGCCATCTGGATGAAGGCCCGTCCAGAAGATTTGATGGTTTGGAACAGTCCCTGGTCAGTCGGTTTTCCTGGCTGGCATTTGGAATGTTCTGCTATGAGTACCAAGTACTTAGGCAAAACTTTTGATATTCACGGGGGCGGAAACGATCTGAAATTTCCACACCACGAAAATGAGGTAGCGCAAAACCACGGGGCCTGCGGCTGCCATCCCGCCAACTATTGGGTACACACCAATATGTTGCTGCTCAACGGAAAAAAAATGAGCAAAAGCGACGGGAACACCATCTCGCCACCCGAGCTTTTTTCGGGGAACAGCGTGCATACGAGCAAAGCCTACTCCCCCATGGCAGTTCGTTTTTTTATGCTCATGGCGCACTACCGCAGCACGCTCGACATCACGGATGATGGCTTGATGGCCGCCGAAAAGGGTTTCCAAAAAATGATGGAAACCTACCGGGTACTGCAAAACCTGACGGTGGATCCGAGCAACTTTGACGGCTCCGAAACCGATACAGATCGGACCATTTTATCCCTGGCCGAAGCTGCTTACTCGGGTATGGACGATGATTTTAATACGGCGATTGCCATTGCCAATTTGAACGAAATGGGCAGCTTTGTGCACAAACTGGCCAATCAGCAGCTGGCTTACACGGAAGTGTCGCCTTGGGTAATTGAGCGAATGAAAACCATTTTCAACGCATTCCTTTTTGATATTTTTGGATTGCAGGACGAAAGTGCAAACGAAAACGATCAAAGTACGCTTCAAGGTTTGATGGGCTTGATTCTGGAAATCAGAGGGTTGGCGCGCGACCAAAAAGATTGGACGACCAGTGATAAAATCCGGGAGGCGCTAACTGCCGCCGGCATTGCCGTAAAAGATGGCAAGGATGGGGTTAGTTGGTCGAAAGCATAAGATTGAATGCAGCATAATTGAACATGAGCACGTTTTAAGGCAGCTTAAGCGTGCTCATGTTCATTTTATTTTTAGGCAAATTTTTTAAATTTTAGCCGTTTTCCCGCCATTTTACCAGAAATTCGCATCCTGCATAGAGAAGTCAAAAGATCCAAAATCTGCTAACGATAAAATTTTTACCATGTCCACAGACGAACGCATCCGCAAACGACGCAACTTCAAAATGCCGCTGCTTATCTTGGGTTTGTGCATGACGGTCTTTTACCTTGGTTTAGGCTCACTGCTGCTTTTTGACAAAACTTTTTTGTCTGGAATTCAAGTCGAGTTCCGGAATATTTTCGCGGTCATGCTCCTGGTGTATGGCAGCTATCGTGGCTGGAGAGTTTATGCTGACAACTTTTAAACTGATTTAATATGGTACGCAATTTATTGATTTTCACCACATTATCTCTGCTTTGGATGGCTTGCGGCGGGCAAGACAACAAATCCGGCAAAGAACTCGACACCATCACTACCGGCGAATTAACCATCGCTGTGGAGGAAGGCTACCGACCTTTCATCTCGTCCTGTGTGGATGTATTCGATTCCATTTACCGGCGGGCAAAAATCACCCCGATTTACATGTCAGAGGGAGAAGCAGTGAATGCAATGATCCAGGATTCTGTACAGGTCGTGATTATTGGCCGGAAATTGACCGAAAAGGAAATGTCTTATTTCCAGTCGCGAGGCTTTACCCCACCGACCACCCCGATCGCTTACGACGCACTAGCCTTAATCATTAATCGAGCAAATCCCGATACCGTATTGACGGTGCAGCAAATACGCGATATTCTAACCGGAAAAATCACCAATTGGAAAGAAATCAACCCAAAATCAACCTTAGGGAAAGTCAACCTGGTATTTGATCATCCAATGAGCGGTACTTTACGTTACGTACGTGATTCAATTATTGCGGGTCAAGAATTGAACCCGCAGGCCGCCGCGCTCAACAATAACGAGGCCGTGATTGATTACGTCCAAAAAAACAAGGCCACCATTGGAGTTATTGCCGCCAACTGGATTTCGGACACCGACGACGGGGGCGTGCAAAAATTTCTTCGAGACATTAAACTCGTTGACGTGGCGCGCGAGACAGGGAAGGTCGGTTATGGCCCGCTTCAAGCCTATTTGGCTACCGGCGATTATCCTTTCAAACGGACGGTTTACATCATCAACGCTCAGGGAAGACGGAGCGGGTTAGGCACTGGTTTTGCCTCTTATTTGGCACAGGATGGTCAGAGAATTATACTCAAAGACGGACTTTTGCCAGCCAACGCAGTAACGCGTTTGATCAAAGCAAGCAATTGAAATCCAAACGATTGTCAAAACTTCTCTCTTGCTGTGTATGTTTCACCTTGGATGTAGTCTAAAATATATCACTTCATCCGTTCTATAAATTGGACCATTTTACCTTCTCGAATTTGGGGATGGCTAAGTGCTCAATCAGTTTTAAACACAATACTTTTTCCGAACAATGACTAATTTTCTGAAAAAAGCCCTTTTCCTCGCAACCGTGCTTCTGGCACAGAACGCTTTCGGCCAAAGCCACGCAGCAGGTCTGGAAGCCATGCAATTAGAAAACTGGGACAAGGCAATCAGTGTATTTTCTGGCCTTACCAAGGCCGATCCTACCGATCAAAGCGCTTTTTTGAGCCTTGGAAATGCCTATCTCGCCAAAGGTGATAAAGAAAAAGCAACGGCAAACTTTAAAGCAGCTTTTGACATTAAAAACGATGCCCCCCTGGGATTTGTGGCCAATGGCAGGTTGCTACTGCTTCAAAATAACATGGTTGAGGCTGAAAAGCAATTTGCAAGAGCAATCAGGAGTGCTAAAAAAGATATGACCACACGGCGTCAGATCGGCGAATCCTTCTTCTACTACATCGAACCGGGTGCTAGAAAGCCCAGATTAGAGAAGGCGGAGGCGTACTTCAAAGATGCATTGGAGGTTTCGTCCAAAGATTTTGCCCTGCAAATGTCCACGGCAGCTGCTTACCGAGAGATGTCGAGCGGAGGCCCAGCGGCACAACATTACGAATTTGCAGCGAGTTTGGAGCCTCAGAATCCGCTCCCAAAATTGATGCTTGCCAAGGTTTACCGCATTGCTAAGGTGCCTGAAAAACCCCTTATCTTTTACAATAAAGCCATTGAGTTAGCCCCCAACTACACCCTGGCTTTGCGTGGGAAGGCGGAGTACCTGTTTTTTGTACTGTATAAGTACGAAGATGCCACCAAAGCGTACAAAGCCCTGGTAGACAACGGTGCCGAGGTTACCATCGAAGACGAAATGCAGTTGGCCAATTGTTATTACATCACAAAAGATTGCCAAGCTTGCAGTGATCTGGTGGAGAAAATTCTCCTGAAAGACCCCAGCAAAAACTACCTGCGCCGCCTGCAGGCTTACTGCGATTTTGAAAATGGCAATTATGCAAGAGGCTTAAAAATCTTGAACGATTACTTTAACATCGTCACGCCAGATAAAATCCTGCCTTCAGACTATGAATATCGCGCCAGACTTTTGCTCCAAACGAAAGGGGACACGACTCAGGCCATCAAGGACTTCAAAAAAGTCATAGAAATGGACAGCAGTAAATGGGCGCTTTACGAAGACATAGACAAAATTGAGTGGTCGCGTAAAGATTATTGTGCGGCTTTGATCGTCTTCAAATTGTACATGGATTCGGTGGCGACTCCAAGAGCAACGGATTGGTACAACTTGGGTATGCGCCACTACTTTTGCAAGGAAGATTCGATGAATTTCAAAAACGCCGAAATGGCTTTTGCCAAAGTAACCGAAATCAATTCAGCCGCCCCAATTGGCTGGCTTTGGGCCGCTAAATCTGCGGAAAAACT
Organism: uncultured Saprospiraceae bacterium; assembly: GCA_964550795.1. GTDB lineage: Bacteria > Bacteroidota > Bacteroidia > Chitinophagales > Saprospiraceae > M3007. The sequence continues at coordinate 65,000 of CAZKBH010000024.1, forward strand.
GGATCCATCGCCCGATTCGATTGCCGTTAAGCCGGAGTTGGCCAATGAATATGGCAAGGCACTTGGGTACTACGAGAAATATGCAGAGGTAGCGGAATTAGAGACGGAGAAAAACAAAAAAGATCTCCTGAAGGCCTACAACTACATGGCTTACTGCTATTTCGTCAAACGATCTTCGGAACCATTCAAACTGGTAATGAATAAGTGGCAGGCGCTGGAAACGGATCCGGATCAAATCCTGACTATCACCGAGATGCGTAAAGCCTTTGAACAAGAAGGCACCAACAGCGGGGGAAAAAATTAGATTTTGACCACGTTCTGATATTTTATTCGGGCCTCTTTGCAACTGCATGGAGGCCCGAATTGTTAAATAGATAGGTGAGATTTGGCCAATTAATCGCAAGCAGCGATATTCTCGACAAGTGCATCTATTGGATTGCGTACCTTCGGGAAGTCAGTCCTCCCAATAATCAGCCTTCATAGCACTCCCAACTACTATAATCCATTGAGTGAACATGAACTTATCCGAGGTTGCTTGCGCGGTTCCGCGCAATGCCAACGCGAATTGTACGAGCGTTTTGCCGGCAAGATGTTCGCGGTGTGCCTGCGGTATGCCCGGACAAGAGAGGATGCAGCGGATATTTTGCAAGATGGATTTATGAAGGTGTTCGCCAAGCTGGAGCAGTTCCAATTTCAGGGTTCTTTTGAGGGGTGGGTACGGCGTGTGATGGTTAATACAGCGTTGAGGGCGTATCAGAAACAACGGTATGATTTCGAGTTAACAGGTTTTGAGCGATTACCAGAAACGCCTGTGGATCCAGATGCAGTCGCTTTACTCTCGGAAGCGGAGTTGTTGAATCTGGTCCGAAACTTGCCCGATGGATATCGGGCAGTATTCAATTTAGTGGCGATTGAAGGATATTCCCATGCAGAAGCGGCTGATTTGTTGGGAATTCAAGAAAGCACTTCCCGTTCTCAGCTCACCAAGGCGAGGCGATATCTGGAAATAGAAGTTGGTAAACTGGAGAAAATTATACCCTAAGTACCGATGAAATAATAACGCATCATGAAAAATATGGATCATCCAAGCCATAAAATGGACGATATTTTCCGACAGCGGCTACAAGACGTGGAGGTGCCTCCTCCTGCGTTCGTGTGGGCAGCCGTGGAACAGGGCTTACAAAAACGTCGGCGCAAACGGCTGTTGTTGTGGGTGTTCACTTTGCTTACCGCTGCCGCAACAGGATTGTGGCTGTGGGAAACGAACGTTCAGTACAAGGAAGTTGTCGGGTTGAATAACAACCCACAAGTACTTGAAAAACAAGACGTTGCGTCTGAAGATCAAACTACTGCACAGACAGAAGAAATACCCGACTATTCATCCACTTCTACTGAAACTAATTCCCCCGGAAGGATAGCGGACGCTCATTCGCAAGACAAAAATTCCTCGGCATTGCTGGGAACCAATTCGAGGAAATCGGATGCGATCACATCTGCAAGTGCTCCATCCGCAGAGAAAAAGTACAATACTAAAGCGCCTGAAATCAATCGCGCTACCAATACAAACGCCCAGACGCAACCAATTTTTTCGCCGGATGTCACGCTGGAAAACCCCGCACAACTGGCCACTGCTTTAAATTTAATGGGTGTAGAAGCAGGGGATTCAGATCAGAGGTTGAGCATTCCCGCAATCAATTCAGTTACCTCGATGGTAGCATCTGAGCAGGTGCTTGCGTCCAAAACATTTAAACCGCTGACCCAGCGTAAAAAAATTCAGCCACTACTCTGCTACGATTTTGCCAAACATCCCAGTGCGTGGATAGTAGATGTTTACGCAGGCCCTTCGTTGGCACAACGCAACCTAACCAGCCGCTCGGATAATGAACCATATTTACAAGAGCGTTTGGCCACTGAAAAAAGAAGTGTGGCGATGAATGCAGGCGTTCGGGTATCTTTAATGTTCAACCGCAATTTTTTGGTACGAAGCGGTTTGAATCTCGACCATATCACGGAAGAATTTGAATTTATAGACCCAACTTCTGTGGTCACCACGATTAACCAAAAATACGTGAATGGCCAATTTGTAGGAGTAGATACCGTGGTTACGTACGGTGAAAACTACTTAAAAACCTACAATCGTTATGCGCTGCTGGATGTCCCCTTGTTGTTTGGGGTCGAAATGCGGAGCGGGCGTACGGGCTTCAACGTCAATGCCGGGATATCGGCCAACATACTTTTTGTTAAACGCGGCGCAGTGATAGACCCAACTACACATGACCCAGGTCGTATTGGCCCGGGCGGTACCCTAAGTCAATCCGTATTTCGGACCAACCTGGGTGTGAGTGCAGGGGCTAGTGTTCAATGGTATTGGCACATGACCCCCCATTTCCGATTGTTTGTGGAACCCTCGTTCCGTCAAGTGCTTCGCCCGGTAACACTGAGCAGCCATCCGGTAGAACAACGCTACAGCATCCTCGGCCTTCGATTGGGCGCGACTAAAATACTTTAATTTAAACATAATAGACCACTGGGCAGCGCAAGCCCAAGCTAAGGGGTCTATGGCTTATTCAAAACGCCATATATTAACACAAAAGAAAAATGACACACATTCGATTGCCATATTGGCCCTTGCTATTCTTAGCCTTAGTGGGATGCCGCAAGGATGTGGAGGTGTTTAGCCCTTATGCTCCTTCTGCACAAGAAATTGGCAGTCTTTTGGTGCAACAAATACCAGCACCTAATTCTCACACTTCGTTCACGCTCAGCAACTTAGCCAACGACATCGTCCTGGAAACCCCCAATGGCGTCCGCATCTCTTTGGTGGATACCGATCAACTTTTCGTCCATGCTGGTACGGGCGAAGCTGTGTTATGCAGCACCTGCCCAAATCTCAAAGTAGAAGTTACGGAGGTTAGCGACAACAGCGACATAGTAGCGCGCGGCCTGCATACCGTTACAAAGGAAGGGACCCTCTTTGAATCTGGGGGGATGGTACTCGTATCCGTAACCTGTAATGGACAGCCATTGGCGCTTTTGCCTGGACGAAACGTAAAAATTCAAATTCCAGAAAATAACCCTCAGGATGGCTTTTCGGTTTTGAGTCAAACCGCCCCGGCTACTTCGGAGGGCCGTTGGGAGATTGGAAGTCAAGTCGTTTTTAAGGCCGAATGGCCAGCGAACAATGGCAATATCCGCCAAGGCTATGAGTTGCTGATGACGCAGTTGGGCTGGGCTGCAAGCGGGCGGGTAATAACGGAGCCAAGCTCGAGGTTTTGCGTGGAGCTACCGACCGGATTTGGTGGTCAAAACACCTTGTCGTATCTCGTTTTTAAAAATAAACAGGTGGTAGCGCCTTTGGAGTTTGACCTGGGACAAAACAAATTTTGTTTTTCGAACGTCCCAACCGGCTTTCAAGTGCAATTGGTATCCATCAGTAAGTTAGGGGAACGTTTTTGGCTTGGGAAGGCAGAAACCGAAACAGGGACCAACGTGACCTTTCCAATAAATACACAAGAAACAACCGAGGAGGCTATTTTTGATTTTTTGAAAAGCCTCTGATCGCTGTCAAGATACATCCGTGTTTAGTAATTTTCGTTTGGAGCCGAGCCAGGAAAGACTGGTCTCGGCTCTTTTGTTTTTGAAATACTCGGATCAAAAAAAGGCCTGTTTTTTAAACCCTGCTATAGTGCCCCATCTTGCTGTACTTTTCAATTCGGGTGGTAATGCGCTCATCGGGATCCTGGTTAATCAATTTGGCCAATTCGGCTTTAATGTGCGCTTTAAGCGTTTCTGCCATTTGTTCCGGGGCATTGTGCCCGCCACCTAGCGGCTCGTTCACGATTCCGTCAATGAGGCCAAAGGCGAGCATATTATCCGCATCCAGTTTGAGGGCATCTGCGGCCTGCTCCTTGAAATCCCAGGAATGCCAAAGTATGGACGAGCAGGATTCGGGGGATATAACAGAATACCAGGTGTACTCGAGCATAAATACCTGGTCGCCGAGGCCAATGCCGAGTGCGCCGCCCGAGGCGCCTTCTCCGATGATGTAACACAAAATCGGCACTCGCAATTGAGCCATTTCAAACAGGTTTCGCGCAATGGCCTCGGCCTGGCCGCGCTGCTCGGCTTCAATGCCGGGAAAAGCTCCTGGTGTATCAATCAAGGTAATGACCGGGAATCCAAAACGTTCGGCCATTTTCATGAGCCTCAGGGCCTTTCGGTAGCCCTCGGGGTTGGCCATGCCGAAATTTCGGTACTGGCGCATCTTGGTGTTCACCCCTTTTTGGTGTCCAATAATCACAACGGTTTGTCCATCCAAATCCGCCAGTCCACCCACAATGGCGTGATCGTCTCCAGCATACCGATCGCCGTGTAGTTCGATAAATTTCTGGCAGATCGTGGTGACATAATATAAGGTGTAAGGCCGCTCGGGGTGGCGAGAGAGCTGCACTTTTTGCCAACCGGTGAGGTTGTGGTATATTTCTTCGCGTTTGCTTTGGATTTTGCCCTCTAGTTCGCGCGTCATGGCGCTCACGTCGAGTTCACCTTTTTCACCTACCTCTTTGATTTTCTCTAACTGTTCGTAGAGCGCCTCGAGCGGCTTTTCAAAATCCATAAAAGTCATTGCCATAGCGAGCGTATCTTTTAAGCGGTCTTTCAAAGGGCGGGCAAAGATACGATTCAGATGCTTGTTTTTCGTAGGCAGTAAATTTGATCGGCTTGACAAAAAATATTTCCACAAAAGTTTGTCTGTCCGAAAAGTTTAAACCTATCTTTGCCCCGCTTTTGAAAGAAAGCATTGGATTGGTAGTTCAGTTGGTTAGAATGCCGCCCTGTCACGGCGGAGGTCGCGGGTTCGAGTCCCGTCC
>CAZKBH010000025.1:0-58689 GCA_964550795.1 uncultured Saprospiraceae bacterium
GCTCACTTTTCTTCCTAAAAATTACCCTATCCTCGGGGATTCATGCAACAAAGCCCATCCTTGAACAACCTCCCCGCAGGCCCTTATATGCTCACCATAACGGACGGCAATGCTTGTTCCGGCGTTTTTTCAAGCAGCATTTCAGAGCCGGCACTGTTGTCGGTTGTTTCGGATGCGGTGGATATAAACTGCAATGGGAACGCAAATGGCAGCATTTCAACCACTGGAAGTGGCGGAACGCTCCCTTACAATTACCAATGGAGCAACGGAGCAAGCACCTCAAGCATTAACGGGCTTTCACCTCAAGTTTATACCCTGACCCTTACAGATGGCAATGGTTGTAGCGCGACCAGTTCGGCAACTATCACTGAGCCTATGGTTCTTTCGAGCCTTGTTAATGAGACCGATGTTTCATGCAATGGCGGCAACAATGGTATTGTATCCGTAACTTGCTCTGGCGGCTCACTCCCTTACAATTACCTGTGGAGCAGTGGCTCCACCGAATCCCTAACAAGCGGGCTGATTGCAGGAAATTATACCCTCACTGTTACCGATGAACAAGGCTGCTCTACCGTTATAATCTCAACGATTACGGAGCCGGCCCCATTGTCCGCTGGCACAAGCACTTCCGACGCAATCTGCTTCGCTGCTGCCAATGGCTCCGTGTCCACAACTATCTCAGGGGGCACGCCTCCTTACAATTACCAATGGAACAACGGGGATACCAATCCAACGGCGAGTAGTTTACCCGCTGGTCCCTATACCCTTACGGTTACCGATGGCAATGGTTGTCAGGTAACGACTTCGGCTTTTGTAACACAACCGCCTCTTTTATCACTTATCGCAACTGGAACCCCGGTATCCTGCAATGGTGCGGCAGATGGCGCTGTAAGCACTATCGCTTCTGGAGGCACCATGCCCTATAGCTATCAGTGGAGCAATGGAAGCAATAACCCATTGATAGACAACATTCCTGCTGGCACATACAGCATTATTGTTACAGACAACAACGGTTGCACAACCCTACTGTCCACATCCGTAAACGAACCCCCTTTTCTTATTGCTAATGTCTCAACCATAGAAGTAGCATGCAATGGTGAAGATACCGGAGTGGTTTCTGTAACAGCTGGCGGTGGCATCCCACCCTACCAATACCAATGGAACAATGGGATGACGACCTCCATAGTGGATGCACTAATGGCGGGTGCGTATATCCTGACTATTACTGACAACAATCTATGCACGGCCATAAAAACCGTCACCATTACTGAACCGCCTCTGCTCAGCTCCCTTGAAGACCGGATGGATGCAACTTGCACCGGTTATGCAGATGGCTTTGTAGAAATACTGGCAAGTGGTGGCTCAGCTCCTTACGAATATAGTTGGAGCACGGGTGATAATCAGTCATATTTAGACAATCTCGCAGCTGGGACCTATTTGCTTACCCTCACGGATTCAAAGGGTTGTACCATGCTGGAAACGGTTGAGATCATCGAAGCACATCCACTGACTGTTGATCTTGGATCGGATAAGATGTTAAATTTAGGCGATGTGCTCGAACTTCAGGCTATCTCTAATATAAGCCCGAGTGAAATAGAACAATACACATGGATTAGCCAATCCGATACGCTACGGTGCAAATCTTGTGCAACATACCGTGACGTGCCATTAAAATCTGGCTGCTTGACCGTTTTTATTGAAAGCATTTATGGTTGTACCGAAAGTGCGGCGATTTGCTATGATATTGAGTCATCGCGACGGGTTTATGTGCCCAATGCCTTTAATCCGGATAGTGGTGGCGAAAATGCCAGGGTCACACTTTTCTCCGACCATTCGGTTGTAACCGTTAAAAAAATGATGTTTTTTGACCGCTGGGGAACACTGCTTTACAGCGCAGAGAACATTCTCCCCAACAGCGAAGTAGAAGGATGGGACGGCACTTATCGCGGCTCGATGATGGCCAACGGTGTGTATGTCTGGGTCGCAGAAGTAGAATACATTGACGGACAGACAGCGGTACTCCAAGGAGATACAACCTTAATCAGATAAATCAAAAACTCTTCAAAAATCTTATCGATACTTTTCAAACCAATCACTAAAGACATGACAACACTTTTTCAACATCCAGCAATCAAATCAAATTTGGTCTTTCCAGATGCGATGATCAAGCCTTTCCTAATTATCTTACTGCTCTGTTCGGTCTATCCAACATTTGCGCAAGGGCCTTTCTGGGAATCAGGGACTTATTACCCAACCAGTCCTGATAGGCAAGAACTAAGTGAATTTGTGCTTGCCACGAGCGACGGCGGCTCTCTTTTAGTAGGCTCCTTTGAATTTGGAGCTGGTGACTGGGATGGCCGAGTTGTAAAATTGAACAGTAACGGAACCAAGTTATGGGAATCGAAACCTGGCGGTGCTGACCTGGACTATCTTTATTCCGCTTGTGAATTAAGCGATGGATATATCGTAACAGGTAAAACAGCCTCCAATGGCAATTTCAGGATGTGGGCAATAAAGTACAGCTTAACAGGAACTGTGTTATGGAACCAATCTTATGCCAGCAGCTACGCTGGTAATTCCTTTGGCGGAATGACTGTGATTAAATCACTGGGGAACAGGGCTATTATTGGTGGGTATCGAGCGGGTTTCGTAGTACCTCAACCAGTTCCCACCCCTCCCAGTTCTGCAGGTCACCTTTGGGTTTTGGAACCTTCGAATGGAGCTGTTTTTCAGGAGAAACCTACCGACGGGTACATTACCTATAAAATGGAATTGAAGCCAGACAACAGCGGCTACTATGCTTTTGGAGAGGCCTTTGATGGGTCGGAAGAGGATTGCTATATTGGATTAAAAGAAAATTCTTTTACGCCTACCGGGCCGTTCTCCGGCTATTACTCCGACATCATCGTTTCAACCCTTGATCTAAGTACTAACCTTTTGGATTCTTGGACATATGGCGGCGAGACCAACGATATTTTTATTGATGCAATGGCAACCGTTGACGGCGGTTTTGCCATTCTCGCGTACACCGAATGTACATCTGTTTCCGGTAATACAGGCCCAAATAACATAGGCTTACACGAGTGGCTGCTGAAAGGCAGTGAATTCGGTGATCTTGAATGGGTACAAACGGTGGGCTTTCATGGAATTGAAGGCGGTATAACACCATTCGGCCTTACAGCATCCTGTGATGATAAAATTGTACTCGGATTAGATGGAAGTAATTTTAATATGATTTCTGGGAATCTCGAAATCACTAATAACCTCCAAAAATATGATTTGGACGGTACAAATTTGTGGGAAGAAGTCAAATTGTTTATAGATCCTTTTTTCACTCCTTTTTTCAATAGTTCTTACCTTACCACAACACCCTCAGGAGCGTATTTAGTGATGAGCGATGCCACTTCTCCCAACGATGACAAGGACTTTTATTTGCACCGTTGGTCCGTTGATCCGGCCTGTTCGCCCACTGATTTCTGCTCAAAGGCGATAAACGTCTCTTGTGGTCAGTTTCTCGCTAACCAGACAACCGTTGGGGCAGGCAACTCGATCACGAATTATCCCTGTATATCCGGCACTTCGTTCACAGGCCCTGATAAAGTGTACAAAATCACCTTAAACCAGACTTCTGATTTACAGATCGGCCTTGAAATATTACAAGCCAATCTGGACTTGGACCTGATTCTTTTGTCCAACAATTGTACAACGGTGACCTGCCTGGATTGGAGCACTAAACCCAATGTCGCAAATGGAAACAACCCATTTACCAATAAAGAAGGTATTGCCAAATCGCTGAGCGCTGGCACCTATTACATCGTGGTTGACGGGTATAATGCCTCGCAACAAGGAGGTTTTAACATTGATTTCGCCTGTGGGAAGTTAAATTGTTCCAGCGTAACAACGCTTGTATGTGGCACTCCCTATTCCTCAAATACCGCTTCAGGTTCCAACAATGTGAGCATCTATAACCTGACTCCCGGACTTGTGGATGATTTGCCCGCTGCTACAAACAACCCCGCCAAACTTCTGGATGTGAACAATGCAGGGCCTGAGCGGATCCACCAGTTTACGATCAATCAGCAGTCTTCCGTTTCCATCACACTATCAGGTGTTTCTGTCAACATTGACCTGGAACTTTTTCTGTTAAACTCCAACTGCATAGGCAAAACTTGTATCGCCAAAAGTGTACTTCCTGCTGGACAAAATGAAACCATTGTAACCACTTTACCCGCAGGGACATACTATGTGGTAGTAGACGGTTTTCGAAATTTTTCAGGCGCTTATACCCTGACCGTCAACTGCGGCAACTGCCCTCCTCCTGTCAATAATTTTAACTGTGACATTGTAAGATGTTATTATTCAGGAGACGGCAATAATTTGCAATACACTTTTACGGCAAATCAAGGGATTGCCCCAGGATACAACTGGAAAATAACCGGAAACAATTTAAATTTCACTGGAGGCACTGGGGTCAATCAAACCTACAATTTTGCTAACCCAGGAACTTACCAAATCTGTTATCCCTATTTGAGTTTGAATGGTTGTGTAGAATATTGCTGCATCAACCTCTGTGTGATAAATCCCTTAGATTGTGATGGCTCCATCGCTCCGGCTTTTGATGCAAATGCCAACGGCTGGAGATTCAAATTGGAAGGTAATGGGTCAAACATTGAATGGCGCGATGACGATACCGGGCAGCTACTTGGCAACAATGTATTGTCAAATCTAATCCCTGTGCCCAGCCCATGCAACAGTGGCATTGCAAAGACTGTGAGCGTATCATATTTCGACGGCAACTGCTATCGGGTATGTTGTTTCCGTTATTACCCTTGCAACCCGTTTGACTGCGGCTTAATCACGTACGCTTACGATGCAAATGCCAGCGGTTATCGTTTTGAGTTGAACACCATTGGCGGATTTGACCAAAATACGATTACATGGACCGTAGATTCACCCGTTAATCAGTCTTTGGGTAATGGCTCTTCCCAATCCAACCTATTGCCACTTCCGGTCAATTGTACAGAATATTGGGTAAGCGTTCGGTTCAAAGATGCTTCAGGAATTTGGAAGGTTTGCTGCATTAAGATTTATATATGCAATCCATTTAACTGCCTGGACTTTGGCTATAACTACGTCCCTGCTAACAACGGCTATCAGTTTGTGCTCAATCAGAATGGCGCAACCAATATTTCCTGGACACTCGACGACACCGGAGGCAGTTTAGGCACTGGCGCTACATCATCCATTCTCCCGATTCCGCCTGGCAATTGTATTCAACGTACCGTCACCGTTCGTTATTTCTGGAATGGAGCCTGGTACATCTGTTGCCGAACAATGTGGCTGTGCAATAACCCCTTTAATTGCCAGGACTTTGGCTACAACTATGTTCCAGCCAATAACGGCTATCAATTTGTGCTCAATCAAAATGGCGCTACCAACATTTCCTGGACGCTCGACGACACAGGCGGTAGTTTAGGCACAGGTAACACATCCTCCATTCTCCCAATTCCGCCTGGCAATTGTGTTGAACGTACCGTTACCGTTCGTTATTTCTGGAATGGAGCCTGGTACATCTGCTGTCGAAAGTTGTGGCTGTGCAATAACCCATTTGATTGCCTCGACTTTGCCTACAACTACGTTCCTGCCAGTAATGGGTACCAGTTTGTGCTCAATCAGGGGGGTGCTACCAATATTTCCTGGACACTCGACAACACGGGTGGTAGTTTAGGCACGGGTGCTACATCCTCCATTCTCCCGATTCCTCCTGGCAATTGTATTGAACGTACCGTCACCGTGCGCTATTTCTGGAATGGAGCCTGGTACATCTGTTGCCGAACAATGTGGCTATGCAATAACCCAATCAACTGCCTGGACTTTGCCTACAACTATGTTCCTGCCAATAACGGCTATCAATTTGTACTCAATCAAAATGGCGCAACCAACATTTCCTGGACACTCGACGACACCGGCAGTAGTTTAGGCACTGGCGCTACATCATCCATTCTCCCAATTCCTCCTGGCAATTGTATTGAACGTACCGTCACCGTGCGCTATTTCTGGAATGGAGCCTGGTACATCTGTTGCCGAAAAATGGTATTGTGCAATAACCCATTAAGCTGCGTTGATTTCGCTTATAATTATAATCCTGCGAACAATGGATTCCAGTTTGTACTCAATCAAAATGGTGCCACCAATATTTCCTGGATTTTGGATGATACCGGCGCCAGTATAGGCACTGGGGCTACTTCGTCCATTTTGCCAATACCCGGAAATTGTGATGACGTAACCATTACCGTTCGATATTTCTGGAATGGTGCTTGGTATATCTGCTGTCGCAAAATTTGGCTATGTAATCCAAATACCTGTGCAACCGAGATAAATCATTCCTGGCAGAATAGCAATCTCTTAACCCTAAGCACCAACCCTGACTATTCAAGTGTAGTATGGCGCTTAGAAAATGGTGTGCTGCTTGGCAATGGCAATAATATTTCCATTCCTAATCCAGGCCCCAATACAGTCGTATGTGTTTACTACCTTGATCTGGGAAATGTTTGGAGAGTGTGTTGCAAGTCTATTGGTAACCCACCTAACCCGTTATCAGATTTAACTTTTGACATAGATGACAATATCTGTGCAGCAAGCAATTCCATCGTGGACATCCCAATCAGGGTCCGGAATTTCAATAATGTGCTCAGTTTTGAGATGTCCGTCAAATCGCTCAATGGTTCGCTGGCGCAGATCGTTTCAATCACTCCGGGAGTATTGAATGGGTCAGGATTTTTTCAGGTATTAGATCCTTCTACCGGGGTGCTGAGCTGGTTTAATGCAACGCCAGTTTCAGTGCCCGACAATAGCATTGCATGTACACTAAGGGTAAATTTAACTGGAAACTCCGGGGCTTCGGGGCTAATTGAATTCTCCGGTACCCCAACAGCTATCAGTGCAGAACAAATTGTAAACGGCAGTCAGTCTCCAGTTTCCCCTTTGCTCATTGGCGGCTCTGTTTGTGTCATTTCCAACATTATGATTGCTGGCAAAATTACGAGAGAGGATAATTTAGGTGTTGGGAATGTAAGCGTTCAGTTGACGGGCAGTAGTACGCAAACTACAACTACAGATGCGCAAGGAAATTATTCTTTCAACGGAGTAGCCGCTGGTGGAAACTATATCATAACCCCAGTGAAGGATATTGGAGACAAAAACGGTGTGACAGGCGGTGATTTAGTGGCCATTCAAAGGCATATCTTGTCAATCACACCCTTGGGGTCACCTTACAAACGAATTGCGGCGGATGCGAACAATACGAAGAGCATTTCTGGGGGTGACTTAGTTAGCATTCAGCGACTAATTCTATCCTTGGATCAAACGCTACCTGCAAACCAATCATGGCGATTTGTGGATAAAAGCTGGATATTCTCCAATCCTTCAAGCCCCTGGGCAACGCCATTCCCTGAAAAAATCACGCTAAACAATGCCTCCAATAATGTAATCAATGCTGACTTCACCGGGATTAAGATTGCTGATGTAAACTTGTCCAACAACCCGAATATGTTCGGCAACCAAAATGTGGATAGTCGAGACCCTTCATTGGCTCTTGAGACTAAGTACCACTTGGCAGAACAGAAAGGAAAGGTGTTTTATCCGGTATCCGTAGCGGCAGACTGCGATCTAGAAAGCATACAGTTTACATTGGCTTACGATCACAATTCACTGACATTCAGAGGTATTACCTCCAATGTATTGCCCGGATTTTCAGACAACAACTTTGGGTTACCCATGGAAGATCAAGGCGTAGTAACCATTGTTTGGGCAACTTCCTCGGGAGATCCAATTCAATTAAAAGAGGGCAATGAGCTACTGTGGCTAGAGTTTGATACTCACGATAACAAAATGATGCCTCATGATTATGATCTAAAACTCCTATCTGACCCTACGGAGGCAATTGCCACCACGAGAGGAGGAAACTCGAAACAGTTGGAACTGCGCAACCTAAGTCATGAAAGTGGTCAATTTAGCCATCGTGTGTATCCCAATCCATTTTCGAACAAAGGCGTTCTTCTGCTCGAACTGCCTCAAGAGGATGACTTAGATATCTCTTTTTACAATTCCAGTGGACAAAGGGTTTTTGTTAAGCAGGAATCTTTCCTTTCAGGTGTTCATGCTATATCCTTTGAATGCGCCGGATGTAACGACACACAAATGCTTTACTATCAAATCCGTGGACGCCATTTCACGGGATCTGGTAAGATCATGTTTGTCAAACAATAAAATAGTTAAGGATGTGGTGGGTTGGAAAGATACTTGTATCGGGCCCACCACATTCTTTGCAAACTTTCAACTTTCAACCTACAACCTATTATGAACTTAAGATTTCTTCTACCTGCACTGATCTTTTCCTGCTTCAGTTTGAACAGTCAGAACGCTGTTGTTTTTTCTGTTTCAAATATGACCGTAAATGCCGGAGGCGATTTTGTAATGAGTGTTAAAACTCAAAATTTTACCAATGTTAGTTCCTTTTCATTTGGCCTGAACTGGGATGAGACATTAATAGATTTTGATACAATCATTACCTTTAACACGAATTTGCCGCTGAATAGTCCTAACTTTGGTATGCCGCCATCGGTCACAGACTCAGGCAAGTTGGCCATCTCCTGGTTTGACATTTCGGGAGTAGAAAAATCCCTGCCAAACAATACAACGCTCTTTGAAATAAAATTCAAGGCATTGTCAAACGCTGGCACAACCTTACTGGATTTCTCAGACGAATTAACGCCCATCATTGCTGAAAACTCACAAGGAGTGTTGCCTGTATCCACTATCCCCGGTAGTGTTACAGTTCAGGCTGTCAGTAGCGCTGATGAAGCACTATCATGGGGCGATATTAGCCTTTATCCCAATCCAGCCCTGGAATCCGTCTTGCTTCAATATTCACTCCTTGAGGCCTCTCCAGTATTGATTGAACTAATAGATATGAATGGCAAGTTGCTTAAACAAGAAAAACAAGTCCGTGCCACTTTAGGAGAAATCAAGTTGGATGTTTCCGGATTCCCACACGGAAACTATATCATCCGAATCACTTCTGAAAAAGGGGGTGTTACTAAAAAACTGAGTATTGCCTGGTGACACCTTTGACGGTATTCGATGATTCTTGTGATTTTAATGATTCGAGTGAGGCAAATGCCTGATTTTGAGATGAATATGATCCTTCTGTGTTCATAACCACTCTGTGTTTGCTATATATACTCGCCTATGCAGCATAACGTCGGCGCGGTAACATCCGCGCCGACGCTTTAATCCACAACACTTTTTTCACGCTAAATATCAACTACATGAAAAACAACTTTTGGCTACTATGCCTTGCCATTGGATTCTCTGCAACGCTCTCTGCTCAAAAAGATACTATTACACTCGATTTGGCTAAGGAAATACCCGGTTCGGTTACCAAGTCTCTTTCGCCTGGTACATACGAGTTGGTCATCAAAAATAAACTACCTAAATATAATTACGACATCAAGGTAATAGTAGAGGACGAAGTGCTTCCGCCGCTTCCTACTGATGTTATTTCCAAAAGTGGAGTAAAATTATTTGACGCCGTATGTACAGAAATCGAAACGCTTATGAATGAAATCAATCTACTTGACGATGAAACCGCTTTGCCTTCCAAAATAGCGAAATTGAAATCTTTGCTGGTAACCAAAAATGACAAATGTGAGCAATACGGTACGGCTGAAAATTTGATAGCGAGAACCGAAACAAAGTTCAAAATTGATGATCTTCAAAAATCCCAAACCCTCACAATCACGGTGAAACGCACCAACAAAGAAGGGAAAGAACTGGAATGGATAAGAATTTATAAAACGCCTTCCCGAGGCAAATGGCTTACCTCATACAGTTTCAATTTTATCACACAATGGGGCGGGAAAGAAATGTTGTTTTATACCAAAAATATTGGAATGGATTCATTTTTAATCACGCGCGAACACAATCGCAAATGGGTAGATTTCGTCCCTGGCGTTACCTTCACTTGGCTGCCAGCGTGTGGTATGAAACAATCCTTGGCTTGGGGCTGGTCAGGCGGCATCGGTTTCGATTTGGCAAAACCAGTAGTTTATGTAGGGGGATCCCTCATTTACAACCAAAACCTGAGTATGACTTTCGGTTTTGCTGCCCACCAAGTCAAACAACTACATGGTAAGTACAATGAAGGGGATCTGATTCGCGAAAATCTCAGCACCGACCAGCTGATGATCGAGCCATACCGCGTCAAGCCGTTTATTTCCTTGTCGCTCAGATTTGACAAAAATCCGTTTACCCTTGGAAAACCAGCCGAAGGCGCATCTACAGAGTAAGGAACCCCAAGTAGATTTGAGCCCGCACTCAAAAACACCTGTTAATTTGAATGAGATCATTGAAGGCATGACAGCCTTCTGGTACAGCATGCCTGACAGATGAGGCCGCTATGCGGCAAACTGACAAAGCAGAATTAACCCGCCTCGGGAGGCCTCAAAATGGAGATTTTTCTAAGGCCATTTGCACGCGGCCTGGTCGGTTTGACGCGTGACTGAAATTCACGGGGCGGCTTTATTCACTGGGTGACGTGGAGTCTAATGTCGTCAATTTAGCTATTAAAAACCACGAAGTGGTTGAATGTGAATAGCCCCGGATTGCCATCCGGGGTCAACAATGGGCCGGGCACGCAACCCTGAAGGGCAGGGTTGTTTAGAACCCACGTTAATTCCCCCGGATTGTATCCGGGGCTATTCACATTTGACCCTTTCAGGGTCTTTGGCCGCTAAGTTGACGGCATTGGACTCGAAGTCACCCGGTGAATAAAGCAGCTCCGTGAATTTTAGTCAAACTTTTCGGATTCGCCCCGTTTTTGAGTCTAGTAGACGAAATCCCAGAGACCTATAAGGTTTTTGGAAACCTTATAGGTCTGGAAGCAACCCTACACCACAAACGCCTCCACCGCCTCCGTCCACGCACTCTTGCGCTGATAAGTCCCCATAGAACACACCCGAAACAAGATAGCCTGACGCGAAGGCAAACCTTTGAGTTTGATGGTGCTGGCGGTGCTGTAGGTGCCGTTGTGCCAGGTTGCGCCATTGTCCACGGAATATTCCGCGCCTGAACGCATTAGATGGATAAAACAATCTTCCCCCACTCATCAATAATAGTTTTCTGGTCATCTTGGCCTGTTACCAATGCAAATCCATTGTAGAAAGGCTCAATACCTAAATATCTATCCTTGTAAACTTCATTTCCTTGCTTGTCAATGTGAAACCAACCATTTATATCCTTAGCAGTTGCAAAGTTTTTGTGAAATACGCCAAGATCAAGAAACTCTTTTTCATGTAAAAAGCTACCAAATCTATCAATGTGTCGGAATAAGCCTTTTTTGGTTTTTACGCAGGCAATTCCATCCTTAAAATCGCCAGCATAAATAAATGAGGTAGTATAAACCCGCTCGCCGTTAAGGTAAATATGAAAATATTGATCGTTGAAATTTCGAACAGTACACAGATTTTCCTGATAATTCCCCGTCCATGAGTAGCTTTCAGGATAAGCCTTGGCACCTTTTTCATTTAAGTGAAACCACGTACCTTCCTTCACAACAGCGGCTCTGTTACAATAGAATCCAAAGGTTCGAAGATATCTATCCCTGTAAAGTGGGTTGCCAAAACAATCAATATGATAAGCGCCTGTTTCATCCTTTACGGGTGCGAGTCCTGGCGCATGAAATTTCAGCACTTCAATGTAACGCTTTCCAAATATGGCATTGCCTTCCATTAAAAAGTGGGAATTATCTTCAGATATTTTGATATCAAGCCAATTCATGCGTGCATCAGTTTTTGTTTGAGTTTCATAATCTGCTCTGAACTTAGCCCACAAGAAATCAGGTATGGCTCAATTCCACCCTTATCCTGAATGATGTCCAGTACTATGCTCAGGTTTTTTAGATTTACATCTACTTCACTTGCCAAATAATCCAGATGAATCGTTTCAAGTGGAGTTTCAGCCAGTAAGTGCAGCATGGAAATAAAAATTCCAGTTCGATCTTTTCCTGCAAAGCAATGAATGGCGACAGCTCCGGTTTCTTCCGCTAAAATCGCCTCCATTGCTTTTTTAATTTGATCATTGCAGCCAAGTGCAAAAAAGCGATAAGCAATCTCTTCATTTGTCCCCTGATGATGCGCTTGTTTGAACCAATCCGGCTGATTCCATGGGTCAAGTGGAGCCTTCACATATTTGAACTTTGAAAGCGTTTTTTCTGAATAAGGCAGTGCCTCTATTTCCTGATCTGCTCTCAAATCAATGACCGTTTTAATACGCTTTTCATCCAACAAATGACCAAATCGATGCTCGCCCTGGAAGAAAGTCATCGTTGCGGTTCTAAAAATTCTTCCACTTTTTAGTTTTGGATTGTGGGTGTTTATATCTCTAAAGTTCCAAAAGAAATCTCTGGAGTAAATCCATTCACAAAACAGTTTCACCTTATCTATTCGATCCACCCTTTCTAAGTTTTCAATTGCTGCATAAAAGAAGTCCAGCAGTCTTCGTTTTTGCTGGTTCGCTTCCGGCAAATACAAGGTGCCCTTCAAATCATAGAATGTCTCCTGTTCCCCCTTGGTTAATACATTTGCAATAAAATATTTGGGCAGGAAATTGAATTTTGTGTAACCTTTCGAAAGATGGTTCAACTGAATGGCAATCTGCAATGCAATATTGTAAAAAAAGTAAAACTGGTATCCATCGCTTCTAAGTTGCATGGAAGAACAACTTTCAAACTCGTAAACGAACTTATCAATCAGATCTGAAACCTGCTTTCCATGCTCCAGAGAAGCTTTCTTTTGCCTATGATTGTCAACCAGTTGCTCGAGATAAGTCTCCATTCCATACTTGGCCGGGTGCTTTTCAAACAGGATCGTTTCTGTGACATTTATGATCTCTGATCCAAGGTAATATCTATCAATCTCCGAAAGGTTTGAACAGATAGCAAGCTCCATCTTGGGTTGGGCTTTAAAATAGACCACGATTTTAGATCTCAAAGCCACCTCCTGAACAGCTTGAATTTCTGAGTGAAATTCTTTTTGCAGCTCATCCATGAGATCCTTTGCTACGAAATCAGGAGTGACTAAAAGCTGAATATCAATATCCGAATTAGGTCCCGCGGCATTCCTTCCAAAAGAACCATACAGTAGGGCTACTTCTACACCGGCTATGCTGGATACTATTTTTTGAATCTGGGCAATCGTTTTTAACTGTCTCATTTTACTAAAAGTTTGTGGATGGTTTACGCATATTGCAGGATTTACATAGCGGTTTGGATTTGTACTCACGCACCAATTCCCGGTAAGCGGTACTTTGAAGCACTTCCTGAATCGAAGTGGTTTCGATATTTCCAAAATCGCCCAATGATTTTCTAAGTGCATCTGGAGCGCAACAAGGAGAGATTTTTCCCGTGGCCGAAACCCAGAGTTCCCTGGTGAGAAAAGGGCAATCATAGGCTTCAGGGACTTCCTTGTCCTCATGCTCCTGCAATGGAAGTATGTTTTCCAGCAGGACTTTTTCCCCATTTGGTTTTCTATAATTTTCTTGTGCCAGGAAAGCCTCCTTTACATATTCATTCCATTGGGCAACATTTTCCCTGGACGCCTTCATCGAAAGACCTTTAATTTCATCAAAATGTGCCCACAACTGGTGCCCTTTTACCCGGTCAACACCCAGGGATGCAGCCAACTTTATAATATCCGCCAACTCCTGCATGTTGTTTTGCATGAAGGTCAATTGGAAACTTACCCGGCAGAAATAACCGCTCTGCACAAAGTATTCATCGCGGTATTTGATAAATGCTTGCACGTTAGAAAGGGCTTCTTCAAAGTCTATCCCAAGCATTACTTTTTCTGCCGTTGCTTTGGTAGCCCCATTCCAGCTGATTTTCACATCTGTCGTATTGGGAACAATCAACCTGGCCCATTCCTCTACCGTTTTTTTAGGGAAGGTGCCATTGGTCGTGAGATTGATTTTGATGCCTTGTACTTGTGCTAGTTCAAAGATTTTATCAAACTCCTTGTAAAGTAAGGGTTCTCCCATGGTGGAAGGAATGATTTCTTTCACCCCCAAATTTGCGGCCTGATGAAAAATATCCTCAACGGTTGAAAACTTCATTCGCCGGCGTTTCACCCCGGTTTCTTTATAAAGCGTCGGGATAAAATCACTGTATGGGCTGTGCTCTTCGCACATGACACATTTAAGGTTGCAATCCTCCGGGTTGGTATCCAGGGTGATCCTCCAGAGATGTTTTGTGCCCGTGAATTGTTCATAAATGGCCTCGAGCTTTTTACAATGGTCCTGAATGCTTGGAACGCTTCCATCCTCTGAAAACAAATACCCTTTTCCCCCAAGTTGCTTCATTACCTGAGGGTTTTCAATTGCAAACCTCATTTGCTCGACCAATGAATCGGTGTTCCTGTGCTCAAATAAAAGCCCATTTATCCTGTGTTGCACATACTCCTTCATGCCACCAAAATCCGCCGTGATCACCGGAATTTTACATGCCTGTGCTTCATGAATGACGAGGGGAGAATTTTCAGCCCAGATGGACGGGACGACAATACAGTCAACCTTGGAAAAAACATCATTGGCCAGGTTATGATTGATGTATTCACCGGCAAAATCTATTTCGTTTTTTGAATTTGCAGCCAGCAACTTTAAAGCATGGGTGCTTTGACCATTCGAACGACCAAAAATCCTTAGGGTGGCAGGTTCTTGGAGCTGAATAAAAGCTTCAATGAGTTGGTTCACGCCCTTTGCAGGTATGTGGGTACCTATATAACCAAACGTGAAATTTGGATGAGATTTAGGATGATCACTCTGGGTTAAATATTCCGTTGGAAAGCCATAGTCCAGATATACAATTTTTCCCTCGGGGACTTCGAAGTCTTTGATAAATCGATTTCTCAGGTAGTTGGATGGTGCAATAAATAAATCAACCTTGTTGATGATTGCCCTCGTTTCCGTCATTCGATGCTGGATCCAATTACTCCATTGTTCTGTGTCCTGTGGTTCAAGTGCTTCTCTGCCACTGAAATAAACCTTGTAACAATCCTTAGCACATTTATGATCCTGCTGACCTGAACAGAGCCGAAAGTTGTTTTCCTCCCCAATACTTCTGGTCAGAAATTGGCCTCTGGGACACATGAGCCAAAAGTCATGCAGCGTGAAAACGATCGGAATTTTGAATTGGTTGAGTACGTCAATGATTCCGGTGGAGAGATGGTTTAGATGCCCGATATGCGCAATATCAGGCTTTATTTCCTGTAAAAGCATGGCAAAATTGTCATCCAATTGCTGGTGCCTATACCCATCCTTGCCCTGTGGATTGTTTACAAAATATAGATCAAGGTTGCTGTCTCGAATCTCCTTCCTGATCTTAAAGTCTGGAGTGTAGGGATTCTCTTCCCGGGTGAATATAGAAACCTTGTGATGCTTTGAAAGCTCGTTACAGATTGACTGACTGTACACTTCTGAGCCGGCATTGTAGTTGGGTGGATAACCGTGAATGATTTTAAGGATATGCATCAGTTGAGGATTTGGATATAATAGTTTTGCTTCTTGATAATATGAGACAACACATTGGAATAGAAGGCTCTAATAAGTTTGCCTTCCTTAATTACCAGGCATAAATTTGGCAACTCCACCTGATCTGGGTAGCTAAGCTTGCTTCGGCAAAGCCATTGGTAGCGAGCAATGATTATCAGATTCTTGTTTAAGGGAGCCTTTTTAGCCGCTGCAAGTGCCCGATTGATTGTTTTTTGATCCGGAGCAATCTTTAAGTTTTGGCATGCCCCATTCGGGCTGGTTAAAAAATTTGACATATCCATTTTGTAGTGCTTTTTTAAAAATGTCCACAAATCTTGAACAAAAATCACTGCGCCATTAGATGGGCGAAATATTTCACTCTATATTTGGCAATTAATTGCCAATTTTTATGAACGATATCAAGTTTTTGGGTGGACCCAAACGGATGCTAGCCTTTCAAAAGTTGAAGGTATTCCTGGGCAATCCGGGTAAGTTTTGCCTGATTGTGCTGGGTGGGCGAGGGACAGGCAAGCACTTTTCGATTGAGCATGCCTTTAAGGAAATCAGTCAAAATGCAGGGTTAGATCGCTGCCTTACGCAATTAGAATTTTGGCCCAGTTCAAAAGTGCCCGAATCCACTGAGGATCTGGATGAATTATTCAGGACGCATCAAAATCAGACCTTAATCATTGAAGATGTAGAGCAACTTACCAGAGCACAACAAGATCTTCTCTTTGCGGCCTTGTCCACTTCAGATGGCACCTTCGGAATACAGGAAAAATTTAACCTTCGAATTGCCTTTACCTCTTCAAAAGATCCGGATGCACTTCGTGAAGATGAAAATCTTCTAGTGGGCCAATTCTGGGATAGAATTAGCCAGCTTGTGGTGTCAATCCCCTCCTACAAAGACGAACCCGAAAATGTCGAGAAAGATTTTCATGCAACTTGGAGAAAAATGAGATTCGAACTGACACCTGGGTATGAGCATTTCGCACCCATACCCCAAAATGAATCACTCAGAAATTTCCTTAAGGTTAACGCAGAAAAATTTGAGGGTGGTTTTCGAGACTTAGATAAACTAGCCTGCATGTATTTCAACTACAGAATATTGAAATATGCCACTGGAAAGAGGATTTTAGATGATACTGAAAAGGAAATTGTCTTAGAAATCAAAGCCGATTTTTTTCACAAGTCTCAGTTGCAAAGCCATTCCGAAAATGATTTCAGCGTGTTTCAAATCAAGCCTGGCTTTACCATGGATGATCTGATTGGCCAATTTAAAATTCAAGTCAGGAATTGGGGGAAAAGAGAATATGGCACCTACTCAAATGCAGAAAAAAAACTGAGGCTGGGGCAAGGCACGATGAAGAATTGGAATACCAGAAGGGTTACAAAAGCGCATAAAGCTAATTTTGAGAAGGGCACTTAGCTCCTAAAAGCTGAATTACAAAATCTCCGGTCCTTCTAAAGTATTCGATAGTGTCCCAAAAAGTGTGTCTGAAAAATGAACACTCCTAAAAAAAAGACCTAATCTTGCTGATCACACCGCCCGCCTCCGGAAGTCCGTCTCTGACAAGGAGCTCCGGAGGTAGTTCAGGTGCCACAGATGCCCTCAAACTACTTCTCCCGCATGGGGAAGGCTTTTACCATCAATGAAACCCTGGCAAATTAGGATACGGAATCAACATACCTAACAAGTCCGGAATAGCGCCTCTAATCACAATCACCAGGGAAATTTGTACTCCGGCAAAAAGCAGGATATTGGATACATTTCCCTCGATGGCGTCTTCTATCGGTCTCCTTCCTTTGGCAAACAGCGTAAAGGAAATAGCTGCGAACCAGGATAATACAAGGTACACAACCAGTATAATGGCAAAAAACAAGGATAGATAAATACCCTGTTTGATTAGCAGGTCCCAACCTTGAAAGGAATTACGCAGTATACTCGACAATTCGCTGAACGGTATTGCTAATATCTCTGTCAGTAACGCCAACGAGAGCAGATGGGATACCCTGAGCAGATTTACACTTACCGGCACCTCGGTTGACGCAAAACGTCCTTTGAGCTTTCTACCGGTAAAAAAACTGACTAGGGAAATACTTAACATTCCAAGCAAAAAAAGGCCGATGATTAGAAATAGATTCATGATGCTGAATTTATTGATTTGAAATAAGGGCAGGTAGCCAAAGGTTAATGTTCGAGATCTGACGGGGCAGCAATCCGGGAGGCATTCCTTCACACGTAGTCTCCCACACCACGTATCTTTTATTATTGATTACTTTTGCCAAACCTCTGTATGGCAGATTGATGCCCAGAATTGCGTGTTGGTAATGATTGCTCACGAGTAAGGCAACATCGTAGCCATAATGCTTAAACACAGCATAAAGCAATAATGCACGCGTATCGCAATCTCCATCCAGGGTAGCAACAAATTCTATGGGTGATAGTACGCCATATTTCACATAAGGCCTGCACTTACCCCCTGAATTCAGGTATTCTCTAATAAAGGCATCCTGGTATATCCAGGGACTACATTCCTGATCTAATATCAGTGTATAGGGAATGTCTTGGATACAAGAAACCACCATCTCGGCAAATTTGGTTTGATCCAGCTTATTGGTCTGCTGAATAGAATCAAAAAGGCTGTAAAGATGCGTCAACTTTGGGCGGTCATATTGATCCAGACCGCCGTACACATCGCCAAAGCCTAAAGGTGGCATAACGGGTTGTACAACCTGGTTTCTAAAATAGGAAGAAGCCCTGACATCAGACAGTTTGACGCTCAAATAACCCGAATAAGGTTCGCCTTTATATCCTTTCCATACCCTGTAATGCAGAAACAAGCTATCTCTCTGTGAAAGAGTTGTGGAATCAAATGGCTGGGTACCGGAGGATTGCAATGAGTCTTGCAATGGCTGTGGCAAAGGGGCAATACCAGATTGTTCATTGCTCTGGTCAGCAGGGACAACCGTAGGGACAACCGCTCCTTGATTAACATATGATACCAATCCGGCCACGAAAAGCAGTAAGAACAACATAAGCAAAAGACTATTAAATGCCCCTGCAATGCGCTGCGTTACTTTGGGGAGCGCGGAAGACAAATAGGATAAACCGTAGACCAGCCCGGCTATGAATAACAATGGCCAACCATAAAGAATTAATGGAACGATCATCAAAAGACCAAGAGCGGTGGCCATTACAGAGACCAGGCCTTGAAGTACGTCCATTAAGCCTACTGATGTTGACGGAGCGGTCTGAGGGGAATTTTTTGGTGAGGCATCTTGAGGAGGATTGCTACCGTCCTCCTTGTCATCTTCAACATAAATGATCGTGGTTTCCTGGTCGTAGTGTAAAAAGTAACCACAAATCTCCCCGGTTAAAGTGCCAAATACTTTTTCCTCTTCTACAATTCTGTCTGTAATGTCGGGATCCTTTATTCGGAGATCCAGAAGATTAAGTCGAAAATGTTTATCCAGACCGGTGTCGTAAACGATACAGAAATCAGTATCTGCAGGTAATTTACTTGGAAATGACTCCAAACTGCGAAACTCATCAAAAATACCTCCATCCTGCCATTTTCTGATGTCTTTTGAGTCAATCTCAACTTTGGCTTCCAGTATTTCTATATCATAAAAGTTCAGGTGGGATTTATCGGAATTGATTTCGTCCAGAAAGCCAATATACTTAGCCCGCAGTTTACCTTTCACATAGGTTCTACGCTCAATATTGTTGGTGATATGGACTGGCCTAGCCATGATACAATTCCTTTAACAGAATATCCTGATCGGACAAATGGGGCTTATTCTTCGGTTTCTCTTTTGTATTGTAGGGCGGATCTTTATAAATTTCTCGCCATTCAATGTTAGTTTTGTACAAACTTTGAAACAGGTATGAATAAGTTTTTTTAAAATAATTGTATTCATCCTCAATTATTTGCATCTCAGTAAACTTCCTTAACTGATAATATTCATTGTCATTTCGTATAAAATACTTAATAACAGCCGGAGAAATTATAAATATTAAAAAAACTGCATACAGCGCCCAATATTCTGGCACTCTTTTATGTAAAATTATTATTGATGCAACAGTGAAATCAGATTTGGAGAACACATGGTCTAATTTTTTTTCTAAAAGGTTAAGATCCATATGTTTTTTGGCCAGTTCCTTTTCAAGAAAGACCGCCTTTTCTGTATCCATAAACAATGGATCATTTTTATGTTTTAATATACTGTGTTCGATGTCAACTATCTCTTTTTTTAGTGAAATTGAGAACTTATTTTTAGATTCTTCAAGTCTTTGAATCCTATATTCTTTGGTATAAGTCTCAACTTCCGAGTTAAATACCACCAAACCTATCGAGGATGAAACAATAGTTCCAATGACACATAAAAAACCATACCTCGCCATAGTCGAAAAAAATGGAATGCCTTCTGAATTATCAAGAGGCAGCAAATTCTTTGATAAAGTATGTAAAATCAGCAAATACATGTTGGAAATCATCCAAGTAGAAAAGAAGCTTATTCCCAGCGCTACAAGTACTGGGAATAAGCGTAAAAAAAGATTTAAATAAGCTCCAAAGCTTATTATTATTATTATCAAAACCAGCAACCCTATAAAACTGAAAAGCTTACGGATTTTTTTTGATGATTGAGTAATTAAAATTACATCATCGCCAGATAAACTCAAAAGGATTTTTCGCGTCATTTTAAAACTTATTTTGATCCTTTTCATTAAGTTTAACAAATGCCTCCGGATTTTCATCAATTTTCCGCTTCATGGCTTTCTCGTATGCTTCTAAAGCATATAATGCCAAACGTCTTTCAGTATCTCTGGCATCTCTCTGGCTGTTAGTAATTTGTTCTGATCGTAAAAATTGCACGTAATCCCTTTCCGTACCACCTTTAGTGGGATAGTAATTATACAGTATTGAAATGCCTTCCTCTGCTCTAATGAGCTCTTTAATGTTTTCCTCTAAATAATCATATGGGCTTTTAATCAACATAAGTTTAAAAAATATCGGAGTCAGCTCAATCACCATGAATAGAAGGGTAATAAAAAGCGATATCCAAAATCCAGCTACTTCATGTGCCAAATGTATCCTTTCTAGTAAGCCGTCAAGACTGGCAGCTACTTTACGATTTTTGTCAAAAATCTGATCCTTATTTACCAGCATGGAATCCCTATTTGCCTCAATTCTTCTAATTTTTTCTGCGTTCTTGTTGTTAAAATCTGTCATTTGCTGCTCAAGATCGTCAATTTGCCGTTGATACAATCTTACACCGGGATGAGTGACCTGTATTTGAACCTCAATATCATTACCCTCTGCATCCTTTCGAGTTACAAACCTGGTAACCGTTTGGGTGGCAATCTCATTTTTCTTCCTTATTGTCTCATTTAAGATATCTTGTAATTTATTCCTTTGCACTTCCACCTTAGCTAAATCCTGGTCCACCAGTTTTAGCCGATCTTCATAATTTGCATTTACTTGTTCTTTAAATTTTTTCTCTGCTTCAAGTTGCTTTTCATACAACTTGACATCAATTTCAGTCTTAAACATTCTTATCTCAACAGGCTTTGAGATGGTAACCGCAATTATCGCACCCATTATAATCCTGGGTATAGCTCCTTTAAATTCATCCCATGTGATCGCTTCGGTGCCATCGCCTTTGCCCGTACTGGTTACTATAAAACGATCAATATTGAAGATCATAAGTCCCCAGATAAACCCAAATGCGATAGATAAAAGCGTTATGGGATAATTAATCTCCTCCTCAATTGCAACCGGATTACGAGGGCTAAAAATCGTATAAAACGCATACCCTCCTGCTATTCCGGCCATCACCCCGGTTGCTACAATGATGCCGCCCAGGCACATGTATTTGATTTGATCGGAATAAGTAGAGCGTTCAAGAATGAAACGGTCTCCACCTGCAGCACGCCAGAACTGACGCATAACCCAGCTGGGTTTGGGAGTAACGTAATAGTCTCTTCTCATAGTTGAATTTTATATTTTTGTTGATGATTGATTTCGCTCCGGATTAAGAGAATGAGTCTCTATATCGAAGACAATGGGAAGCAAATTTATCCTGGGTAGAACCCTGGGAATTCTTGGTTGAGTATTGAAAATCACAGGCCTAATCTCCTGAAGAGCAGGCATATCTCGCATTTCTGTTGGACTATTAAACTGCCTGAAAAATTGAATGTCCGTTGCCGGCACTTCAACGCTGAAATCAAGAGCACCGTGACACCCTAAAAAACGGATATTGAGCACTTGCGACTGTCCAAGCTCTTTTATAATCACTCCTTTGATGTTCCCTGGCTGGTCACGATAGCCGCTGACAAAAATGCGATGGCATCCACGGATACGCCATTGAATACGTGTCCGAGTTTTACCGCCAATGATTTCTCTGGATACCTGAATCTCCCCTACCTCTACTGGTGTGAGGGTTAGGAGATGGCGGATGTATAGCCCTAAGATCGTGACTAAATTAATTCCATTTTTCATTCCTTACTATTGTTATTTGAACATGTTTAGAAATTTAGCTTCATAGAGAGTTAAGCTACCCTAAATTTCCAAACATGTTCTTAGAACTCAAAACTGAGCACGGACAAAAAGTCTGAACTACTCCAAAAAATCCAAATGTAACAAAGATCGTTTCTCTTCTTCGCTCGAAAATTCAAAACCCCAGCGCTTTGCCATGAAATTCAACAAAGCTAAACCGCGATCACGGATAGCCTCAGGTGTCCACTCTGGCCATTGATTCACCACTTCAAGTTCTGAGTAGGAGCCTTCGCTATATCCGCTACGGGTCGTAACATTGTTTGCATCCTTCTTAGATTTTTTATCATTGTAACAGTCGTTTTGAAGCCTTGAATTGATAGATCTGGATAGAAGGAGTAAATTCCCCAATGATGCACTCAAACAACTTCGTTGGTAGTCATCATATTTTCCAAAATATTGATCCCAGCACTCTAAATTAGGTGTCTGCGGGTAAATATGCTCAATACTTACCTTATCCTTTTCGTAATTCATAAAATCTTTCCATGTGACCTTATCGCCACGATTGCCTTTCCGCTCAATTTCATATTCAAATAGAAAGTATCTCAATGCACTCCATGCATAGTAACCCTCTACATTCCTTACATCAAACTTTTTCAGGAGAAAACTTTTGAAATCTGCTGTTTTCAAAATTGAGCCTCCTTCCCGATGCACAATTATTGGCCACATGTCGCCTTGCAATCCTGTTATTGTCAAGTCTGCCGCAGATGCATTGTGATAGATATCCCGAGCGAGATTGTAGTAGGCACTGTTTCGATAGTTGGCATATTGCTTACCCAATCGCATATTAAGAAAAAGAAAACGCTCTATAGCTTTGAATAACTCAACCCGCTTTTCAGAACTGAGCGCGCGATTTGATAGCGCTGCCATGACTAATGGCCTGAAATAACTCATGCCTAGGCGGTTTAACTTATCCAACCATTCTTTCTCGGCAGCAGAAACATCCTCTTCCTTGTGCTCATAAGGGAAGTAGGTTGCATGCCAGTATTTAGCCGAAGCGCCAAGTTTCTTGACATAGTCGTTGATTTCTGCTAATTGTAGGCTTGCTTGAACAGTTGGCTCCGGTATGTCTTCACTGCGGGTTTCATTCGTTACATCATCATCATCAGGTTCGTCAAAGACAATAACATTGTTGGGTTGTGCTTGAGTTACAGTTGCCTTCTTTTCAAAAACGTTATGGGTAGTAAACTTTTCATTTAACAGAAATTTGATATAATCATCGCCTTTGTTTTTGGTGTATTTGAAATACACAATCCAATGGGCACGCAGATATTCGTCATCGGGTAATGTGAAGGCTTTATTTCTTCCAAGCTGGTGGTATACCAATTTCCATGCCTCATTGATGGCAATTCTTACTTGTTGCCGTTCGTTCTGCTTAATTTCATTTTCTCCATACAGTGTTGTCAGATAAATCAGTCTATTCTTTAGTTTTTCAAGATTCGACAACTGCTTACCACGGTTATTCATAGTCTCGAAAGCAACAAAGACATCAAAATCATCACCGATTTCGTACAAATTAAACTTTAGCTGGTTGGTAAGTGCATCAAAAATTACTTCGATGCCCTTGTAACCAAAAGCTTTATCTTTATAAATCTGGGCTAGATTTCGTTTGAAAAAGTCCTTCGCATTGGCTAAATTTTGCGTGTAAAAGGTGTCTTCAATTACCCCACCATCTGGCTCATCAAGTATTTTGTGCCGCAAATATTTGAAATTGGGGTTGGCTGCTTCATAACCAAAAATATAAGTCCTAACCACGCCTTCTCCAGGTTGTACCACCGATAGGTATTGCTCTTCAATAGACTTGAGTGAGTAGCCCCCCAAGCTAATGGCCTCGGATGTTTTGCCAATATTTTCGGGAAGGTGCTTAATCATGTCGATCAAACAATAAAGAAGTATAACAGCGGTAGTTAACCGCTGCTGACCATCTACAATGTGATAAGGAGTATATTTTCTTTCCTCTATCATCCAGCGATCAAGATCCCATTGGTCACTTTTGGACCAAACTTCTGTATCAATAACCTTCAGAGATAGTACTCCAGTATAATGGGAACGCTGGTCTTTGAGATTAATCAAATCCTCCCAGAAGTCCTGTAAATGAGGTTGTTCGACCCATGCGTAACCACGCTGATAGTCAGGAATACGAAATAGCCTTTTGTGAAAAATTTCCGATAGCGACTGTAATACTTTCATTTTATTTAGCTGTTAAGTTTGTTTGAAAATTGTGTTCCATCTCATCCCAAACCTCCAAAACCAACCTCCTCGTCCGATAAATTTTTAACGGCAGATTGTTCCCCCCCCCATCACTCCTCCTCAAAATCCAACCCCAACTGCTTCGCCGCCTCCTTCACCACTTTATACTCCGGGCTATTGTCCGTAATCGGCTTGCCGGCAGTGGTCTTTCCTTTGATGCGAATCTCAATTTCAATATTGTTCTGCGCCAACGGCATGATGAAACTGCTGAATAACTGGGTGTACTGATCCAAAGGCACACGCCCGGATACTTGCACGTGCCGAAGCGTTCGCGGCCCGCCACTGGATTCTGGCGATTCGGTGATGGTGGTTGGCCCTGACTCTGTGTCTTCTTCAAGGTTGCTTACCCCGGGCGCTTCTACTGGTACGGGTTGAGGCTTCAAACTTTTGTCCACCAGCCAGTAGATTTCATCCGTCACGTTAAAAAACGGGACAGACTCCCCTAAATAGTATCGGGTAAAACTCGTTCCGTCTCCCGAGGCGATGCAAAACTCCCCGTTTTGGCAATACCGCAGCAGACTATTGGAAACCGCATCCTGATGTGTGATCATGGGCTTATCGTCGAAGCGCAAAAAGGACTCGTACACGTCTTTTACCTTGAGCAATTGTGTCGCACTGGGCAATAAGTTGTTGTTGCGCAAGGTGTTGAGCCCTACCGCTTCCAAAAGCCACTCTTCCTCTTTAAGTGCAGCCAAGATGTTGATACTGATTTGAGTATCCAGACTTTCGCGGAATTGCCGGAGCGGCAACACGCGGATGCCGTTTTTCACCGAATGTTTTAAGACGATGGAATAGGCTGCCACCATGGCGGTTTCTGCCAGTTTGGAAGCATCCTCAATGCGTTTTTTGATCTCTTCCTTCTGCTCGCGCTCCAACTGCGAACTGTATTCCAGACTGATTTTCTGGCAAGCCAAATACTCCCGCGTCAAAGACTCCAATCGGTTATAACCCATTTCGGAACAGACCAGAAACAACATGGTGTTGCGGTAAATACGCTCACTGTTGCCTTTTTTGGTCGCCAGCCGTTCGATGATGGGCCTGGTATCGCCGTTTACTTTTTCCGGATTGGCTTGATAGCGGGGATGCAGGACGACCAGGGTCGGTTTTTGTTGTTCGGGGATGTCTTCGGATGGGTTGACCAACACATTGAATTGTCCCACATTCCGCGCCCGCTCCTGCAATCGTTTCAGGATGTCGGCTTCGATGTCTACGGGCTTGATGTCCGCCTTGGCTTGGTTGATGAGGATGTTGATATTGGGCTTGGTATGGAACCAATAGCGTTTCCCCTGACTGCCCGTTTGGGCATAATACAGGTAATAGGCTTCTGCCTCCAATTTGTCCAAAGCGCCGTTTACACTGTTGTGGTTAAATCCTTCTGGTTCAAGCAATTGTAGTTTCATTTCCGGCACTGAAATGCCCTTGTTTGCACCATCACTTCCGAAGGAATTCATCAGGATGACGGCTGCAATGGATTGCGTCAGGTCATGCTGTTTGTATTCCGGATTATTGCCGTCAATTTTGAACGCATTGGAAGAAGAACCCGCAACATCGGCGGTTATTACAGCATCGTATCCATTGCCGTACAGGCGTTTCAACTGACCGGATAGTGCATCCAGATTGGCGAAATTGACCTCTCCACTATGGATGAGCAGGTTCGCGCCAGGGAGCGACTGCTGCCTTTTCCAAAGATCACTGACGATGGCCGCCAGCAAGCGCAATGCCCCTCGGGTGCGCTGAAAATCGTGGTGACTGGCCCAGCGCACCCGGAATACATCAATCAGTTCCGGGTGGAAAGGATAGGCTTTGAGTATCTTTTGTTTGTATTCTGATTTGGTGGCATTGCCGGGCAGTTCCGTCTTGTGCTTCTGATACCAGTCCATGTACTTCGTCGCACAGGCTTCGATGCTGACTGGATCGCCTACACCTTCAAAGAGGCGACAACGGATCACTTCGTAGATTTCTTCATCTGCTACGGGTTGGGTGTCGGCACCGACACGGCTCACCCGTTTTTGAAGTTGATTGAGCACAGATTGTGCTTCGGGAGTGTTGCCGACTTCCTGTACACTAGCAGGAAGGGTGATGACTATCACGCATTGATTCACTTCGCTCACAGCTTGCGTGAGTTCCTGCATGAAACTAATAGTCTGGTCGGCCAAACTGCTGTTTCCAGCCTTGCGGGCAGAGGCTTTGACGCAATAATCGGCTAATTCATCCAGCAGAATGAGCGCAGGCTGGCAACTTTCCAGCACTTTTCGGAAGGTTCCGCCAGGCGCGATCAAGCCTTCATCATTTTTCCGCACCAACTCGTAGGCCTTTGAACCGCCCAATTGATATGCGAGTTCCCCCCACAAGGTTTGAATGTGAATGCCATCAGGCGTGATGCGTCCGTTGGCTGGATCGTTGGTGGTATTGGTGAATACGGCTATGTTGGCTGTATCGAATTCCGGTGCACCCGTATGCGCGATCAGGCTTTTGGCGGACTCCGACTGGGTGGCTTGTCGTCCCCATTTGGCCAGGTGGAACAGCGAGATGAGCGTATGCGTTTTACCGCCACCAAAGCCGGTTTGCAGTGAAATGACCCGATTTTCAGCATCTTCCTTGCCGTTTAGCCCTTTGATGACAGTTTTGGCGACTGTTTTCAGTCCTGCCGTGAAGAAGGTTTTGGAAAAAAAGGTGGCTGCGTCTTTATAGATTTCTCGCCCATTGCCCAGGGCAACTTCGGCGAGGTTAGCTGCAAATACGGACTCATCCAACAGCCCTTGTCGAATATCGAAATGAGGCTGAACTACCCGAAACCAGGGCGGCACCGTGCCACTAACCACTGCTGGCGCAGGGGGCTGTTGGGCCGCTGGTTTGTTTTCGTGTAACTTCGAAAGTTCGGTTTCCAGCTCGTCCATGCCCAGGGTCCGGGCGATCTTTTTCATTTGAATCATCGCGTCAGCTACTTCGTCGGATGTCACGGACTTGAAGTGCGCCACTTTATTTCGTTTGTCTACAATGGTCTGGAAATAAGCAGGCAGATTATTGGCCTCATTGCCGAAATCCTTGCGCAGCAAGTCTTTGTATTTCAACGAAAACCCTCTTAAGTGTTGATAATCAATCAGTGAAACTGGCTTGGATCCTGCGCGCAAGCCTTCATTCCAGAAGCCTTTTTGGTCTGGAGAGATGGCTTCTACAAACCATTCCGGCCACCGCTCCCCGGCTTCCTTCATCAGGACGCTCACGACATAGGGGCGCATGGCCTCGATGAAAAGGGAAAAGGCTTTGTAGAGATTGTCGTGTTGTTGGCTATTAGTGCTCATAATCTTGAGGTGTTTTTTTGAAAGGTGGCATGGCCTTCAGGCCGTCGGGAGAAGGGGCGTTTACGCCCCTGATTACCTATCTTTTTCGCCGTAAACGGCGTTTTTCCCGACGGCCTAAAGGCCATACCACCACTTATTACTCAAAAAGACTCGGCTGCGCGCCCGGCACAGCACTCGGGTTTTTACTCTCCCGAATCAAACTATCCTTATTTGTCAGCAAACCCAGTGCTTGTTTTTGATCCTCGCTTCCCGCAGGTAATACCTCACAAAGGGCGACCAAAACCCGCCAAAATGCACTAGTCGGTTCAGCGGCCATACGGGTAATGTATTGCAATAAAGCAGCACGATCGGTACCTGCATAGAGCGCCAGCGTACGGTGCACACGATCTATCAGCGGACTATCCCCTGATTCTCCCAGCCTTGGGAAAGCCTCCAGGCGCTCCGCATAATTGCCCAGGGTTTGTTTGTTGCCGTTTTTGAGCAGGAGGTGTGCTGCGAAAAGTTCCTGCACATTCACGCTCAGGCCTACGCGACTGAACTTGGCAGCATCGTCAAAATCACTTTCCAGAAAACCATAAAGTTGGAGCCACCCAATATAGAATTTGGTATAATCATCCCCATCAAAACCTTTGAGGAGTGCATTGAAAGCAGCCTCGCGGCTCAGTTCAAGCAATTCTGCCACAGTGACCTCGCTGCCATCTGCTTTTTCCACTTTTTTGTAGCGACCGAATTCGCTGACCGCTTGTCCAAAGCAAGCCGTGAGCAAGTCAGCACCCCGGAAACCCAGGGCGTACAGCAGTTCTACTTCTTCGGCTACTCGGACTTCGATGGCTTTTTTGACTTCTTTAAAATCGCCGTAGCCTTGGCGCTGGGCGGGGCGGGCGGCGACAGTGACGGAGGATGCCAAAACAGCACGTGCTAACCCCAAACTTCTATTCGCCATTTCTGTATCCACTGGCCAACTGCCAGTGATGTTCATACGGGCATCCAGAATGGAATTGCAAAGCGTCGTCCAAGCTTCGGTACTTTGGTGTGCAAACATGATGCTGACGATATCAGTAGTTTGATGTTCAATAGCATCAAATATCTCAGTAAGTTTATGCTCAAAATGCTCTTTTGCCAATTCAGCATTACCATCATGGTAGTGTTTAAGGGCAGTGCATTCATCCGTTTTAGGCGTTTGAGGTGTGGCGAAGTTGAGCGGATAAACATCCCCTAAGGTTCTTTTCAGCCAGACATAAAAAAAATCTGAGAGGTCAGCATAAGGAATAGCATCGTAATACGGTGGGTCAGTCACTACTGCGGTAATCGTTTTATCAGAAAATTGGGATTTGTCACCACTAGAAGCATTGTTTAGGATTCCAGCAAACGAATAATCAGATTCAGATTCAATGTAGCGAGTTATCCATTCCAATTGGTTCAATGCACTGCCAGAAACACTACAAAACATATTTGATTCGGGAAAATCAAAGATCATAGCGATCGCTTGTCTTGAAAATGGACTTTGAATATTTTCCCGCGATACATCCCATCTACCAAACGATGTATTCACAATTGCAACTCTATCTATCAGAATCCCTAAATAAGTCACCAACGCTTTGCTATATTCGCTTTGTTCTGATCCAAGTTCAATTTTGAGTTGATGGAGCTTTGTAACTAATGTATTTAAAGCCAGTAGTTGTCGGGAAGAGAACATGTCGCCCCACGTCTCTAAGCCCCACGGTCTTGGAAATTTTCCTGTGTGCTCTATTGGGAGTTGTTCATGTGGACGTTGTGTGCCAATAGGTATGGTGTGGATAATGTCAATTTCATTCTGTTGTGCAAGTTTATATTCTTTCCCATTTTGTCCATCCCAAATAACGGCTAATAGTCGTTCAGTGGTTTTGCCATCTATGAACTGTTGTCTTAAATTTTTTACGTCCGTAATATTTCCACAGCATGGGCATGTGAGGTTTGCGTTTTTCATCCATTGCGAAGCCTCATACTTGCCATTTTCAATCTCAAAATCAATTTTATTCCCTTCAATTATTGGCTTCAAATAAACTTGTTTTGTAGAAGTATCCGATAAATATAATTGTCTCAACATCGGCACTTCCGCTCTACAAGAAGGATTGGAGCAAGTTCCCACCCGTGCCCAGTAGTAGGCTATGGGCTTGTTGTCTTTTTCATCTGCTGGATATAAATGCCCTATCTCTGCTTCTGCGGCAGCGAGCAGTTTTTTTGCGTAAAATGCCACATCGAAGGAAAGCCGGTTGGCAATCTGTACTTGCTGTCCAAATACTTGTCCGGCATGTCGCTGAGCGTCCAGCGCTTCTGAGCCATAACGCTCTAGAAATGCTTCCACGCTATAGGTGATCGGCTTGCCAAATTTTTGCGGGAATTCGAGGCTT
This sequence comes from uncultured Saprospiraceae bacterium, assembly GCA_964550795.1. Lineage (GTDB taxonomy): Bacteria > Bacteroidota > Bacteroidia > Chitinophagales > Saprospiraceae > M3007. The sequence goes on from CAZKBH010000025.1 coordinate 30,085, forward strand.
CCTTTCTGGATGATATGGGCTACTGGGTTGATGTCATTGCCAAAAGCCCGGCAGCCTAGTCTGGCAGCTTCAAGCGGGATGGCTCCACCCCCTGCAAAAGGGTCAAATACGCGGGGCATCTTGTTAAGGAAGGCTTCGATGGCTTGGTGGAGGGCGGCTTCTTTTGCTGCTACTTCGGGTGAGGGGAGGTGGCGGTCGGGGATGGCGTAGAGGGCGGCTTCGGCGGTTTTGATAGCATTGTAGTGAGTGTCGAAGTCTGCAAGAAGATCGGCGGCTGAACGGGCTTTACCCTCCTTCGCCAAGGCTACGGCGGGCGCGTGTGCAACCCAGATGAGCTTTCTAGCTTTATTGAGGGTGGTTTCGTTGTTTTTATTGTCCCACTTGATGAGGCTGTTGGCGTCGAGCATGTCTTTGGCGGGAGTGATTCTTCCGGCTTTTATGTCGCGGCAGTATTGGTCGGAGAACTTGCCAATGAACATCTGGAGTCGGTTGCGGAGGTTGTCCTCCATCGGGTCAATCGGCGGCGTCCAGGGAATGTCGTCGTAGGGTCGGTAGGGATCTTGTTTGGTGTTTTCGTCGCGGCCCAGCAGCAGCGCCACTGCTTCCCGGAACGCGGGCGGGCAATGCGGATCGAGCGGGTCAGGTACCAGGCTGGCAAACACCACCGCGCGGCATACGGGTAGTGGCCGCCTCGCCCACCACAGGTGCAGGGTACTTATATGCCCGTGCCGGATGGATTTGTCGCGCACGCTTTCGGCGGAGATTTCCTTGATGGGCAGGGCTACTTCTATGAGTTTTTTTGCGGTGTGCATGGATTAAAATGATGAATGATGGATGATGAATGATGGATGATGAATGATGAATAGTGAACTTCGGTGAGCAAAATTACCAGGTGAGGGCTTCGGGGGCTTGGGAAAAAAGCTGTTGGATCAGGTTGGGGAGGATGCTTTGCTGACGAATCATTTCCCGCCAAACGGTGAAATGCTCGCCTGTACGTATGCTGTTTTTGATTGCATCAATAATCCGTTGTTGTTCACTGACAAAACTTGCTAGATGGTTCACCGCGGGGTCTCCAGCCACAGCATCTTCCAGTTCCTGATGCGTTGTGGCATTTTTTACAGCGACATATTCTCGCAGAAGTCGCTTATAATTTCCGAAAGCTTCTGTTCGGTACTTGACGAGATTGGGCCGGTTATTCAGTTCCAGAATTTCCAGGGTTCGCTCCACTTTAACAAAGCCACGTGTACCAGGTGCATGGGGCGGACGAGCATAAAAAAGGAAGTCCTTGAAGCTTAATTGCATCCAGTCCATAGGATCTTCCTGCCTGGGTTGAATAAATGCAAAATCGGTGGTGGTAGGTTCAGTACCTCGATCCACCCAAATGGTATTTACCGAGTTAGCGGGGTCAAAAATGTACATAGCATCCAATTTGTGGGTAGTATTACATTTCTTACACGCAAGTAAGTAGTTGGTCCATCGGAAAGCCTGCTCTGGAAAAAGGCTTTTGGGGAGAATGTGTTCTATATCAGAGGCTTCGCTTTGTTCGCAGTAATTACAGATTTCAACACCGATGCACATAGAAATCAGTGTGGCTTTAATTTCCGTAAAAGCGCGGATTCCCGCCTGCGGTCCAGTTTTAGAATCCCATAAACTGCCTGCACGTTCGGCTTTGATGTCAAACGGCGTCTTGCTATCAATATCTGCCTGTCGGGCATTGAGGTGATTTTGAGTTTGGGCCGACAGCGCTTTATGCGTCAAGTGCAACATCCGTGTGAAAGATTGTTTTAAGGTGTTTCAATTGTCTTTTCTCTTCGGCACTCATTTTCTGACCGTAGTTTTCCTTATAGACCAAACTGCGGTATTCCTCCTGTTTTTCGCGGCCTTCTTCGCCACGGGTGATTTTTGCGCCAAAAACGTCTGTATCGTATGCATCAAGCACATCTCCATAAATTAATTTGTCTTTGTCTTCTCCAGTTACCTCTCCTGAGATACGATCGCTACCGGGTGCAGCGAGGCGCCATATACTACCTTTTTCACAGGCCCGACAAATGAGTGGGCTGTGGGTAGTAACAATGAATTGAAGATTGGGGAAGTACTGGGTAAACCACTGGCCGATGCGGGTTTGCCAGCTGGGGTGGAGGTGAGCGTCTATCTCGTCAATCAGGACAACGCCAGGAAGGTTAAAATGTGGAATATCCTCATTAACAGACTGAAAAACAGTTGGAGAACCATTGACACGGATCAATTGTCTGATGAGTTCAAAAGTCATACTCAGGATGGAGCGGTATCCGTCACTCAGTTGTGTAATCTTAATGGTATTCCCGTTGCCATCCATAAATTCAGGTTCTCCTTCAATATTTATCCCTAAAAAAGAGGTATTGTGCGGCAGCAAGCCACTTTCGTTGATGAATCGCTTTAACCCATGAAATACGATATCTGCCTCCGAGTGGTATTGTCCATTGGGCTCGCTGAACAAACTGGGCTGAGTGCCGGACTCTTTTTCCTTCAATCTGCGTCTGTCTAGGTCTTTGAGCCACTCCAAGGCTTCGGTCAACGCGATGTCTTCGCCGAAGACACTCAAGTGAGCACCTGCTTTGGGGGCTGAATAATAAACTTTGTTCCATTCTGGATTGCCTCCGGTGAAACGTCGGAACGGGCCGTAAGCGACAGAGAACCAGCCTTTGTTGTCGCCCCAGTTGTAGTTTTTAGGATTTACTTTGGCTGCGTTGATGTTAGACTCCATGACAACCCGACCATTGCGTTTTAGGATGATTTCATTGGAGATGGTTTGGTGTTTGAGGGGACGTGCCTGGCCTGTTTTATCAAATTTAGCGTCGTAGGTTAATTCAAGTTTAACGCTGCCGCTTGCTGCCTTCTGACTCAACCATTCATCCCAAAATAATCGAACCGAGCCGATTTCTTCCGGCCCAATCAAGGTAGCAGCAATGCTTCGCACAATGGAGGATTTCCCTGCTCCATTATCACCGATCAACACATGCCAACCAGCTTCCTTTCCCTCTGGGAACTCCATGGAAAAATCCGAAATGGATCGAATATTTTTGATTTCAACTTTTCTGATGTACATATTCGTGGTCCGTTAGATTTTTGATTTCCAGGCATTCATGGGAAGAAAATATTGAATGCCCTTCGATTTCTGCTCAAAGGTCAGGTTTTTAGCTGGGTTTTGAATACGAAACAGTTCTGGTTGGCTTTTACAATTCAGCACAATATAGAGCCAGGCGGTGTCTCCCAATTGTTCCAGTCGAAACATTTCGTTTTCGGAGAGCATCACACTGCCATCGCTGCCGCTGCGACCTTTAACCTCAATGTATCGTTTGATTTGCTCGGGGCTGATGCTTCGGATGTCGTACCCTTCGTTGTTGGCTGAGACGTCGTGGGGAATCCAACCCTGTGTGCGTTCATACTCCATCGCGGTTTCCATGGCGATGGCCTCGGCCTCATCGTCGCGGCTCATGCCATAGTGGCTCTTGTATTCTACCAGGGTAAGCGGTACGATGTAGGCGCATCCCAGCACCTCTGGGGCTTTGGGGGAAAGTTGGGCCATGAGGTCTAGCCCATTCAAACGGGTCTGTTTCTTCGCCACCAATTCCCGGATACGTTCCTCCTTTTTAGCTATTTTATCCTGTACTTTGGTGTCGCCCATCATGACTTTAGCCTGCCATTCCTGAATCTGGGTTTGAGCATCCAGGATAACCTGTGTGAATGCGGTATCAAGATATTCCCTGCGTTTGGCGGTATCTTTCTGCACGATGTGTTGCATCTCCTCAAACTGTGGCGAGGTGATGTGTTCAAAACACCAGGCTACGATGTCATCGCTTTCCATGACGGGTGGTGGTTGAACAGGCTTTGCAAACTCCGTCGGCGCATGGAGGTCCAGTAATTTTGCTGGCGAGGTACATTTCAATGCCGCATCCGCAAATTGCTGCACCAATAATAGCCGTTCGTCGGCTATACTTTCATCTTTTTGGGTCGTACGGTTATCCCGGATTTGGCTCTTTACAAAAAAAGCAAAATAGGGCTCCAGGTCGTCAGGGGAAACGAAGACAGCACCTTTCAACATTTCTTCACGGTAGGTCACGCGAATCACATCAATCAGGTTATCAAAGACAGGATTGCCCGGATTGATATAGTGGACTTTGCCCAGATCACCAATGTTTTGATAGTCGAGAAAAACCTGTTTATTGAAGCAAAACAGGATTGCCCGGAGGGAATCGGCGTATATATTATGGTTCAGGCGCAATGCTTTGGCAATAGCTTCCGGTAGTCGGTCAATGCGGAAAATATCCGGGCGCACTTCTGTGAAGGCTCCTTCCAGCTGGGTAAACGCTTTTTCAAAAAACTGACGGATATAGATCGGTTGCAAGCGCTTTTCGTCGGAGTCCTCTTTTAGTGCTCGGGCATCGCGGTAATCCACCGTGCTGTGGGCTAGTTTTTCACGGCGTTCTTTGATTTTTTCGGAAAACGTGTTCGTTGTTTTTTCGTTATTTTCGTCCAGAAACTCGGTAAAAGCAGTTCGTTTCCCATTGAGAACAGCGTTGATTACGTCATCGAGTCCTACATTCTCCAGAACATCCTGAATGACATCGTACACCCGGTCATCGCCCATGCCTTCGCGGATAATGTCGAGCTTGGTGAGCAGCCTTTGGAGTACCTGACCTTCGCGGGTATTGCTGGCCACCATATTGAACACCATGACATCTTGTTTCTGTCCATAGCGGTGGATCCGGCCCATGCGTTGTTCCAAACGGTTAGGATTCCAGGGGATATCCCAGTTGATGAGCAAGTTGCAGAATTGAAGGTTAATACCCTCTCCGGCAGCATCTGTACCAATCAAAATCTGAGTTTCCGGCTTGAAAAAATCCCATTGTGCCTGTCGGCGTTCGTCCACACTCTTACCGCCATGAATGGTTGCTACGGTATACCCGTTGTTGCGGAGCCGTTCTTCCAGATAAATCAAGGTGTCTTTGTGTTCCGTAAATATCACTAATTTAGATCCTTCGATTACCTTTTGGGCAGTCAACATAGCCCGCAATTCTTTGAATTTCTGCTCCTCCTGATGGCTTTTGTAAAGAATATCTGCCATTTCAAAAAGCCGCTTTACCTCACGGGCCTCCTCTTGAATCTCTTGTACACTTTTAGCGGTGGTAAAGAGCCTGAATTTCTTGGGATCGGACAAGATAGTATCAAATGCTTCGCGTTCATCGTCGTCGAGGTCTTCGTATTCATCCAGATTGTCAACATCAAAGCCTTCCAGTTTATGCCTTTGACTCCAGAGCGTGGGCGTCTTACTCAGTTCATCTACAATACCTTGCAATGCCTGCCAACGTTTAAACAAGGTGTTCTTTATGGCAAAAATGGAACTTACTAAGCGCCGTTGCATGACTGCCAAAGCCAGAGAAACGTGGATGTTTTTAGTCTCACTGGCCTCCTCTTTACGCTTGGTCAAATAATGGGTAACTGCATCGTACAATGCTTTCTCTTCAGGTGTAAGTTGGTAGGCGACCGTTTTTGTATGCCGGTCCTTGTACAAAGGTTTGCCGTCCCAATCCCGCATATCTTCTTTCAGTCGGCGGATAAAGAACTTATTGATCCCGTTGTGCTCGAATTCTTTAACCCGGGCAGAGGCCAATTCATCCGTGGCAAAAATATCCTCATCCAGCAATTGAAGTAGCTTCTTGAATGTGTCTGCTCGACCCCGGTGCGGAGTGGCAGTCAGTAATAATAGGTGTTCACATTGCTGGGAGAGGGATTGCGCAGCCTTGTACCGTAAAGAGAGGTATTGTTTTTGGCCGTAATCATAGGCGGAGAGCTTGTGCGCTTCATCAAACACGATCAAATCCCAGTGTGCGTTCCCTGCGACGTTCATGACATCTTCGCGGGAGATGAAGTCAATGGAAGTGACAATTTTGGGAGCCGTGTGGAATACGTTGGGATCTGCCGAAAATGCGGCTCGGTTGACAAGGGTAAACGGGATGTTGAACTTGATTGCCATCTCGTCTTCCTGCCATTGTTTGGTCAGGCCTCCAGGAGTCACAATTAGCACACGTTCGATCGTGTCGCGCAAGAGCAATTCTTTTAGCAGCAATCCGGTCATGATGGTTTTTCCCGCACCGGTGTCATCAGCTAGCAGAAACCGGATTTTCGGCAATGGCAACAAGAACTTGTAAACGGCCTCCACCTGATGCGGTAGAGGATCTACGATGCTGCAATTGACCGCAAACAGTGGGTCAAATTGATAGGCTGAACTGATACGTTCCGCTTCGGCGAAAAGCGCGAATTTGACTGGATCTCCCTGAAAATTGAAGGAACCTTCGGTAGTCAATAATTCCAGTTGCACAAGGTCTGCTTGAGAAATGACCTTGCTACTGGTCCGGTTGCTGTTAACCCCAGTATAGGTAATGGAAAGGCTGGAACCTAGTGGCTGTACCTTAATAATGGTCACAGGTTCAGCTGGGATCAGATTTTTGATGATTTGGCCGGGTTCTACTTGCATGGAGCGGTTTGGATTTGATTCACAAACATAGAGCAAAAGTTGTTCTGTTCAGATTGAAAATGATGTTCTATTCTGTGGCCGAATTTTGTTTTTAGAGTTGATTAAGCATAAAAATCGAGTCAATCAATCTTTACCCGTCATCGAATCCAGCAATTGGGTAAATATGGGCGACGCCCTCAAAACAGCCTCCGTCCCCAGCAGCACCAGGTGTTCCTTGGCACGCGTCAGCATGACATTCAGCTTCCGGTCCACGCCTTCGGCATTGATGGATTGAATCGCCCGGAGTTGGAGCGGATTTTTTACGGCGAAGGATACTAGGATCACATCCCGTTCGGAGCCTTGGAAGCGTTCCACCGTATCAATGGTGATGGATTGATATTGGGCGGGCAACTTCTGCCGGATTTTGGCAATCTGTGCCCGGAAAGGCGTGATGACGCCCACGGTGCTGTTTGGATCAAAACGATCCCCATAGAGCTGGTGCACATAGGCAATCAACTCCGCCACTTTAGCAGCTTCCTCCTCATTGACCTTCGGCTTTAAATCCGGGAACGTGGATACAAAGGCCACCCGCCGGGTGAATAGGGTATGAAGTGGGTGCTTGTGGTCTGGCCAGGCAATCGGGATTTCCTGCGCAGTCAGTCCAGTCTTGAGTTGATTGCCATAAAAATATTGATTGGGGAAAGCCGCTACGTCTGCGTGCATCCGGTAGTGGTATTCCAGCAGGCCATAACAATCGTTCCAGCCCCGGCGCTTGGCGTTGTACAGCAGGCGGGTAAACAGCGATTCCCGGAAGTTGAACAGTCCAATTTCCGCCAATTCGGGTGCTTCGGCGCGGGTAGCCGCTTCGCTCTGCAGGACCACGGCGGGAAGTTGATTGTCATCCCCGATCATCAGGAATCGTTCAAATTGGGGCAGGATTCCCGCCAACTGCGGCTCCAGCAATTGGGAGGCCTCGTCAATGACCAGCGTGTGGAATTTTTTGAATTTCAGCAGATCGAGACTACCGGAAAAGGTGGCCTGTGTGGAGACGAATACCCTGGTTTGGGATACCCGCTCGTACAATTCATTGAGTTTGAGCGTCCGGGATAAATTTTGCCAGCAATAAGGCGCTTCTCCGCGGCCCAGGCGAATAAAATTGATATCCAGCTCGCTCAGCTTTTCACAGATCACTTGGACGGCCTGATTGGTGAAAGCGATCACCATCACGTTTTGTCCCGCCCGGGCCATTTGGAAGACCAGTTCGCGCAAGACGGTGCTGGTTTTTCCGGTTCCCGGCGGCCCCTGGATCAGGAAGTAGTCTTTTGCCGCCAAGGCCCGCTGAACGATGTCGCGCTGGTTGTCATTCAGGGTTTTATTCCAGGGGATTTGGCCAGATGCAGGCTCCGTTTCAGGTGTTTTAAACTCCGGCTGCTTTAATCCAAGTATCTTTTGTTGACTGCCGGGATTGGACTGCAAAAACCGATAGAGCAGATGCAGCATGGTCCGGTAGCCGGATTCCCTGAAATCCCGCTCGATGGCCCAAACCTCTTTCTTTTCAAAATAGGATTTATTCAATTGTTTGTTTGCCAGGCTCACCACCACCTGATCTGCCGAGATGGACAGGATGGTACATTTCAGGATCTGTTGTCCCAAAGGATTCGGATCTCCCGGGTCTGGCGTTGGGTATAAAATGGCCACTTCGCCGTCCCGGAAATTGGTTACGCCGGGATTAAACAGGTCTGTGCTATTTTGCAGGGTAATCTGAAAATCGTCCGTCACCGTGACCAGGCGAAGGTTGGTCATGGTGCTGTAGTTGTCCGGGTTTGTTTTTTCATCGGCGGTTGCGCGCCAGAGGGCAGAAAAGCCACCGGAATCGTCCGGATTGCCGGGGTTTCCTGTTTTGGCGGTCTGCATTTCCCCAAAAACAAAGCGGGTAAATCCGAAGAACCAGGCGCGCAACAAGGGAGAAAGTCCTTGCAGGGTTTGGTGAAAACTGATCACCTCATTTGTTTTAAAACTTGGGACTGGGCCAAAGGTATCGGGATGAATCTGGTTGAAAATGCTGGTATCACCGGCAGCCAAACGCAATTCATTGGCCACGATTCGATTGCGCAGCAGCAGGAGTTCCTGTTTGCGGAGGTAACTGTCTTCCCGTACCGAGCGTATTGGGTTTTCGGCAGGGCTTGCCTTGGCATACAGGATTGCGCTGAGGCCGCGTCTTCCTTCAAAAGTGGATTCCAGCATGAGGCTATAAGCCAGGGCCTGGGCCTCGTGATTGGGGTAGAGTTTGCTGTCATGGAATCTCCCCGATTTCATTTCAACGATGTCTTTGTGCTGTGGATCGGCGGGATCTTCCAGCAGCAAGTCGAGTCGGCCTTGAAGGCCGTATCTGGCAGAAATGAAGGTCGGTTCAATGACCAATTGTTTGTTTGCAAAAGCTTTCAGGGCATAACGGATCGTTGACTCCAGTCCCTTACCCGTATTAAACACCGAAACGATGGCCTCCCGGCGGTAATTCCCTTCCTGGTGTGCCATGCAGAGCATCCCAAACGAGTTGCTGCGCATGACCCGGTCAAAACTAACCTTGTAGTCGTATTTGGGGTCGGTGGCCAGGTCGTCCAGCATTTGTCCGGAGATATTACCCACCATCATTTTATCCGTGATCTCCCCTTTGGAGAAGCGGTTGAGCAGGTGGACCAAGGGGTTGTCACCCTGCATCTGACAACATTCGGCCAGTTCCTTTGCTTCGAGCAAATAATCCGGCTCCAGCACCAGCAGGGTTTTATCGGTGGCGGAATACTCGCCCTCGCGGTTTGGGTTTGCCCTTACCTCGGTAATATAGATGTTGCAATAAGGCACCAGGAATTCATGGACCCCACTCAGATCGGAGCCATAACCATCTTCTTTCCTGTTGTCCCAAAACTTGATGGTGATGGTACCCAGCTCGTCGGTGTCGCAAAGGACCGCGCAATATTTAGGCGCCTGCCCTGCTGCCGACACCTGAATATCCCGGACAATGGCCCGAAAACGTTGGGCGGGCATTTTCTGCTTGGGGCGCTCTAATACTCCGGAAAAATCCCCCTGATAGGCTTCGAAGGATTGGCGAATCAGGGCCGGAATTTCAGTTTGGGAAAAATGCGCGATGACGGTTGCGAGCGCATACAAACAGCGGGCATCATCGGAAGGGCTTGCCGGGAAATCGGTGTCGTGGACGACCTTGTTTGCAAAGATGCGCAGGTGATGCGCCAGATTTTTGATTTCGGCTGGGGTATTGTATTCTGTGGTAATGAATACGATGCGGCTGTGCAGGCTATCGAGGTATCGTTTTTCGTCGCTGGTTAATTCGCGGAAGAGGGATTCCAGGCAGCTGCGGTATTTGGGGATACGCTCCTTCTCCGTGAGTCCCGGACTCCGGAGGATGTTTTCGACATTTTCATACAATAATGCGGCTTGAGCGTGGCTGATGTACTGCATGGCGATTGTTTTGTGCAGACAACCGCAGCTTTTCCTCAAAGGAAGCACCGATCAAACTTGCGTATGATCTTGTAAGGAGGGGTGTATGAAGTCCTGCTGCTGTTGTTTTGCTGGTTTCCCGTTTGCGGGTTGTTAACAAATGTACCTTTGCAATTCTTGTGCCATAATCGGGGTATCCCTGCTAACGCCGCAAAGGTGGTGTAAAGAAATGCAGCCTATTTGCACTTCTAAATTTTTTCTGAATTTTTATGCCGAGCAATAAACGCGCTTCCTTTCGTTACCGCATTCTGAACCAGTGTTTTACCAATCGCGGTCGTCGCAGATGGACCCTGGATGAACTCATTGAGGAGGTTTCCCAGTGTTTGCAAGAGCATTATGGTTCTGAGTTGACCATTAGCAAGCGCAGCATTCAGGGCGATCTACAGGTGATGCGCAGTGAAAAGCCCCGCGGATTTAATGCACCGATTGAATGTCAGGCAGGTTTTTACTTTTACCGGGATCCGAATTTCAGCATCGAAAAAAACGCGTTGGGGGAGGAGGAGCAAGATCTGCTCCGGGCGGCCGTGGGACTTCTCCGGCATTTGCCTGGATTGCCACAGTTGCCGGCCTTGGAGATGTTGCTCAAACGCGTGAACAGCAGCGCGCCCCTGCGGGTCATTTCACCGGCATGGATTCAGTTTGAAACGAACCCGGCTGTTCAGGGTCTGGAATGGCTTGGGCCAATTTATAAGGCCATTGCGGAGCAGCAGGTTTTGCTTTTTGAATACCACCCTTTTACGGAGGATCCCTTACCGATTGTGCTGCATCCGTATCTCTTGAAAGAATGGCACAACCGATGGTATGTTTATGGCAGAAATGCCGAAGATAAACTCTGGAACCTGGCGCTCGATCGCATCCGGCACATCGCTACACAAGCGGAGGTGGCCTACCAGCCCAATGATTTGTTTGATCCGGAGACGTGGTTCAAGGATATTGTAGGGGTTTCAAAGCCTGAGAATGCCCCCGTGGTGGAGGTCCAATTTGAGACCTCTTATCTTTCTTCGCGGTATTTGGAGACAAGACCCATTCATCCATCGCAGGAGCTTATCCTGGTAAATGACCAGCGGTATCGGTTTTCTTTGCGGGTAATTTTGAATCATGAACTGGTGAATGAGTTGGTCCGTTTTGGGAATGATTTGCGGGTGCTTGGGCCGGTGGAGCTGGTGGAGCTGGTGGCGCGGAAGGTTGGGAAGTGAGGGGTTCAACGTCTCAGGGAGGTGACACCTTGGAAGTGGGGTCGTAAGGTCCTCGCAGGGCGTTGGAGTTATGGAACACCGAAAATTGCTGATACCTCTGACACCACCGAAGGCTTATAATCTTTAGCTAACCGAGGTGACACCTTGGAAGTGGGAGTGGGCCTAGTGAGGCGGTGACTTGAAGTCACCGCCTCACTAGCGCCTCAGTAATGGAACACCGAAAATGACCGATACCCCTGATACCACCGAAGGTTCCTATTCCTTTCGGTGTTATCGGAGGTGTGGGTAAATTCGGTGTTCTTCGACTTACGCGTTGGTAAGGTGGAGGTGACACCTTGCCGGAGGGAGGTGTCACCTCCACCACCTCGAAATACACTCATTTACTCCCCACTATCCAACGGATCCTGCCAAGTAAGGGCGACCCTCGTGGTCGCCCTGGTCGCCCAAAGACCGTGGTCAAAGCGCCCTGGATGCGGACGGATCCCTTCAGGAAGACAACTCAGCCGGGGTTGCCACCAGGAAAATCGCGCAGGCCCTGGGGGAACTTAATGAACAGGTCGTTTTTGTAGGCGGCGCGGTCGTCAGTTTATACATTGATGATCCCACGGCGGAGGATGTTCGACCTACCAAGGATCTTGATATCAGCCTTGAAATTGCCAGCATAGGCGCCCTGGAGGCACTGCGAGTTTCTTTGCTTCAGAAAGGGTTTTACCAATCTGCGGAAGAGGATGTTATTTGTCGATTTCGGTATGAAGACATCAAAGTAGATGTAATGGGAAGTGAACCGGTGGGTATACATCGTTTATCTACTCAATTATATCTCTGATATTAAATTCCAAATTTTGGAATCAGATTACGACCGTAAGCGATATATATGCTAATGTATCCAACTCTGTACGACTCGAAAACCTCCCCGACCTTTATCTGATGCATTGTTACTTAATCTATTTCCAGGCCCCAAGCGGCAATAAATGTCCTTGACATACCAGGACCCTCCTCTCAATACTCGGCCAGACCACCCTTTGCCAGGGCCTCTTGGATTTTTAATTCCAAACTCCTCGCTAGCATAACTACCGAATTCATCCCAACACCATTCCCATGAATTCCCGGTAAGGTCAAAAAGTCCGATTTCATTGGCTTTTTTACTGGCTACGGGATGAGTTCGCCCATCGCTATTTTCTACATACCAAGCCACGCTATCAAGTTCACTACCACCCGAAAAAGGAAAAAAGCCTCGCACGTGAAGCCCTCCTCTGGCAGCATACTCCCATTCAGCTTCTGTAGGGAGACGAAATCCGCAATAAATTTGATCTTGGGGCCATTCTACGGTCTGAATGCTCTCATGTGGTTCGCCATCTATAGAGTATTCTTCAAGCAAACCTTTCCTTTTACTCAACCAATTTGCGTAACGAATGGCATCGTACCAGTTGACATAAATAACCGGATGATCACCAAGAAGCCCCCAAGGAGGTGGCGTCATAAAATAACCATAGTTTTGTGTGAAAATATAAAATTGCCATACTGTTGTTTCTGTTTGCGCCATTTTGAAACTATCAAGCGTAATAAAATGCTTATTTTCAAGCCACTTGCGGTCAATTTTTTCTCCTTTCTTAAAAACCTTAGTCTTAGAAAGGGAGTCGCAATTCATTCCCATACAAAACTGCCCGCCTTCAATATTTAGCATAACTGGGAAATATCGACGCTTAAGAAATTCGAAGTTCTCGTGATCAATCATCATAATTTTCTCCAAGAGAGACGCTCGAGTAGTGTCGAGAACATCGAAGCCGCCTATGCGTAAACATTCGACTGCTTCGCTATTGCGCCTAGTTTCTGCAAAAACAAATCCGATTTCTTGTATTCTCAGTGCTATTAATTCTCCTCCAACCCCTACCTTTTTTGATCTTACACATAAATCAAGAGCTTTTTTATACTGTAAATTTCTTATCAATTCATCTGTTTCAGCCATTTGAAAACGAATGATTTCCTCGAGTGATATCTTCAGATTCTGTAATGCTTTTTCGGCTCGAAGTGCCTCATTTTTGGCTTCTAATGCTTTCTGTTCCGCGAGATTTTTTTGAACGCTAGCCTCCTCTGCACTTTTTATGGCTATTTCTTCGTGTCGTTTTGCTTCCTCTTCGTTTTGTTTGGCAATTTTCTGTTGCTGCCGCGCTTCCTCCGCATTTCGAATAGCGGCCTGCCGTTCGCCGTTTACTTTGTCGAATACGACTATTATTTTCCGGCTCACCTCCACCTCTTTATCTGCACGGCAGATTTTGGCCGACTGTAATTTGTTGATCGCCAAGTCATACTGGCCCCTCGCGGTCGCTTGGTCTGCCTCGGTTAGGAGCTTTTGGTATTGAGCGATTGAACAGTCCTGCTGGGCCGGTGCGAGAGCTGAAAGAAGTAAGCAGGACAAGAATAGGAATAAGTGTTTCATTTATTTTTTATCGGTTTTTGCTATCCATATGGAGTTCAAATCGTCTATTTTTTTCTGAAAATAGTCATTATCCACATCGTGCGAGAGGCAAGCCTGGTAGAGGCGCAGAGCGCGTTCGTAGTCGGCTTTGTAAGGCAAGCTGGTTTGCGCAATTTTTTGGTGGTAAAGGTCGGCAAAGGCTGCGATTTGCCAGGTTTCGCGAGTGGAGAGTAGGTTTGATTCATTTTCTGGTAAGATGTTAAGTAACTGACTGAGGTTATAATCATGTATTTGTTGTAAAGTTATGAATGCTACGTTACTTTTCCCGGTATAGTCATGCCCCTTCCCAGCCATATCTGTTCTCCATATTTTAGCCTTACCTTCAAGGGAACCGCTTGCAAGAATTTCCCCATTATTGGAAAGCGCGAGGCTTAAAATGGGATAATCATGGCCATTTATAGTATGCAAATTATTGCCATTGATTACGTCCCAAATCTTTATTGTTTTGTCAAAAGATCCGGAGGCGAGCCTTTTCCCGTCTGGGAAAAAAGCTATACCTTTAATATAATTTTCGTGCCCGTACAAGGTATTCAATTGGGCTCCCGTCTCTGCATCCCATATTTTAACTGTTTTGTCTGCCGAACCTGTGGCGATCATTTTCCCATCATAAGAAAAGCAAACACAATTAAGATAAAATTCATGTCCTTTCAATTCCCGAATAATAGTCCCGCTATCCACATCCCAAATTTTAGCGGATTTATCGTGGGAGCCCGTAACTATTCTATTACCATCTGGTGAAAATGCCACTGCAGACACATCGTCTTTATGACCTCGAAGGGTTGTAAGCGGTTTCCAGTTTGCTGTTTCCCAAATAATCGCAGTACTGTCGGCGGAGCAGGTTGCCAGTTTTTTAGCGTCGGCTGTAAAGGATAAACTGTAAATTTTTGAACTATGTCCTTCTAAAAGATGCTTTATCCTGCCGGTTTTTAAATCCCAAATCTTGCCGGCCGGATCCGTAGACCCAGATGCCAATATTTGACCATTAGGAGAGAAGGCGGCACAATTGAACTCATCGGATTTTCCTTCTATTTTAAGGAGTACAGTATCAGAAACCAAGTTCCAGATGGTTATATTTTTATCGATGGAGCCTTTGGCTAAACTTTTACCATCAGGTGTGAAACGGACGCAAGTGGCATAAGTTTGGCCTTCGAATGTTTTAAGCACCTTTCCGTTCTTTAGACTCCAGATTTTAGTTGAGTTATCGTCGGAACAGGTTGCCAGCTCTTCCCCGTTTGGAGAAAAGTCAAGCCCGTTGATCTCATTAGTGTGGCCTTCCAGCAACATTGTACTATGCCCGCTATTGACATCCCATATGACAACGGTGTTATCTCTTGAGCCGGTTGCCAGATAACTTCCATCCGGGGAGAAAGAAATGCTGATAATACCATCAGTGTGTTTATGTAGCGTAGATAGATTCTTCCCTGTTTCTGCATCCCAAATTTTTACTGTGTGATCAAGTGACCCGGTTGCGAGCAGCTTACCATCCGGAGAAAATGCGACACACCAGACCCACCCCTTATGTCCTTTCAGCGTATTTAATTCTTTGCCATTCACAGCATCCCAAATTTTTGCAGTTTTATCGGCTGAAGCACTTGCGACGCGTTTCCCATCGGGAGCGCATGCAACTCCCCTAACAGTCGATTTATGTCCTTTTAGTTTCATAATAGGTTCACCATTAGCGGTGTTCCAAATAATTGCTGAACTGTCCAGCGAACCGCTAACTAAACGTGTCCCATCAGGCGAATATGCAACACTGTTTACTTCATTCCGATGCCCCTCCAAGATCAGTTGGTTTTTTCCACTTTTTAGGTCGTAAAGTTTAATTCTGTTGCCACTTAAGCCTGCGGCTACATGTTCCCCGGCCCGATCAATTGAAATACTCCTAACCTGGTCTTTATAACCAAAAAGTGTTTGACTCCTCTCACCTCTATTGATATCCCAAATATTTATTGTACTATTGGACAAGCCGGTAAATACCAAATTATCGTCTGGCGAAAAACCTACGCAGTTTACGCCATCAGTATTATTCAAAACAATCTTGTCATTATTTGGATCATTGGACAAAGTCCATATTCTCACCGTATTATCTTCCGCCCAAGTAGCTAATTGGTTTCCATCAGGGAAGAAGTGGGTGCCCAGAACTGCACCAGTATGTCCAACGAGGTTTAGCACCTGTTGACCTGTACGTATATCCCAGATTTTAGCTGTCTTATCCCATGAGCCGGTAACAAGCCAATCACCATAAGGTGAAAAACATACACTTTCTACGGATTCTTTATGTCCGGCAATAGTTCTAATTTCTTTCCCGGTATCCAAATTCCATATTTTTACAGTATTATCCTGCGATCCAGCTGAAGCCAGCCGCTGCCCTAAGGGAGAAAAAGCCACACAATTAACCCAATAATTATGTCCTTTCAGGGTCATTTTTTCCATTCCGCTTTCCACATCCCAAATCTTAATCGTCTTGTCATCCGATCCGGACGCAAGTGCCTCTCCGCTGGGTGAAAAAGCGATACTTTTTACCCAACCAGTATGCCCTTTCAGCATTATTTTCTCCTTCCCGTCGGATAAATCCCATAGCCGGATTTGGTTATCCTTGAATCCAGCAGCAAGGGTTCGGCTGTCCGGAGAAAAAGCTAGACACTCAATGCTACCCCACGGCATTCCAAGTGCGCAAATGATTTCATTTTTTGCTATATCCCACACTTTGACAGAGTCGGACGCCGCTATTGCTATGTTTTTTCCGTCGGGAGAGAATTCAATTTTACTGACGAAATACGGTAATGACATTGACTTTACTGCTTCTCTTGTTACTATATTCCATATTTTAACCTCGCCGCCAATAGAACCGGAAGCGACAAACTGGCCATCGGGCGATAAAGCCATACACGACATTTTATAAACCAGCCCCGCTAAGTTCCATGCCCATGGTAGTGGTGGATTATTTGGGTTTTCTTTGTAGTATAATGTCTGCATATATGCACTGGTAGCGTTGGCATTTCTGTAGTCTACGTACCGTTGGGCAAAATCAGCCAGTCGAAAAGCAGTACTCCGATCACCATTACGAAGGGCAATTTGACTTTTGTATGCCATTTCATTCGCATAAATTCGCCTAGATTCCGCTTCTGCTCTTTCTTTTTCATATCGAGCAATTTCAGCCTGTCTCTGAGCCTCTTCAGCATTTGTTTGCGCAATTGCTTCCTGCTGCTTCGCTGCTTTTTCACTTTCTTTAGCTATTTCCTGTTGCCGCTTGGCCTCCTCCGCATTCCGGATTGCGGCTTGCCGTTCGCCATTAACTTTGTCAAACACTTCTAATATTTTTTGGCTTACTTCGACTTCTTTCTCCGGCCTGCACACTTTTGCAGACTGCAACTTGTTCACCGCCAAATCATACTGCCCCAGCTCCACCGCCTGGTCGGCTGCCCGTATCAGTTTCCGATATTGTTCTATCGTACATTCAGATTGCGCCCGCACCCCTACCGGCAGCAACAAAGCGCATAAGACCAGCAAATTTTTCATTACTTTATCATTGTTTTGAGTTACCTATTACAACCTTTTTAGCCTGCTCCATTTTCCCCCGCACCCTCAATATTTTTTGCCCCAATTCCGTGTCTTCCGGAAAACGCAGGTACAAGCTATCCGCTTTAACATACCGGGAAAGCGCCAAGTCGTAATCAAAGGAAGCCATGTATGTGTCGCCTTCGCGCACGTAGCGGTCGAAGTTGAGGCGTTCTTTGGCGGCTTCTTCGGCGCGGCGGGTACTGTCGGCGTGGAGGAAGTCAGCCAGGTTTTCTTCCGCTTCCAGTGTTTTTTGATTGGCCTTGTTGGCATTTTGGTTGGACAGCACGGCGAAAAATATAGCCCCAACAAGCAATACGCCCAATAAGCAAAAAGCACCGACCAGCTCATTTCGGCGCCGTTTTGCCCTCTTGTCTCGTTCTGTAAGGCTGGCCTCTACGAATTCCTTTTCCGCGGCGTTCAGTAGCAGAGTGTCTTTTATGATCAGCGCTTTGGCCTGTTCTAGCCGGGGGTCAGCAGTCCAGAGAAAGTCCTTTTTATTTTGGTTGACCCGGTAGTCCATCACGGCAGCCATCAATTTGGCGTGCAGCAGAAGGTTCTCTTCACCGAGCAGGCGCAACCAGTCCCACAGGCGTTTCCATGCGCGCACGAGTGCATCGTGCGAGGGCTCGATGAAGGGACGGCCTGCATCATCAGCGTCGCGGCGGATGAGTTTGGCCTCGTCTAGTTGCTGGATGACGGTGGAAATGCGTTCATCTTCGGCGCGGTCGGGATAGTCTAGCTCAGAGCGAAAAACCCGGCGGCCGGCCATTTCGCCTGCGGAAAAAGATACCATACGTAACATCAGTCGGCGCATAGCATCGCGATGTACGTCATCAGGCATTAGGGCATACACCTCTTCGGCTTTATTACGCAGGGCACCGCTTACGCCACCGACGTCCAAGTAGTGTCTGCGCTTGATTTCACGGTAACGAGTGGTATCGTTTTTCGCCCGTTCAAACAATTCGCTGAGCATAAATGATAGAAGCGGCAGTGGCCCGGGTTGCTGGGCCACCTCCTGTTCAATTTGCTGCACCAACTCGCGGTCTTCAAACAGGCAGGCAACCCGTTTAGCCGGTTGTATGATGATATCGTGGTATTCCTCAGAAGAAAAAGCGGGCACTACAAACCGCCCCTTCATCCAGTAGCGTTCGAGGATCTCATGGCGGGCCTGTGCCTCAAAATCGGCGCGGACCGTCCCAATAATCCGTTTACCACTGTTGAGCAGGCGGTGGATATCGATATAAAACTGCTCCACATCAGCCGCATGCAAAGCTTGGGTGATCAGCTCCTCCCACTGATCCACGACGAGTAAATCCCACTGCTGTTCGGGCGGCAGGGCCTGCAGCGGCATTTTACCCGGGCGAATGATGGCTGTGCGATCGGCAGTCAGCCCTTCGCGGTGGAGGGCGGGCAAGAGGCCCGCTTTCACCAAGGAGGATTTGCCAGTGCCAGAAGCGCCGGCCACGATTATAAAAGGGTGTTCACGTGCTTTATCCAGCAGATCGCGCGTAGCTTTCTTGCGGCCAAAAAACAGGGCAGCATCTTCGGGGTCGTAGGATTGCAGCCCTTTGTATGGGTTTATATAGGCTTGGTCGGGCAGTTGGGAGGCTTTAAAGCCGTCGAGAAAAAAAAGGAACTCGCCCTCCCCGTTTCCTTCGAGTGCGTCTAGGCCCACGCTTTGCAAGTTTCCCATGTAGCCGGTGATTTTGGAAAGATACTCGGTCATGTAGGTTTTCAATTCGGTGGCGGTTACGAGTCGGTCGCCGGTATAGTCGGCTTCCCCTTCGATGGCCTGTCTCAGAAAGCGGTTGAAGGGCGAGTGTGCATCAGTATCTTCAATACGGTCGTAGGCTTTTTGGCGATAGGAGGTAGAGCTGAGTACTAGGCGTGAGGGGAATTGACAAAAGATGTCGTAGTGCTGGCGCATAAGGGGTGTGTCAGCACTGTTGAATCCAATGTCGCGCTGGTTTGACATCCGGAAAGCGCCGGCGAAACAACAATCGAGTATCAGAAGAACGTGGCGTGATGGCAAAACGCGCAGGGCCTCAGCCAGAGTTTCCATGGGTACCATGCCGGCTTCGTTACTTGGGTGGGCGTCGGCTGGTAAGAAAAACCCTTTCAGTCCAAGGGAACTATCACGTTGAACCCCATGGCCGGCGTAGTAGATCAATACGCGACTGTCTTCATGGGTGTTTTCTCGCTGAATTTGTTCTATGAGTAATCGCAGCTGTGCCGCCGTGGGGTCGGCCAGCAGTGTCGTTTTAAAGCCTTGCCGCTCGCGTAACAGGCTTTCCATTGCCCGTGCATCCTCAAGTGGCGTTTTCAACTGCCAGAGGGTGTGTTGGTAGTTGGTAATGCCTATGATATAAGCGCGAGAAGAGAGGAAAGGCAGAGTGTCCATATTAGATGTCATTTGCTACACTTCCGGTGCAGTGGATGAAGATATTGTATGTTGATAATCAATTCTGGATGAGTTTCCAGATCAATTGTTTGGTTACCTCATCAACTCGAACACCTGAGCGTATCAAATCCTCATCGGTGAACCGCCACTGGTTATTAATATATTCGGTTAGGGATTCCCAAACATAGATGGTTCCATCTAGAAGGGCCGTCAATATATTTTTTCCATCAGGAGAAAAAGATGCAGAAGTGACGATTTCTTTGAATTCTAATGAGGTGAGTAGATTTCCATTAATATCCCAAATTCTGACGGTTTGATCGGGACTGGTACTCAGCAGATATTTGCTGTCAGGAGAAAAAGCCACCTTATTCACTACTTTACTATGACCTTCCAAAACGAGTTTCTGACCACTCGTGTCTATCAAATAAATCAGCTCAGAATTGGATACAATTGCTGCAAGGAACCGACCGTTTGGAGCCACTGAAATTTCAGGATTTTCGCCATATTCCCAAGAATGAAGCAGTTGTCCGGACGTTGTCCATCGGTATATTTTATTGTTTTCACAGGTGGTAAAAACATGTTTGCCGTCCGGACTGAAAACAGCGAAGCTCACACCGGTTTCATGCTCCAGAGACCGGATCATAGTCCCGGTTGTATCCCATATCCGGGCTGTTTTATCGCTGCTGCAGGTCAAAATATGAAGACTGTTGTTTGAGAATGCCAAATGCTGAACACGTTCCGTATGCGCGGCAAGGGTGTGCTGTAGTTTTCCATGTTTTGACCATAAAAACACCTCACCTTTATTTGCCCCGCTAGTGAGTATCCGTTGACCATCAGGAGAAAATACTGCTTCAGTACTATAGCTGCCGGATATATGATTGAAAGTACTAATGATTTTTCCGCTGAAATCCCATGTAAATGCTTTTTCGTCTTTTGGGAAATAACCAAGTATGAGTGGTTCGGAAGGAGAAAATACAGCACCTTTCCAGAAACCGTCCATGGTTTTTAAAGGTGGTTTTATCTCCGATAACATCCGGGCGTTCTTATCCATCAGATATGCATGACCCCCGTATAAAGCATTTGAAACGATGAAGAAATCACCTTTTTTAGAGTAACTCGCATCATAAAGTTCTGGTTGTACCTTGTTTGAACGTAAGGGTGTATAACCGTTTTTTCTCCAAAGCGTAAGATTGCCAACTGGGCTGATTATATCATTACCAAGGCTTTTGCGAGAGATTAACAGAATTGGGTCTTTCTTTTTCAAGTAGAAAAAGGCTTGTAAAACACGGAAACCTGGATTTTCGATTTTAATCGAATTGATCATTTTGGCCTGCTCTAAACGTCCATCCTGGAACCAGTAAAAGACGTGGTATTGATCAGCAATAAGTACATACTGCAGAACGGGATGAAAGGCAACGTATGGGTTATACATCTTTACAGGTAACTTCACCATTTGCAGTGGTTTCCCGGCTGCATCCCACAGATAGTAATCAGCTGTTTTGGATTCCTTTGAGTACGTGACAACGAATTTACTGTCATGTGAAAAAACGGCCTCCGTCGCGTTGTCGCCTGAATTATGCTTTAATCGCCTGAGCTGTTCGCCGCTCTTATTCAGGAGGTTTATTTGATTAAATTCCAACGTAATGATTCTTTCCCCATCTGGAGCGTAAAAAGCCCTGCTGTGCGGTGATTCCAGGTTTTTTATGGGCTCTAATCCACTGCCGTCCAACTTCCATAAATACCAGTGCAATCTACTGCCTGCTACTTCATCCAATTGAACAAGTACTGACTTTTTGTCTGGAGAAATTATATTTTCCATTATTTGTTCCTCTTTAAGCATGATGGATTTTTCTAGTACCCCCTTGAAATCTCTAATTTCCAATGTTGTCCAGCATGTGTATGGGTCAAGTGAGCATGCTACTAAAAAAAGTAAAATCTTATCGGAAGTAACGATAATCTCTGACTGTTGCGATCTATATTTTAAATTCTCAATTGAGAGAATTTTGCCAGCAGTATTGCAGATTAATAATTTTTCAAAGTTAATCACTGCCAGGTACTGATTATCCTCAGAAAAAGCACAATGTTCGGCTACAAACCCCTCTGGAAAATCATATTTACAAACAAGTGTCCCATTTTTATCCCAAGTTTTTCCGTTAAAGAAATATAGTTGCCCATCCTTAGAAAATTTTACTATGTTTTCATAGTCAAAACTAAAAGAAATCGCAGATTCGTAATTTCCTTCGAGTTTTGTGATGAAGTTGCCAATGCTATCCCAAAGAAATACTTCTTCCTTGGAGAAGGAGATGATCCTCGACCCCATTGGAGAATATGCAGCAAATTTTAAGGACGACTTGTCGGGGTGGCTGATCCGGGCTATCCGGTTACCATGAAGGTCCCAGATCTGAGCCGAACTATCGCCAATTAGGGTCAACAAGTGTCCGGCCGGTTCTGAAAAATCTACCAGTTCAGTGTCAGGTAAATTTTGATAAGACCATTTTGCGCTGTCGCTTATAATGCTGTTAAGAATGCTGCACACGCCTGGTTCAATGCTTCCACCAGTAGCTGTGTCTAAGGAGGTATAATAAGCAAGGGCGCTTGTATGCCAAGCTAACTCATACCGGTCATTACGGAACGCCTGCAATGAAAATGCCGCCAGCCTGTTTGCTCGGGCGCTTTTTTCAGCCTTTTTCTGTCCTTCCAACGCTGCTTTCCTGGCAGCTTCGGCGGCATCTCTTTGGCGAATGGCTTCTTTTTCGTTTTGTAGGGCAAGTTGGCGTTGTTGTTCTGTAGAATCGCGCTGAACATTGGCTAACTTTTCGTTTTTTTGGGCTAAATCACGTTGAAGGGTAGCTTCCAGCCCGTTTTTTATTGCCAGTTCCCGTTGCTTATTCACCTCCAGAAAAACTGTAATTATCTTTGCTTCAACAATAGACGCACTATCCGGTCGACAAGTTTTTGCCGATTGTAATTTATTGATGGCCAGATCATATTGGCCGTTTTTCGCCGCCCGGTCAGCGTCACGCATGAGCTCGCGGAAGCGCTCGGGCGGGCAGTTCTGCGCGGCGATTAGAGCGGGCAGGAGAAAGAGCGTTGCAAAACATAGCAGAGAGCGGAGCATGAAATATCGAGTGGTTATGTTATTAAAATTGGTGTTTATTCTTTGACATCCAGCTAGAAAACCTAAGAAACGTTTTCACGAATCACGGCAAGGATTTACTACAACTAACACCCCCACCAATACCCCCACACTCTCCGCTTCCTCAAAATAACACAAATGGTGACAAGCCACTTCCATCACGCTGGTAGCGCCTGCCACCGCTTTGATACTTTTCACGCTCACGGCAAGGTCATTGGGAGAGTCGCCGTAGAACAGTTTTCCGCCCAGCATATAGACTTTGTCTATCAACTTTCGCTTGTCTTCATTGCGCTGTAGGTATTGATCCAGGTGACCGGCAATGATGCTGCAGGGTACCCCGTGCAGGGAGCCTTTGCTCAGGTTCTTCAGCCAATCGCTGTTGTCCCAATCCATTTGGGCGAGGGTTACCGTCAGATCTTTTGATTTTTGCATGACCCCTAAAATGGTGGCTGCAGCAGGAATGCCCCAGGGCAGGTTGACCAAAAGGGTGAGCAGCGGCAGGGCATAATCCCGGTAAGTAGTGATCCGGCCCAGGGCTGAACCGGCATTCGGCGTGCCGGCCATGACGAGATGTTTGACGACCTCCGCCCCACCCAGGTTTTGAATGAAATAACGGGACACCAGGCCACCCATGGAATGGGCCAGGATCGTGATTTTTTTGCCGCTTGCGGCGGTGATACCGGCTTCTTCCCGAAGCAATGCTTCCAGTCTGCCTGCAGTTTCTTCGATGGGCGTGTTCAGGTTCTCGTAGTCAAAGGAAAGGATGAGATCAAAAGGTTTTTCCTTGTCTCCCGGGGTTTTTACGACCGCCCTCGCAAAATCGCACATCCCCTTGGTGTCGCTAATGATACCATGTATCAGCAGCAGGATGTTTTCCGCTTGATTCACTTCCCGTTTCAGCCCTTCAGAACGCCGTTCTGGCTTGAGGCCGCTGTAATCCACCCAGCGCAGGTACTGCAAATTTTGCTTTTTCAGCACCAGTTTGAGGAAACAAAGTTTCATGGCCTTGCCGAGGCTTCGGCGTTGGGCATCCTGGGTATCCGGCAGGTGTGAGATGCTGATGAAGGCATCGCCATTTTCCTGCCGTTTCGATTCCCCAACGGGTATCAAGTGCTCACCATCAAAGGTCATTGCCAGTAATGTTTCTTCCAGCTCATTGGAAACTTGCAGGTTGGCGGCAATTTGAATTTGCAACGGATGGTTTTCATTTACGCCCTCCGTATTTTGCAAATCACTCAATTCAAGGATGTTTTGTGGGTTGAGGTCGCGGGTATTTGGATGAAAGGCCAGCAGTTCTACCCCGCTGTTTTGCGCCAGTTCCGCAACCACTGAAAGCGGTTCGATGCTACGGCTCCCTCCACCGGCGGTGCTTAGCCCGACCCCGGCCCGCAGGAAGGGATGCGCCAGAATGCGGATGAAATTACCCGCCAGCGAAACCGCGCTTTTCCCAACGCTGGCTTCCCTCGCCACGCATTTTACCCGGAGGGTAATGGTGTACCAGTCGTTTGGGTCTTCCACATCATCGTCGTCCAGACCAAAAACGCCTTTGGGTTTGGATAATTGAGGTTCGCCCCTTGCGCCCCCCCTGGTTTGCCTGAAATGAACTGTTTCCCCCAGCTTAAAACCCTTTTGCTCCAGGGCTTCTCCGCTGAGTTTGGTATTGCTGACGAACAGTTTGAAGATGTCTGTACTTTCTGTTTTGCCATCCAGCTCGAAGGAGTATTGGATCCCTTTGGGGTTGCGTTCCACCGCAATGGCTGTGCTGCCTCCGGGCACCGGTTCATTAAAGCCCATAGCAGAGAAGCCGTACTGCTCTGAGGCGTAAAACAAGGCGCAATGCCTAATTTTATGTCCATTCTTGTTGCGCACCTCCATGCGAAACGGTACTTTTTCCTCCACATCGTCCCTGCGCAGGATATCTATTACTACTTCATTTTGGCTGGTACTGTGCAGCGCCTTGCCCTGGTGGTCCATTTCTATCAGCAGCAGTTCTACCTCGCTGCGGTTGATTTTGGCATCTTGGTTTTCAAGCGCCAACATCTTTTCCCAACGGGCTATGCGTTCCAGTTTTTCAAAAACATCCTGAAACATGGCCTCCCAATCGTCGCCTTTAAGGGTGCGCAGCAAAGCGCTGTCTGCACGGCGGAAAAGCTGGATTTTTTCAGCATCAAGTGCCAGGTAATAGGCGGCGTTGGGGACGTTTTCCTGTAGCTCGAAATGGACGGGGTTAAATGCCTCCAGCGCTTTTTGGGCCGCGGCTACCTGTGCTTCCGAACCTTGCAGTCCGTACAAGGCTTTGGGCGCTTGAAGGCTGCGCAGTTTGGCTTCGTAGGTTTCTGCAGGTTTTAAATGGAAGTCCGGTTGCTCCAGTGTACTCGACTCCATCCCAACCACTTTTGTGCCGACCAGGCCCAGCACCTGCCCCTCTTTCAGCACTTCAAATTGGGCTGGATTGCCCGATGCCATGGGCAATCCATGCACGGCTCCCATGCTTGCCTGCCAGATATTTTTTTCGAAAAACACCCGCAACGGAGCGCCCTGCGAAGCTTTGCCCAAACCAAGGAAGCCCTCATAACTGTTGAAAAAACCATAAGGCTCAAACTGCGGGTGTTGTTTGTCTGTGACCTTCGACATGTCCATGCGGCAACGGGTGTACAAATCGGCGTAAGACAAGCGCCCACCCGAGGCTTCGAGCACTTGCAGCAAGCAGGTGCTGAAAAGTCCCTGCCGGGTGGTGAGTTCCCAGGCTTTCTCCTTGCGATCGCTGGCAGCCAGCAGGATGTGGCGGCTGTTGGGCAGATAAAATCCCTTGCCGTCGTTGCGGTTCAGGAATGCCCCTTTCAGATAAGTTTCGAGTGGACGCCGTTCATCCCGGTTGGTATGCTGACGTGCGGCGCCCAGCGTGAAATCCTCCATGGACCGGCTGGCCGAGCCGGAATGGCAGCAGTCTAACACTAACGCCACATGGACGCCTTTAAAGGCAATGCGTTCGATGAGAATAGCCAGTTCCTTGTCTGCCAGATCCAGTCCGCCAGGTATGCGGCTGTCGTACAGCACCAGCGTCTCTTGCATTCCTTCCGGATAATAGGAATCGAACACCTTCGCTGCCTTTTCCCGGCTGCCGTGGCCGCTGTACACGAACAAAACGGTATCGCCTTTTTCCGCTTTGCCGAGGAACTCTTCCCCGAAGTGCCGGACGACGTTTTGATACGTAGCGTCTCCATTTAACAGGGCAACGCTTTGGTGCTCCTCCTTGGGGAAGTGGTCGTGCAGAAAAGATTGCCAACGGCGGATGTCGTTGTGGCAGCCGCTCAGCGCGGGCACGCCGCTGGCGGGGTGGTAGGTATTGATACCGGTGAGGAGGGAGTATAGGGCGGGCATTTTTAGAGATGGGGGGATACTGAGTGATGGGAACAAACAACACTGGCAACTATATCCTGCGGCGGATTTTATGAGATACACTCATTCCGCAGGGTTATCCAACTGCACTTATTTGCTCCGTTTTAGGTTTGTAGCGGGTATTGTTCTTGATACCCAACACCTCAAATTCAACACTGGCAAAATCATTTTTATCTGAAATGATTTGTCCCACATTAAAGGGCAGCGAATTGGAGCCCATGACATCCCGCATGAGCGTGCCATGCACGCGCAACAAATGGTCATCTTTGTTATCCTCAAGGATTTTACCGACGAGGTTGGCAGTGGCGGTCAGTACTTCCTTGGCTACCGCCATGCTGGGATTAACTGCCAACAGCGGAAGGATGGTACTTTTGATTTCTTTGGAATTCATAATGTTCCGAATACTTTCGCCTACAGCCCGGATGTCGCTGTCTGATTCCATGACCAGGATATCAAAAACAAGAAATGCCCCGGGATTTTCCGGGCCATAAACCCGCATACCGTTTCCAAGAAACTCACGCCGGTCATCCTTGCGTGTCTTCGGATAAGCATCGGTTACAAAGTTGATTTGCTGCGTGCCAAAGCCTGATTCAGAAATGGACAAGCCAACAAAATAAGGTTCGGAATACAGCCTTTTCTTTTTCCCAATTCCTTCATCCTTAACCGTAATGGTAAACGATTTCAGCATGAGGGCAAGTTTATCCTTGTTAGGATTGAATTTTTCGATTGGAATGGAAGCATTTAGAAGTGACATAAGGTAGAGTGTTATTATGGTGAAAAAATTAACTTCTGATTATCTTACTGCCATCAACGCCAGATCATCTCTCCTTTCTTGTTTATCCGGAATTGCAGCCCAAACTGGAAGACGGTGGCATAGCCGTCTGTTTCATTGGTGTAGACATTGAAAGGTGTGGCGGCATCGTAGCGGCAGGGGATTTTTACATTGCCCCGGTGATCCACCCAGCCCCATTTGCCGTTTTTCATGACCATGACCCAGGGGTCGTGGGGTTGGGCGATTTCTTCGTATTCGGCGGGGATGTAGGCGTGTTCTTCTTCGAAGAACACGCCAATTTTTTTATCTAGAAAAAGCATGGTTGTTTTTTCAGTTGACTTGATTGTCTCATCAAAAATGCAGGGTACTACTTCCCTGCCACTTTGGTCAATATAGCCCCATTCGAAGTAACCCTTTTTTACCATGGCGATTCCCTGGTGAAAATCATTGGCATC
This sequence comes from uncultured Saprospiraceae bacterium, assembly GCA_964550795.1. GTDB lineage: Bacteria > Bacteroidota > Bacteroidia > Chitinophagales > Saprospiraceae > M3007. The sequence goes on from CAZKBH010000025.1 coordinate 57,487, forward strand.
CTCATACTGTAGTGGTACAATTACCCTGCCCCACTTGTCAATATAGCCCCACTTGTCATCCTCTTGTACCCTGGCGATGCCGTCCTGAAAATCACCTACTTCCTTAAATATGCACGGCACGATTTCCTTGCCACCCTTATCTATAAAGCCCATCTTGCCATTCTTTTGAACCCTGGCAATACCCTCTTGAAATTCCCCTGTGCGCTGATATCTGCACGGCACGATTTCCTTGCCACTCTTATCTATAAATCCTATCTCGTCATACTTTTTCACCTTGGCGATTCCCTCCTGAAAAGACCAGCAGTAATCGTATTTTGGAGGCAAGATTTCCCTGCCGCTATGGTCTATATAGCCCCACCTGCCGTCCTTCATTACCCAGGCGACTTCCTCTTGAAAATCCTTAACTGCCTCGTATTTGTGGGGAACGATTAACTTACCACTTTTGTCTATGTAACCCCATTTGCCATCCTTCAGCACACTAGCGAGTCCCTCGTGAAAATCTTCAATCCCTTCGTATTGGAGGGGCAGGACCACCTTACCACTTTTGTCTATATATCCCCATTTGCCATCCTTCAGCACCCCGGCTACTCCTTCTTGAAAAGTCCTGCCGAGATCGTATTGGGGGGGCACTATTTCCCTGCCACACGTGTCAATATAACCCAACTTTGTATCCTTCATCACCCAGGCTCTTCCATCTTGAAAACTCCCTGCTCCCTCATACTGTGGTGTCACGATTTCAGTGCCGTTTTGGGCTATATATCCCCATTTATCACCTATTTTCACTGCAGCGAGGCCCTCATGAAAAGTTTCGATACTTTTATATCTCTTAATCAAAAGTAAGGGTTCCCTTCCGCTTTGGTCTACATACCGCCACTTGTCATCCTTCTTGACCCAAGCGATACCCTCATGAAAAGACCTCGCGTCCTCGTACTGTGGGGGCACTATTTCCTTGCCACTTTGGTCTACATATCCCCACCTAAACTCGTCATCCTTTCGAAACATGGCTAAACCTTCCTGAAAACCCTCGGGGCTCAACTCGTATTGAGGAGGCACGATTTCTCTACCGCTCTTATTTATATAACTCCATTGGCCATCCTTTTCTACACTGGATACTCCCTCTTGAAAATAACCTGCGTCCTCATATTGAGGTGGCACGATTTCTCTGCCGCTTTGGTCTATATATCCCCATTTGCCATCCTTCAT
>CAZKBH010000025.1:58789-69824 GCA_964550795.1 uncultured Saprospiraceae bacterium
ATGCCATCTTGAAAAAGCCCTGCCACTTCATACTCAAGTGGCACGATTTCTCTGCCGCTTTGGTCTATATATCCCCATTTGCCATCCTTCATCACGCAAGCGATGCCATCTTGAAAATCCCATGCTAAATCATATTGAGGTGGCACGATTTCTCTGCCGCTTTCGTTTATATAACCCCAAAGGCCATCCTTTTCTACACTGCGGACTCCCTCATAAAACCCTCTTACGTCCTCATATTGAGGTGGCACGATTTCTTCGCCGTTTTGGTCTATACATCCCCATTTGCCATCCTTCTTCACCCAAGCGACTCCCTCTATAAAATCACCTGCGTCCTCATATTGAGGTGGCACGACTTCTCTACCACCGAGGTCTATAAATCCAAATTTATTATCATTCGAAACCCTGGCGATGCCATCATAAAAACCAAATACCTGATAATACTGAGGTGGCACGATTTCCCTGCCGTTATGGTCTATATAGCCCCACTTTTCATCTTTCATCACTTTAGCGATGCCTTCCTGAAAATCGAAATAACTGTAATTCCTCCCCTTAATGTTATTAATAAAGTACCTAAGCGAATCAGCAGTAGTCCATGGCCCCAGTTCAGATAATGATGGGAATACGGGATAATCATAATCAGTAGACCAAAAATCTGGGGAATCACCGTTAGAAGAAGTAATGCCAATAAAACATGTAAAAAATCTACATTGTCCCACAGCATACATATCGCTTACGGTAGGAATAATCCCATAATAACCGGGTAATGGGTTCAAAATCTTGCCTTTTCTGTCCACGAAAAAATACTTTTCTCCATCAGCAAAATAAGATACACCATTCTTAAAAGGCTCTGGGTTGGGAAAGCGAAATGGCGTACCATTAATGTTTTTTTCCACCAGCTCCCCCAACCCATTAGCTATGGCAAACTTACCATTCACCCCACCTTCATAGATCCAAAAACGCTGCTCATGGTACAGGATGGAATCAATCACTTGCTGCGCCTTTTTATCGTCGCAAAGGCGTAGGGCTACCTGGAATTGCTTGATGGCGTCGCCATATTTTTCAGCTTGGCGGAGTGCTTGTCCTTTTTCAAAGAAGCACTCGCAAAGGCAGGCTTGTCTTGTGCCGCATCGGCTTGAGCATTGCTCACCTTGACTGGTTTGGCTGCGCAAACCAGCGAGAAAAATAAGAAAGAACAGAGCGGTTAAGTATCTCATGTCTAGTGCTATTTTTGTGGATCACATTCTTTGATGGCGGCATTTACAGCTTCATCGTGCTTATTGCTTTGAAAAGCTAATTCCAAATACTGCAGCGCTGCTGGGCAGTCGCCTGCGGCTTTCATCGCAAGGCCGATGTCTTTGTATCGCTGGAATTCGTATTTGATTTTTTCTTCCTCCGTTTCTGCTATTGCTATACGAATATCCGCTTGTTCCCTCGGCCCGTCAGCTTTCTCGAGCGCATTTCGATAGGCTCTCAATGCTTCTGGATAGCGTTTGGCTTCGCGGGCAGCAACTGCTTCGGTTCTGAAGGTGTTATACTCTGCAATGCGCTTCTGGCGTTCTGTTTCAATAAGGTTATTGTATACTTTACTAATGCTGTCGCTTTTCAGTTTAACTAATTCAATCTGATGTTCTTTTGCGACTTTCTCCGTGGTAGCGATATCTAGCGTGTCATTAAGCTTTTCCAATGTTTTCTGGGTTTTACCGCGCTCTATCAACGCCCACCCCATCGCCATCAGCGCCAACACCGTAATGCCCACCAATACCCTATTCCTCATTTTTTTATTTCTCTTTTTCGCCTCCACATTCAGGCGGCTTTTTTCCACCAGCTCCGCCCACTTCTCGCGATATTCATCCTTTTGCTCCAGCCGCTCCCGGTAAATATCCACCTTGTTCAAATCAATCTCCGGCAGCAGGCGGTCAGTGGCGTACTGGTCGCGCACCCAGCGCTCGTGGGCAATGTCCAGATGATGCAGGAATGCCTTATATTCCTTGTCCTCCACCGAGCGCAATTCGTGTATTTGTTTCGCCACCACATCGTGCACCGGCTCGTAGCGCTCCACATCGTTTTCGTCTGCCCGGAGCAGTTTGGCGGTGTCGCTGAAGTAGCGGAGGGCTTCCGCCACCAGCGCCTCATCGGCTTTGAGTGTTTCTGTTAGTTCTGTTTTCCGACAGGCTTGTTTGGTGCCTTCGCCCGTGGCAAACTCGTCGAGCAGGCGCTGGGCAAAATCGGCGGGGGCGCCGAGGGTGAGGAAGTAGCGCTGGGCTTCGGAGGTTTTGTTTTCGATGAACTTTTTCAGCACATCGCCCAGTTTACCCACCGCCTTTATGCCATCGTTGTCAAATACCGGACGGGGTTTGGTGGCCAGGGCGTGATCGTAGAGGTAGTGCAGGTAAATCTGCAGGTAGGGCAGGTAGGCGGCTTGTTTACCTTCCTTCACCTGGTCTCGGATCTGCTCGGCGGTGGTTTTTTCTCCGGCGGGTTGCGGGGGTTCCTTTTCCAGTTGGATGCCGTTTACACCGCAGATGTTTTCGACCACCTCTGTCACGGTGGCATCCTTCATGGGTTCCAACCTGAACCGTTTGTCAAAAAGGGAGGGTACCAGCGGCTCGTAATCGTAGAGGTGCCCAATATATTCCTCCCGCATGGAGAAAATGATTTTGCAGGGCAGGTTGGCGTTTAGCAGGGTTTGTATGCTTTGGAAAAATTGCTTTCGCTCCTGCTCTTCCTTTCCGAGGGTGAATAATTCCTCAAATTGATCGAACACCAGATACACCGGTATCCACCGGCGTTCATACAACTGTTGAATGCCTTGCTGGAGGTCGTCCGGAGCGCTGCCTTCGGGGAGCAAGCGGGCTATTTCCTCCCGGAGCGAGGCATTGATGTCGTCCCGGCGGCGCACCGATATCCGGAACCAGTCGGTACCCTTGAACACCTTGGGCAGCCCCGCTTGAATGAGACTGGTTTTGCCCGTGCCAGAGGCGCCATAAACCAGCACGAGGCGGGTTTGCTGCAGGAGGTTGTACAGCGCATTAATTTCCGCATCCCGCCCGAAAAAGATGTCCTTTTCGTCGGGGCCGTAAGCTTCGAGTAGTTTAAACGGACTGGCGGGCATGACTCAGGGGTTTGGGACGAGTTGAAGGAACTGATTGCGGTACTCGCTCAGGTAGTTTTTAAACTCCCAGGCATTTGCCATCAGGTGGTTCTGTTCGTGAATGCGGGTGGTTTCCTCGTCCAGGTGCAGGAGGCTGACATGGTCTTGCTGCTCGTTGAAGCACCAGACTTTGCCGGGGTTGCTCACCGAGATGAAATGGTAGCGCTCGCTGCTGCCCTCCTGCCCGGGGAAGTACCCGGTGAAGAGGTAGAGGTCCACCTCGTTGTTGGGTTTGCCAGTGAACACGTTGCGGTCAATCACAAAAGGGAAGAGGTTAAGCGAATCCACCCCGATGGCTGGCTGGGTTTCGTAAAAGGACAATACAGATTTGTTTTCCATCATTTCCCGTCCGGCTATCGGGGCAGGTTCAGCTTCGGCCACCACTAATTTGGAGACGATGTTGTCGTATTCCAGGGGCAGGTGTCGGAAGTTCATCACGTTGATGCCCCGCACAGATGCCAGAACCTGCCTGACCAAAAACCGGAAGCAGCGGAAGGCTTCATTGAGGTGGGTCTGCGCCAGCACACAATTTTCCAGGGCTTCTCCGGGTTGGAGTCGTACCCGTTGCCAGTAGTATTGTTTTTGCAAAAAGAAGAAACCGCAGGCTTCTTTGAAACCCGGGGAATGCAGGTAATCTTTGGATTCTTTGCCGAGCAACAAGGCCGAGCCAGCGTCGGTCGCCCGCAGCCAGTCGTCCAGGAGATCTATGACCGGGGCATAAGTTTCCGGAGATTCCCGCAGGCGGTTTTGCCGCAGGAAACTTCTGATCTCTCCAATTTTTTCCGGCACATGCTTGAACGAATGTTGTTTTTCCTGCCAGATTTTGGCTGACAGCAGCGCCACGGTATGGTGCAGCAGCGTTTCGAAAAAAATGGCGTAATCGTACAGCAGTCCCCTGAAATAGTCATCGCCGCGTTCGGCAGGATCGGCCACAATTTGCCGCAGCCTGACGCCCAGGGTATAAGGAAGCGCGGCCAGCAGTTTTTTGATTTTTTCATCGTTGCTCACGGTAAGCCCCCGGCGAATATTGGTCGCTACCTGTTTGAGTTCTGCCAGGTGCGGGCTATCCAGGTCGCTGAGTGCAAATACAAGCTTATCCAAAAAAACGGTGTGCTGCAGTTCCGGTGCAGCTTCCTGGCGGTGGCGGGAGAACGGGAGGGTATAGTCGGCGTCTTCCTGCGCCGGGTAAAGTCCCCACTCGAAGGATTCATCCGGGAGCTCGTCGTCCAGGCCGCAGATACCCCGGTCGTTGGAGAAAAAAATCTTTCGGGTGAGTTTTTTGGCGTCAATCACCACCTCTTCCATGGCCTGCCGGAGCGTGCGATTCAGGGTGAGGTACTGGTAAAATTGGGTCGCCAGCCACTGGGCTTTGGTGTCTTCTACGGGTCGGGAAGTGGCCAGTACGAAAGGGACGCCTGCCTGGTGGAAGTATTTTACCTGTTCTGCGGTAGCGCAGCCATTCAGAAAGACGAATTTGACCGTTTGTCGGGTTTTGATTTTTGCGGCCAGCGCCTCCGCATCGGCATTTCCGTCGGCAAGTTGAAGTGCGTGTCCGTCGGCATGGCCGGCATAATGCAGCACTTCAATTTCCCGGTTGGGTATATTGAACTCTTTGATGAGGTCTTCAATGGAGGTTTCCGGCACGAGTACGGTTTCGTAATCCCTCCCGTATGCACTGTTGAGGGTGCGCTGAATTTCCTTGACCTCGGCGGTAAGTTTGTCGAGCTGGTTGGAGGAGTCGTTGGCGGTGAGGAGGAGGATTGTTGGCATGAGGGTGGGGGAGTGGCGGGGGGGACTGGATGATTGTGGCAAAGATGGAATTTTGAGAGGAGTTTTTGCTATTGTTTAAGCAGATTGTCAATTTTTTTTACGTTCCAGGGTTGGTTGAGTTGCTTGTAGAGGGAGCGGGCTTGGGAGAGTTTTTGGGGGTCGAGGGGTTCGTCATTGCTAACCATTTGGCTGTACAGCCAAAACGCATACTCTTGCAGTTTCACAGGGTCGCCACTTTGGATGTACTCTTCCGGTGTCCATGGGATACGCAATTCGTTTTTAAGGGCCAGCGGAATCAGGGCGATATTATCTTTTTCAGTACGATTGGTCTGATTATAATATAGTGCAAAGAAATTTCCAAGCCCTGTCAATATGGTGTCACCTAAAGTTGAAAACGCCAAGCATGAACCGCCGGTCATACGCTGAAGCGGATAAACGGCGTCCATATTAATTGCATCCCACAGATTCACAGTTCCCTGATTACTACCGGTCAGTACCATTTTGCCATCAGGAGAAAACGCCGCCGAAGTGACAGAGACCTCCGAATCGGTAAAGGACCTAATTTTTTGCCCCTGCAAGTTCCACAGCTTTGCAGTATTGTCCCAACTGCCTGTTAGTACAGTCTTCCCGTCGGGTGAAAAGCTCACCGAAGCCACCCAATGCATGTGACCCTTGAAGGACTGTAATACTCGCCCTTGCAAGTCCCATAACTGCGCAGTCTCGTCTTTGCTGCCCGTTAATACCTTTTTACCATCGGGTGAAAATGCCACAGCAATAATATCTCCCTTGTGCCCCAAAAAGGACTGAATTTCCCGTCCTTGCAAGTCCCATAATTTCGCAGTATTATCCTCGCTGCCCGTTAGTACCTGCTTGCCATCTGCAGAGAATGCCACTGCACAAACGGCACCCAGATGACCTGAAAATGACTGTATCTTGTTGCTTCGAATGTCCCAAATCTGCGCAGTTTTATCTTCGCTGCCTGTCAGGATATTACTGCCATCAGGCGAGCAGGCTACCGAATAAACAGCACCTTTATGGCCTGAAAACGACTGGATTTCATGCCCTTGGGTGTCCCAAATCCTAGCGGTTTTATCCATGCTACCAGTAAGTACCCATTTGCTATCTGGAGAAAAGGCCACTGAGGTGACGAGACCTGCATGACCCGAATAAGACCGGATTTCCCGCCCTTGTAAGTCCCACATCTTTGAAGTGTTGTCTGCGCTGCCCGTTAGCACCATCTTGCCATCGGGAGCAAACGTCACCGACCAAACTGCGGCGCCATGCCCTAAAAAGGACTGAATTTCTCTACCTTTAGTATCCCACATTTTCACTGTTCCATCCTCGCAACCAGTTAACACCAACTGGTTATCGGTTGAAAATGCCACCGAAGTGACCCAACTCGTATGCCCCAAAAAGGACTGGATTTCCCGCCCTTGCAAATCCCACATCTTCGCGGTTCCGTCCTCGCTACCCGTTAGTACCTTTTTGCCATCATGCGAAAACACCGCAGCATACACATACCCCTTATGGCCTGAAAACGACTGGATTTCATGCCCCTGCAAGTCCCATAGCTTGGCTGTCCCATCTGTGCTGCCTGTCAGCACTTGTTTTCCATCCGACGAAAATGCGACGGACCAGACAGCGGCATCATGCCCTGCAAATAACTGAACCATCCTCCCTTCCAGGTCCCACATTTTAGCCGTTTTGTCGGTACTGCCAGTCAATATCCATTTGTTGTCTGGCGAAAACACTACTGATCTGAGTTCGTTTGTGTGCCCCCAAAAAGACAGAATTTCCTGTCCTTGTAAATCCCAAATTTTCACGACTCCATCCTCGCTGCCGGTTACCACTAACTTGCCATCAGGTGAAAATGCGGCTGACCACACAACGGCATCATGTCCTTCAAATGACTGGAGCACATGCCCTTGTAAGTCCCACAGCTTGGCGGTTTTATCTTTACTGCCAGTCAGTATCAATTTACCGTCTGGAGAAAACACCACTGAACGAAGACCGTTCCTGTGTCCAGAAAGTGATTGGATTTCCCGTCCTTGCAAGTCCCATAGATTCATGGTTCCGTCAAAGCTACCCGTCAACAGTTGACTTCCATTGGGCGAAAACGCCACTGACCAAATCGGCGCCTTATGTCCCGAAAATGACTGAATCACCCGCCCTTGCAAGTCCCACAACTTCGCAGTCCTGTCCCAACTACCGGTTGACACTTGTCTTCCGTCGGGTGAAAAGGCCACCGACCAAATGGGACCCTTATGCCCTGAAAATAACTGGATTTCGCGACCTTGCAAGTCCCATAGATTTGCAGTGCCATCTTCGCTACCAGTCAGCACAGTCTTTCCATCAGGGGAGAATGCTACAGACCTCACATAATTCTTATGCCCTGAAAAAGACTGAATCTCGTGTCCTTGTAAATCCCATAATTTCGCGGTTTTATCATTACTACCCGTTAGCACCTGTTTGCTGTCAGGGGCAAAAGCCACGGCCCAGATTGCATCTCCATGTCCTGAAAACGCCCGAATTTCATGGCCCTGTAAGTCCCATAACCTGACGATCGTATCCGCACTGGCCGTGGCTACAATTTTACCATCTGGTGATATTGCTACTGACCAGATGGCTTCCTGCCCTAAAAAGGATTGGATTTCACGGCCTTGTAAGTCCCATAATTTAGCGGTTCCATCCTCACTACCTGTCAGGATGGTGTTACCGTCGGGTGAAAATGCAGCCGACCAGATAAAGTCTTCATGTCCTGAAAATGATTGAATTTCATGCCCGTATAAGTCCCATAGTTTCGCGGTTTGGTCTCCGCTGCATGTCAGCAGCATTTTGCCATCTGGAGAAAAGCATACTGACTTGATCCAACTGTTATGTCCGGTGAATGAGCGTGTAACTGGGTGGGCGGCTGGATTCATCCAGAGGTCGCGACGGGTTTTTACTGCAAGTTCATTGGTATTATTGGTATTGGCGCAGGCACGTTGCAGCAGGCGCATGGCTAGAGCGGGGTCACTTTCACGGGTGTCTATTGCAAGGGCAGTGAGGCGAGAGGCTTCGCCCTGTCTTTCTGCCTCAGCTCTGAGATTTTCTGCAACCCTCGTTTGTTTTTCCGCCCGCCTCCTTTGCCTTACGGCCTCATTTTTCTCATCTTCAATAGACTTAAACAATGCCAGAACTTTGTCATTAACTTCTTTTACCAAAGCATCGTTACAGGCTTTTGCAGCATTGTATTTAGCAAGTGCATATTTGTAACTGTCTTTTCCTTTGCCTTTTACAATCGAATCACCTTGAACGACCATTCGACTGCATTCATCCACATATTTTGAAGTAGTCTGCTTTTGTGCAAACAACGCTTGGGAAAAAAGTACAACCAAAAATATCAACCAATTTTTCATGACTTTGAGATTTCTAGCAATGGTTTACTTTTTGAGAATACTACATTTTTGACCGTTTTCAAGTTTGGATTCAAGAATTTTCCGACGCATCCTAATGGAATCAAAACCAATCTCAGGTGAAAATTCGGTGTCTTTGATTTGAATGGAAAGCGTATCAATTTTGTGCAAAACTGAATCCATTTGCCGGTATCGAAGCAATTCCATACATTCTTCATTTGCTTCCCTGAAAATACCAACTTCTTGAAGCAGTGGGTCCAGCAGTTGAACATTTCGGTCACGTTCTGATTTCAGGAATTCGGTGAGGTTGTTTTCTGCGGTAATCCGCTGCTGATTCGCCACAAATCCCAATCCCCCCAACCCCGCCATCACCCCCACCACAATCACCCAGGTCCGCACCGTATTCCACCGCCGCTTTTGCCTGCTTTTCACCAAAAACGCCCCTTCCTGATCATTCAGGAGAAGATGCTTCTCCACCGTCTTTGTCTGCTCCAGACTGGGGCTGTTGTGCCAAAGATGCGAGGTGAGGTTACCTTCCCGCAGGTATTTGTTCACAGCACCCTCCAACTCATTATGTAACAACAAATTCCCATCCCCCAGTTCCTTCACCCACTCCTTCACCTTATCCCAGGTATTCACCAGCGCATCATGCACCGGCTCCACATAGCCCTGCCCGCTATGATCAGTACCTGCTACTATGAGGCGTTCCTCTTCCAGTTGAGTTCTAACGGTTTTCAGTCGCTCATTCTCGGCCGGGTCTGCAAAGTACAGATCGTTGAGCAGTACCCGTTTGCCCGCCGCCTGTCCGCCTGTGAGCGACACCATGCGGAGCATCAGACATCGCATGGTATTTCTGTGGGCATCATCTGGGAGGGCATCGTGCACAGCATCCGCTTTTCTTTGCAACGCCCCAATCACGCCACCGAGTGCTTCATAGTCGGCCGGCGTGATGTTGCCAAAGGGTTGGTCTTTGCAGCGCTCAAAGAGCTGTCGCATGGTAAACGACAACAGCGGCAGCGAGCCCGGATAGTGGATCACCGCTTCGATGATGCGGTCCACCAGCGTCATGGGCACAATAAAATGCCCCTGCCGGAAAGTGGGGGTAACGATGACCTCTCGCAATTCTTCGGCGCTGAACGGCGGCACGAGATAGCGATGCCAGTACTGCTTCAAGGCCGGGATTTTGGGCAAGCGTGATTCGTAATCAATGCGCAGTGTGGCAATGATCTTTTTGCCGCTTTGCAGTAGTCCGGCTATTTGTTCCAGAAAGGTTTTGGCGTCCTGTTCGGTAGCTTGCGTAACCAGTTGTTCCAGTTGGTCAATCACCAGGATATCAAAAACGTTCGCCTCTGGTATTTCCGCAAGCGGGGTCATGCCCGGCTTGATAATGCTGACGCGCTCTTTTAAGCGGGGCAGAATACCTGCTTTTACCAGAGAGGATTTCCCCGTGCCGGAAGCGCCCAATACCACGGTCAGTGGGTGCTGTGCTACTTCCGATAAAAGGTTCGTGATGGCTTGTGAGCGACCATAAAACTCAGATTGATGCTTCGTTTCGTAGGCGCTCAAGCCCCGGTAAGGGTTATGGTAAGCCCGCACTTCCAACGCTGCAGGGTCGAAGCCATCCATGAAGAACAGATACTCCCCGAAATCGTGCCGTTCGAGCGGGAAGAGACTGGCGTTCTGGGGGTTGCCGCACTTTCCCGATACGGCAAGCAGATGGTTTTGCAGATACGCAAACAGTTCAGCGCAGGTGATGACCTTATCTGGCACCGTGTCTGCCTCGCCCTGTAAGCCTCGGATGGTGCACTCCGCAAAGGGCGATCGCTCGGTAGCTGTGCCGCCCCGCACAAAGTCCAGCGCCAGTTGATCTGGTGCAGCCGAGGTAAGCACCTGGCTGGATCGGCGGCTTCTAAAGTGTTCGTAATGCTGCTTGAAAAGCTTCTCCTCCGAAGTACCAAGTCCACTGATGGCCCGGTGCTTGCTTGCCCAGCGCAGGGAGCCGCTGAAGCAGCAGTCGAGCAGTACGATGCTGTGGCGACAGGGCAGCGCTTCGAGGGCATCCAGCATTTCCGACATGGGTAGCCAGGTTTTGGTATCTGTACGCTGGGCATCTGTCGGGAGGAGGTAACCTTTCACGCCGGTTTCGCTGTCGGTGGCGATGCCATGTCCGGCAAAATAAAACAGCACAGAGAGTGGCTCGGCTTCCGATAACTGGGCTGCTGCATGTTTCGACTCGGTTAGCATTTGCCCAAAAAAGGCCCGCATGTTATCCAACGTGGGATTTCGGCATTCAAAAACGGTGTAGTCAAAGCTATTCTGAAGCACTTCCCCTAAGTCGCTGATGTCGTTCAGCGGGGTCTTCAACTTTTGGAGGTGCTGGTAATCCTGCACGCCAATGAGGAAAGCGAGGTGTGCGGTGGGGGTCATACTATACTTTTTGGGTGGCTAATAGATAGATTATTAGCATTAGAAGTTTGTTTGGCGAAGATTATTTCGGCGAAATATAGGATTGAATATTCTTATAAAGTGAAAAAAACTGAACTATTTTACACTCTACAGTATAATTGCGTTATAACGCTTGTAGTTGTTCCTGTTGCGCTTCGGAAAGTTGGTCCGTTTTGGAAATGATTTGCGGGTGATTTGGGCCGGTGGAGCTGGTGGAGATGGTGGCGCGGAAGGTTGGGAAGTGAGGGGTTCAACGTCTCAGGGAGGTGACACC
>CAZKBH010000026.1:0-38473 GCA_964550795.1 uncultured Saprospiraceae bacterium
CTTGAATCCAATTCTACCGACGTTAGGCCGCTATGCGGCTAAAGTGACAAAGTAGAATTAGGTAGAAATCATCGCTCGGAGCCCCTAAACCCTAAACTACCCCTGCCCCTCACAAATTCGGTTTACTCGGTGCCGGGGCGCTGGCGTGGTAATCGCGTTGCACCCGAGCCGCATAATCGTCGAGCAGTTCAAGCACCCTGGCGCGTTTGGTGGATTGCAAAATAAGCCCCACGTGGTATTCATTATCCGTCATCCGCCAAACGGCCTCAGGGTCTTTAAATTGACTGATATCGGGCCATTGCTGCCGAGCCAGCGAGACGATAATACCCGCGTAGTCATTGCGGACCTTAGGCAATTGGTATTTTTTCCCTGCTGCCACAGCTTCTTCGATGCGCGCCCATTCGTACCAGAGGTTTATACCAGAGGAATGTTCCACCATTTCAGCCAGGTGTGCCCCGCCCACGCGGCAGGAGGTTTCGAGGAAATAAAATTCCCCCGTTTCACGATTTTTGATGAATTCCGTGTGGCTTGCGCTGTATTGCATCCCGAACGCAGTCATCACTTCGGAGGTGAGTTTCAAGAGCTTTTTCTCGTCCGAGGAGCCAAAAGGAAGGGTTGCGCTGCGGAAAATCCCGCCTCCATGCGCCACATCAAAGGGGGTAGCGAGGTACTGCGATGCACGTGCGAAAATAACTTTCCCGCCCTCAGACAGTGCGTCCACATGGTACACATCCCCTGGTTTGAACTGCTCCACGAGGAATTTGTGGCGTTCTCCGCCCAAAGTTTCGAGGTGGGCCCAAAGCTCCTCAGCCGTGTTGATTTTTTTCATCCCGGTCGCAGAAGCTTGTCCACGGGGTTTCACAATCCAGGGCGCTTCCACCGTTTGTGTGAAACGCGCGATGTCCGCATCGTGGAACAAATCACTGAATGCGGGAACGCGGATGCCCGCATCTCGGGCCTCAATTCGCATGGCGAGTTTGTCGCGGAAGTGTCGGGCCGTGGTTTGTCCCATGCCGGGGATTCGGAAATGTTCGCGCAGGTACGCCCCTTTTTCAACATCAAAATCATCGAGCGCTACAATGCGATTAATCTTTTTTTTGCGCATCAGCCAGGCTAATCCAGCAGCGGTGTCCTCCATATTCCATTCATTCTCAGCATCTTCTTGCACATAAAAGATGTCGTCAAGCGCATCAAGTGCCCAAGCTTTGTCGTCGTGTTTTTTGGACGTGACGAGGTAAACCGTTGCGCCGGTAGATTTCAAACCGCGCAAAAAATCATTGCCCTTAAAATAACTGGCAATGCAGAGGAAGGAGGGTTTGCTCATGTAAGGACCTTTAGAGTGTATTGAGTTTTGATTATTTTCTGTTCGACAAATGACTGAAAAACTTTTCAATCCCGCAGCGTGAATTTTTTTGATTCAAATTCTTGCCTGGTCCATTTTCCCACATTACCCGTAGGTTTGCTCTGTTTATGATAAATACGAACGAGCCACACCGCTCGACAACGGTTTTATTCTCCCACGGCTACTTCCTCGCGGACGACCCCAAGGAACAGGCCATCATGCGCCCGTACCCGCCGCTGGGCTTGCTTTATTTGTCGGCCTGGTTGGAACAGCACGGGGTGGAGAACGAGGTTTTTGACACAACTTTTTCGGAAAAAGAGGACTTTCGACAATATCTGCTGGCCAAACGCCCCCGCATCCTGGCTCTGTACGTGAATTTGATGACCAAATTGAACGTCCTCGAACTGGTCCAATTCGTGCGTGCACAGGCCACCCTCCAAGATACCCTGATCGTTTTTGGCGGACCCGATGTGACGCACAACGCAGCAGATTACCTCAAAAACGGGGCGGATTTGATCGTCCTCGGCGAAGGAGAACAAACGATGCTCGAAATTGCCCAGACGGAACAAATTTGGCGGGCAGCAGAACCTGAGCTGGGCAATCGGCCGCTGAACACGGCTTTTGCGCACATTCCCGGCATCGCCCTTTTACAGCCAGACGGACTGGTTTTCAAAACCAGTCCCCGCGAAAAAATCCGCGATTTGGATGCTCTCCCCTTTCCCAATCGTTTGAAAATCAACCTGCAACTGTATCTGGATGCCTGGAAACAAGCCCATGGCAAAAGTGCGCTGAGCCTGAGTACGCAACGCGGTTGCCCCTACACCTGTCGCTGGTGCAGCACTGCGGTGTATGGACAGAGTTACCGCCGTAGAAGTCCACAAAACGTGGTGGATGAGATCGTTTGGTTGCAAAAAAACTACGATTTTGACCTGATCTGGTTTGTGGATGATGTATTTACCGTGAGCCACAAATGGCTGAACGAGTTCCACGATGCCTTGCAAAAAAGGGGGGTAAGCGTCCAATTTGAGTGCATCACCCGCGCCGACCGATTGACGGACGAGGTGCTGGCCGTGCTGAAAGCCGCAGGATGTTTTCGGGTGTGGATTGGCGCAGAAAGTGGTTCGCAGCGCATTCTGGACGCGATGGATCGGCGGGTGGAAGTTGGGCATGTCCGTGCGATGATTCAGGCGGCCCGAAGACATGGAATTGAAGCGGGCACCTTCATCATGCTCGGTTATCCGGGCGAAACCGAGACGGATATCCGCGAGACAGTTCAACATTTGAAAACGTCGAATCCTGATCTTTTTACCATCACCGTGGCGTATCCGATTAAAGGAACGGGTTTGTACGAGGAGGTGGAGGCAAGCAGTTTTTCAGCACTTCCCTGGGAAAAACGTACGGATCGCAATCTGGATTTTAAACGCGAATACCCGCGCCGCTACTATGATTTTGCGCTGCGCTGGACGGTGAATTCGGTGCATTTGCACAAAGCGAAATTGGCTGGTAAGCAATTGACAATCAGGGGATTGAAATTAATTTTAAAGGTAACGGCTGCGCGTATGGGAATGGCGGCAAGTCGGTTGGTTGGATAACCCCATCATTTCGGCTTATTCGCCTTCTTCTTTTTCGCTTTCCAGGCCTCGGCCTCTTCAATCTCCTGCATCACCGCCTTCCATTTATCCGGCTCTTCTTTGGTCAGCACCAACGTCTCGGAATATTCGGTTTTGTTGAGTTTCATCACCTGAATCGGGTTGTGCAGGAATGTTTCGATTTCGGTCAGCATGGGTTTTTCCTCCGGGCTGCAAAACGCCACGGCCAGACCTTTTTTGTCGCCCCGGCCCGTTCGGCCAACGCGGTGGACGTAGTTTTCGGCTACATCGGGAAGGTCGTAATTCACCACATAATCCACATCGGGAATGTCAATGCCGCGGGCACTTACATCGGTGGCAACGAGCACCTTTACCTCCCCGCTTCTGAATTGGCCCATCACAGTCAAACGATCTTTTTGCTCCTTATCGCCATGAATCGTAATGCTTTGAATACCAACACGTTCCATGGCTTTCATCACGCGTTCGGCGCGGACTTTGGTACGCACAAACACGAGTATTTTACTTTCCGGATTTTCATTGATAAGGCGTTCGAGGAAAAAACGTTTGTCGTCCATTTCCACAAAAACAACCGAGTGATTGATGTTTTTGGCCACCGGGTCTTTGGGCGAAATCTGAATCCGAATGGCGCGGGTGACGAGCGAGTAGGCGAGTTCTTTGATGGTCTCGTTGATGGTTGCGGAGAAAAACAAAGTCTGCCGCTTGCGGGGCAAAAACTTCATCAAGTCGCGGATATCGCGGATAAACCCGAGGTCTAGCATGTGGTCCGCCTCGTCAAGCACCAGAATTTCCACCCGTTCCAGCCGAATATATCCCTGGCTCACCAGATCGAACATGCGCCCGGGCGTGGTTACGAGGATATCAATGCCTTTTTCCAGCCGTTCGATTTGTGGCCCTTGCTCCACGCCGCCGAACACACAAAAGGTTTTTACCCGCGTGTGGCGCGCCAGTTTTTCAAACACCTCGGTGATTTGTAAGGCCAGTTCCCGCGTGGGCACCATTACCACACATTTAATGCCTTCGGAGCGCCCGGACACCTTGCGGTCGTGCAACACATGAATGATCGGGATGGCAAACGCCGCTGTTTTGCCCGTGCCGGTTTGAGCGATGGCCAGCACGTCTTCCCCTTTCAGAATGGGCGGAATAGCTTTGTACTGGATGTCGGTGGGGCGCCGAAATTCCATTTCTTCCAGGTTTCGCTTTATTTCTATGGCAATGCGGTATTCTTCGAACTTCATACGGCTGGTTGACTGCTTGTGTCGGTAAATGCGTGAATTGAGGCACAAAGGTACACGATGCGCTTGGGCGATTGTGCAGAAGCAAAAAATCGGTATGCTTGCTTTTGGGTTTTTTGTAAGTTTGGGCTTCAAATATTTTTTAAACAACTACGATCTGAACACATGAAACAACTTTCAACCCTCTTTTTGCTTTGTTTTACTTGTTTTTTGAATGCCCAAACCCTTTATGTGAACCTTAACGCAACGGGTTCCGCGAATGGTCTTTCCTGGGCAAATGCCTTTGTTTCCCTCGATGCGGCCCTCGCTATTTCGGCACCCGGGCAGGAAATTTGGGTCAGCGCAGGCACCTATAAGCCCGTCAGTTCTTTTTTGCTCCAGACGGGCGTGTCGCTCTACGGCGGTTTTTCCGGCACCGAAACGGCGCTTAACCAACGCAATCCGAACCTGAATGTGACCACGCTGAGCGGGGATATTCTCGGGAATGACATTGTGGGAAATTTTACCCTAAATCGTGCAGACAACGTGGTGCACATCGTCACGGTATTTGAAAATAGTGCCACCGCGAGTGCCGTCATTGACGGGTTCGTGTTGCGGGGCGGCCACACCCTGACGGGCACTGCGAACCAGGATCTCACCCGTCGTGGCGGGGGTATTTTGGCCGGTGCACAAGTAACGGTGCGCAATTGCACTTTTACGGACAACTTTGGTGAATCTGGGGCTGGGATAGCCGCTATTGGTGCCGGCAGCGATGGCATCGTAGTCGAAAACTGCCTTTTTGAAGCAAATCGCGCCACCGAACAAGCCATTTTGATGCTTCGCCAAACGCCCACGGGGCTGGTAAAAAACTGTATTTTCCGCAACAACCTGACCAACCGCGGCGCACTTTACCCGCAGGAAACCGTGGCGCTGACCATTGATAGCTGCCTGTTTGAAGGCAACAACGCTGGGGCTAATTTTGGTTCGGCGATGTTTTCCTGGCAAGCCAGTTGGACCCTGAGCAACAGCATTTTCCGCAAAAACAAATCCGCCAACGCAGGGATTTACATTGACAATCGCCAGGGTGGGGATCTGGTCGTTGTGGACAATTGCCTGTTTGAACGCGATACCGCCACGGGTTTTGGTGGTGCGGGGCTTTATGGCTGGCAGGCCACAGCAGAGGTGAAAAATTGCATTTTTCGGGAAAATCATGCGCCCAATGCCGCCGCGGTGTATTTCAATGGCAGCCAATATGACAGTCAATTCAGTGTGGATAATTGTTTGTTTGAGCGCAATGTTACCACCAGTTACGGCGGCACTTCCATTTATAACAACCGCACCAACTACACCCTCAGCAATTCCATTTTCCGGGATAACGTGGCCCCCAGCTCGGGCGCAGCAATCTACAATGGCGACACCACGATTTTTACCATCAGCAACTGCCTTTTTGAAGGCCAAACCGGCAACTACGCGGCGGCCATTGCCAACTACGGTATCGGCTGCAAAGGCACTTTCCAGGACTGTACCTTCGAGCGCAACCGGGCGACTCAAGGCGGGGGCGCGGTGAGCAATGGTTTTAAAGCCGATGTTCTGTACAAAGACTGCACTTTCCGGGCCAATGAGGCAACTTTTGGCGGCGCAATTTTTACCCAAAATGATACAACCCGACTTCGGGTGGATGGATGTTTGTTTACTGAAAATGCCACCACGGGTAATGGTGCTGCTATTTTTATCAACCGAAACATCGCAGCCAGTATCCGGAATAGTGACTTCAATTTCAATACAGGTGATTTTGGCGGGGCCATCCAGGCCAGCGGGGATAGTATGCTGACGATAGAAAACACCATTTTCCGCGACAATTTTGCCACGACGCAGGGTGCGGCACTCAATTTCAACCAAACCAATGCCGTTTTGACCAACTGCCTTTTTGCCCGAAACATTAATATCGGCGGCGGTGCAGGCGGTGCCATGTCTATCAATGCGTCGGACTCCCTTCGCAGCCGTGTGACTGCCGTGAACTGCACGTTTGCAGACAATGAGGCAGATCTCGGTGCAGGAATTGCCCAATGGGAATCGCCCGCTGGAGATGCGCAACTTTCCCTGCTCAACTGCCTTTTCCAAAATCCAAACGGGGATAACTACGCCATTGAAGAAGGTGAACCGGAGGTCTTTTCACTCAATGGTAACCAGAGCAGCGATGCCTCCCTCGAAACGTATTTGACTGCGAACAAAGACGCGCACAACCTTACCATCACTTTTGCGGATCCAATGAACGACGATTTCAGGCTTACCATGAGCCCTGCGGTGGACGGCGGGGTGTTAGAAGGGGCGCCCCTGACTGATTTATTGGGCAATGCCCGCATCGGACTGCCCGACCGCGGCTGCTATGAATTGGGCTTAAACAGCGTTAAAAACGTCGGATTCCAAGTCTTTTCGATGCAATGCGCACCAAACCCTGCTTCCGAACAAACCATGCTGACGCTCCAAAACGAACGCCTGGGCAATGCCGAAATCGTGGTTTGGAATCAAGCAGGCCAACAAGTGCGCAGCCTTTTGGTCGAAAAATTAAGTCCGAATTTCAACCTTACGCTTGATTTGAGCCAGTGGCCCGCCGGGAATTACCGGGTGCAATTCCGCCTCGGAACGGTGCTGCACGAAGGTGCTTTTATCAAAATTTAAATACTTAGGCTGGAATCAGTTTGAATTCACCCGGTGACTCAAAGTCACCGGGTGAATTCAAGCTGATTCCAGCCCCTGTGGAACATGAGCCAATACTTAATTTGTTTTTAGTAAAACTTGCGCCCCCCAGGCGAATGCCTGGGGGGCGCAAGTTTTTAAGCGATTATTTTCTCAAGTATTTCCGATAAAAATAGTTAACTTCGTAGTCCACAAAACGCACGCTCCATACCAATGAAACAAACCATTTGGAAACTTACCGCTACCGACGAAGCTGCCGCAGAACGGCTTCAATCGGAACTCACCATCCCGCTCGTTTTCTGCCGATTGCTGATTCAACGCGGCATCACGACCCTCGAAGACGCCCGCACTTTTTTCCGCCACGACCTGAACAACACCCACCATCCATTCTTGATGAAAGACATGGATTTGGCTGTGGAACGTCTCGACTCGGCCATTCAAAACAACGAACGCATCCTTTTGTATGGCGACTACGACGTGGACGGAACCACCAGTGTCGCACTGATGTACGCGTTTCTTTCCGGCTTCCACTCCAATCTCGATTATTACCTGCCCGACCGCGACAAGGAAGGGTACGGGGTCAGCATTTTAGGCGTGGAATATGCCCGCGAAACGGCCTGTACGCTCATTATTGCCATGGATTGTGGGATAAAAGGCCACCAAGCCATTGCTTTGGCCAAAACTTACGGGATTGATTTTATCGTCTGCGACCACCACTTGCCCGAGGGAGATTTGCCCGATGCGGTGGCCTGCCTTGATCCCAAACGCGAAGATTGTCCATATCCTTACAAAGAATTGAGCGGATGCGGCATCTCTTTCAAACTCGCACAAGCCCTCGCGCTGCACTACAATACGCCTTCGGAAGAAATTGACTCGCTGCTCGATCTCGTGGCCGTCAGCACCGCTTGCGATATTGTGCCCATGACGGGCGAGAACCGCATTTTTGCACACTTCGGTTTGCAACGCCTCAATCGTGACCCGCGTATAGGCCTCTGGGCCATCTGCGATCGGATCAACCGGCCTTACCCACTGGACATTACGGATGTGGTTTTTGGAATTGGTCCGCTCATCAATGCGGCGGGCCGGTTGGCCGATGCCCGGGAAGCGGTTCGGATGCTGCTTTCGGCAGATAAAAACAGCGCTCTGGAAAATGCGACTCAGCTCATCTCGCGCAACAAGGACCGCCGGAAAATGGACTATGCCACCGCCGACGAAGCCCAGCGCAAATTCAAGGATATGACCAATTGGAGTGACCGGAAAAGCACGGTGCTCTTTGAACCAAATTGGCACAAAGGCATCATCGGCATTGTGGCCAGCCGAATGGTGGAGGCCTTTCACAAGCCCACCGTTATTCTCACGGAAAGCAATGGGAAAGCCGTCGGTTCGGCGCGTTCCGTGGCGGGTTTTGATCTTTACAGCGCCTTGCAGCAGTGCGAAGATCTGTTCATTACCTACGGTGGTCACGCCCACGCTGCCGGGATGCAAATGCCACTGGGAAATGTGGAGCTTTTTGTGGAGCGATTTGAAAAAGTGGTGGGTCAAAGCATTGCACCTGAAATGGAACACCCCCAGATTGAGGTCAGCACGAAACTGCTTTTTGACGAAATTACGCCGGATTTTTGGAAAATGTTGAAGCGTTTTGAGCCATTTGGGCCACAAAACCGCAGCCCGGTATTTTGGGCCGAGGAAGTGTATGATACAGGTCAAAGCCGGATTTTGGCCAACAACCACGTCAAACTTTGCTTGCGGCAGGCGGGTAGCAAGCTTCAAATGCAGGGCATTGGTTTCGGGCTGGGAAAGGCGTTTGAATCCGTGCAAGGTCGTCCTTTTGGGCTAATTTTTGACCTTCGGGAAGACGAGTGGCAGGGTCGGCGTACTTTGAAAATTTATGCAAAAGATATGCGTTAGTGCCGCCACATTCGCGGTATATTGACCGGACGCGGCACTAACCCCGCCTTGGCTTGTACTTAGCTAGTTCCAAAAACTTCTGGGAATCGGTCATTTGCAGCAACTGATCCATGGAGGTTTCCGGGTAACGTTTCAGGTAGGCGCGTACAATTTGTAGTCCCACCCAGTTGCCAATTTCGCCGGGCGCCTCTTGGAAAATGATCGGGGCGTTCGGGCTGGGCGTTACGAGCTTGCGGAATTTGTCGAAATCAGTTGAATACAGCAGTTTTTCACTGAGCAGCCGCGCCCATACTTCCGCTTCGTTGGTGTAGCAACCTTCCATCTGCGTGCGGGTATAACCCATTTTAAGGCTGTCGGCCACATCGGGCAGGATACAATCTGCGATGTAGAGTTGTTTTCCATTGTGCAACATCAGGTCGAGTAAACGGCGACCTGGAGGGGCATCGGCATGGTTTTGAGCAACTGCTTTGGCCAAGCGCACCACGATATAATCTTTTTGGAATTGCCGCCGCATGAAATAGGGGAATACATCCGGGTTGTAGCCCGGATAATTTTCGCCCAGAAACAGATCCAGGCCAATGCCACAAAGACTGTCGCCCGCAGTAAATGCATCCGTAGCAAATTCTGAAATCATGGTAACAACCTGTGGCACAGGTTTTTGTGGAAAATAATACCGATGATATTGGAACATTTTCTGGAGGTCTTTTTCAAGCCAGCGCAGATCGCCGTACACCTGCTGCACCGTATCGTACAAATGGCGCACCTGTGGGACGGTAATAAAACCGGTCAATGCTTCGCGGGGTGTTTCACTTGGGTTGGATTGATCGTGAATAATTTCGTTGCAAAAAAGTGGGAGCATGACCGGGTATTTTCCCAGCAGACTTTGCATTTCCATCTGCATATCAGTGGTGTCCAGCGCGAATATATCTTGTTCAAAACGAAGGAGTTGCAGCTCCACTTTTATATCCGACACATCTGGGCGCGGGGTGCGATTATCATCCCCACAGGCGGTGAAAGCCAGAACAGCAAACAGGAAAACGAGCGAAAAAAAGGTGCGTAATTTCAAAGCAGGAAAGGATTGGTTGGCTGAATTTGAAGGGGTAAAGGTACAGAACGCTGGTGGGTTCAAGGTGTTGCGGTGGTTGGTTTACGAGACTTGTTGCGAAGGGGGCGATTTGCCCATTCCGCTCGAACGCCCTCATCGAACCAAGTTACAGTAACCTTCCTGTTCAAAATCACGCTGTATTGGTTATATGGACAAAAAAAAACGCTTTAAGAGGTTTTAATTTTCTTCCTTTTAATACTTTTGGGCTGAGCTTGGGTAGTAGTATCGAAAAGAAAGAAGCTACCGATTTGCAGCATTTAAAAAGGTAGCTTTCATCTTCACTACGCTACAAAAATTTACATCATTTTTTAGAATCATCCTGGAATGAATCATCATCTTTTATCAGTCTCCGAGATTCAGCAACTGCTTAACACAAGCAAAGATGGTCTGCATCAATCTGTTGCAGAACAGCGGTTGGAGGAATTTGGCAAAAATGAATTGATTGAAAAGAAAAAGAAGTCTGTTTGGAAAATCTTTTTCAATCAATTTAAGGATATAATGATATTAATTCTGCTCTCAGCAGCAGGTATTTCAATTGCGATTGGTGATATAAAAGATGCGGTTGTAATTCTCATAATTGTATTTTTAAATGCTATAATAGGGTTTGTACAGGAGTATAGAGCAGAGAAAGCAATGGCTGCGCTGAAAAAAATGTCTGCATTGAACGCTTTGGTGCGCAGGAATGGCGATATTGTTGAGGTAGCGTCATCAGATTTAGTTATAGGCGACATAGTTATACTAGAGGCAGGAAATATTGTTCCGGCGGATATTCGCCTGTCTGAAACGTACTCGCTTAAAATAGAGGAATCGTCTCTTACGGGAGAATCCCATTCTGTGGATAAATTAACCGAAGAGCTTGAAACGGAGGATTTGCCTATTGGGGATCGGAATAATATGGCCTTCAAGAGTACCATCGTTTCCTATGGGCGGGGGGAAGGTATCGTGGTAGCAACTGGCATGAACACCGAAATAGGTCGTATTGCTCAGCTGTTACAGGGAGAGGAAGGTCAGACACCACTTCAAAGAAGATTATCGGATTTCAGCAAAAAGCTATCTGTTGTTGTCGTTGGTATCTGTGTAGTTTTATATGGTGTAGGCTTGCTTCGTGGCGAGGACCCCATCAATATGTTACTTACGGCTATTTCAGTTGCCGTTGCGGCTATTCCAGAGGCATTGCCTGCCGTTATAACGATAGCATTGGCTGTTGGGGCAAAACGAATGGTTGCTAAAAATGCACTTATTCGAAGGCTTCCATCGGTAGAGACTTTAGGCTCAGTAACCTATATATGCTCTGACAAAACAGGCACAATTACGCAGAATAAGATGACTGTTACGGACACCTGGCAACCAGATTCAGTAGTAACTTTTCAAGACTTCGAGGCGGCGGAATTGTTGTTGTTTGCCATGGAACTCAATCACGATGTCTCTGTAAATGAATTAAATAAATATAAAGGAGATCCAACCGAGATTGCTATTGTAGAATACACGAGAAGCCACCGGCTTTATGCCGAGTCCTGGAAAAATATCAAGCGTGAGGAAGAACTACCCTTTGATTCTGAAAGGAAACGAATGACCACTATTTATGCACTCCATGGTAAGTATCTATCCGTTACAAAAGGAGCGGTGGAATCCGTACTAGATTGTTGCACGATACAGGATGATTCGGAAATCACAAAATCCGTTAATCAATTTGCCCAACAGGGCAAACGGGTATTGTCATACGCTATTTCTATACTGGATAAACTGCCGGAAAACATTACGATCCAAAATATAGAGCGAAACCTTAGCTTTATTGGCATCGTTGCCATGATAGACCCTCCAAGAGAAGAGGCAAAGCAAGCGATATCGAACTGCCATACAGCAGGCATTACGCCTGTTATGATAACAGGAGATCACCCAATCACTGCGCAGGCAATTGCTTTAGAAACGGGCATTATTCACAAAAAAACCGATCGGGTAGTGACTGGTGTGGAACTTGAAAACTTCAGTGATGAAGTATTTGAAAAAGAAGTTGAATATATAAAGGTTTATGCTCGAGTATCACCAGAGCAGAAGTTGCAAATAGTAAAAATGCTGCAGAAGAAAAATCATTTTGTTGCGATGACTGGGGATGGTGTAAATGACGCACCTGCCTTGCGAAGAGCAAATATTGGTATTGCAATGGGTATAACTGGAACGGATGTGAGTAAAGAAGCTGCACAGATGATTCTGTTAGATGATAATTTTGCAACCATCATTAAAGCAGTAAGGGAGGGACGAAGAATATATGACAACATCAGAAAATTTATAAAATACACCCTTACGAGTAATGGTGGAGAAATTTGGACAATCTTTCTAGCGCCCCTCATTGGCTTACCTATGCCGCTTATTCCTATCCATATTTTATGGATTAATTTAGTGACAGATGGCCTTCCAGGGTTAGCATACGCAGCTGAACCCGCAGAGGACAATATCTTACAAAGACCACCCCGAAAGACAGATGAAAGCATATTTGCAAATGGATTGGGGTTTCATATACTTTGGGTTGGCTTATTGATGGGAGCCGTCTGTCTTTTTGTGCAAGTGGGAGCTATCAAGCTTGGAAATGACAAGTGGCAAACGATGGTCTTCACGGTATTATGCATAAGCCAGATGGGGCATGCAATGGCAGTTCGAAGTGATTCAAAATCTCTGTTTCAACAAGGTGTATTTGGGAACAAACAACTTGTAGGTGCCGTTCTGCTAACTTTTGCGCTGCAAATGGCCGTGATATACGTTCCTTATCTGCAGGATATTTTTCGAACAAAATCTTTGAGCCTTGCTGAATTATTGATGTGTATAGGGCTATCAAGTATCGTTTTCTGGGCAGTTGAACTAGAGAAATGGGTTAAGCGGAATAAACAATCCAGACGCTGAATAATACAAGCAGTGTAGAAACGAGATTGTGAAATGTCCAGAAGGTGCACCAACAAAAATTGGCTGCCCGCACTTTTCATGCGAACAGCCAATGTACACCGGAACGCTGTTCCGGCTTATGATCTGCCGGAACAGCGTTCCGGCCTACAAGTTACTTCATTCCAAAATCCTTCCGAATCTTGTTCAACGCGCTACCCGACTGCACCCATTCAATCTGGGCGTCGTTGTAGGTATGGTTCACGTCAAAATTTTCGGTAGTGCCGTCGGAGTGCGAAAGTTGGATTTGGAGTCTTTCCCCGCCGCGCTCGCTCAATTGCCGCATGCAATTTCGCTTGCAAAACTGCTTTCGGCGGCAATTCAGTAAGGTACTGCGATACCCGGATGTTGCCATGGTCGAGCATAAGCAATTCGATATGCTCTTCAGATTTACCAGCGCAAAGAATAAGCCCCATAGGTTCGTTTTCACCTTCTATGTGCTCATTTTTTTCCAGCCAGCGGAGATAAAGCTCCATTTGGGCCTTGTCTTTTGGCTTAAAATTGCGCATTTTTAGATCAATCACCACAAGTCGGCGTAGCCGACGGTGGTAGAAAAGCAAATCCATTTTGTAATCTTCGCCATCAATTACGATGCGTTTTTGGCGAGCCATGAAGGCAAAGTCTGCCCCAAATTCGAGGATGAACCGTTGTAAGTCAGCCAAAATAGCTGTCTCCAAATCCTTTTCCGAATAGGTGTCTTTCAGGTCGAGAAAATCAAGCACGTATGGGTCGCGGAATACAAAATCCTCCGAAACCGCGCCAGATGTTTCAATATGTTTCAATTCTTGCGCAATCAGTTCATCCGGCTTGCGTGACAAGGCTGTTCGCTCGTACAACATAGAGTCAATTCGCTCTTCCAATTGCCGGGTGCTCCAACCTTCGATGCGACACATTTCCATGTAAAAGCGACGTTTCAAGTCGTCTTCGAGCGCTAAAAACTGGCGAAAATGAGTCCAACTAAATAGTTTACGCACTGCGTAAACTATTTCAACGTCGTTAAAAACAGTGGCAAAGCGAATGAAAAGCCACAAATTGATGTGATTGTAACCTTTACCAAACTCTGCAGTGAGCTGCTCCGCCAACTTCCGAACCACCTGTTTGCCGAATTCAGCACGTTGGTCTTGGAGGATTTCATGGCGAATGGAATTCCCGATCTGCCAGTATAAAAGCACCAATTCGGCGTTGACCGCCCTCCCCACGCTGTGCTTTGCGCTGACGATTAGGTTTTTAATTTCTGAGAAAAGATGATTTTCAGGTAACATAATACGCCGTCATTTGAACGGCAATAATAAAACAAATTTCAATCATCATAAAACAAAAATTGGCTGCCCGCACTTTTCATACGAACAGCCAATGTACACCGGAACGCTGTTCCGGCTTATGATCTGCCGGAACAGCGTTCCGGCCTACAAGTTACTTCATTCCAAAATCCTTCCGAATCTTGTTCAACGCGCTACCCGACTGCACCCATTCAATCTGGGCATCGTTGTAGGTATGGTTCACGTCAAATTTCTCGGTAGTACCGTCGGAGTGCGAAAGTTGGATTTGGAGCGGCTTGCCGGGTGCGAAGGTATCGAACCCAAGAATGCTCACTTTGTCGTCCTGACGCACTTTGTCATAGTCGGCTGGATTGGCGAAGGTAAGTGCCAGCATCCCCTGTTTTTTCAGGTTGGTCTGGTGAATACGCGCAAAGGATTTCACCACCACGGCTTTTACACCCAGGTAGCGGGGTTCCATCGCAGCGTGTTCGCGACTGCTGCCTTCTCCAAGGTTTTCTTCCCCAAAAATGATGGTTCCGATGCCTTTTTTCTGGTAAAGACGGGCCGAAGCGGGCACTTCCATGAATTGGCCGCTTTCGACATTCAACACCTTGTTGCGTTCGCCATTGAAAGCGTTTTCCGCACCGATATAACAGTTGTTAGAGATGTTTTCGAGGTGACCGCGGTACTTGAGCCAGGGGCCAGCCATCGAGATATGGTCGGTGGTGCACTTACCTTTGGCTTTGATGAGCACACGCATATCGGTCACGTCTCCGCTGGTGATCGGTTTGAAAGGTTTGAGCAATTGCAGGCGTTGGCTGTCTTTCGCAACAGCAACTTTGATGGCACCTTTGGCCGGAGCAATGTACCCGGCATCTTCCACCGCGAAACCAGCTTTAGGCAACTCAATACCTTTTGGTGGATCAAGTTTTACCTGCTCGCCCTTGTTGTTGGTCAAGGTGCTCTTTTTCGGGTTAAAAGTCAAATCCCCTGCAATGGCAAACGCCGTTACAATTTCCGGAGAAGCCACAAATGCGTGCGTGTTCGGGTTGCCGTCGTTCCGCGACGTGAAGTTGCGGTTGAAGGAGGTCATAATCGAGTTCGCACGTTTGGCATCATCTATGTGCCGCGCCCATTGTCCAATACAGGGACCGCAGGCATTGGCCAATACCACGCCGCCGATTTTTTCAAATTCGCCCAAAAGCCCATCGCGCTCCGCAGTGTAGCGGATCAACTCCGAACCAGGCGTGATGGTGAACTCAGCCTTCACTTCAATGCCTTTTTCACGCGCCTGACGGGCAATGGATGCCGCGCGGGTAAGGTCTTCGTAGCTTGAGTTGGTGCAGGAACCAATCAGGCCAACTTCCAATTTCACCGGGTACTTGTTCTTTTTCACGGCTGCCGCGAATTTCGACAGCGGCCAGGCCAAATCAGGCGTGAACGGACCGTTGATGTGTGGCTCAAGTTTGCTCAAATCAATTTCGATTACTTGATCGAAGTATTGCTCCGGATTTGCATAGCATTCAGCATCGCCGGTGAGGTACTCGGCTACCTTGTTGCACATCGAAGCGACTTTGCTGCGACCAGTGGCTTTGAGGTAGCGCGCCATGGATTTGTCGTAGCCGAATGTGGAAGTGGTGGCACCAATTTCCGCGCCCATGTTGCAAATGGTTCCTTTACCCGTTGCACTCATGCTCTGTGCGCCTGGGCCGAAATATTCCACAATGGCACCTGTACCACCTTTTACGGTGAGAATGCCTGCTACTTTCAGGATCACATCTTTGGGAGAAGCCCAGCCGCGCAGTTTGCCCGTGAGTTTCACGCCAATGAGTTTGGGCATTTGCAGTTCCCATGCCATGCCGCTCATCGCGTCCACCGCATCTGCGCCGCCCACCCCAATTGCCACCATGCCGAGGCCACCCGCATTAACGGTGTGGGAGTCGGTTCCAATCATCAAACCACCGGGGAATGCATAATTTTCAAGGACAATTTGGTGAATAATACCCGCACCTGGTTTCCAGAACCCAATGCCATACTTCTGTGAAACAGTACTCAAAAAGTCAAAAACTTCCTTGTTTTTGTCCAGCGCCACCACCATATCCTTGGCCGCGCCCACTTCCGCAGTAATCAAGTGATCGCAGTGAACGGTGCTTGGCACGGCCACTTTTTTGCGTCCGCAAGTCATAAACTGAAGCAGGGCCATTTGTGCCGTTGCGTCCTGCATCGCTACGCGGTCCACCTGAAAAAACACATAATCGCCGCCACGTTTGTAATCCGAAAGCGGGCTTTCTGGGTGCAAGTGTGCGAAAAGGATTTTTTCGGAGAGCGTGAGGGGGCGTTTCAGTTTGGCTTTTGCCGCATCCACGCGGGCGGGGAAAGAGGCGTAAAACGCCTTGAGCATTTTAAGGTCGAATATTGTCGAGGCCATTCGTATAGTTTTTGTCAAAAAGTGGGCAAATGTAGATGAATTCCTAGGGAAAATGGAACGGACGCAACAGGAAAAAGTTTGTGCCTACTGCACTTTCACTACTTTTTTCAACAAAACCGCCTCGTTGCTGCCGGGCAATTCCAGCGTAATCGAGTAGATGCCCGGAGGAAGATGTCCGGTGTTGATTTGAAAAGACTGCGCACCAGATTGAATCTGAATGTTTTGCGTGAATGCAGGTGCACCCATCATATCATACATCCTCAAACGGCCTTCCAGGTTGGCGGCACTTTCGAATTCAATGGTCATAAAATCCCGGAACGGCACAGGGGAAACCACTACTTTTTGAATGTTGTCCAGTTCGGTCGCAGAAAGCACTTCCGGGCAGGAATAGCCACGACGCACCTGTCCTCTGATTTCGCCGTTTGGATTGCCCATGGTTGCAATTTGCACATAGGTTCCGCTATTTTCAATGATTGGACCGAGTATTGCTGGTATTTCATGCGAGCCAGCGATGATGGGTTCCGTGTTGGACAAGGCGTGGAAAGCAATGCCATTTTGCCCCAGGTTACCTTCTGCATAGTAGCCGTCCACGGGCACACTCGCCAAGCCATCCGTGATCATTTTGTAGTTGAGATAACAGTTGGCTATATCCACCGAAGCGACCGCGATGCCCAGTGCGTCGCTGCTGGTTGGAGGCACCATTTGCTGGCCACAGAGGTCAAACGCATAGGCTTTGCGCAGGGTATTTCTCATCACGCCCCGGATTGCACCGTTGGGTGCTGCGGCAGAGGTAACATTGACATAGAGCAGGCCCTGGGCAAAATCAGTGAGGGTAGCTTCTGTAATCGGGTATTTTTTGCTGTAGAAGCCGGGGATATTGGTGGTTTCCAGCGTGACCAATTCTGGACCAATCTGGCCCGGAGCGCCTGTGTGGATTTTTACAGAGGTCGGCATCAAATTGTTGATAAATACCCGTGTTGTCAGGCTATCCATCGTGAAATTGTGGACGGTTTCGCTAAACCCGAAGGCCTGGGTAGGCACTGGTGGAACCAACTGCACCCCGTTGACCGGTGCCAAGGAGCCAAAGTATCCGACGTGTTTGAGATTCCCTTTGATTTCACCTTGAGGGAAATTGGCGGTGCAAATCAGGATATCGTACCGGCCTTCACGGGCTTTGAGCAGGAAATCCGACGGTATGGTATCGGTCTCGAGCAGTCCCTGAATCAATCCGGCGGCCATGTTAGGCAGGTAGGTAGCAATGGTGTTGCCTTCCAGAATGAGTACTTGGGTGATTGCGCTGCTTAGTCCACGAAACGTAAAAGCATATACCAAATCTTCCGATCCAAGCGGGAAGTGGAGGCCGCCAAAAGCAATGGCGCTGGAGCCAGTGGGTGGATTCACCTGGTCGCTGGTCAGCAGCGCCGAATAGTCGAGGTCTGTTTCGCAGGTGAATTGTCCGCGGATTTCGCCGACAGGGTGTGCCGTGGTGCGTACTTCAGCATACACTCCGTTTAGCAGCAGATTTTGCAACAGCGCAAGTGGAACATCCAATTCTCCCACAATCCGCCGCCCGCTGATCAGGGGCAGAAAGTCGCGCAGAACCGCGCCGGTTTCGCCCGTAATGCCGAGGCGGATGGTGGCTTCGGTAATATTGCCTTCCAGATTAACCAGCATTCCGCTCACGGACACCTTGCTTCGATCCGGGGTAAAAATGAAGGAAATAAGTCCTTTGCCGTCGGTATTGACGGATGGAATGGCTTCAGAGCCACTCAACTCGGCGTGAAACACCAAATGAGGGATTTGGGCTTTTAGCGGTGCAGCTACAAAGCTGGACAAAAAAAGCAGGGACAGGAGTGCGTAAAAAATTCTATTCATGGCTGAAAATTTATTTGAGAAGTGAACAGTGAAACAGAGGTTTTAGAGGAGTAAAAACTAGTTATGGCAAACCTACTACTTTCCCCAATTCGTTTGGCGATTTTTTCAGCAGTCGCTCAGTCATAGGGCTATTTGGCCCTTCTTTTCAGCGGTTTTGCTCATTGTGGCAAAAAATGGCAGGCCCCAGCTTAATCTTTCCGACCAATAGACGAATGATTCAATTGATTCGATTTTACGATTGATTCGATTGATTCGATTTTGGCGTCAATTGGAGTGTCAAGCCACGCGCAAATGGCCAGCGAAAGAACCGATGCTCCCCCAACCCTTCTTTTCCCGGACACGTCTTGATGCTAACCTTTACAAATCACTTTAATCATAGCTAAATTATGAAAAAACGACTTTTTTTATCCTTGTTCTTATCCCTGCTGCTTTCCAAAATTTTTGCACAAGTACCTGAATGGAAACATATTCCAGGCCCCGATGGCGGTGAAATCGTAAATTTTGATTTAGATGGCAATGTGTTGTATGCCCTCACCCAAAAAGGGATTTATCGCTCGGATGACGAGGGCTATAACTGGCAATTGCTCCCCAATAGTTTTGATAAAACCCGGGATAAATCTCGTTTAAAGGTTGAAAAAAACATCTTCTATGCCATGGAGCAGGGAGCCATGTACCGCAGCGACGATCAGGGCAAATTCTGGAAACCCATCCTGCAAAAACCCTTTCCAAACAATTACGATCAGGAACACCTACAGCAATTTTATGTCAAGGAAGATACCGTGCTGGTGGGCAGCCGATTCACCATTTACCGTTCCACCGATCGGGGTGAAACCTGGACCAGTACTGCGGATATGGTTCCCGCCTCCTTTCTATCCATCTTTGAGTTCAAAAACGAACTATTCGCTGCCCAAGACCGCTTTATTTACCGCTCTACAAATGGTGGAAAAGACTGGAACAAGGTATTTACCAATGCTGTGGGTTATTCTGCAGTCGTTGCCACAGATTCGTTTTTATTGGCTTTTTACGGTAATCGTACCCGAATGGTTCGCAGTACGGACGGACTTCGGACTTGGCAAAACATATACACCGATACCATTGAAAAGCACCTTGAAGAGGATTACTGGGGAGCATATCCCCATAAATCAGTAGGTGGGAAGGGGAATGAACTTTACTTTTTTCAAAACGGTGAATCCCATTACTTCTGCCCGATCCGGTTTTGTTACTCAAAGGATGGGGGGCTTACCTGGCATCGGGGGAACAACGGAGCGCAGGCGCCCATCGGCCGAAACTTGAATGATGGAATCTATTTTGACCAACATGTCGTGCTTGGTTGCGAACAAATTCAACATTCCGTGGATGGCGCCAAGACTTTTTTCCCGCAACAAAATGGGCTAAAAAATCTCCGGACAACACAGCTTTTTCACCAAAATGAGACGGTTTTTGCAAACGCAAATTACAGAAATGGCTATCAATCCAACGATTTCGGAGACACCTGGGAACGATATTCATTACCAGAAACAGACTATAGCCCTGAATGCGCAAGCAGAGTTCGGTTTTACCGCACACAGAACAGGATATTTCGTGCTCAAGAAAATGTAGATTATTACGAATTTTCTTATAAAAACGAGGATAGTCCGACCTGGAATACATTTGATTTTGGGTTTGCAGATCATGAGAACAGTACCAACCATTATTTTTGGTATGTTAATTGGGGCGGGTCTGCGGGCAATTATATTCCAAAACTTTGGAGCCTCGGCGTGCCGGATACCGTTTTTACTGAAATTCAATTGAGCGGCTTAGGGTTTCCAGAGCACCCCTTTTTTTACTTGTTAAATCTAGGCAACCGATTGGGGCTTCAGAATGACAACGACCTGTATATCCTGAGCGAACAAGGGGAACTCATACGTAAACTTCCCCCCTATCCGTGTTCGACCATTTTTTTATTCGGCTCTAGCGAGTTGCATTATGACGGAGATACGTACTTCAATTTTTGCAGCGACCGCAGCTTTATGCTCGGACCCAATGACACTGATTGGCAAGAAATATATCTGCAGGACTGGACCACCGGAATCCCGCTTTATCACAATCGAATGACGTTTTTTGAAAGCCATGAGGGGGTTATTTGGGTCGGACTGGAGGGTAAAGGACTTTTTTATGCGACGGATCATTCGGGCCGTTTTTACCCCGCTGTACCTCAAATGCCCTATCCATACCCCTTGTCCGTTTCTTTCACCAAAAACGAAGTCTGGGTCGGTACGGATGGCGGCGGAATCTGGACCTACCCAATCCCCGAATCCCTCCAGCCCAAACAAACACCCACTTTCAGCGTATTTCCAAACCCTTCCACGGGGGAATTAAACCTGCAAGCCGACCAGTTTTTGAAAGAAGCACCGGTATTCACCATGTTTGACGCATCTGGCAGGCAAATGGCCCAACAAGTACTTTCTCCGGGGCAGTATTGGAGCCTGAATTTTCCGGGATTGTCTAAAGGTTTCTATTTTTTGCAAATGCGCACCGAATCAGGGGTGGTGGGGCTTAAATGGGTGGTGGGGAATTGAGGAGGTTGGGTGCAATTGCAAACCCATCCCGTACCTTGTGGGCTTAACAACTTTTCCAGTTTTGACCATCGCATTTGACGCTAAACGGTATTTCAACAACGCTACTGGCCTCGGATTTTACAGCCGAACGCTGGTGGAAGGTCTGCGCCGTTTTTATCCGGAACATCATTACCTGCTGTACACGCCTTACAACCGCGGCCAATTGATGGACTCAACAGACGGTTTGCGGCTTCCAAATTCTTGGCTTGGCCGCACTTTCCATCCTTTGTGGCGGAGCCGCGGCATTGTCCAACAATTAAAACGCGACCGCGTGCAGGTGTTTCATGGATTGAGTCACGAGCTGCCTTCTGGACTTCGCCGTGCAGGCATCCGGACCGTAGTCACGATGCACGACCTCATCTTTTTGCGGTATCCGAGCCTCTACCCGGCGGTGGATCGCTTTTTTTACGCCCAGAAATACCGGCGTGCTGCGGAACAAGCCGATGTTTTGGTGGCCATCAGTGCACAAACCAAGGCTGATTTGGTGCAATATTTCCAGATTCCAGCCCAAAACATCCAGGTAATTGGTCAATCCTGCGATCTCGTGTTCGAGCGACTCAGTTTTCGCCACTTGCCTGACCGACTGGCGCTTCCAATCCCTGAATTTCCTGGAATACCCGAGGCGGATTATTTAATTTCCGTGGGCAGTTTTACGCCCCGAAAGAATTGGCACACGCTGCTCGACGCGCTTTTTTTGCTCAAAAACCAGGGACTGGATATGCCGCTTGTGGCGCTCGGTTCGGGTAAAAGTGAGTACGCCAAGGGACTTCGTGCCCAATCCGAGCGACTGGGGCTGCGGGTGTACTGGATTGACCAATACATGCCAACCCAAGTCCTTGCTACCCTCTACCGCCGGGCGACTGCGCTGGTTTATCCCTCTATTTTTGAAGGTTTTGGCATTCCGATTCTCGAGGCTATGACGATAGGAATTCCCGTGGTGACGAGCCGAGGCGGTTGTTTTGAAGAAGTGGGCGGTGAGGCGGCGTTGTATGCAGACCCAAATGATGCGGCAGATTTGGCTGCTCAGATTTCCACCGTGATGCAAGAGGAGGTTCGGGCAAAACTGAGGACAAAAATGCCCGATCAAATTGCGAAGTTTTCGCCCGAAAAAATTTGCGCGGCCTGGATGGAAGTGTATCAGGGGCTTGGTAAAATGCCCAATTTAGAGAAGTGACACTTTTTTAAAAAGTGTCACTTCTACGCATAGCATCCCATATTCGCAGCCTTGTAAAATTTAAACGTCTTTGGGTTTGTCGTCTCCAGACACGTAGTCGTTTGCTTTATCCCAAAAATCTTTGCGTTCTTCGGCCGATTCTCTGGCTTCTTCTTCTTCTTTTGTCTCGCCTACCATTTCCCTGGCTTTGTCGCTGAGGAAACCCAGCGCGCCGCCTTCGTGTGCCGCAATTTTTTCCCGGGCAGCTTTAGCTTCGGCGAGTTTTTCAGCGGCTTCAGCTTTGGCTTGAGCAGCCATTGCTTCGGCTTTTTCACTGAGTTCGTTGAACTTTTCCGCGGCCGCTTCTTTCAGTTCGCCAAATTTCTCGGCAGCCAAAGCAGCGGCTTGTTCTGCGGCGACTCCAGCTTTGTCAAGGGTTTCCTTGGCAGTGTCGGATGCTTTTTTCCAAAAATCTTCTTCCATGGTTATGTATATTTTAAAGTGATGATTCACCGTCCCCCGTCTACCGTCCACCGTCCCCGTCCCCCGTCTCCCGTCCACCGTCCACCATCCACCGTCCACCGTCCACCGTCTCCCGTCTCCCGTCTCC
The DNA here is from genome assembly GCA_964550795.1 of uncultured Saprospiraceae bacterium. Taxonomy (GTDB): domain Bacteria; phylum Bacteroidota; class Bacteroidia; order Chitinophagales; family Saprospiraceae; genus M3007. The sequence continues at coordinate 22,727 of CAZKBH010000026.1, forward strand.
CGTCCTAACTCCGCTCCTCCCAAACCTGCGCCAAATGCACAATGGTCTCGGCAGCTTTGTTCATGTCTTGTACAGATACCCATTCCTGTTTGGAGTGGAACGCGTGCTCGCCAGCGAACAGGTTCGGACAAGGCAAACCCATGAACGAAAGTCTGGAACCATCTGTGCCACCGCGGATGCTGCTTTGAATGGGATTAGGGAAGCCGGACCGTTTCAGGGCTTCCAAAGCATTGGAAACGACCTGTGGATGACGGCGAAGTACCTTGCCCATGTTGCGATATTGCTCGCTGATGTTGATCTCCGCGCGACTGTTGGGGAATGGTATGAGTACCGTATCCACAATCCGTTGGAGGGTTTTGGCGTGGCGTTTCAAATCCGCTTCTGTGAAATCACGCAGGATGAGTTTGATGGTGGCTTTTTCGATGTTGCCCTCTATGTGTACGGGGTGAAAAAAGCCCTGTTTGCCCTCGGTGTGTTCCGGGCTGAGTTTATCGGGAAACTTGGCCACGATGCGAGACGCGATTTTGAGCGCGTTTTCCATCTTGTCTTTTGCAAAACCTGGATGCGCCGACACGCCGTGAATCGTGATAACCGCCCCGTCGGCACTAAAAGTCTCGTTTTCGATGCTACCTGCGGTTTCGCCGTCAATGGTGTACCCGAATTTGGCACCGAGTTTTTTCATGTCCACCTTGTCCACGCCGCGACCAATTTCTTCATCGGGAGTAAACAGGATTCGGATTTTTCCGTGCTTCAATTGTTTGTTATTCAACAAGATATGCGTGGCGCTCATGATAGCAGCCAGGCCAGCCTTGTTGTCAGCACCCAGCAGTGTAGTGCCACTTGCGGTGATGATATCGTTGCCGATTTGATCTTTCAGGTCCGGGTGTTCCTGCATGCGGATCACGACGGATGAATCGTCGGGTAGCACGAGATCCTGGCCTTTGTAATTGCTGTGGATCATGGGTTTTACCCCTTCGCCGGAACAATCAGGCGAGGTATCCATGTGCGAGCAGAAACAAATGACGGGCACTTTTTTATCGGAATTGGCCGGAATGGTGGCATATACATAGCCATATTCGTCGAGATGGGCGTCGTGGATACCCATTTCCAGAAGTTCTTGCACCAGCACTTTCCCGAGGTTTTTTTGCTTCTCGGTACTCGGTTGGCTGGGGCTGTCGGGATCGCTTTGGGTGTCAATGGTGACGTAGTGAAGGAAACGCTCTTTTGCGGTGTGCTGCATATAGTGGATGAGTGAATGAAAGGGGTGAAATAGGATTGGGCACTAATTTCCGATGGCGGAGTTGTTCGTGTCTCCGGTTTTTACGCCAAAAAAACTAGCGCCCGAAAAATTAGCCTGCAAGTTATTAACTGGAATGGTTTCGGGGGGTACTCCGCCCTGAAATGGATTGTTTGGATTGTTAAAAATGGCATAAGAAGGCAAAAAACGCCAGGAAGTAGAGGCCGGAAAATTGGTATTGATCCCCAGAATGATCTTACGGGTTTCTACAATGTCGAAGGTCGTTACGGATCCGCTTCGGTTCACATCTGCGGCAAGTATTTTCCAAGGGGAATCGAATGGCTCAGAACCCAGAATATGCTTGGAAATCAACACCAAATCGAAGGTAGTCACGCCGTTTGTGACGTTAATGTCGTGGGTTGCCTTGAGGCTATAGTTGCCTCCGGCGGGAATGTTGTCGAACCGATAATCGCCCGTGGAGTCCGTGAAAACAAAGCCGGAAGTGTTGCCCGTAATCTCCACGCGAACGCCCTCGATGGGTGTCCCCCAATGCGTAGTGACCTTGCCACTGATGGTGTAGCCCTGCACGGCTGGACGCAGATACCCATTTTGGGTAATGGCCCCGGTATTGCTTGGGTCGAGCCATTCCCGAAGTCGGGTTTCGGGACTGCTGCCTTGGTTCCAGGAAATATTGAAACGGCCAAAATAAGCTCCGGTTACCTTGCATTCATCGCCGACGGCTGTACTGCCGCCGTGCAATTGACCAACAATACGTTTGTTGTTGTCCAATAGCGGGCTACCAGAAGAGCCGGGCTGAAACACGCCCAAATCCGTGATACTTTTCCAGTGTGAGTTGGCCGGACTAATCCCAAAAATCCCACCCCAATTGAGCGTACTCGGGTGGATAACCGAAGCCTGTGTATCTACCGATATTTTTTTGATGTCGCCAAAAGGATGGTGGATGAACACCGAGTTGGCGGGCACGGTGGTCTGATTGTTGTCGCGGTTCCAACCGGTGAAATACACCTCGTAGTTTTGTGGGATAGGATTGGTTTTCAGGAGCATAAAGTCGGTTTCCGTGCGATTGGAAATTAGCTCACAGCCAAGTACTGAGCGCGGTGTCGGTTCCACAGCGGGATTCTGGCAGTTGGCCGATTCGTAATCAAAATCAAAACGCCAAACGCTGAAATCAGGGTTGTTTCCAATTAGCTGGCAGTGGTGCGCCGTCAGGAAATAGGGTTCAAAACTGTTAGATGTATTGGCAATCAGGGAGCCACTGCACCAACCTTCGCCATTGGAAAAAACCATCAGGATGCGCGCAATGCCTTTTTTTTGTACCTGCCAATCGGCTCCCGTCGGACAATTGATGTTGATGTTGCAGGGCAAGCCATCGCCAAAATCTTCTGCACTGCTGAGTGCGCTGGCATCGTAGGCCACGTCCACCCGTTTCGTACTGATTTGACTTTGCCCCTGCACCGTTGCAGGTTCGTAGAGTTCTAAATAGGCCAGCTCGCCCTTCAATACGCCAATCAAAAATTTCCCGGAGGACAAACAACTCTCCGCCGTGTAAGCGCCCAACACTTGTTGATTGCTGCCGTAAGCGTAAAATTTGGCACCGGCGGGCAGCTTAAACGTTTCAAAAAGTATTGAAAGCCCCAAGGCGCCTTGCGACCGAAGTGCGCACATCCATACGCGGTCGCCGTTTGGGAGCTGGTGCCAAACACCTGAATTCGTCAAGGAAAGGTCGGTGGCGACTGGCGCAGCAAAGCGGTTTTGGCCGGGTGCGCGACTGTCTTCTGCCAGCGCGTTGGCGACGTCAAGTTTGGGTAATGCCAATGCGGCGGGCATAATCCCCGTCAGCTGGGTTTGGTATTCAGGTCGGAAACTGGGCGGCAGACCGCCTTCGCTGATTTGAGCCTGCGCAGTGTGTAAAACTGCACAAAATAGGAAAAGGGTAAGTCGGTTTTGCATAAGCAACGGGAGATTAACTGTGATTAGGGACTCTGATTTTGACTTGGACTATGATTCTTGTGATTTTTATGATTTGAGTGAGTGTTATTTGATTTTGGTCTTTTAACTCTGATTTTGAGCTTGAGTGAGTTGATTAAGCGTACGTGCCCAACGACCTCGGAGAGGTCAAACGTTTGTAGCAATCAGCGTACGTGCCCAACGACCTCGGAGAGGTCAAACGTTTGTAGCAAATCAGCGTACGAGTTCCAAAAGACCTCGGAGAGGTCAAACGTTTGTAGAATTAATTATAACCGCGAAAAACAGGCCAAAAGTAACATTGGAGCAAATAAAATCCGACTTTCTTGGAAATAAATAAGCTGTGACACGAAACAGGTCGTGTCACAGCTACTTGCACACGTTTACTAAACTTTAAAAGTTTAGTAAACGTCCAGCTACCGGAACGGATTTTGAATGTCCGGGTTATTTACGAAGGTTGTATCCGTTAGCGTATGCAGAAATTTAACAATGGACTGCATGTGGGCTTTAGACAACACATTGTTGGGCGCGCCGAGGCCTGTCAGCGGAAGGTTGGGGTCCTCGTTGGAAACTCCGAAGCCTTTTTTGGCATAATTTTCAACCACTTCTTCGAGGGTCTGAAAACGTCCATCGTGCATGTACGGCGCAGAAAGCGCGATGTTGCGCAGCGTGGGTGTACGGAATTTCCCCTTGTCGGAAGGATTGCCCGTCACATTGAACCGCCCCCAATCCTTAAATTCATCCGGCGAGCCTACAGAATCCAGACCGTTGTTGAAATAGTTGTTCCCGGTCAGCGTAATCCCGCCGTGGCAGTGAAAGCACTGGGCATCGGGTAAAGAGAGCCCATATTTCCAGGCTTCTTCAAAATACATCAGAAATCCATCCAGTTCTTCCTCGTCCAGGGCATCCACATCGCCTTCCACAAATTTATCGTACTTGGAAGTGCCGCTGCTGATGAGGATTCTTTCAAATTGCGCCATAGCTTTTGCGGCCAATTCCTTCGTAATCTCTGAACGGTCGGAAATTCCAAACGCTTTGCGGAATAGGGTGGGGTAGGTCGGGTGTTTTTTGAGTTTTTCGATCACCTGCGGCCAGGTTGTGTGCAATTCGACGGGGTCTTCCACCGGAATTAAGGCTTGCGCTTCGAGGGAGGGCGAGCGGCCATCCCAAAAAAGCCCGTTGGTAGCATAGGCGATGTTTAACAAAGCCATGGAACTGCGTTTGCCAGCAATCCCATCTATGCCGACGGATACGGCCTTGTTGTCGGTAAAATTACCCGCAGGCAAATGGCAAGACGAGCAAGACATGGTGCTGTCTGCGGAGAGAATTGGATCGTAAAAAAGTCGCCGACCGAGTTGTACCGCATCTACCATCATTGGGTTGTCGGCAGGTACGGGCACATTTGGGAAAAACGCGGGTTTCAGGATCGTGTATGGCTTCGGATCGTAGGGAATGTAGTCCAAGTCGCCCGGAATGGGTTCTTTGGTAGGCATGTCATTGCAGGCCATTACACCCAGCACAAACATGATTCCGAGCGTCGTTTTTCCAAAAAGATGTTTCATAAACAGAAAGAGATGAATGGAAACAGGTTATTGCGTAACCGTAGTGGCGTGTTTGAAATTGTCCATCAATACCTGCGCTACAATGATATCGCTGGGATTGTTGGAGGTGTAAAAATTAGTCGCGATGTCGTACGGCGTACCATCCGCCATGGTAAAGACTTTTTTCAGGTCAAAATTCACTGAAATACCCTTTTCGCCCGGATGGACGTGGATTGGTAAGTCAAAATTGTACACTTTGTACACGGCATCGGAGCCACAGTGGTACAGCAAGGCAACATCGTAAGAACCGTTTTTGTCTGAATCGGCTTTGCCTTCTATTTTGTTGAAAATGTAGCTATCCCAGCCGCTCCAGTATTCTATTTCTTTTGCAAGTGGATGGCTGCTATCGAAATCAGTTGGATCTTTGGCATTCAAGCTTGGTTTTACGCCATAGCCAATCCGCAGCCCGGTGTAATGATTTTCAGGAACGTTTTTGTAGGTGATCGTCGGGGTGGCAGAAAGATCATTGGAGGCGTTGTCGGGGGTAAAATTGATAAACTCAATCTCCGCCAGGCGATGGGTGGTTCCATCCGACTTAATCAGCTCAATATCAGAAAGATAAGTGGTGAAGTGCGAGAATTGCACCGGAAACGCCGTCGTTCCGAAGGCATAATCCTTGTATTTGGTCAATTGCTCGCCATCGTAATTGGATTTGTAGGTGATGGTGAAATCAAGCCCAGTAGGGTCTTCGTGGTTGTGATCCTTACAGGCGGGCAAAAATGCAAGTGCGGACAGTGCAAGCAAAAGAATGGTCTTATACATAATGAATTTTTTTGAATGAAAAAGATGGGCGGATGTTTCTCATCTGTCCCTACTGTGAAACGCTAAAAGTACTCGGCAAGTTTGCAATAATGGTGCTTTTCCACGCCGAAATGTCGTGCACTGACCAATTTACTCCTTCAAACATCTGTTTGTAATCCACCCTGAGTTTCAAAGGAAAATCATAGCCCGTGGGATGCACAAAAACCCCCGTGCCTCCAATAAAAGGCTGGCCAAGATCAGCCTGCAAAAACCGCAGGGTGTCGGCTGGAGTGCTGGCCATAGAATCGCGGACCACCACGGCTTGCAGGAATACAAATCCGTTGTTTTGCCCGCGCCAGAGGCTATCCGTTTGAGCAGCGAGCGGGTGATTGGCGGGTGCCTTGAAGGGAATGACTTTTTGGGCATCATTGGATAGCCCGAAGCGGAAGTTTACTTCCTCAAAATTGCCGTCTTGCTGAAAAGTTCCGATCGCATAATCCAAGGGCGAGCGGCGTACCAACTGGAAATCGTTGATGAAAAGTTGTGCCGTGGTGTCATTGCCCGAAAAAGTATTCAGGGTCAGGGTATCCGACACGCGGAAGGATTGACCGTTCTGAAACAGTTGAAAATCAGACAGATAGAACGCAATGCTTTTGATTCTAAACAACGAGCCATTGGAAGCAGGGTAGAGCAAATCGTTGCGAAAAAGCAGCGTATCGTACACTTGATCTACCCGCAGTACCAGTTTGGGGTACACACAACAGCAGTCTTTATCCGCGCCGGCATCGAAGTTGGTCGCGGAAATATCGAGGCAGCCTTCGCGCGGTTCAAAGCAGGCACTGAAAGAAGCCGCAAGCAGCAGGAGGAATAGGGGGTACCGTAAGCGGTTCATGTGTTTATGTGTGTATTGAAACTCAAAATTACCAAAATTCTTACGCAACATTCGTATAAGCAAATGCTCAATCGAGGTATTAACTATAATTTGCGCCCAATTGAACGGAGTATTCAGCAAACACCCGTTCTTCAACATTCAATTTAAGTTATGGATCAAAAAAGACAAGTTTTTGAACAGGCGGCAGAAATGCTGGCACAACTTGGTTTTAAGGTTGTAAAAATGGACGACACCCGTCCCTGGGGTGGTTTTTATGTTTTGGATGAAACACAGGCAGCCCAATTTGCCGCACATTTTTTCCCGGATGAAAATGTGGATGCGCTCAAGATTACCAACAAATTGAGCCCCAAAATCCTGCTGGTGGCCCCGCATGCCCGTTTAAGTTGGCAATATCATCACCGCCGCGCCGAAATCTGGAAGTGCATCAGCAGTTCAGTAGGCGTTATAACCAGCGATACCGATGAAGAAAAGCTTCAACACACCCTCCTGAATGGCGATATCATCAAACTCAAACAAGGCGAACGTCACCGATTGATTGGTTTGGAGGAATGGGGTATGGTCGCCGAAATTTGGCAGCATACCGATGTAGAACATCCTAGTGATGAAGAGGATATCGTTCGGGTGCAGGATGATTTTGGAAGATGATTACTTCCCCTCCATCTCCTTCATCACCTGCTTGATGTACTGTTTCACCTGCGAGGAAAACTCCTTATCAAGGATCCAACCACCATAATGGCGCTCGCGGGCTAGGACTGTTTTGACCGGTTCGCCTACGTATTTTCCAAAATTGAATACCACGGTGCCGTCTTGTTGCACGCGGAGTTTTTGTGTGGCGTCCACAAAATGGAGGTCGTTGGTAAACTCATGAATCGCCTGCATGTCGTTTTTGATGGGTGCGGGCACCATGTTGCCTTCTTCGTCGAGCAAGTCTTTGCCTTCGTAGGCGCGGATTTGGCCTTGAAAAACAGCCACCGTGGCCCGAACATCCGCGAGGGCATCGTGCGCGTCTTCCAGTTCTTTTTGGCAATAAAGACGGTAAGCAGCTTTCAGCGTACGCGGTTCCATTTTGTAAAAAATGCGTTGCGCATCAATCAAACGCCGTTTGGAGATATCGAATTCCATGCCGACGCGGGAGAATTCTTCCATGAGCATGGGCACGTCGAATCGGTTGGAGTTGTAGCCGCCTAGGTCTGCCTGGCCGATAAAATCCCAGATTTTTTGGGCGACTTGCGCGAAGGTGGGTTTGTTGGCGAGGTCTTTGGGCGTGATGCCGTGAATCGCCATGGACTCCTCTGAAATAGGAATGCCAGGGTTGATGAGCATCGAAAGTTCTTCGGCAGGCGCCCCGTTTTTGCGGAGTTTGACCAGCGCGATCTGAACAATGCGGTCGCGGATGACGTTCAGACCCGTAGTTTCAACATCAAAAAAAACGAGGTCGCGGTCGAGGTTAATTTTAAAATCTTCCATAATGGCGGCGAAGGTAAACTATGATTCAGGAAAGTGGCTATTGATGCGTTTTTGTGGATAAGTACAAAACCCCGTATTTCATTATTCGACCTAAATCACCTTACTTTTGCATCAAAAGGAATCTTATGCTAATAGAACCTTAACTGGGAAGATGTCCAAAAAGATATGAGCGACATTGAATCAGCCAAATCCACATCAAAATGATTGTGGTAAGTGATACATCATGTCAAGTGCTTCAAGCTGCTGGGGAATTCTAATTTTCTGTGACGTTTCCGTTAAGTTACTATTGAATCCCCGTCATATCCCCCCAAATTCCCATTTTTGCGCGTTTAATCATTCGTCTTTTTTCACAAATTCCACTCTCGACGCTTGAATCCCCTGCCTTATATCCACCGCGATGCCTCCTGGCTTTCTTTCAACTACCGTGTGCTACAAGAGGCAAAAGATCCTGCTGTGCCGCTTTTGGAACGATTGAAGTTCCTGGCCATCTATTCCTCTAACCTGGATGAATTTTTCAGAATTCGCGTTGCAGGCATTCGAAAGCTCAAAAAAGTAGGTAAAAAAACCCGCGCGCAGTTGAATTTTGACCCCAGCGAGCTGCTCAAAGAGATTCACCAAATCGTCAACCGACAACAAGCGGAATTCTCTTTGATTTTTGAAAATGAGATTGTGCCCGAACTGCGCAGACACCATGTAAACATTGTTCGCAGGCTCGATCTGAATGCGGAGCAGCGGCAGTTTGTCGAAGATTATTTTCAAGGCAATTTGCTGCCTTTCGTAATGCCAGTGCTGCTGGTCAAACGGCGCATCAATCCCTTTTTGGCCAATGCTCACCTGTACCTAGCCGTTCATTTGCGGCAAAAAAAGAGACCACTTTCGGACAGCGAATACGCCCTGGTGAAAATCCCTTCAGATCAGGTGCCCCGGTTTGTGCCTTTGCCAACCAAAGGCGACCGACATGATGTGATTCTGCTCGACGATATTGTGCGCCATTCTGTGTCGCTATTGTTTCCCGGATACGATATTCAGGACACCTACTCCATCAAACTCTCCCGCGATGCAGAACTGGACATTGAAGATGAATTCAGTGGCGACCTGGTGCAGAAAATAAAAGCGAGTTTGCAAAAACGTCAGGTAGGCCCCGCCAGCCGCTTTGTGTATGACCGGGAAATGCCCCAACACCTGCTAACGTACCTGCTAGACACCTTCGATCTGCGCAAAAATGACATGCTCCCCGAAGGTCGCTACCACAATAATTTCGACTTTTTTCGATTTCCTGATTTTGGGCTTAAACACCTGAAATACAAGCCTTTGCCACCGCTCCCACACCCGGTGCTTTCAGAGGCGCCCGATTTTTTCAAGGCCATTTCGGAGGCCGATCAACTGATCCATGTGCCTTACCAGTCCTTTGAGCCGGTCATTCAGTTTTTTGAAAAGGCGGCCCTGGATCCTACCGTTACCCATATTAAAGTAATTCAATACCGGGTAGCCAAAAGCAGCCGAATCCTCGAAGCGCTCATGGATGCGGTGGAACGCGGCAAACAAGTGTCCGCGTTTGTTGAAATCAAAGCGCGTTTTGATGAAGCGACGAACCTTGAATGGGGCGAGCGACTGGAAAAAGCAGGCGTGCGGGTGCACTATTCTTTGCCGGGGGTAAAAGTCCATTCCAAATTAGCGCTCGTGCGTCGCATTGAAGAAGGGCAGCCCAAATTGTACGCCTATTTGGGCACGGGCAATTTTCACGAAGAAACCGCCAAAATCTACTCTGATTTTGGCATTTTTACCGCAGATACACGCCTTACCAATGAGGTAAGCAATGTGTTGGCCCACCTGGAAAACATGCCCCCTTCCCGGCCGTTTGAGCATTTATTCGTTGGGCAATTCAATCTCCGGGAGGGTCTTTACGGCCTGATTGCAAACGAGGTAAAAGCCGCAAAAAAGGGTAAAAAGGCCGAAATGATTTTAAAAATCAACAGCCTGGAAGACAAAAACATCATCGCCAAACTGTACGAGGCATCGCAGGCGGGTGTAAAAATCCGATTGATTGTTCGGGGTATCTGCTGCCTGGTGCCGGGCATCAAAGATCTCAGCGAAAATATTGAGATCATCAGCATCGTGGATCGTTATCTGGAACACGCCCGGGTATTTGTGTTTCACAATGGCGGCGATGAACGAATCTACCTGAGCAGCGCCGACTGGATGGAACGAAACTTAACCTACCGGATTGAAACGATCTTTCCAGTCTATGATCCCGCACTCCGCCGCGATTTGCTCAATATACTCAACCTCCAACTCAACGACAACGTAAAAGCCCGCATTATTGACGCCGAAAACCGCAACGAATATCTGCGGACTGGCAGTGATATTCCCGTACGGGCCCAACTCGAAACCTATTTTTACCTGAAACGGCAATACGAGGAAGCGCGGGTTGTCGAACCCGAAAAGGCAGCGGAATAAGGTCCGGATGAAGCTGTTGCGAGCAAGGTTGCCAGTTTTTTAGCGCGCTCATCTGACTGGCAACTCCTCCATTTTGTGTTTAAATGCTTGATTAACAAGCACCTTTTATTTTTTTGAAAAATTTTCTCCAAAAATATTTGTCTATCCAAAAACAGCGGGCTTATCTTTGCCGCCGCAAAACACAAGACAACGGTCTTGAACAGTAAGCACAAACTGCGGAAATAGCTCAGCTGGTAGAGCGCGACCTTGCCAAGGTCGAGGTCGCGAGTTCGAATCTCGTTTTCCGCTCAAAGCCTTCTCGATGTATCGAGAAGGCTTTTTTGTTCTAAACACCTTCCGAAAGTTTATGCCTAGCTCCAAAAATTTTAAACTTTCGGAAGGTTTATGCTTAGTTTTGTACCTCCATTGCCCGGGTGGTGAAATGGTAGACACGAGGGACTTAAAATCCCTTGACCTTTATCGGTCGTGCAGGTTCGAGTCCCGTCCCGGGCACAAAAAAAGCCCCCAGATCTAAAGTCTGGGGGCTTTCATTTTGGAGGAAAATTACATGCGGATCACCCTGCCTAAGCCATGAAACCCATCGGCAATTACCTCGATGGCGTACACGCCCGGACTCAGGTGGCCCAATTCCAAGGAAATTACAGCGGCACCCGCATTTGCCCCGATGCTTTGTACCATTCGCCCGTTTGCATCCCAAACGCGGACCATTGCGCGCTGCTGCAAAGGAGCTTGCAAGCGCAACAGTACGGGACCTTGGGTCGGATTGGGTGAAAGCTCAAATGCCTGGGTATTCGGCGTGGAACTGCCAACCAGGCAATCAAAATTTGGGTTGTTAATCACCATCGCCGCATGGGTGTTGGTGCAGCCAGTTTCCAAATCCGTCACCTGCAAGCTATAATTCCCACTCTCGTTGGAGCAATACCAAAAACCAGTTTCGCCGGGTATTGCGACCACGCCATCAAACCATTGCAAGGCATATTGCAGGGGTAGGTCCGTCGTATCGCTTAGCCGCAAGGAGTTGTTGTAATTGAACCACACGGGAGCTTCAGGCAAGGGATGGATCTCAACCGCTGCGATGGCCGATACCGCCACGCATCCATCGTTCGACACGTACTGTACCTGGTAGTCTCCGCTTGCAGTGGCCATGTAGATAAAATCCGTTGCCCCCGGAATAACACTTCCATTCAGCAGCCATTGATTGCCAAAGCCATAGGAGGAGGACAATACGGGCAGCGCTTCATCTTGACAAGTGGTCAATCCTGCAGGTGCATTAACGGTGGGTGCTACAGGTTGGGGAAACACCGTGACCGTATCTCTCGAAAGGATGGTGTCTACTGGGTGCAATATGTTCATGACCACCGTCAGGCCCCCTGCCACGAGGGTACCATTGCTTAAAATATTGAAGGAAAGAGTCCCGCAATCATCGTCGCCCCCCTTGATGCCGGCGTCGTCGTCCCATACCTCGAGGAGGTAATTACCCGGCCCTAACAGCAGATTTACCGGAAAAGTATAGGGAATTGGCGTGTTGTTGATCGCTGGAGACGAACTAAAAACGAGTTCCCCGCTGGGATCTTTAATTTCCATATACAAGTCCGGATTGCCAAAAAACGGAGGGTCTGTGCATTCGACATCCTCTACCCGGATGCTCTCCAGCAGATAGCCCGAGGTGTCCACAATTGCCTGGTACTGCACTTCGTACACGCCCGGCTGATCGTAGGTGATAGGTGGCGGGTTTTCTTCGTAATACAATGGGGAGCCATCTCCAAAATCCCAGGTATAGGAAACCCCCTCGTGACCATTGGAAGGCACATTGTTGGTGAAAGTCACCGTGCTACTGCCACAATCCGTCGGGTTAATCATCGAAAAACCATCCGTCATACTCTGTTTGGGCGCAATGTAGAGCGACATTGGGAACGTCGAAACCTGGCTCAGAATGAACACCGTGGCTTTCAGCGTAATCGTAAGCGCGAAGGAATCCGATTCCAGGGGAGTGCCACAGATGCGCATACACCCGTCGGTCTGCGTGGCCGGATCAAACACCGATTGGCTCAATTGCCAATACAATCCGGCCGGCAGCCCATCCACGGAAAGGATTTCAAATTTAGAAATCGTCAAACCTGGCGGCGTGGTGCTGTCAATGGCATTAACAGGCGTGGTGGTTTTGGGCAATCGGAACGAAACATCCTGATCGTAGGGCGTGCCTTTGATCCCATCCGGCAGTTCAGGAAGGTAAATCGTATCTGCCGGGAAACTAGCGGGCACACTAACCACACAGCCCGGGCAACCCGTTTGCGCATGAAAAACCTGGGAAGCAAAAATCGTTGAAAAACAAATAGCTAATAAAAGCTGTCGCATAGAAACAACCGGTTAAAAAGTGAAAAAATGTTGCACAACTGAAGACACAGACAAGCAAGCATACGCCTGTCCGAAGATTAAAGGCAACCATCTTTTCGATGAGACCGATTGAGAGCAGGGATTATGGTGGGTGGGTGTCAAAAGTCGGAATTGGACAAACGCTACCCTCGAGCGAAAAATTTAATTTCTTGTAATACAAACTTCCCGAAAGTTTAAAACTTTCGGGAAGTTAAATTTCGCGAACAACAGAATATAGTTCTGCGCAAAAATCTGTCATTTATATCTTTCGACACAACAGCCTTTACCTCGCCACCACCATTCTCCGCACGGCTTTGCCTTCGCGGTTGCTGAGCGCGTAGAAGTAGGTGCCGTTGGTAAGTTGACCAGCATCGAAAGTAAATTCGTTGCGGCCAATTTCGAGGCGAAGGGTCTGGTTATGAACGCGTTGTCCGAGCAAATCAAAGACATCAAACTGAAAATCGCCAGAAATAAGCGATTCTGCGGTGATCAGCGTCTGGCCATTGAATGGGTTTGGCGCATTGCTCAACATGGTGAACTGACTGTTGAGGTCGTAGCTGCCAGCCAGACAGTTGGCATCCTGAAGCACCAGATAGTAATGCTGTTCCGGAGCGCCGGGAATGTTCGGGAAAGACAACTGAATTGGGCCAAATGCCGAATTAACCGTAGCCGTGATGCCTAAGTCGAAGGTATCTGGCGCCATGTTAGCGCTTGTTGGAGTTCCGTAAAGCACGATGCAACCCAAGGTATTCGGATTGAATACGCAGTTGGGCGGATCACACGCGTACGTAAGGCCCGCAGGAAGATTGGTGACAGCCCCAGTGGTAGCCACGCTGACATTGATAATCGGAATGTTTTGGAAAGCAGTGGGCACATTGACGGTCACCGACTGGTTATAAGGCTTGTCAATGCAGGCAATATTGAGGTTATACTCCATTTTGGCTACATCCCAAGGCGCGGGTGCAAGCAATCCACCAGTTTGGAGGATAGAAGAATCACGTACACAGTTGGGGGCTTGGGCAGCAAGGGAAAGCGCGCAAAAAAGCGCGAACAGTGTGGGCAAAGTTCTTTTCATAGTCAGGTTTGTGAATCAGAAACGAGGTGAAAAAATCAGTTTGGTAATACCTGTTCAGCCGAACAAGTTTATTAAAACGGCGGGGAAGTTCCGGCCTTTCCGGCAAACGGCGGAAAAAATTTGGCCTGTTTGTAAAAAATTGACGTTTTGGCTTGCTGTCCAGCACGTTATTTCTGGCTGGCCTCGTATAAAAAGTCCTTTTCCGCCTGGCTCAAACTCTCATAACCCTTCGCTTTTATTTTATCCAATATGGTATCCAGCTTCTCTTGAAAACTCAGGTCGTGTTTATCCGATTTGCCGCCGTTTTTGGATCCCCCCACGTTCGCACGCATGGAAGGTGCATTTTTGGGCCTTTGGTATTTTGGACGGGGTTTGGACGAAAAAAGACTGCCCAGCCAGGCAAAAAAGTCGTTGATAGGCACCGCCAGATCGCGTCCATCGCGGAGTTGGTACACAAAAAAACAACCCGAAGCAAATCCTGCAATGTGCGCCACATGACCCCCCGCCGGGTAGGTGCCCGCAATGCCCACCAAATCCAACAATATCAGCACCAACACAATGTATTTCACTTTTACACTGCCCAACAGCAAGAGCGCGACCCGATAATCGGGGGCCAGGATGAGCGCAGCACCTCCCAAGGCCATGACTGCCGCCGAAGCGCCCAAGGCATACGAACCTACACCGAGGTAAATCTGTGCAGTAATCAAATACGTCAGGGCACCCACCAGTCCACCAAAAAGATAAATCGGCAGAATGCGCCGCTCGCCCACCAGATCACTCACAATTCTGCCGAACAGCGAAAGCCCGAGCATATTATTGACCCAGTGCCAAAAACTATCATGCAAAAACATGTGGGTAACAATGCCCCAAAAACGCCAGACCAGCGTCGTCAAATCCGCATTCAGGGCCAGGTAGCGTAAGATGGTGTCGTACATTTCGCCAGCCTCTCCCCCGGTGAATATGCTGAGTATCAGGTACACCAGTTTAAGGGTAACAAACACCGCAAAGTTGACCACCACCAGTTTGGTTATCATGTTCCCCGTACGCAGGGAATACTGTAAATCGTCCCAGATTGATTTAAAAAGTGACATGGCTTAGGTATGTGGTCGTTTTTTGGATGGTAACTTTTACTTAAATTTCGTCCAGAACATGATGAGCAGAAAACCCGTCAGTGCGCCACCCAAGTGTGCATAATGCGCGATTCCGGTCGAAACACCCCCGATCCCGAACATCAATTCCGCAACGGCAATCAGGGGCACAAAATACTTCGCCTTCATGGCAATCGGAGGGAAAAGCAGCCGGATTTCCATATCCGGAAAATTCATCGCAAACGCCACCATAATGCCAAAAACGGCCCCCGAAGCACCCAGCATGGATCCGTTCCAGGTAGTAGGGTCAATGCCCATTTTGTCCAATTCCCACCATTGAATGCCCGTATGCGCCGCCCAGGCCCCTAAGCCGCAAGCGAAATAATAGAACAAAAAACGCTGCGGTTTCCAAACCATTTCAACCATGGTGCCGAACCAATAAATGCCGAGCATATTGAACAAAAGGTGCATCAATCCGCCGTGCATAAACATGTGCGTAGCAATCTGAAACGGCTCAAAATGCGTTGATCCGGGCAAAAAAGAGGCCATATACATCCGCCCCATTACATCGTAATCGTAGGTTTCGTAGTTGAAAACGTCCTGTCCAAGCAACAAATAAGAGCCAAAATAGACCACAATATTGATGAGAATCAACTGGCCTGCTACCCCTCGAAATGGCATATTAAAAAAGGAATTGGTCATAGATTAACTAAACTGTTTTTGGAGTTCTTCCAAGTCAAACTGAATGAAACATTTGCGGCCCGAAGGACTATTGTACGGCACCGAACACGCAAAAAGCCGGTCAATCAAATCCTGCATCTCCATCGAAG
>CAZKBH010000026.1:38504-59794 GCA_964550795.1 uncultured Saprospiraceae bacterium
TCGAGCAAAACCTCCTCCGAAATACCCCGGCCCAAGCCCGCAGGCGAACCGTGAATGGCAAAGGTATTGCCCCCAAATTCACCAATCTCAAAACCCAGCTGATTCACTTCTTCCAAAATGTCGCGCAGCAAAGCAGCATCTGCCGCCGAGAGGGAAATTGTTTTTGGGAAAAGCGCCTTTTGGGTTGCAATCGGTTGATTTTCAAGGGCTTCTAAATATCGTTCGTACAATACCCGCTCGCTGGCCGCCTGCTGGTCAATGAGCAAAAAGCCCGATTTTAAATGACTCACAATATAATGGCCGTGAATCTGATATGGTTCACGTTGCACCTTGGAAAAACTCGCCGCGTCGTCATCATCCATTTCCAAAATCCTGACATTCCCCGACATCGCCCCAGGCGGATTCCCCATGCCCACATCGCCCATCTCGTTGCCCATGCTGGCAGACAAATCTTCCCGGTTTAAAAACGCTGCCGGATCGGTCCATGGCGCCGATGCATCTGCAAAAGGCGCTTGCGGATCGTCCGTTGCGCCGCTCTGCTTGCCAAAAAGTTGCAGCCCTTCATACAGTTTTTGCCAGTGTTCCAGATTGCTGGCATGGCGTTCCGCATCTTCGCCCGGTTCTGGTCGGGAGGGCCGGTAAGAACCCACGGAATTGGCTTCTCGTTCCGGCCGCATCACAGGAGCGGGTGTGAGCCGCTGCTGAAAGGCCGGTTCTTGTTCAAAATCCAGGGTCGGGGTCACGTTGTGACTGCCCAGCGCATGTCGAACGGCTACTTTAAGGAAATTATAGACCAATCGTTCATCGTCGAACTTAATTTCTTGTTTCGTGGGATGCACATTGATGTCCACGCTCGCAGGATCAATGTCCAAAAACAACACATACAGCGGGTACGTATCCGAGGGCAGGAGGTCTTCGTAGGCCGACATCACCGCGTGGTGCAGGTAATTGCTCCGGATAAAGCGTTTGTTGACAAAAAACAACTGTTCTCCGCGCGCTTTTTTGACATAATCGGGTTTGCCCACAAAGCCCGAAATGTGCAGAATATCGGTTTCCTGTTCGGCAGGCACGAGTTTTTTATTGACGGCTTCGCCAAAAATTTTGACCACCCGCTGCCGCAAATTGCCCACCGGAAGATGGTAAATTTCCGAATCGTTGTGGTGCATGGAAAAAAACACATCCGGATTGGCCATCGCCACCCGCTGGAATTCATCCATGATGTGCCGGGTTTCCACCGGATCCGCCTTGAGGAAATTTCGCCGTGCCGGTACGTTGTAGAATAAATTTTTGACGGAAATGCTGGTTCCCTGGGCCGTCTGACAGGCTTCTTGCGCCTTTATAGTGGAATCTTCGATGACGATCCGGATGCCCATCTCGTCGCTGGCGCGGCGGGTGCGCATTTCCACCTGCGCAACGGCGGCGATGGAAGCCAGTGCTTCGCCGCGAAAACCCATCGTATTGAGGGCAAACAGGTCTTTGGCTTCGCGGATTTTGGAGGTTGCGTGCCGTTCAAAACTCATGCGCGCATCGGTTTCCGACATTCCACAGCCGTTGTCAATCACCTGAATCAGGGTTTTACCGGCTTCTCGAACGATGAGTTGGATTTTGGTTGCTCCCGCGTCCACCGCGTTCTCCAACAATTCCTTCACCACCGAAGCGGGTCGTTGTACAACTTCTCCCGCAGCGATTTGGTTCGCTACACTATCAGGTAATAATTGGATCACATCAGCCATGACGGCAAAGATACGGCAAGCGGCAAATAGGGGGCGGGTGGATTTTTGGGAATTGGTGGAAAAAGTGGGGCCCTTTTATGCAGTCAATTCGTTTGCGATCATTTCTGCCTGCTTCAAAACGGTTTCTGTCGCCAACATTTGCATGTCAGGCGGATAACCAAACTTCCTCAAAATTCTTTTGACTGCAACTTTCAGTTTGGCTTTTACACTTTCTTTAATTGTCCAGTCAATGGACGCGTTCTGTCGGATGGTTTCTGTCAGCACAACGGCAAGTTCTCTTAATTTATCTTGTTGCATGAGTTCTCTTGCACTGTCGTTGTTGGCTACAGCTGTGTAAAAAGCATATTCAAAGTCTGTTAAGCCCAAGTGTTTTGCCTCGCTATCCGTCGCAACAATTTCTTTACTCAGCTTTATGAGTTCATCCATGACCTCAGCTGCTGTCAGAATCTTGTTGTGATATTTCTTGATCGAGTTTTCCAGCATCTCCAAAAATGTCCTGCTCTTAACAAGGTTCTTTTTGGCTCTCGATTTTATTTCATCATTCAAGAGTTTTTTCAACACTTCCAAGGCAACATTTTTATGCTCCATTCCTTTCAGTTCCAATAGGAATTCTTCGGATAGAATTGAAATGTCTGGTTTCTTTATTCCTGCTGCATCAAATACGTCAATGACTTGTTCTGAAACCAAAGCCTTATCAATGACTTGTCTGATAGTCGTCTCAATCTCTTCGTCCGTTCTGCCCGAACCTGTTCCGTCAAATTTTGCCAATCGTGCTTTTACCGCCTGAAAAAACGAAACTTCATCTTTTGCATCCATTGCCTGGTCATGCGGGATGGCAATGGCAAACGCTTTTGAAAGCGCGGTTACCTCATTGATGTATCGCTTCTTCCCATCTTGCAAGCCTAAAACATGTTCTTCGGCTGCAAGAATCAGCGACAATTTTTTTGATGTGTCCGCTTCAAAATAGGTTTCATACTCAAAGCCATGATACATCTGAGAAACAACTTCCAACTTCTCCAACATCAATTGAACAGCTTGCTCCTGCAAAATCGTTGGGTCGCCTTTTCCACCTGCATCAGAATAAAATGCCAATGCCTTTTTCAAGTCTGCTGCAATGCCCAGATAATCTACAATCAAACCACCTGGCTTGTCTTTGTAAACCCGGTTTACCCTTGCAATGGCCTGCATCAAATTATGCCCTTTCATTGGTTTGTCAATGTAAAGGGTGTGCATACTTGGAGCGTCAAAACCAGTTAGCCACATATCCCGAACGATGACCAACTGCAATTCATCATCGGGATTTTTCATCCTTTCGGCTAAGGTTCTTCTTTGCTCTTTGGTGGTGTGGTGTTTTGCAATTTTATCACCATCAGAAGAAGCCGAAGTCATGACCACTTTTATCACACCTTTGTTCAAATCGGCTGAATGCCATTCAGGTTTCAGGTCAATGATTGCCTGATACAAATCGGCTGCAATTCTGCGGCTCATGGTAACAATCATTCCTTTGCCTTCAAATACTTCCTGCCGTTGGCTAAAGTGTGTAACAATGTCTTTGGCAATATTCTTAATTCGATTTTCACTGCCAACCAAGGCTTCCAACTGTGCCCATTTGGCTTTTGCTTTCTGTGTATTGGTTAAATCTTCCTGGTCCAGTTCATCATCCAGGTCTTCCACCAATTGTTTGCCTTCCTCGCTTAGATTGACCTTTGCCAGACGGCTTTCGTAATAAATGCGAACCGTTGCTCCATCTTCAACCGCCTGGGCGATGTCGTAGATGTCCACATAGTTTCCAAAAACGGCTGGGGTATTTACGTCGGTGTTTTCAATCGGGGTACCTGTAAAGCCTAAATAGGTGGCATTCGGCAAAGCATCCCGCATGTATTTTGCAAAACCGTAGACGATTTTTTTACCCACTACATTTCCTTTTCCGTCCTTCTCATCTATAGTTTTTGCTTTAAAACCGTATTGGGTTCTGTGCGCTTCGTCAGCGATTACAACGATGTTCTTTCGGTCAGAAAGCATTTCGTAAACATTGCCTTCTTCGGGTTGAAATTTTTGCACCGTTGCAAACACTACGCCCCCCGAAGCAACTTTCAATAAATCTTTGAGTTGGTTTCTGTCGTCTGCCTGAACTGGCTCTTGTCTTAGCAATTGTTTGGATGCGGCAAACGTGTCAAAAAGTTGGTCGTCCAAATCATTGCGGTCGGTTATGACCAGTATGGTCGGATTGTTTAAAGCCAAAACGATTTTACCGGTGTAGAAAACCATGGATAATGATTTCCCACTTCCTTGTGTATGCCAAACCACCCCGCCTTTCCGGTCGCCAATGGGTTGTTTTTTCACGCCTGGCAGTCCATAACTTTCAGGAGATTCCATGGCCATACTCAAGGGCATTTCCTTTTCTAAAGTATATCCAGTGGCACGAAGTGTGGATTCAACAGCTCTGTTTACGGCATAGTATTGATGATAAGCCGCTAATTTTTTAACGGTTGAAATGGTGGTGATGCCTGTTTCAGCATCTACCTTCTTCGATTTTTCAAAAACAATGAAATGCCGGATTAAGTCAATCAAGGTTTCCTTGTTCAACATGCCTTGAATCAAGGTTTCTAACTGACTGACCAAATGCGATGCTTCAGCCTTTCCGTCTGCCGATTTCCAGGACATGAAGCGACTAAAGCCAGAAGATATAGAACCTGCTTTGGCTTCCAGTCCATCGGAAATAACGACCAAACCGTTGTAAGTGAACAGGCTTGGAATGATGGCTTTATAGGTTTCTACTTGCTTAAATGCTGAATGGATAGTGGTATTTTCGTGTGCTGCGTTTTTTAGTTCAATAAGCACCAACGGAATACCATTGACAAACAGCATCACATCGGGGCGTTTGTTGTTTCCGTTTTCAATGATGGTGAATTGATTGGCTACCACAAAATCGTTGTTCTGTGGATTTTTAAAATCTATCAACCAAACCCGGTCACCCCGGTCGTCTCCATCTACACGTTTGGAAACGGGAATACCTTCGGTTAAAAAACGGTGAAAGGTTTCATTGTTGGTGAGCAGTTCAGGCGAAGCAATACGCTGAATTTCTTTGATGGCTTCTGCCTGTGCATCGGCTGGAATACCGGGGTTGATTTGTTTAACGGCATTTTTCAATCTGCCCAAGAGCAAAACCTGCTCAAAACTATCCCGCTCGGGGTTTTCTGAGTCGGGGGCAACATCGGGGGCATAGATATACGCATAGCCGAGTTTATCGAGCAACTCGATGGCGAAGGATTCGATGGTGTTTTCGGTGATGCGTGTCATTCTTCAACTTTTATTTCACCGCTCATCAACTTCGGTAATAACGTGTCGCGTAAAGCGGTGAGGGTGCGGATTTGGGTTTGATTGTATTCTACTTTAAAGTATAGGTTTTCAATAATTGGAGCCTTCTCATTTTGTATATCTAATGGCGGGACGATAATATCACAATCCCTGATTGTTTCTGTTGACAGATTTACTTGAACACCACTGTTTGCCTTACTCTGCAAAATCTGAATAAACTCTGTATCTTTTAATTGGATATACAAAAGATAATTACTAATCAACTTAGTGCTATCTTTAATGTAAATTCTTGCAACCCGTTGGTTTAAAACATAGTTATCACTTTTATCAATCATTGCAGGCACTCCTAGTATCACAACATTGTCTTTCATATCAGTCATTGCCATCACAATATCACCTTTGTTTAATACCCATCTTTTTAATCTTTCAGTGCGTGGCACATAATCTTTTTTTGGGTCTGTTCTTAATCCACCACCTTTTTTAATATGACCCATTTTCAAAACTTCCAAATGACCTGATTGAGATTCAACATAATCTTTACTGCTAAAAGCAAAGCCGTTTTGAATTTCTGCTATATCTCCAAGTTTTTGAGTCTTCCAATCCTCCTTCGCTTCCTCCACAAACCACTGCCGAAACAACGTTTCCGCCATTTTTTCTAAGGTGGCGTTTTGGCGGTGCAGGAGGTCTATTTTGTCGTCTAAACTGCTGAGGATGGAGGCGATGGCAGTTTGTTCATTAGGTAGTGGTATTGTCAAGTTGAGACCTAATATGTCAGCCTTTGAAATATTAGCTTGATTTGCACTGCCTGATGACTGATTAGCTAAATAAAATCTAACATCTTCATTTTTAAAAAGGTAATAAATGAAATCTAAATTGGTGTCATCTTTTACTATAAGTTTCCCAACTCGCTGATTAAGCAATGATTTTTCCTTAAGCTTATATCGAGAAACATCACCAACTACTTGCGTTTGTGCTTGCGGATGATTACCTGTCATCGCAATCAATACATCACCTTCAGACAATAAGAACTTTTCAAGAATTGGGTTGTATTTATGAAAAACAACATCTTTTAAATTCACATCGCCATTAGCAACATTTTTTATCTTAATTACGGGTAATGAACCTTCAATTTGTTCTGCTAAAAAGTCGGGTGATTTGAAAGCGAAACCACTAATCAAATCAATATGGTTACCTATGGTCACTTCTTTCCACTCATTCATGTTCAACGCCATTTATGAAGTAACGAAAAGTTGCTTCGGTTCTACCAATATGAACAAACACACCAATCAGATAATGATAATTATCGTTTGGGTTGGTTAGGTCTTCTAATTTCTGGATGTCTGTTGCTATATCATTATTCCACCAACCTTTAAACTCGGCAATTAATTTGTTTTCTTCGTTTGAATCTCGTCTATGAATTATCAAATCTGGTCTTAGCCCATTTGGAAAACGTCCTGATTTTTTAGCATTACCATGATACTTGTTGTATTCAGAATCCAAGTCTAATGCCTCATAATGTGTCCCATTCAGAAAATTGCTTAAATGAATACCTGTTCTAAAAACAAATGCTTGTTCTAATCCTTCTCTGTCTCCTTGGGCAAAACGCAGCAAAAACCTTTCTTCCTGATAAACCGCATTAATTGCATTTCGGAGAACTTCAACTAAGTATGTCTGCTCTTCACTCATTGATTTTAATCTTTAAAAAGTTAGCAGCAATTATTTTATTCCAGTTGGTTTTCAAGGTTTTACGCCTCCTCACTATCCTGCGCTGCGTTAAAATTGTTCAACTCGTTCATCAGCATGGCTTCCAGTTCTTTGGTAGGCAGCAGTAGTTGGTATTCAGCTACGCCAATGGGTTTGTGGATGTCTTGCAGGGCAATTTCCACGTCGAGGTGGTCTTTATCGGCGCAAAGAATGATGCCAATAGAGGGGTTTTCTTCGGCTTGTTTTTCGAGTTTGTCCAATAAGCCGAGGTAAAAATTCATCTTGCCCACGTATTCAGGTTTAAAACTGCCGATTTTTAGTTCCAGGGCTACCAGACACCGCAAACCCCTGTGGTACAACAGGATGTCCACGAAATACTCTTTCTGGTTGTATTCGAGCCTGTGCTGGTTGCCGATAAAGGTGAAGCCCTTGCCCAGTTCGAGGATAAAATGTTTGATTTTTTCTACGAGGCGTTGTTCCAGTTCCGTTTCCCGCAGGGCCTGCGTCAGACCCAGAAAACCGAGATTGTAGCTACTTCTGAGCATCTCATCGGCCTGTTCTGCCAGGATTTCGGGCAGGGTTTCGTTGAAATTATGCGATTTAGGCAGGTTTTTTTCGGCATGGTAGGCATCCGCTTTCAGGTAATTAAGCAAAATATTTCGTGACCAACCCATTGCCATGGCTTTTTCGGCATAAAACAGGGCTTCGTCGTCTTGGTCTGTTTTATCCAGTAAAAGCAGATTATGCCCCCAGGGCAAAACTGCTACGGCCTGTAGCAGTTTTGCCTCGGCCTGGACATATCGCTCATAAAAGCGTTTCATATTCCACAAACTTCGGGGCGAAAGTCCCATATCAGGAAATTCCGCTTTCAAATCAACGGACAGCCTGTTTACAACACCGGCTCCATGACCTTTTTCGATTTTTCGTTCAGAAAGTAACTTGCCCAAATTCCAATACACCCCCATTGCAGCGGTGTTCACCTGCCTTGCAATGGCGATTCGGGCGGTTTTAATTTCCGTTACCGCCAGTTGAAAAATCTCCCCATATTGCTTGTCTAATTCCATGATTTACACCTTTATCTTAGACAAATTGGCGGCAATGATTTCATTCAACTGCGCTTCTTCTTTGAGTTGTGCTTCCAATTCAGTTTTCAAAGCCGCAAAGCGTTCTGCAAAATCAAAATCATCTTCGTCATCGGGCAAGCCCACATATCTGCCCGGAGTAAGCACATAGTCGAGTTCTTTTACTTTGCTGATCGGTGCAGAAGCACAGAAGCCTGCAATGTCTTCATAATTGCCGTCAAGGTTTCTCCAATTATGGTAAGTGCTGGTAATTTTTTCAACGTCTTCTTGCGAAAGTTCTTTGGTTCTGCGGTTGATCAAATGCCCCAGGTTTCGGGCATCAATGAATAAAATCTCGTTGCTTCTATCCCGGAAGCCTCTGCCTCCCCCAACAGGGGAGGAACTACGGTTACGGCTCATAAACCATAAGGCAGCAGGTATCTGTGTGTTTAGAAACAATTTGGCGGGCAGGTTTACAATGCAATCTATGAAACCGTTTTCAACCAAGGCTTTTCTGATGTCGCCTTCGCCAGATGTTTTGGAAGTCAACGCCCCTTTTGCCAACACCACCCCAGCTTGTCCGTTGGGCGCTAAGTGGTAAATAAAATGCTGCATCCAGGCAAAGTTGGCGTTGCCGGTGGGTGGCACACCATATTGCCAGCGTCCGTCCGTTCGCATCAAATCACCACCCCAATCACTCACGTTAAACGGTGGATTGGCAATGATGTAATCTGCTTTCAGGTCTTTGTGTGCATCGTTCAAAAAAGAACCTTCGTTGTTCCATTTCACTTGAGAGCTGTCAATGCCCCGAATAGCCAGGTTCATTTTAGCCAGTCGCCAGGTGGTTTGGTTGCTCTCTTGTCCGTATATGGAAATGTCGTTTACTTTTCCCTGGTGTTCGGTGACAAATTTTTCGGAGTGAACAAACATACCACCCGAACCACAGCAAGGGTCAAACACGCGTCCTTTGTAAGGCTCCAACATTTCAACCAATAATTCAACCACGCTTCTGGGCGTATAGAACTGTCCGCCTTTTTTGCCTTCTGCAAGGGCAAACTCACCCAGGAAATATTCAAAAACGTGTCCAAGCACATCTGCACTTCTTGCCTTGGCATCGCCTAAAGCAATGTTTCCAACCAAGTCAATGAGTTCACCCAAACTGGTCGGATCCAAATTTTGTCGGGCAAATACCTTGGGTAAAACACCTTTCAGGGAAGCGTTTTCTTTTTCGATGGCATCCATGGCATCGTCCACAAACTTTCCAATTTCAGGTTGTTTGGCTTTCGATTGCAGGTAATTCCATCGGGCATCCTGCGGAACAAAGAATACATTTTCTGCTTTGTATTCGTCTTTGTCTTCAGGGTCTGCACCTTGTGCTACTTCAGCCAGTAGTTGCTGATACTTTTCTTCAAATGCATCGGAGATGTATTTCAGGAAGATCAAGCCCAGCACAATGTGTTTGTATTCGGCTGCATCAATATTCTTGCGAAGCTTGTCTGCGGTTTTCCAGAGTTGTTTCTCTAAAGGTTCTTCCGTGGTCGTTTTTTGTTTGGCCATTATCTTTTCTTAAAGTTTAATACATCAATTTCTCGGCCTCCCGCCTCCACCTCTCACCACACTCAATTTCATCACCTCGGCTTTCCCATTGCGCTTGTCTTGCAAACGCACAAAATAGATGCCTTCTGAAATGCCGGACACATCAAAGTAGAAGGCGTTGAATCCGGGGTGCACCACCTCGCTCCGGGAAGCAATCAGTGTGCCGCCCAGCCCATGCAGGCTGAGGTAGGCATCAAAAGCTTCGCTGCGGTTTTCGTAGGCGATTTCGGTGTAGGCGCTGGCGGGGTTGGGGAACAATTTCATCGGGCGGAACTGATCCACCACGATTTCGGCGCCGCCCCACTGGCAATTGGGCACTACCCGGTGCTCCCGCGCTACCAATTTCATTTTATCATAACCGTCCAGCATCGTTTGCTCCATCACATAAGGGTTTGCGCCGAGCCAATCCTGGAGTAGGCTGGCAAACACCTGCCGGTAATCGAATTGCATGATTTTCAACTGATTACCATTGGCCAGATCAAACATATCCGGGTTGGTACCATACACGCCCGGGTTCACATCTTTGCCAAAAACCAACATGGGCGAGAGGGTGCCGTGGTCGGTTCCAAAGGAGCCATTTTCCTTGATGCAGCGACCAAATTCGGAGAAGGTGCAGCCCATTACGTTGTCCGCCAGACCCATGCCCGTCAGGTCGTCAAAAAATGTTTTGATGGAATCGGAAAGGGTTCTCAGCAGGTTTGCGTGTGCGCCCAGACTGGCATCGCCGGAATCCACCTGTGCAGAGTGGGTATCAAAACCGCCGAGTTGGCAGAGGTAAATTTTGGTTTTGCAGCCGCCCTTAATCATTCGGGCCACCGTTTTTAACTGTGCACCCAAGGATCCCGTCGGATAGGTTGTAATCGAATTCGACCCGGCATTAAATACGTCCGTGACCCGCTGCGCATACAGGTTGATGCTGCGTTCCACCCCCATGATATAGTCCAGTTCCTCGCCATGATCGCTATCGGGCACGTTCATCACGGGCGCGCCGCCAATGGTTTGAATCAGCGAATAAAATCCGGCGGGATCCTGGCCGCTCAGGTTAATCACATTCTGGTGCTCCGTTTCGGTATGAAAACCCAGCGAGGTCGTTGGGTCGCCAATCTGAATGCCAAGTGGATCGGGCATATCTGCCGTAGGCACTCCTTCAATATGCGGGTAAAAAGCCTGCAAGGCGCGGCCCATCCATCCCGAGGTTATATTGTTAAGTTCTGGCGAGCCGCCGCCGCCGGAAAGCCAGAGATCTGTGCCTTTGAAGTGGCTTTGGTTCATGCTTTGATAACCAGCCGCCTGCACGATGCTCAACCAACCCCGGTCGTACAGCTCTTTCAAACTGGTCATGGCAGGGTGAAGTCCCGCCTGATCCGCACTGGGCAGACTGTTGTCAATTGGGATATAAGCGCCTGGTCCTGAATCGTTTATACGCGTCGTTGGCCGGAGTTCTGCGTAGCGGTCGTAGTTGGCTGCCGGGATAATCATGTTCAACCCGTCGTTGCCTCCCTTGAGTTGAATCAACACGAGGGTGCGATCTTCCACGCCGTTGCAGGAAGAGAGGATGTTGGCCATTCGGCTGTTGGCAAATGGGCGCATGGCGAAACCATTTACAGCAAAAGGCGTGATGCCAGCGGCAGGAAGGAGGCGGAGAAAATTTCTTCTTTTCATGTTAAATTCAGGATCAATAGGCGTTTGATGGCTTATTGGAAAAACAAAAAAGAGGAAATTTGGGGTTAATTCGCATACTATTGGACATTTTCCGAAATCGAGACCTATAAGGTTTCCAAAAACCTTATAGGTCTGGTAGCAAAACAAAAATGACCAGTAATATGGTTAATTCAGTCCAATTGCTCGGACAGTGCCGTAAAGATTCAAATTAGATTGGAAATTTTGGAAATTTTTTCTGCTTTCCAAGTTTTAATCAAAATCCATAATCGCCGTCCAAATAGACAATACCCCCTTATCCAAACGGGTCCAAATAGGCCGAACCACCCCGTCATGGGCCGAAATATGATTGTAATCGCCAAAAAACACGGAAGAAGAGGGTTTGAACGGCTGTTCGCTAATTTTCAGGTTCTGGAAGGAACGTGCCCCATCCGTACTCACGGCCACATAAACATCGGTTTGTTCGTCCTTGTACTGGCGGCGGTCATAAAATACCGTATATAAATGGCCTGTCACCTGATCTACCGTTAGCCAGGGGAAAAATTGTTGCCGCCCTTTTTTGTCGTCATTCACCCGAACGGGCGGACTCCAACTCAAGCCGCCGTCCTCGCTCTTCGCGACGAAAATATCTGTGTCATCCGCACCATGGCGTTGGTCGCCCCAGCAGAGGTAGAGCGTTCCACGGCGTGGGCTGTTGGAAAGATCACAAACCAAAATCGGCATCACGTTGGAGCGTCCAATTCCGGGGATGTCAATGGACCATCCGCCGGGCTGATTGGCCGCTACAATGTCTTTGTCCAACCAGGTTTTGCCCCCGTCGGTGGATCGGTCAAACCAGATTTTTTCATTGTACGACCAGGCCACATACAGTTCGCCGTTCGGACCATACGCTGGCACGGCGCCTTCTGGCGTGTCATCGTCGTCGAGGCAATTTCCATCAAATTCATTGATGGATATGGCTTCAGACCAGGTTTTGCCCGCGTCTTTGGATTGGGCAAACAAAATTCTACTGAAGTGTTTGGTGAGGTCTTTGGAGCCGTATTTGTCAAATTCGGTCCAGGTACAGGCAATGTTCCCGGTTTTTGGATCGGCGCAGAGCCAGGGTTTGTCCTGATCTTTGGGGGGACGCAGGCCACACCAGCTTCCGTCGTTGTACGTTTTGCCGCCGTCGGCACTTTTTTGGATCACAATCCGGTCCAGAAATTGGTCGCCGGACCAAGCTTTACCGTCGGGATTACTGAGGTGTGCGTAGTAAAAATCCCCTTTCCAATCGCTGATCAGAACCGGGTCGCCATACACCCCGGCGGCTTTGGAAACCAATTGTTTGTTTTCCCAGGTACGCCCGCCGTCGTTGCTCCAATAATAGCGGTCGAGGATAGCACCCGCTGCGATGTTTTGAGGATTCAGCAGGTTGACGGCGATGCTGGGTTCGCAGGGGCCACTCCCCTCGCCGCGTTGTGCTTTGGCGATGAGGATGTTTTCAAAATTTTTGGGATACGATTGGGCATTGGCCGCACCTTTTTTTCGAAAGGGCAAACAAGCGGAGAGCAGCAGTAGCAGTGCTGCCACGACTATGATTTTGATGGAGTGAAATGTCACGGTGTTCAATTGTTAAAAGTGCCGCGAAAAATACGCATCCAGCAGTCTCTTGGAAGGGTTAATCGAAGAATACCGCTTTGTGACGCGTGAAGGGGGCTTGTTAGAACGTGGTAATGCCGAACTTGGGCTGTTGTGTCAAAAGCCATTCCGAAAATTTATTGTAAAATAAAATATGGCGTTTGATGCGAATGAAACCTATAAGGTTTTTAAAACCTTATAGGTTTTCGGAAAAATCAAAATTAAATCCTGTGAAAAAAAATCGAGATTTACTTTTGACACAAACCCAAGTTCAATTTTGAATACAAGAATATGATTTGGCTAAAAATTGGCTGGCTTAAATTCACCGGGTGACTCGAAGTCACCCGGTGAATTTAAGCCAGTCAATTTCAGCCATTGCGGAACATAATTTGGCGTAACGCCACCCGCATCACTTTTTCCCCTTCCCCAAATAAAAGTACGTAATCGGAATATCCACCGAAGCGAAAGCCCCGAGGCGCATCCCGCCCGCGTTGTCAATGCTCATGCCCTGGTTGCTGACTTTACGAAGCGAGGGACCCGCTTGTCCACCCATCCCCAGCGCGATGGGCCATTTGCCCGGCAAATTATACACGGCATAAAGTCCCGGCGCGAGGATATTGCTCCAACTGAGTTCCGGTAAATTTTGATAATTCGCGTCGTTGAAGCGAAAAGCGGTTACGGCGCCTACATCCAACAGCGGCACAAAAAAGCCAAAACTGCCCTTGTTTAAGCCCCAGGAGCAGCTCAAGCCCACGGGAGCGGTGATGGCCGCCACGGTTTTGGGCGATTTGTCGCTGCCCAGCCATTCGCTGCCGCCGCTGAGTCCGGTGTAGGCATTGAGGGCCACCGAAAAACGCCCGGGTTGTTTTTTCATCCGGCTGCTACCGGGCGGCAAAGCGAACAATTCAATGGCGTTTGCTACCTCCTCCGACGTATTCGCCTCCGCAATCGAGGCCACGAAATTGGCATATTTCAGCATCGTGGCAACCTCTTTTTTGTCCTTGCCCAACACATTGAGGCAATAAATGACATTGCTGATGGCTCCGGTATAATTTCGTTGTCGGACATTGAAATACAAGGAGTTACATTGCCGCATGAGCGAAAGATAATCCTGTGGAATAAGATCATTGGGGCGTTGCAACACCAGTCGGCCGGTCCGGTTGAGCGTTTGCATCAGCTCAATAAAGGATTGGGAATATCGGAAGAAATCATCGGCAACAAAAGTGGTGGTCACCCGGCCCAGACGGTCGTAGCCAGCATCGCCGCTTTCCTGAATGCTGCGCTGCAAGCCATGGGTCATTTCACCGAGCGATTGCAGGGTATTGCGCCATTCGGCGAATAAATCTGCACTCGAACCCGCTTTGCCGAGTGCCTCGCGCATGGTCATTTTGCCAGTTCCCTGTGTGCCAATAAAGGCTATATCCGCCGATTGTTGCCATAAAAGACCCAGATAGAGTCGGAAAAGTGCGGGATCCTGGAATAATTCGCGCAATTCGCGCCCGGTGTACCACCTGACGGGCATATTCGGCCCCTCAAAATTGGGGCGAATCAGGGATTCAGAAACGAGGTTCAAAAAGCGCAAACCGCCCGCCATATCATACAAAACCGGCTCTTGCAGCGTGGCCGATTGGATCGCGGAGCCGTTGTGCGCGAGGTAATCCAGTATATCAACGGGCGACTCGCCGTTCACCATTTGTTGCGAGAGATGCAACAGGTCAATGGATATTTTACCCGCTTCTTGATCCGCGTAATTGGTACGCAGGTAAAATTCGGTATTGCCGGGCAGGGCACTCATATCCATCCGGAATGTTTCGCGCAGCCCTTCTAAATAATCGTTGAATTGGTACACATCCTGGTCAATGAATAACAGGTGTTGTTTGGTGGCGGGACAAAAATGACCGAGCAAAGGTTCCTCGTTGATCGCCGCTTTAAAGTCTTCAAAAAATGCCTGCGAGAGTTCCTGTTTGGTGCGTTTGACCAAAAATCGCGCAAGTCCATCGGCAAAACCCGCAACGGAGAGGCCGCCACCCGAAGCACTGCTGTAGCCCGGGCTACTAGAACCCAATCTATTGGGAGGCTCAAAGGAAAGTATGTTTTGATCGGTGACTTCCACGCGCATAAACGGGTTCCCTTTGAACGCCCGCTCGACCGTGGCGGTGCTCAGCGAATCTTTTCCGGAGATATATTTTCTAAAAACGTTGCGTTCATAAACCTGAAAATTTCCCCCGATAAAAATCAGTCGTTTATCTCGGTCGGATGCGTCGGTGGTGTCAAAATATTGCCGAAGCGCCAGGGCATCTTGCAGCAAGGTTTGTGCGGGCAAAAAGGTCGAAAACGACCAGGCCAAAAGCATGAAAATCAATTGTTTCATAAATCGTTCGGGCTAATAGTTTTTGAAAATAGCGGGCTGATTTGTGCCGGGCGCTGCGTTTGGAAGCGGCTGGCAGGCGGTTCCGAGCCATTGTTGCAGCTCCGCCCGTTTGGGCAAATTGCCGCCGTGTTGACTTTTAAACGCACTGACAGCCAGCACTGCAATTCCGCCCATCAACGCCACGGCACCCGAGTTGGACCAATTCAGTTCGATGGCGTCGCCCGTTTTAGACAACACCGTGCCCTTGAATCCCGAGGGCAAAAAGGAGATTGGTTGCGCCTGAATGATCGGTGCAAGGGCGTCAATATGATTGGGCAAAACAGCCACATTGAACACCTCCGGGCGGAGACATGGAAAATTGTCGGCACAAATGTTGTCCCAGGAATCGGTGTCTGCAAGGTTTTTGAGCGGGGCAAATATGGCCATTCGCTGCACGGCGGGCAGGGCAAAAACCCGGTCCACATCCGCGTCGGTAATTCCCTCGAAGGGCATTTCGGAGGCCGAGATGCACTGGCCGGTGATGAGGACTTCTATGCCCAGATTGGCCGAAAGTTCCAGTGCGTCGAGCAGGTTTTGGATTGTGGTTTTCCGGTCGTTCCGGTTGCGGGCTTTGATGAGGTAAAAATCGGCTTCGGGCGCAATCCCGGCCACCGTATCTTGTTCTTCGGAGGACGAGTCCGGCGTTTTTCCGGCCAATAATGTGGCATACAAGGTTCCATGTCCTGGCCCGGAGCCGCCAAAAAACTCGCCCACCAAATCCTGGCCCACCAGTTTGGTGACGGAAAAACCGGTTGCGCCGGTAAAAAACTTCCTTCCCGCTTTGTCGAGGTGTTTTAGAGAATTGATTCCGAGATTCACGCCCGTATCTACAAAAGCGACTTTGACCCCGGCGCCCTTGGTAGCCAGCCATGCCGGCGGGATGGGGTTGACAGGAATTGCTGCGATCGTTTTCGACCAGTCAAAAGAGATTGGCATAATTCGTTTTGGTTTGAATGATAATATGTGAAAGTGTGCCACACCTCGAAGGTGTGGCACACTTCTTCAGATTTTTTTGTTCCAACGCATTAAAAGCAACAGTATCAGTGCCGCTGCTGGAATTCTAATAATTCTATCAAACGGGAATCCGGTCATGATTTCGATTCCAAAGGCACCCGTCATGCCCAGGATCAACGCCCAAAAACCCCAAAATCGCCCCTTTAAAAGTCCCAAAGCCCCTACGCCCGAAAGCATCACCGCCGCGATATATTGTGAATAATAAGGCTCAAGGTCAGGGTTTTGCGCCAAAAAATCGTTGCGCATGAGCCAAATATACAATACCGCCACCGTCATTCCAAACAAGGTGAGGGTGAGGTAAACGTGTAAACTTATGCGGGCTGCCTTGGACATAAATGGGTGCGAGCGGGAGTCATCGAAAGGTAGAAACGCTACCACTAAATCTTTTCTGCCCCAAACATCGGCAAAAACCCGATTTTCGCACTTCTTTTTTCAAATGACGATACCAATTAAAGTTACCCTCCGCCCCGGCAAAGAAATTCCCATCCTCCGTTTCCATCCCTGGGTGTTCTCCGGCGCGATTGCACACACCGAAGGCCGTCCTGAAGACGGCGATATTGCAGCGGTTTTTGACAAACGAGGGAATTTGCTCGGGGTCGGGCATTTTCACCACGGAAGCATCGCGGTCCGGCTCCTGAGCTTCGGGGCGGCTGATCTGGAAAGCGAAAATTTTTGGATTGAAAAACTGCAAAATGCGCTAAAAGTGCGGTTGCTGGCGGTTCCTCAACTTTCGGAAAGTTTTAATCTTTCAGAAAGTTCCCAGGCACTCGGTTTCCGACTCGTACATGGCGAGGGCGATGGTCTTTCGGGCCTCATCGTGGACGTGTATGAAAATACGGCCGTGATGCAATGTCATAGTATTGGA
Organism: uncultured Saprospiraceae bacterium; assembly: GCA_964550795.1. Taxonomy (GTDB): domain Bacteria; phylum Bacteroidota; class Bacteroidia; order Chitinophagales; family Saprospiraceae; genus M3007. The sequence goes on from CAZKBH010000026.1 coordinate 55,482, forward strand.
ATGCACCGACAACGCGCAGTAATCGCTGCGGCGCTTCAAAAAGTGTTGGGTAAAAAACTCCGCGCCGTGTACGACAAAAGTGCCGAAAGCCTTCCACCAAAATACGCTGAAAATCAAGCCAATGGCTATCTCTGGTCGGCCGGAGAAAACCCCGAGACCTCGGCCATTATCGAAGAAAACGGCGCCCGATTCCGCGTGGATTGGGTAACGGGCCAAAAGACCGGTTTTTTTCTCGATCAGCGCGACAACCGACATCTGCTGGCTGAATTTGCAGCGGGTAAAACGGTCCTGAATGCATTTTGCTACACGGGTGGTTTTTCCTGTCTCGCCTTGAATGCCGGGGCAAGTCTGGTACATTCCGTGGACGTATCAGCTAAAGCCATTGCGCTCTGCAACGAAAATGTGGCCCTCAACGCGCCCTTTTCCGGGGAACATGAAGGTTTTGCCGAGGATGTGTTGAAATTTCTCAAAAACTCGGATCGCGATTACGAAGTAATGGTCATTGATCCGCCTGCCTACGCCAAAAGTCTCGACAAGCGCCACAACGCCGTGCAGGGCTACAAACGACTCAATGTCGAGGCCATGCGGCGCGTCGCTCCGGGCGGCATCTTATTCACCTTTTCTTGTTCGCAGGTAGTGGACCGGGAGCTATTTTACCACACTGTTGCAGCGGCTGCCATGGAAGTCGGCCGTCCTGTACGGGTGCTGCACCATCTTTCGCAGAGTGCGGATCATCCGGTGAGTTTGTTCCACCCGGAAGGCTCGTATTTGAAGGGATTGGTGGTATGTGTGGAGTGAATTGGTGGTATGGCCTTCAGGCCGTCGGGAAAGGCACCGTTTACGGTGCTGAAAATTGATTGCTGTAAATTTCTACGAATTTTGGAATTAGGGGCGTGAACGCCCCTTTTCCCGACGGCCTGAAGGCCAATGTCATTGACTTAAGGAAAAAGCGAGTGTGTATATCTATTTTTGGATAGTCGAACATTCAAAAATATCAACACACTCGCCATGCAAACAAAAGTAAAGAGGATTTTATCAGGTCTGAGTTCTTTTTGTGAATCTGCCAACTTAGATCGAACGAAATATTTGGCAAGGCCGCAAGACTTCACACGGCAACGTATACTGACTTTCAACAAATTGTGTTTGTTTATGCTAAGTCAGTCTAAACGTTCTTTAAGTATTGAACTGGCAGCATACTTTGATAATTGGGGACAGAGCCCATGCACAAAAGGAGCGTTCAGCAAGGCTAGATATCGGATTTTATGGCCCTTTTTTCTGGACTGGCATCGCTATTTTGTTGCCCTGATATATTCGGAAATTCGCTCATTACGCAAGTGGAAGGGGTTTTATCTCAAGGCGATTGATGGCACCTCGATTTACTTGTTCAAAGATGAGGAGGTGGCAAAAGTTTTTGGTGGTCAGGCCAATCAGCATCTTCGGGTTCCTTTGGCTCGAGCAGGTCTTGAATTGGATGTGTTGAATGGCTACTGCACGCAAGTGCAATTACAAGCGCACTCGAAGGGAGAGGTTGTTTTTGCCGAAGGGTTTTTAGAGGATTCCAGGCCTGAAGATTTACGCATCTATGACCGTAATTTCGCAGGTTATAGATTGATATCCAAGCATTTGCAGAAAAACATCCATTTTTTGATGCGCTGTACAGTAGGCTTCAATCAAGTGGTGAAAGAGTTTGTAGCCAGTGAAAAAAAACAGGCTATTGTAGCATTCTGTATTCCAAAAAATGAAGTGATTGCTGCTCGCCAAAAAGGACAAGTTGTAAATGCTAAGGAAACCTTGCAAGTACGATTACTGCGTATTGACATCGGACGAGAAGAACCAGAAATACTCATTACCAATCTCCTTGACCTGAGAAAATACCCGCACAGTTGTTTCAAAGAACTCTATAATTACCGTTGGGGAGATGAAACCAGATTTGACCAAATCAAGAATAAGCTCCAAGTCGAGGTGTTTTCAGGCCACAAACCCCAGGCTATTTATCAGGATTTTTTTGCCACAATAATCACCTCCAATATCCATAACCTGATTTGCGAAGCATGCGCACAAAAACTTGAACAGATCAATGCCACGAAGGAAACCACCGTAGCCATAAATCAAAATGTTTCAATTGGTCTTCTTAAACCCCAGCTGATCAACTTATTCACAACCCAAAAACCAAAATCAGTTTTTGACCAGTTAAAAGAACTTTTTTTGCGCTATTTAGAGCCAGTTAGACCTGGTAGAAAGTACCCAAGGCCTAAAACGGCCCGACGATTAACAGGAAAATATCAAACCTTCAAAAACTATCGGAGGGCCGCATGAATTCCTTAAGTCAATGACATTGGCCTGAAGGCCATACCACCGTTTACGGTGCTGAAAATTGATTGCTGTAAATTTCTACGAATTTTGGAATTAGGGGCGTGAACGCCCCTTTTCCCGACGGCCTGAAGGCCATACCACCTTTTTTGCATAACTTTGGTTACCTAAATAATCAATTATGCAAAACAAACCTGAATACACACGCACGCTTCCTCATTACCATCCTTACGGGGCCACTTTTTTTGTTACTTTTCGATTATACGGTTCAGTGCCACAGGAATTCTTAGAGAACCTGTCTGCTTGGTACGAATCAGAGAAGATACGGATCACGCACGAATTGAAAGGTGAAGAACAGGAAAACGCGAAGACTCTGCTGCAACGCGACTACTTTCGAAAGTATGACCTAGCGCTTGACCAATGCCTTTCTGGCCCAACTTTTTTAAAGGAACCAAAAGCGGCACAAAAAGTCGTGGAGCAATTGGTGCGATTTGATGGTCAATGGTATAAGTTATTGGCTTTCACAATTTTGCCTAATCATGTCCATGTGCTATTGGATTTTTCTATTCAACAGGATACTAATGGTGAGTATGACAAAAAAAGGTATAAAAATTTGGATTACGCCATGGGACGCATCAAGGGTGCAAGTGCTAGATTTGTGAATCTTGTCTTAGGGCGTACAGGTAATGAATGTTGGCAGTCTGAGTATAATGACCGCTATATTCGGGACCAAAGACATCTGATAGCCGCAGTGGATTATATTAAACAAAACCCGGTATCTGCCCATCAGTGCAAACACTGGCGGGAGCACTCATTTACCTGGGTTCATGAAGATTTTTGGTGAAAGTTGCCGGTGGTATGGCCTTCAGGCCGTCGGGAAAGGCACCGTTTACGGTGCTGAAAATTGATTGCTGTAAATTTCTACGAATTTTGGAATTAGGGGCGTGAACGCCCCTTTTCCCGACGGCCTGAAGGCCATACCACCGTTTACGCCCCCCAATTTACGCCGCCTTCAATCGCCCCATTCTCGAGCCTTCCAGCTTATCTGCGGCGTATTCCCGGTCAATAACCAATTGTTTTTTCTCGGTTTGGCCGCCCACAGCGGGCAGATCGAACATAGCATCGGTGAAGATGGCTTCGCAGAGGGAGCGGAGTCCACGTGCCCCGAGCTTGTATTCGAGGGCCATTTCGGCCACAAAATCCAGCGCCGAAGGTTCAACAATGAGTTCCACACCTTCCATGGCGAAGAGTTTCTGGTATTGGCGCGTGATAGCGTTGCGCGGCTCGGTGAGGATGCGACGAAGTGCGTCCAGATCCAAGGGATCGAGATAGGTGCAAATTGGCAAGCGACCCAGCAGCTCAGGAATGAGGCCAAAAGCTTTCACGTCGGCGTGGGTGACGTATTGCAGCAAGTTGTCGCGATCAATGCGGGCGGTTGATTTTTTGTTGAAACCAATCACCTGTGTGTTCACGCGGCGTGCAATGAGTTTTTCAATGCCGTCAAAAGCGCCGCCGCAGATAAACAGGATATTTTCGGTGTTGATTTTCACCATTTTCTGTTCGGGGTGCTTGCGTCCGCCTTGTGGGGGCACCATCACTTCGGAGCCTTCGAGCATTTTGAGCATACCCTGCTGTACACCCTCGCCGGATACGTCGCGGGTGATGCTGGGGTTGTCTTGTTTGCGGGCGATTTTGTCAATTTCGTCAATGTAAACGATGCCGCGTTCGGTGGCTTCCACGTCCTGATCGCACATTTGGAGCAGGCGCGCCAGGATACTTTCCACGTCTTCGCCCACATAACCGGCTTCGGTAAACACGGTGGCATCTACAATCGCGAAGGGCACATTGAGCACTTTTGCGATGGTTTTGGCCAGCAGCGTTTTGCCTGTGCCGGTTTGTCCGACGAGCAGGATGTTGGATTTTTCAATTTCCACATTGTCGGCTTTCCGGTTTTTGCCTTTGTTTTTTTCAAGTTCCTGGAGGCGTTTGTAGTGGTTGTACAC
>CAZKBH010000026.1:59804-69542 GCA_964550795.1 uncultured Saprospiraceae bacterium
GAAAGGTTTTGATGTCTCTGGGTGGGATGAGATGCAAGGGGCCGCCGTAGCGTTCGCTTTTGCCGGCACCCGGCTGCGGTTCTGCTTTTTGTTTTTTGCCGTCGCGCTTTACCCCGGCGTTGTCAAGCTCATGGTCAATGATTTCCTGTGCTTTTTCGGTGCAGGCTTCGCAAATCTGCGCTTCCATGCCAGAAACCAGGATCATCGCCTCTTCTTCGGTGCGGCCACAGAAGGAACAGTAGCTTGGGGGGGTCTTTCCACGTTTTGTCATAACTCAAGTAAGGAATGGGGCGCGAAGGTACGGCGCGTTCTTCAGAGTTAAGGTGGGGATTTTGGCTTTAAAAGGGGGGGGGGCAAAAATTCACCGGGTGACTTAGCCTCAAAAAAAATCGGTCGGATTGATCGTTAAAAATTCTTCCCAGGGCAGGCCGCCTGCACCGACCAACATCATTTTATCCGGATTAAATTTTTTGCGAAAAACCTCCATACCTGGTGCCTTGCGCAAAGTGCCACTTTTGACTTCGATGGCGAGGGTTTTGCCCCGGTATTGGAGCACAAAATCAATTTCATCATTGCCTTCCCGCCAATAAAACAATCGCAATCCTTCTTGTCGGGCATGGTTAATAAGGTGCGCGCCTACAGCCGATTCGACAATACGCCCCCATTTTTCCGGCGATTTCAACATTTCTGCCAAAGTTTCAGGCATTTGGGAAGCAAGCAGCGCGGTGTTATGCACTTGGAATTTCGGACTGGATTGTCGCTGGCGGATGACATCACCTGAAAATTTTTCTAATCCACCAAGCAAGCCCGCAGCATCAAGTAATTTGAGGTAGTGTGCTAAAGTAGTCGTGTTTCCGGCATCCAGCAACTGGCCAAGTATTTTGTTAAATGAAAGGATTTGACCGGAGTAAAGGCAGCCCAGTTCGAACAAGCGACGTAACAAGGCCGGTTTGTCCACACGTGTCAAGGACAAAATATCGCGGGAGATACTGGGTTCTATCAGCGCGTCGGTGACGTAATTTTTCCACCGAAACTCCTCGTTGATAAATGGAGCAGTGCCGGGGTAGCCACCGAACCAGGCGAATTGTTCAGCGGAGAAGCCAAACGCGGCTTGCATTTCTGCCAGTGACCAATGTCCGATGTAACTAAATTCAAAACGTCCGGCCAGCGATTCTGTAAGTCCTTGTTGTAATAGAAGGCGCGAAGAACCCAATAAAACCACTTTAATTGGGGTGTTTGAGCGCGTATCCGCGTCCCAATTGGCTTTGACCGTTTCGCTCCAATTCGGGATCTTCTGGATTTCGTCTATGGCCAATGTTAGCGTTGGAGCCCCGGATTGGCGGTGTTTTATACGGGCTGTTTCCCATTGTTGATCGAGCCAGCTTGAGCCGGCATTGACAATTCCGTCGGCGGAAACGCTGTGGCTTGGGGTGGTACTGTGGCCTAGGAGCTGGCCCAAAAGGGTGGTTTTGCCGACTTGCCGAGGTCCCCCGAGCACCTGAATGACGTTTCGGGGTTCATTCAACCTTTTTGCAAGTGTTTGAAAATGAGGCCTTTGGAACATAAAAATTAATTTACTCAAAATTTTGAGCAAAATTACTCAATATACTGAGATAATTTACTCAAAGTTTTAACTAAATCGCCTCACCTGCATTAAAGTATGCTTTGTTCCAGGCGCATCTTACTTTTAGCCAGTAGTTTTTTCCCTCCGTGGAATAAAATCAGCCCATTGGCAAAGAAAATAGTTGACCATTTGAGCATTGTGAATCCGCAGCTCGTAAGCGCGACGGGCGTGGAAAATTCAGGAAATTGGACCAGCAGCATCGTAACAAAAATATTTTCCGTCCAGTCTGCCAAAGTGAGCAACACCCCCAACCACCACCAGCGTTTTGCCCCGATCCAAAGCAGACAAAGCGCTATAAAAAGTCCGCCGATAACCGGGAACACAAAATCCACAGACCATTGGGCAAACAGATAAAGCCGTATCCCTTCAGAGCCGTAAGCACTTAGCATCGAGTGGGCTTTTTCGGGGGAGTAAAAAAACTCCAGATCAAGAACGCCCACGCCGCCGGAAAGCGCCTTGATATCAGCTTCCATAGTGGGCATAATAAAGCCCGTGAAAGCGATAAAAAGGGCCAATAACAGGAGTACATTCCGGCCGCGGGCTATTTTTTGTAAATATTGGGGGGGAGCAACGTTTATCATGTGAGTCAAATTCAGACACAAATGTCCTACACATTCATGAGTGAACTCGGGGCCATTCTTTCAAAAAAGGTAAAAAAGTGTAAAAATCCGACGCAAATCGGCGGCAGAGCACCATATAATCGGCCCACTTGCCGATGTTTGTGCGCGAAATCCCCTCCTTCGCTATGTCTACGGCGGGTAAACCACTCACCAATCACCAATCCACCAATCCACCAATCCACCACCATGCACCTCCTCCTCGTTGACGACGATCTTACCCTAAGCCCGCTGACCAAAGAATACCTCGAAGCCAAGGGGTACTCGGTTACCATCCGCCACAGCGGCGACGACGGCCTGAGCGCCTTCAAAACGGGCACTTTTGATGGGTGTATTTTGGACGTGAGAATGCCGCTCAAAGACGGATTCTCGCTTGCGGAAGACATCCGGCAACTCAACCCAAGTATCCCGATCCTTTTCCTCACAGGGGCCGTGCAAAAAGAAGAGCGCATCCGTGGATTGGCACTTGGCGCCGATGATTACATTACCAAACCCTTCAGCATGGAGGAACTGTATCTCCGGGTACGCAACACGCTGAAACGCAGTACAGTGCAACAAAAACAGACCGAAAAAGCCGTCCACGAAATTGGACTTTACCGCTTCGATGTGGCTACCCGCGAACTGCATGGCGGCCCCGAATTAATCAAACTCACGGCCATTGAAGCCAAACTGCTCCAGCTGTTTTGTGAAAGCGACCACGGCATCATTCGCCGCGACAATGCCCTGCAACGCATCTGGGGCGACGAAGACATGCTCAAAGGCCGCAGCCTCAATGTGTATGTGAGCAAACTCCGCACTTTTTTATCCGCCGATACGCGCATCGAAATTTTGAATGTGCACGGAGAGGGATATCAGTTGGTGGTGAGATGAAGTTATGAATGTGGTCAATGGGGGGAATGGGATTAATGTGGTCAATGTGTGAGAATGTGGTTAATGTGGTTAATGTGGTCAATGTGTGAGAATGTGGTTAATGTGGTCAATGTGGTTAATGTGTGAGAATGTGGTTAATGTGGTCAATGTTTTAAAATCAAAGAAATATGAACATTCAAACTGAGCGGTTGCGCAATTTACTGGGCAGTGAAGCGGCCGCACAAAAATTTGTGGATCTGTTTCGCGCACAGTTGCCAGCACAGCTACAAGCTCTGCGCAATGCACTCGCGGAAGGGGATTGGGAAACTGCCAGCAACACAGCGCACGGCCTCAAAAGCCAGTGTCGTTATCTGGGTCTGGATGAAACAGCAGATTGGTTCCAGGCACTTGAAAATGCCCCTGAGGCCGGGTATGATTTGTCGCAGTTGGATGCATTGGAGAGGGTGTAGGGGGGCAACGGACGCAACATTATCAACCCCGAATGGGGTTGTAAGATACGTCTTCCAAGCAGATTTGTCATTCTGAGCACAGCGAAGAACCCTATTGAACCGTTCGCCATGCTTTCATTCCAATCCGTTCAGTGCCTACTCAAACATATCCCGCACGCGTTCAAAAAAGCCTTTTTCCTCCTTGCCTGGGCTGGGTTTCAGATTCGGCATATCGCGCATTTTTTCGAGCAAACGACGCTCTTCGTCGTTGAGTTTTTTGGGCGTCCAGACGTTGACGTGCACCAGTTGGTCGCCGCGTCCGTAGCTCTGCAAGGCAGGTAAACCCTTGTCTTTCAATCGGAAAACCTTGCCGGACTGGGTGCCTGCCGGAACCGTGATTCGAGCGCGTCCATCCAGGGTGGGTACATCCACCTTCGAGCCAAGGGCCGCGTCGGCAAAATTGAGGTAGAGTTCGAATACCACGTTGCTGCCCTCGCGGGTCAGTTCCTCGTGTGGGATTTCTTCGATGGCGATGAGCAGATCGCCCGCCGGACCACCTTTTGCACCGGCGTTGCCGCGACCGTTGACACTCAGTTGAATGCCTTCGTTTACGCCTGCCGGGATGTCCACGTCAATGGTTTCTTCGCCAAAAACACGCCCGTCGCCTTTGCAGACATTGCAGGGATTTTTGATGGTTTGGCCCGCGCCACTGCAGGTGGGGCAAGTGACGGCGGTTTGCATCATCCCAAAAGGGGTTTGACGCACCTGATTGACCATTCCCGCACCACGGCAAGTGGAGCAGTTATCTACACTGCTGGCATCTTTGGCCCCCGAGCCGCTACAGGTCGCGCAGGCAACTTGTTTGCGGACCTTGATTTTTTTGTTGACGCCCGTCGAGATTTCTTCGAGCGACATTTTGACTTTGATACGGAGGTTGCTGCCACGTTCGCCACGGGAGCGTCCGCCACGGGAGCCCCCACGTCTGCCGCCGCCGAAAAATTCGCCAAACACATCATCGGTGTCAAAACCGAAGCGGCGCAGGATCTCGTCCATGTCCATACCCTGGAAACTACCGCCCGGGCCGCCACCGCCCATACCTTCCAGTCCGGCGTGGCCGTATCGGTCGTAGCGGGCTTTTTTGTCGGCATCGCTCAGCACATCGTAGGCTTCGGCAGCCTCTTTAAATTTCTCTTCGGCCCCTTTATCATCCGGGTTACGGTCGGGGTGAAGTTCAAGTGCCTTCTTTCGATAGGCCTTTTTTATATCGTCAGCACCGGCGGATTTTGCTACGCCCAGCACTTCGTAATAATCGCGTTTTGCCATTAAGAATGTTTAATTATGTTGATTTTAGTGCCCTATTCGGGCAAATCAACTTCAGCGTCATTTTCCTACCACCACCTTGGCGTGCCGGATGATTTTGCCGCCGAGGGTGTAGCCTTGTTCGAGGATGTCCACAATTTTGCCTTTGGTTTCTTCACTTGGGGCGGGAATTTCCGCCACAGCTTCGTGGGTATCCGGATTAAAATCGTCGCCAGCCTGGGTTTCGAGGGAGGTTAAGCCCTTACTTTTTAAGGTATGGGCCAATTTATGGTGAATCAATGTGGTTCCCTCGGTGAGTGCATTATTTTTTTCGGCCCTGTCAAAATCGTCCAAAATAGGCAGAAGGGCTGCCATGATGTCTCGACCCGCTGTGCTGATGAGGTCCATGCGTTCACGCGCCGCATTGCGCTTGTAGTTTTCAAAATCAGAAAACAAGTAGAGATATTTATTGCGGCTTTCTTCCAGTTGTTTTTGGAGTTCTGTAGTTTGGTCTTGTGGCTCCTGGGCAGTATTTTGCTCCATATTTTCTTGATTTTCAATCGTTTCTGTGTGATCTGCCACGTTTTCCTGCGCAGATTGGTCTGGCGTATTCGGCTCTTTTTCCATCATATCGAATATTTTTTTGAACGGATTTTTCATTTTGAAAAGAGTAGTGGACCGGGCAAAGAAAACCCATGGCTTTGCAAGCCCAATTTGTTTTGACAACTTTCGTGCCTTGCGTTTTGGTGTGTCAGAATGACAGATTGGAGCGCATGTTCAGGTGTCTCCCACTTTCATGTGATCAGCTTCGTCCATTCGTCCCGTCAGGTCTTGCACTATTTTGAATTGGCTGAGAAAAATGCGCGCTATCACGCGAAGTAAAGTATAGACCGGAATACCGATAATCATGCCCACTACCCCGCCAATTTTGGCAGCAGCAAGGGTCACCAGGAAAATTTCCAGCGGGTGCGCTTGCACACTTTTGGACATGATAAGCGGACCGACCAAGTTGTTGTCTATCACCTGTACGACGATGAAGGTCGCCGCCACTTTTAACAGCATGGGTAACATCATGGCAAAGTCAGCATCCAAATTGGAAGATACGGTTATAAAAAGACCAAAAATCATCCCCAGAATAGGTCCTAAGTAGGGAATGATGTTGAATAAACCACCGAAAGAACCAATCAGCACGGCATTTTTCACCCCAAAAAGCCAGAGAATGGCAGTGGCAAGCAGGGAAAAAACCACCAATTGCATAAGCAGCCCCTGCAGATAACGCGTCAAAAGATCGGCAGACTCGTTCATGACCGTATAGACCTTTTGTTTTTGTTTGTCGGGTACAATGGATTGTAAAATATCGTTGAAAAGGCGGCTGTCTTGCAGAAAAAAGAAGAGAATAAAGGTGACCGATGCAAAGGTGACCGCTACGTTGCCAGCCACCCCTAGGAACGCGCCTAGAAAATCACCAACCAGGGTAGGTTTGAACCAGCTCGTCAATGCCTCCTGGGTTTTCATCGCCAGGGATTCGTCGGGCGAGAGGATTCCAACCTGGTGGAGTTGAAGGTCAAAATTAAAAAAAGCGGGGCGCATTTTATCCCCAAGTGATTGAAAATCAACCGCAGCTAAGTTTCGGGCCTGCGACACCAGCGTGGGCACAAACAGCATAATCACCCCAACCAACATGGCGTAAAAAGTAAGAATTGTCAGGATTGCAGCCACCGTTGGCCCAAGCCTGAAACGGCCGATTGAAATGTGCTTACGGTAAAACATTAGGATCGGCCGACCCAGCATCGAAAACACCCAGGCGATCAGGATGTACGACACGATGTCGGAAAAATAATACATGACACTGGCGAGAAGGATGAGCCCCAGTATCCAGTAAATATTGCGGTTTAGGAAATTCATGTCTTCGGGTTGATTCGATTGTGCCGATTGAGCCGATTGGTTCGATTAGCCGATTGGTTCGATTGTGCCGATTGATTCGATTGGACGACTGGTTCGAATGGTTACCAGGGGTATATACACCAGTTGGGCAGCCACGGATTTTACGTGCTTGTCTAAATTTAGTTTCAAGCACTAATGTTTGTAGCCGCAGCGCAGCAAAAATGTTGGTCTACTACACTTCGCGCGCCTTCTCCAGACTTGCTATTTTCTTTTCTAGTTCCAACACTTTTCGTTGTAAATCAGGCAGTTGTTTGTACACAACATGCGATTTAATAAAATCCCGATACCCCATGGCGGGGCTGCCAAAAACGGCCGTGCCGGGCGTTTCGATGCTCGAAGCCAGCCCGCTTTGGGCCTGAATCTGGGTGTCGTCGGCAATTTTGATATGCCCCGCAAAGCCGACCTGCCCGCCGACCCGCAAGTTTTCGCCCAACTGTGTGCTTCCTGCAACCCCAACCTGCGCGGCCAACACGGAGTTTTGCCCAACCTCCACGTTGTGTGCAATGTGAATGAGGTTGTCGAGTTTGGCCCCGGAATGGATGATCGTGCTGCCGAGACTGGCGCGGTCCACACAGGTAGAAGCGCCAATTTCAACATGATCTTCAATCACCACTTTACCTACTTGTGGCACCTTGGTCCAGGTACGATCTGGCTGCGGCGCAAAGCCAAAACCATCGGCTCCAATGACCGCGTTGGCGTGTAAAATACAATGGTTGCCCACTTCGCAGTCAAAATGGATCCGAACCCCAGGATAAAGCGTGCAATTATCCCCGATACGCGCGTTTCGACCGATAAAAACCTGGGGATAAATCTTGCAATTATGGCCAATAATGGCCCCTTGTTCCACCACCGTGAACACGCCAATTTCCGTTCCCGCACCCACTTTCGCCTCGGGATGAATGGACGCTTTGTCTGAAATGACCGAGCCATTGGAGTTGTTGGCCTGATCTATAATTTTGAGCAAAATCGCCAAAGAAGTGCGTACGTCGCCCGTGCGAATAAGGGTTGGGATGATGGCTTTTTGAGGTCGGAAGCTATTGTTAACCAACAAGATAGAAGCCTGAGTGGTGTACACAAAGTCTTCATATTTGGGATTGTCCAAAAAAGTAAAGTCACCCGTTTGGGCGGCTTCGATGGGCGCTCCACGGGTCACGGCGGCGTTGGAGTCGCCTTCGACCGTGCCGCCTATAAAGTGCGCTATTTGAGCGGCAGTCATTGTCATGCCGGATACAGAATGGGAAAATGATGAGAAAAATACGAGTTGGGGTACTTCGGCAAAGGTAGAAAGAGATGTTTTGATTGGGCAATACTAATTTTAAAGCAACTCTTCCAAGCAATCTGTTCAAGAAAGCGACATTCGGATTCTGCGTTCTTGTGGCAGGTAGTTGTTCAAACGATTGGGCAAAATTTTCAGCCAGCCCAGGTTCAGTCCCTCAAAACGCGCCAAGGTCCAACCTTGCGGCGCGCCCGGCGGCGGATCGAAGGTTTCTTTTTTCAAAAACAACAACGCTTGTTCGCGCGACAAATCCACGGCGGGTAAAGTGGGCGCAATCCAATGACTCAATGCCAACGCGTGACTCGGGACAAAGTCTTTGCCTTTGAATTCGCCGATATTCACCCCAAACCACTTGGTTTTCAGGAATTTATCGAGCAAAAGAAAATCATCTTCCAATACCGCTGGCAAGGCCAATACTTCCCCGGAAGGGGTCAGAAAAAAGCGGGCATCGGCTGTTGGAGCAAGCCAGGCCGCTGCGAGGGCTATCTGACTTTTGGGCAATGGTTTGATACTTTTAAAGGAACTGGCCGGACTTAATTTCTTGACCTCGCCACCTTTTTTGCGAAAAACCGAGAGAAAAAAGCCCTCGCCTTTCAATTTGTACGGATAAAACTGGCACCCGGCATCTGTCTGGATAATCCCCCAATCCGGCGGAATTTCTAGCGTAACAGGTTCTACCTCAAAGGTTTTGGCGAGCCATTGGGCATTGCTATCGTTCTCCTGATTATTGTAGGTGCAGGTGCTGAACAACAAAATACCGCCCGGTTTGAGCGCCTGAACCGCGGCCGCGAGGATCCGGCGTTGACGACCCGTGCAAAACTCTACATGGGGCAGGGACCATTCCCGCATCGCATCCGGGTCTTTGCGAAAAAGCCCCTCGCCGCTGCACGGCGCGTCGGCCAAAACCACATCAAACCAGCCTTCCATGGCGGCAAAATCCTCCACTTCACCACTCGTAACAGCGGTATTGGAGTTGCCCCAACGCTCTAGATTCTCGCGCAGGGGAGCCGTGCGCGAACGAATGGTCTCGTTGGAAACCAACAAACTTTCCGGAGATAACAGATCCGACATCAAGGTGCTTTTTCCACCTGGAGCAGCACATAAATCCAAGACTTTCAAGGATTTAGAAAAATCTACACTTTGCCTTAAAGCTTCGTGGATAAACATCGAGGAGGCTTCTTGTACATAGTATGCCCCGGCGTGAAAACGGGGATCCAGCGTAAAAACGGGTCGTTCGGAAAGGTAGTAGCCCTGTGGATGCCAGGGAACGGGAAGGCCGGGAGCGCTTGGATTTGGATTTTTTTTCGGATTGAACCGAATGCTGACCGGGGCGGGCATTTGCAGCGCGGCTTCGAGCAGTGGCCAATCAGTGCCCAGCAGGGCCTTCATTTGGCGAATAAATGGAGGGGGAAGCACGGGGGAAGCCATAAGCACTGATTTTTTTGCCGGGGAAAAGAGCAGTTGCAAAAGTGGGGCGAATCTGGGATATCAAGGTTAGCATCCCGTCTCATCGAAAAAAGAAATGTTGAAAATCAAAATCAGTGGATTAGCCATGTTTTGTCACTTTTTGAGCCCAAAAAGTAACCAAAAAGGCTTGGCTGTCGAAAAATCTAACCATTTTGAGGCCTCTTCGGCGGCGCAAAAAAAACTCGCCTCGGCATCTGTGCGGGCCTGCGGCCC
>CAZKBH010000027.1:0-8509 GCA_964550795.1 uncultured Saprospiraceae bacterium
ATCTGCGTCATCCGCGTTTAAAAATCTGCGTCATCCGCGTTCCCATCTATGCAAAAACCCTCCATACCAGAAGGTACCCGCGATTTTGGCCCCGAACAGGTGCGCAAACGCAGCTACATTTTCGATACGGTCCGCTCAGTGTTCGTGAAATTCGGTTTTCAGCCGCTCGAAACGCCCGCCATGGAAAACCTCAGCACCCTCACCGGGAAATACGGCGAAGAGGGCGACAAACTCCTGTTCAAAATCCTGAACAACGGCGACTTCCTCTCCGGTGCAGACGCGGAAGCTTTAGCCGCCAAAAACTCCGGCAAACTCACGGCCAGCATTGCCAAACGCGGGCTGCGGTACGATCTAACCGTTCCTTTCGCTCGTTATGTCGTGATGAACCGGGGCACCTTGAGTTTCCCTTTCAAACGCTACCAAATCCAGCCCGTCTGGCGTGCCGACCGACCGCAGCGGGGCCGTTACCGCGAGTTTTTTCAGTGCGATGTAGATGTAATTGGCGCTGATTCATTGCTTTATGAAGCTGAGTTGGTGCAGATTTACGACGAAGCATTTGCGAAGATGAATCTGCCCGTGGTCATCAAAATCAATAACCGAAAGGTGCTTTTTGGCATTGCGGAAGCGGCGGGCATTGCTGACCAATTTACAGACATGACGGTGGCGATTGATAAATTGGATAAGGTGGGCATTGACGGCGTTCGCAAGGAGTTAACCGAGCGGAGTGTTCCGGATGACGCGATAGACGTTATAGAAAATATCTTAAAAACCCCTGATTTTCAATCGCTTAAACCTATATTTGCAAACAGCGAGACCGGTTTGAAGGGCTTGGAAGAACTGGAACGTGTATTTCAACTTTTGTCGAATTCGCCGCTGAAAAACGAACTCAAATTCGACATCACCCTGGCGCGCGGACTCTCCTATTACACGGGTTGCATCTTCGAGGTGTCGGCCAAAGATTACCAGATGGGCAGTATTGGTGGCGGCGGACGATATGCAGATTTGACGGGTGTGTTTGGGGTGCCGGGTCTTTCGGGTGTGGGTGTTTCGTTTGGTGCCGACCGGATTTACGATGTGTTGGAGGGACTGAATCTTTTCCCGGAAAACATTTCGGAGAGCGTAAAAATCATGTTGGCGTCCTTTGATGAGCCGTCTTTTGAATACGCTTTTCAATGTGCCACGGAACTTCGCGCCGCCGGTGTATCGGTTGAAATCTACCCCGAACCGGGCAAGTTGAAAAAACAATTTGAGTACGCTGCCAAGCGGGGCATTCCATTTGTGGCCATTATTGGAGACAGCGAAATGGAATCTAAAGTGCTGACTGTCAAGGATCAGAAATCGGGAGAGCAGTGGACGGCGAGTGTGGCGGAGGTGGCGGAACGGTTGTTGGAACACTAATTTTTTTTCTTTTTAGAACACCGAATTTACAATACCGCGGAGACCGCCGAAAATTTTAAGAACACCGAAAATTACCAAGACCACCGATACCGCCGAAGTTTTTTAAAACACCGAATTTACTGATACCGCAGAATACACCGAAATTTTTGAAACCAAGTCCTAAGAATCAAGTGCTTTTCTTTGCAGCTTGACGTTCACCTTTTTTCGGCGGTTTCGGTAAACGCGGTGTTCCAAAAATCAATTCGGCGGTTTCCGCGTTTCCGGTAAATTCGGTGTTCTAAAAAATCAATTCGGCGGTTTCCGCGTTCCCGGTAAATTCGGTGTTCTAAAAAATCAATTCGGCGGTCCCAGCGGTTCCGGTAAACTCGGTGTTCTAAAAAATCCAAAAAAACCAGCGTTCCAAAACCCAACCTCATGCTTCGTAAAATCCTACTCCCCACCCTTTTAGCCCTCGTGGCCCATCTCCTCCCCGCGCAGCAAACCGATTACGACGCCATCATCCCACCGCTGGATGCCAAAGCCCGCGATATCAGTGAATACATGGTGCAACTCGCCTGGCTGAACAGCCCGGAAGGCCGTATCGCTGAAGCGCAACTCCTCAATACCGTCAGCGAAAACAAAAACATCCGCAAAGAATGGATGCGGGATGTAAACGCCTCCTTCAACTTCAACGAATCGAACCTAAGAGGCGCCGATACCTTGGGTAATGTCTTTTTCCCACGTTACAACTTTGGACTAACCCTGAATTTGTACAACATCCTGAGCCAGAAGGAAAAAAACAACATCGGGAAACGCAGGATGACCATCGCTGAGGAGCAAATTTCCCTGCGTAAACGCGAAATTCGGGCCGATGCGCTAACGGCTTGGGCTAATTTCCGCCTTGCTAGAGAAATATTCAAAGAGCGCAGTACGATGGAACTGGACTTAAACAACAATTTTATCCTCATCCAACAGCTGTACAAAAGCGACGAAGCTACCTTAGAGCAATACACCACCACCTCTGCTACCTACTTTGAAGCACGTGAGGCGAGAATTCGAGCGCAAACAGAGGCCGAAATTGCCAAATTTAAACTGGAAGAAATCATCGGCCTGCGTTGGGAACAAGTGCAACATCCATCAAAAGAAGACTGAGGTTTTTGAAGGCTTGGACCTTGAACTTGCTACTTTTGCCGCTTAAAGAATCATTCACACACCATAATTTTCCATGAAAAATCTCCCACTCATCCTGAGTATTGTCTTGTTTGCCTTGGTGGGCCACCTGTATTATTTGCACTTCAAAAGCGCTAAACCTGCTGAAAATCAAACTGTTGTAATGCCGACGGTTTCCTCCGGCGGTTCCCGCATTGCTTTCGTCAATGGCGATACCCTTGATGCGCAATACGAATGGCTGAAGCAACAAAAAGAAGCCATCGAACAACGCCTCAACAACGCAGAAAAAAGTCTTGCCAACAAAGAAGAAGCCCTGATGAAAGATGCGGCAGCGCTGCAACAAAAATTTCAGGAAGGCAATATGACGCAGGCTGAAGCCGAAAAACAACAATCAACGCTCATGCAGCGTGGACAAAAACTGGAAGAGGAAAAAATGCGCCTCAGCAAATCGCTCAGCGATGACCAGAAAAAAGCGTTCAACGACCTGTACGCCAACGTAGAGGCCCAACTCAAGACCCTTTCCGCGCAAATCGGCTACGACTACATTCTTTCCTACTCTCGCGGCGGCCCAATCCTGCTTGCCAACGACAGCCTTGATATTACCCGGCAGGTGTTGGACTTGTTGAATGCGAAAAAATAGTCCATGAACCACCTTTCTCTCCGTCGCGCCACCGAAGCGGACATTCCGCAGGTCCGGCAATTGGCCAGTAAAATTTGGTGGGAGCATTATCCAAGCATCATTGGCGGGGCACAAATTGAGTACATGCTTGATTTGATGTACAGCGAATCGGCGTTGCAAAGGCAAATGACTGTGGACGCGCAGGAGTTTTGGTTGCCCGAAAAAAACGCTCAGGTGCTTGGCTTTCTGGCGCTTAGCCGCAAAGGTGCGGGTGAATATTTTCTGCATAAATTCTACCTGGATAACCGCGGACAAGGTCTTGGAACCATCGTTTTTGATCTTTTGCTCGAACAATACCCCGATTTGCATACCCTTCGATTGCAAGTGAACCGCGGCAATTTCAAAAGCATCAACTTCTATTTCAAGCTTGGTTTCCGCATCGAGTTTTGCACAGAAACACTCATCGGTCAGGGCTATGTGATGGATGATTTTCAAATGATTTATACCCATGCTCTCCGTACACTCTGACCCTTATTTCATGAAACAAGCCCTCGCAGAGGCCGAAAAAGCCTTCGAAAGCGGGGAAGTGCCGGTGGGAGCAGTGATTGTGTGCGATGGACGCATCATTGCGCGCGCCCACAACCAGACGGAAATGCTGACCGATGTGACCGCCCATGCCGAAATACTCGCACTCACGGCGGCCAGCAGCCATTTAGGAAGTAAATACTTGCCCGATTGCACCCTTTACGTGACCCTCGAACCCTGCGTTATGTGCGCCGGGGCATTGGCTTGGTCGCAAATTGGGCGAGTGGTATATGCCGCCACCGATGAAAAGCGCGGGTTCATGCTTTTTGGCGGAAAAGACCTGTTGCACCCAAAAACGAAGCTGGAAATGGGCATCATGGAGGAAGAATGCGGCGCACTGGTCACGGCTTTTTTCCGGGCCAGGAGAGGATAAACGTGCATCTTAATATTATCTGGATAAAAACTTTTCGCCTACCCACCCTACTTTAGCTTCCTTCGTCAGACCTTTGCGCATGGAATCAAAGTTGATCAACACCGCCGCCGCCAAATTCCTTGGCGAATCGCTTACTTACGACGACGTTCTGCTCGTCCCTGCTTACAGCGAAATCCTCCCCAGAGAGGTAGATATTTCTTCCCAGCTCACCCGAAACATCCGGCTCAAAGTTCCCGTGGTATCCGCTGCGATGGATACCGTAACCGACCGTAATCTCGCCATCGCCATCGCGCGACAGGGAGGCATCGGTATGATTCACAAAAACATGAGTATTGCGGACCAAGCCGAACAGGTTCGGGCCGTAAAACGCTCCGAGGCGGGAATGATCATTGACCCCGTTACCCTCAGTCCCGAAGCCACCGTAGCAGACGCGTTAGGGCTGATGCGCAGACATAGCATCGGTGGCATCCCGGTCATCAACCCGGATGGGAAATTGGTGGGCATCCTGACCAATCGGGATTTGCGCTTCGAAACCGATCACTCCCGACTGGTACGCGACCTGATGACCGAGAAGAATCTGGTTACCGCATCACTCGGTACCACGCTAGATCAAGCCAAAGACATTCTTCAGCGACAAAAAATTGAAAAACTGCCCGTCGTGGACGCGTCCTTTCGCTTAGTGGGCCTCATCACCTACAAAGACATCATGAAAGGGGTGAATTTCCCTCAAGCTTGTAAGGATTCATTCGGAAGACTCGTGGTAGGTGCCGCGGTAGGTGTTACTCCGGATGTCGAGGAGCGGGTTTCAGCCCTGGTGGCCGTAGGCGTGGATGTGATCTGTGTGGATACCGCGCATGGCCATTCCAGAGGGGTATTGGAATCTGTGAAAAGTTTGAAATTGAAATTCCCCAATCTGCAAATCATCGGAGGGAATGTGGCCACCGGAGAAGGGGCCAAGGCACTGGCGGATGCCGGAGTGGATGGGGTAAAAGTTGGGGTAGGCCCCGGCAGCATCTGTACCACCCGGATAGTGGCCGGTGTGGGTGTGGCGCAACTTTCCGCCGTGCACAATGCAGCGCAGGCACTCAAAGGCTCCGGTGTTCCAATCATAGCAGACGGCGGGATTCGGTACACGGGCGATATCGTGAAGGCCCTGGCCGCTGGTGCCAGCAGTATTATGGCGGGTTCCTTGTTTGCCGGCGTGGAAGAAGCTCCCGGCGAAACCATCATTTTTGATGGCCGAAAATTCAAAAGTTATCGCGGAATGGGCAGTTTGGGGGCCATGCAGCTCGGCTCCAAAGACCGTTACTTTCAGGATGTGGAAGACGATATTAAAAAATTGGTGCCCGAGGGCATCGAAGGTCGAGTGCCGTACAAAGGAACCCTGCAAGAAGTCATGACCCAATATGTGGGCGGATTGCGGGCGGGCATGGGCTACTGTGGTGCGGCAACCGTGGAGATTTTACAGGAAAAAGCGCAATTCGTGAAAATTACCAACGCAGGCATGACCGAAAGCCACCCACACAACATTATTATTACGAGGGAATCGCCGAATTATTCGCGGGGCTAGGGTTCTGGCTAAAGTGTGGTACACCTCTGAAGGTGTGCCACACTTTAATTACACTATTTTTTGAGCCTTTTGTGCGTTTGTTTGTTTCCCAATCGCATTTCTGCATAAAAAGCTAAAAACGACTCAGCAAGACCCATGCCTACCACCTGGCACGACGGCATCGTCCGTAAAATATCCCGCATTGCTCCCAACGTCCGCAACTTCCAGATCGAGGTTCCAGGCTTACAATCCATTGATTTTCAAGCAGGTCAGTTCGTGACGCTCGATTTGCCCATTGGAGAAAAAAGGCTCCAGCGTTGGCGCAGTTATTCCATCGCCAGTGCTCCGAACGGCTCCAATCATTTGGAGCTTTGCATCGTGAATGCGCCGGCAGGACTTGGCACCACCTATCTTTTCGAAGAAATTCAGGAAGGTGATACCCTAAAATTTAAAGGCCCGGATGGCGGCTTTATTCTGCCCGAAAAAATCGAAAAGGATTTGGTGTTTGTTTGCACTGGAACTGGCGTTGCGCCGTTCCGAAGCATGATTTTGGACTTAAAAAAGACGGGGAAAACACATCGAAATCTGCATCTAATCTTCGGAACCCGGGAAGAAAGTGGCATTTTATACCGCGAGGAATTTGAAACACTCGCCCGGGAAATGCCTGGTTTTCGCTACGATGTAGCACTGTCGCGGCAGGAAAATTGGTCCGGCTCGAAGGGGCACGTCCACCAAATTTACCTCGACCAGTACGCCTCGCCCCGTCCAGATCTGGATTTTTATCTTTGCGGCTGGAGCAACATGATAGATGAGGCCGTGGCCAATCTATTGGTTCAATTAAAATACGAACGCAGCCAAATCCACTACGAATTGTACGGATAATCCTTCCTCATTTCCTTAGTCCTGCACCCATGTTTACTGGCATTATCGAAGCCCTCGGCACCCTTAAAACGCTTGAAAAAGACCGTTCAAACGTGCATTTTACGGTAGAAAGTCCCATTTCCTCGGAATTGAAAATAGACCAGAGCGTAAGCCACAATGGCGTTTGCCTTACGGTGGTAGCCCTGGGGCAGGGTGTGCATCGGGTGACGGCTGTGGAGGAAACTTTGCGCCGCACGAATCTCGGTGATTGGAAACCGGGCATGCTCATCAATCTGGAACGTTGCCTGCCGATGGGTGGGCGTTTGGATGGCCATATTGTGCAGGGCCATGTGGATGAACTCGTTGAATGTGTGGAAGTTACGGAAACGGACGGCTCCTGGAAATACAGTTTCCGATATCGCCCCGAGCAGGCCGGATTATTGGTAGATAAAGGCTCGGTTTGTCTCAACGGCGTGAGTCTGACCGTCGTTGCTCCTTCTGCCGATCAGTTTTCGGTGGCCATTATTCCCTACACCTGGGAGCACACCAATTTTAAGACCCTGTCCCTGGGGGATGCGGTGAACATCGAATTTGATATTTTGGGAAAATATATTGCCCGGCAGATGCAGGCGCACAAAGCCTAAATCCCCTGTATGCGCTATTACCTTTGAACCACAAAACTTTTGGTAAGCGTTTGTCCGTCCATTTTGATTTGCAAAAAATACACCCCCGGAGACCATCCCGCGAGCGGCAAACGCCAGTGATTCCCGCCAAATGTGGCCTTTTCAGATTCAAAAACATGCTGCAACTGCCCGATTGAATTGAAAATTTGTCCGGATATTTCAAGCGATCCTGGAGCCTCTATCTCAATGTTCAGTAAATCGGTGGCAGGATTTGGAAACAATTGAATATCAATGTTTTGCGTCAAATCACTGGTTGAAGTGACACCGCTGACTCCGAACGCTCTGCGGGAATAATCGCCAAATTCACCACCAGAGATGAGGTGAACTGCTGGATTGTCCAGGTTATAAAGCCGGTAATATCCGGTGCCAAATTCGCAGCAAATCCCGTCGCCGTAGGCATCTGAAAAATGAATGGAATAGCAGCCGTTGGAGGGTAAATGAAGGGTGTCGCGGATGATGGCCAAGTCGGAATAAGCGCCTGGGCCGACGGGCGTTCCAAGCGGGAACGCACCACCGCCATTTGGGCCAACATCTTGATTTCCACCACTTTCCAGCACGTTTCCATAGTCGTCTCTGACCTCCCAATAAGTTTCTTCCCCATAGCTGTCTGTCCTGATTTTCAGGAGTACCTGCGTGGTGCTAAACTGTACTGCGTTTACAAAATGGTCGTTGCGCACATTGTTCGAAAAATCTTCGTCGCCAGCGGCATTGTTGATGTTCGTGATGGTGGTTTTAAGGATGCCAGCGTTGCTAATGTTATGATTGTCAAAGGTAATGGACGCTTCTGCATAGGTAGAGAGGTAGCCTGACCAATCCAGGGTTTGCAACGTATTGTTATTCCATTCCAACTTGATATTGGCCGAGGTAAGTGGAGCGCTGCCAAGATTGGTCAGCGCAAAAGAAGGCGCCAATCCCTGTGTTTCGCAAAGTTCGCGCATTTCGGTTCCGGGATTGTATTGGAAAATGCCCGCATTGTTGGTGCCAAAAGCTACAGGACATTGGCTTGCTTTTTCCCAAAGCCCATCGGCATCCAGCGGCGACACTTCATAGACCCTTTTGTTGGGGCAAATGACAAAAAGAGAGGGATAATACGTGATTTGGTAAGCGTTTGCGATGGATGCATTGTCCAGGATGGGGTAAGTGGTGCCGGCGGCATAGTTACCCGCAGAGCCGCCGTTGCAACCCGAAGGACCAAAAATGCAGTTTACATTGGTATTGGGGTCGCCTTCGATCCAAAAAACGCGCAATTTATCGTCGCCCAATCGGTAAAACAAAATTGGGTATTGTTGACT
>CAZKBH010000027.1:8519-69459 GCA_964550795.1 uncultured Saprospiraceae bacterium
CGCCTGCGGGTCCGTGTGCATCGTAAAGGTCTTGCAGATACCCGCTGGCATGATAGACCCAACACGGCGCGCACCAGGTAGCGCTGATTTCGATGACGACAATTTTGCCTGAATTTAATACCTCGTAGAGGTGGTGCGTTTGTCCGTAAATATCTTGTGCAATGAAATCGGGTGCCAAAGAGCCGTCTGGCAACTGTGCGGAAAGGCGCAGTGCAGTGACCAGCAACAAACAGGTAAACAGCCGTTTTCTCGAATTCATTTTTGCTAATATTGTCCGATTCAATACAAATATCGTTGTGACGTACAAATTTAGGTAGGGGCAAAGTGGTCTTGGGTGTACCTTTGTTTAAATCTTTGAACTATTTCACTAACCTGCTAATTCGAGACATTTCTATCATGAAAAATCTACTCTGTACGCTTCTGCTGGTACTCGGTCTTTTCCAAACGGCCACAGCACAGTCCGCTTACCATGTTCACCCGAACCCCTCTGACACCATCACCACCGCCGACACCTATGATTCCCCGGCAAAGGGTGAAATCAAAAACGTGTCGAGCGCTTCGATTACAGTTCGCTGGGAGCGCACGGAGGTTTTCCTAACGCCCAACATCACTACGGCCGTCTGCGATCCTGTAACTTGTTGGTTTTCAGGTGTTAATACCAAATCATTTACTTTAGACGCCGATTCAATGGGCGAACTTACCATTCATTTTTACAATGCTATGGCTGACCCTGCGCCTGGCCAAGCCGGCTCGGGCATTGTTCACCTCAAGTTGACCAACCTCGACAACCCCCTGGATACGCTCACGGCCATTTACACCTACAATACCTTGTCGAGCACGCAAAATCTGCCTGCGGCCAACGTGAAATTGTACCCCAACCCTACCGTTGATTTTTTCACCCTCGATAAAGCCGATGAAGTCGCTTCGATGCGTCTTTTCTCGCTCGATGGCCGTGTAGTGGCACGTTTTGATGCCTCGGAAGGCAAAACTTACAATATCGCGCATTTGCCAGTGGGCAACTACGTCCTCTCTTTTGAAGACAAAAACGGTCAGTTGTTTCAGGCAGTTGAGCTGATGAAGCGATAGTTTATACGATGAGTCATGTGCTGTCTCATGTAATCAGGGGCCAAAGCCGACGTGGCTTTGGTCCCTGTTTGCATGACCCTGTAGCGTCCTGCTACTCCTTATAAAATCGCTGCGTTTGCTCCAGATTGAACTTCTGCGGCCGCGCATCTTCAGAAATACCCTGTTCAGCAGAAAACCGGAACACGGAATCATTGCTCCATTCGAGGATTCCGTAAAGCGTTTTGCCCACGAGTGGTCCAGATTGGAAATTGGTCAGATCAAGTTTGGCGATGGTCGCTTTACAATCATACCGATATTGAACGGCGAAAGTATCGAACTGACTTCCAAATTTAATGAGCCAGAACGCCTTGCCATCTGGGCCAAAGGAGAGCTCCTGCCCCTCCTTGTTGGTCCATCGCCCGGTCAAATCGGGGCAACTTCCCTCGGATTTGCAGAACAAAAACAGGGTGGTGAAGCCTGAAAAAAGCACCAATTGTGTAATAAGTTGGTTCATAAGCACTGCTGTTTATTCGTAAACTTTGCCAAAAAAGACAACAACCCTGATATAAAGTGGCAAATAAGGTACAGAAAACCTCGGAGAGGTCTAACGTTTGTAGCAAAAACGTTGGTACGCGTGAATTTTTTCAAATCGCCCCCTCGTCTGCAAAACTATAATAACCTCTTTCCGAGACAATTAGATGGTCGAGCAAGGGCAAATCGAGTATTTTCCCGGCTTCTTTCAATTTTTTGGTCAGACTAATGTCGGCCTCGCTGGGTTTTAAATTGCCCGAAGGATGATTGTGTACCGCAATAATAGCTGAAGCCCGTGCATCCAGGGCTATTTTGAACGCCAATTTCACATCTGCAACGGTGCCCGCCATGCCTCCGGCACTGAGTTTTTCGCGGGCCACCACTTCATTGGCCTTGTTGAGCATCAGCAACCAAAATTCTTCGTGGTAAAGATCGGTCAGTAAAGACGCGATGGCGTTGAATGCATCGCGGCTGCTGGCTACTTTGGGCCGATCGCGAAGGTCGGATATTTGACGGCGGCGGCCCAATTCAAGTGCCGCAGCAATGGTGATGGCCTTGGCTTCACCCACGCCTTTGAAGCGTTGAAATTCCTGAATGGAACGTTTGCCAAGTTCGTGGAGATTGTTGTCCACAGATGCCAGAATGCGCTGAGCCAGGCCCAGCGCGCTTTCGCCAGCACTGCCGGAACCCAGCATAATGGCGATTAATTCAGCATCGGATAGCGATTGACGTCCCTTCAGGAGCATTTTTTCGCGGGGACGGTCTTCTTCCGCCCAGGTGGAAATGGAGCGGTAACTGTTTTCGTTTGACATGGTTGGGTGTTTGGTTTTTTAACAACGTGCTTACAAAGTTAAGCAATGCGGTTGAAAAAAACGAGCCGGAGTTCAGTCATGTTTGTGCAATTCTCAAAATACGTGCATCCATCCCCCGCATCCGGTTGCAGACATCTAAAATCTTTACCTTCAGTGCTTGTCTGAATTTTAGTTCTGAGGCACTCAAACATCTTCACTTATGAAACTTGGTCTTTTCCTCTCCTCCCTTTGGCTTTTGATAGCCTCCTTTTTTACCCCCACCAATACCGGCGTGCTGACCGGAAAAGTCAGCGATGGCACAGAACCCCTCATCGGTGCAACCGTGAGAGTCTATCGCGGCACGGAATCCGTGCGCGGAAGCATCACCGATTACAATGGGGTATATCGAATCCAACTGGAGCCGGGCACTTACGACCTGGAGTTCTCCTACACAGGTTATCAATCGCAAAAAATTCTGGGCGTGCGGATATCTACCGCAAGCACGACGCTTGATGTGACACTCCGCAATGCTGCCGGGTTGGAAGAAGTGGAGGTTAAAGCGTATAAAGTGCCACTTATTGAACAGGATAAAATGTCCAGTGGTCAGACATTGAATCCTGATGCAATGAAAAGCCTGCCTGCCCCCCCTCCTGCGGAAAGCAGAAAGGCTGTGGCCAAAGCGATGACACCTGCCCTTTCGAAGCCGGGTGCGCCAGTACACACAGAGTACACCCGGATTCCCGGCGAACCCAAACCCGCGCCGAAGGTGGAAGTAGATGGCATGATGAAAAAAGTCGAAATCCGTTACGAGCCTGAAACTTACGAAGAGGTCATTAACCTTGTTGACGACGAATCCCCTTCCCCCGGAACCATCGCCCAACCCGCCCCACGCGCTGGCCTGCTTACGGCGGGTGAATGGAACGATCTCCACAACTGGAACCGGCATTGGATGGATTTGCTGGCAGATGGTGAAACCGACGCTTATCAAACTATGTATGAATTTTTCCCCCGCCAGCGCTACGCCGTAATATTGACCAACGAAAACGGTTTTCCCATCGCGGATGCCCCCGTGAGGCTGTTGGGCGCAGATAAAATCCTTTGGGAAAGTCGCACCGACAATACCGGGAAAGCCGAACTCTGGGCGGCACTTTTTAGCCCGGAAAAAACTACTGAAAGCCTCCGTGCTGAAATATTGGTTGAAGGTCAAACGCATGAAATTAGCACTCTTAAAACCGCTTCAGCAGGGTTTAACTACTTGAAAATCAAGGCAGAATGTCGCGCGCCCCAAAACGTGGACATCCTCTGGGCCGTAGATGCCACCGGAAGCATGGGCGATGAAATTGAATATCTGAAAACGGAACTTTTGGACGTCATCGGGCGGGCCAAAAGCCGCAACCCGGAGCTGGCATACCGCATGGGCGCCGTGTTTTATCGCGATAAAGGCGACGAGTACATTACCCGCAACAGCTTGTTTTCCAGCGACATAACCCAAACCGTGGGTTTTATCCAAAAACAGTTTGCCGGCGGTGGTGGTGATTATCCCGAAGCGGTGCACAGTGCGCTTGAAGAAGCAGTTTTTACCCATAAATGGAGTGAAAATGCCGTGGCAAGGATTTGTTTTTTGGTCCTGGATGCAGGTCCACACCGCGGAGCGGCCATCAACGCCAGTCTGCAAAAAAGCATCCGCGAAGCCGCGCGTTTGGGAATTCGGATCGTGCCGATTGCGGCCAGTGGTATTCAAAAAGACACCGAATTTTTGATGAAATTTTTCGGTCTGGCCACCAATGGCTCCTATGTGTTCCTCACCGATCATTCGGGCATCGGGGGCAAACACCTCGAACCCACCACCGATGAGTACAAGGTAGAACCGCTCAACAACTTGCTCGTACGCCTCATCACGGAATACACCACGGTTGAAACCTGCGAAGGAAAATCTGAAATTCGTTTTGAAAACGACCCGCAGCAACAGCCCGGCCCAGTCTTGCAGGCCTTGTATTATCCCAACCCGGCAGTGGAACGGTTCACCCTCGAACTACCTTTTGCCGTGCAATCTGTCACGATCTATGATTCCGAAGGCAGGGCGGTGCGCAAATTGGAAAACCCCGTGGAAGGTGCAAACCTGATCCTGCTGAATGACCTGGCCGCAGGTTTTTACACCATCCGCATTTTGAACAATGGCCTGATGCAAAGTGGAAAATTGATGGTGGTGCGGACCTGATTATTCTAATTCCTCCACCCTGAATTGCACCATCCGCTCAATCAAATCCAAAGGCATGGGCTGATCTATGGGAAACTGAACAGACCCTTTTCCCTGTTTGTATTTGGAAAGTTCTGCTTGATAGGATTCGTGTCCGCTTGGGGTGGCATAAAACCCGATATGATTTTTATAGCCCGCAAAAAACACCAGGTTTTTGCCCTTGAAAACGTACGTCGGCATCGCGTACTTGATGGTTTCGCTTGCTTCTGGTGCGGCTTTTTGGATGGCAGCGCGGACTTGCGCCAGAATAGCCCGGGTTTCTTCTGGAAAACCGGCGATGTAGGCATCAATGGAGTCGGGTTGTTTATTCATGACTGTGATATATGTGATCGTCTGAATCGCGAGCGACGTAAAAATGGGGCAAAATTGTTTTAAATTATCCATATTTAAAAACAATTTTCAAAAAAGCCCTTACTTTCGCCCAAATTTTGGTTCTGATTGCAGCAATACGATGAATTTGGTTTTGTAGAAGAATGGGAAGAACAAAGCCCGGCTCCTACTGCTGACGACTCGCCTCCGGCTGAGCCGCATGTGCCTATGCGTACGCAATTCCCGGAAGCTGGCAGCAATTACCTCGGCGGCAGCTCCGATGGCTGGGAGTACCGCACCGCTTTTACGGGTTCCAAACTTGCTTTTGCGTACGAAATGCTCAAGCAATTCCTGGTAGAAGAGGGCTACGCCGATATCCCGCTCCCCGGAACAGCCGCGGAACTAAAACTTTTCAAAAAACCACGCAGCCTGCAGCTCCAGCTTTTTGCCGAACGGGGATATGCCCACAACCCGATTAAAATCCTGTTTCCCGGCCAACGCAACACGTTATTGCTCTGTGTGTACAACGAGCGGGAGCCGGGGCATCTGTTGCGTTTTCATGGGGTGGTTTAGAAATTAAAAAGGAAAAAACATCGGAATCAGAATACTCGCCAAAATCCAGAACAACAAATTAAGTGGCGCGCCAATTCTGAAAAAATCTTTGAATGCATAATTACCCGCCGCGTACACCATCGTATTGGTTTGATATCCGATCGGCGTCATGAAACTGGCCGAAGCGGCAAACGTGATGGCCATGAGGAAGGGCTTGGGCGAAACACCCATTGAAACAGCCAATGCAATCACGATCGGGGCCAGCAGTACCACCGTAGCATTGTTCGACATCGCCTCGGTAAGCAAGGTCGTGACAAGGTATATGATGCTTAGCATGATCCATGGACCGATGGCACCCCCAAGCAGGTAAATCTGATTGGCCAATAATTTGGCGGCCCCGGTTTTTTCCAGCGCAGCACCCAAACTGAGCGAACCCGCCAATAAAATAATGACTTTCCAGCTAATGCTTCGAAACGCTTCTTCTGGGGTGACGACCTTGGTGAGTACCAATGCCAAACAGCCGCCCAAAGCTGCTGTAACTATCGGCATGATCCCCAAAGAGGCTACCACGATGACCGAAATGATGGTAATGGCCGCTACCAGCGCATTTTTTTTAGAATAATCAGCCTGCTCCGTATGGTTGATGACGAACATATCCGGGAAATTCTTCTGCAAGGACTCAGATTTGTCTTTGTGGGAACCCAATAGCAGGCAATCGCCAGCTTCGAGTTTCCAATCACCAATTCTTTTATGTTGTTGGGCTTTTCGGCCATGTACCCCGAGGAAATAGGCGCCGCCAAACCGCGCTTCAAAGTCTATTTCCTCCAAATAAACTCCGGCTAGATCGGAATTGGGTAGCACCACCACCTCGTGCAGGACAAACTCACCAATGATCTGTTTAGAAGTTGGGTTGTTTGGCAGTGGTTGAACCAGCACCCGGTCTCGGGCCTGGAGTTTTCGGATTTTATCCAAATCACCCTTCACTTTGAGGGTGTCATTGGCTTCGAGGACAAAATCATCGGTAGGAGAAGAGAAGTGAATTTCGCCCCTTTGTACGGCAATGATTTCGACTTTAAGGTCTTTAGTTAAAGGGGATGTTTTGATCGTTTTGCCAACGGAGGGCGCACCTTCCTGCAACACGACATTGGTCAAATAATCTCCCAGATTGTACTTTTCCGTGAAGGTGTTGGGCTTTGTGTGGTCCGGTAAAAGGCGCAGTCCAATCAGCAAGAGGTATAAAAAACCTGCTAACAAAAACACCAGACCCAATTTTGTCATCTCGAACATTCCGAAGGCTCCCAGTCCGGCAGCAGCGGAGTATTCGCTCGCCAGAATGTTGGTTGACGTGCCGATGAGGGTACATACCCCACCAAACATGGAGGCAAACGAAAGCGGAATGAGCAATTTTTCAGGGCTGATCTGGATGGCGCGCGCGCAGGACAACACGACGGGAATAAAAAGCGCCACTACGGGGGTATTGTTGATAAATGCCGACAAAAACGCCACCGAAACAAGCATACTTATGATTCCCAGCCAGTAGTTTTTCCGAAAAAGTTTTTCCAAAAACGCTGAAACCGGACTCAGGGCCCCACTTTTTTCGATGCCAGCACTGATGACAAACATAGCCGCCACCGTGGCCAAGGCCGTATTACTAAAACCAGCAAGCCCTTCCTGGGGACTTAAAATACCACTGAGCACCAAACTGGCGATGATAATCATGGCGGTCACGTCAATGGCCACCAATTCCGTCATGAATAAAATAACTGCCCCGATCAGGATGCAAATGGTAATTATGATATCGGCACTCATGGGAGGAATTTTGGATGGGAAGAACGTGAAACGGGTTCAGCGCTTACGCGCGCTGCGAGCTTTCAATCGGTAAAGATAGCATCCGCATCTGCCTTGTTGATTAGCGCTGTGCCATACCCCCCTATTTTGATGCATAAGGGATCATATTTCAACCAATTTAGGTCAACAAGAGGAACGAGTGCGCAGGGATGGTGCACGGCTGGCGTTGGCGCACGGCTCTGCCGGGTGCCAACTATTTTGTCGGTTCTACCGACCATCTTGTCGGCAGAGCCGACCGAATAATAGGCACCCGGCAGAGCCGTGCGCCAGCAAAACAACTTATACTACTCCGCGATGTACAAAATAGTGTCCAAAACCGGCTTCTCAGAGAGCGAGATGTTTACCTGCATGCTCCCATACACTTCGTGCGGGAAATACAAACTATCGTACCCGAAGGCGATCAACCAGTGCCGCCCCTCGGGCACGGGTTCGATGCAGCCGCGAGCGTCTGCACCTGTCTTGAACGAGGCATCAAAAAAAGAGGGTGGTTTGTCGTAACCAGGGAAAGAATCGGTGTTGTATTTTAGGTAGACCGTGGCGTCCGGGATGATCCAGGTGTGGTGTTGGGTGCGGACGCAAATTTTGGTTGGCAGCGGGATTTCCTCCGGGAGGGCCGGACGGCAGGCCATTTGGGCCATTAAAATACTGAAAATCAGGAGCGTATATTTTTTCATGGGCTTGGCGAAGCATTAGAAAAGTGTGGCACACCTTTGAGGTGTGCCACACTTGCACTAACAAATGTGCGGGAAATAGTGCTCATTCATTGTCATAAAAAGGACAATTTTCGCAAAGCGATAAAACCTTGCTGGTGGACCGTAAAGCCAACACAAAGTGGTTTTGAACATAGAAAGATCATTGTCATCTAAAAATCATGCATTTATGTCACTCAAATCATTTAAATCACAAGAATCATAGTATTAACTTGCTACTTTTGAGCCGCCTTTTTCCACAAAACTTGCACTAACCGACGTATGGCCACCACCACAAAAAAAGCCGCCGCCTCTTCCGTGATCACCGAACCCTACATTGGAATCTCGGATCCAGCCGATTTGAGCACGATTCCGAGCAACCGAATCGTCACCCTCGATGAATTTATTCTCCGTTCTGAAAAAGATTTCGACTACGCCACGGGCGAACTCACGGGACTACTGCGCGACATCGGCGTGGCAGCTAAAATCATCAATCGGGAAGTAAACAAAGCAGGATTGGTCAACATCCTGGGCGTGGCCGACGGTGGTGAAAACCAAAGCGGCGATACCCAACAAAAACTCGATGTGTACGCCAACGAACGCCTCATCGAATGCCTGCAAAACTCCGGGGAATGCTGTGCCATCGCCTCGGAAGAAAACGACGATATCATCCACGTGCCGCAGGTGGGCTCCAAACAAAGCCACTACATTGTGATGTTCGATCCCCTCGATGGATCGTCCAATATTGATGTAAACATGTCGGTGGGAACTATTTTTGCCATTTACCGCCGCAAAAGTGACGCGAGTGGCCCGGCAACGAAAGAAGATTTTTTGCAATCTGGTGCCAAACAGGTAGCCGCCGGTTATGTCCTTTACGGAACCTCTACCATGCTGGTGTACACCACCGGCCGCGGCGTCAATGGCTTTACCCTTGATCCGAGTATCGGGGAGTTTTGCCTGAGTCACCGCAACATGCGCATTCCTGAAAATAGCCAGACGTATTCGGTTAACCAGGGCTATTACTCCAAGTTTGACCTTGAAATGCGCCGTTACATTGACCATTGCTCTGACCAAAACTATGGTCTGCGCTACATCGGCAGCATGGTCAGCGATGTACACCGCATCCTGATTCAGGGCGGGATTTTCCTGTATCCCAGCACCCGCAAGTACCCCAAAGGCAAGCTACGGCTGCTCTACGAATGCAATCCGCTGGCCCTCCTCGTAGAACAAGCCGGTGGCAAGGCTTTGAACACGCACCTCAAACGTATTCTCGATGTTGCGCCCACTGAATTGCACCAGCGTTGCACCATTGCCATCGGCTCGCCAGACATGGTGGATGAGTTGAAAGCATTTATCGAGCGGTATTCTGCCTTGCCTTTGTAAGGGCGTTAGATCTATTTGACCGGCAGAGCCCAGCGCAGAAAATCGGGCATGGCTTCGCCCCAGGTGCGGGGTTCGTGTCTGCCATCTTTTATTTCCAGATAACGGAGGTTTTTGTCCGGAATCCCTTTGTCGCGAAGTGCGCGGAGGAGATCCAGGGTGTCGTCTATGGAATCAATGATGCCGTTGTTGTTTCGGTCGTCTTCTTCGTCGAGGGTGCCACATTGGAACCAAAAACGCTGATTTTTGTCAATTTTGACGGTTTTTTGCACAATTTCGTGCATAATTCGGTCTGCATCGGGGTCATCCGGAATTACATCTGTGGAACGCCACCACAAAGCGCCGGAGAAAATACCCGCCGCGCCGAACACTTCCGGGTGCGCCCAAACAATATCCATCGCCGACAAGCCTCCGAGCGAGAACCCTGCGAAAATGGTGTCTTTTGGCCGCTGGGAGCACTTGAACTGGCTGCGGAAATGCGGCAAAAATTCTTCCAAAATAAATTGGGTGTACTGCGGAGCCAAGTCGCCCCGGCCTTTGTAATCAGTTTGTTGGACGGTGCCATATTCCCGTATTCGACGGGCGTTGCAGTGAATTCCGACGGCCAAAAAAGGTGGGTTTTGGGAATCTGCGAACCAGTTTTCCAGCAAGGCTAAAAAATCCATGCGGGGCAAATCCTGACCATCATTGAACAGCACAAGCGGGATTTTCGCAGCTTTTTGAGGCTGATAACCGGGCGGTAAATAGACATCGTACGAGACATCTCGTGCCAGCAGCGTGGACTGCATTTGGCAATGATGCACCGCAGGCTCGGATTCAGAATGGGCATTGCCGAAGAGTACGGCGACCGTCTTTTTTAGAAAATTCATATTAAAATCAAACCCGCCCTACGAACATCGGTCGTAGGGCGGGTGGGCGCGTAGGATGGCATCGGGCCTATTTGTCGGTATCCGATTTCTTCTTGTCTTGCTTTACGTTTGGTGCGAGCCGATCCGGGCGGTTGGCGGTTTCCCAGGCCACGTAGAACGCGAGTTGGGCGCGTTTGGCCAATACATCGTAATTGAGTTTGTCGGGGGTATCGGTTGGGCGGTGGTAGTCGGGATGGGTACCGTTGAAATAGAAAATGGAAGGAATGCCTTTTTCGGCAAAATTGTAGTGGTCCGAGCGCTCGTAGTAACGATTTGGGTCGTCTTTGGCGTTGAATTTGTAATCCAGCTCCAGTTTGGTGTGTTCGGAATTAACCAGCTCGTTGATGTCGTGAAGGTGCGTGCTGATGCGGTCGGAGCCAATTACGTAGATGTAATTCGGGTTTTCAGCATGCGGCTGATCCACCCGGCCAATCATGTCAATATTGATGTCCACCACGGTTTTATCAAGCGGGAAAAGCGGGAATTCCGTGTAGTATTTGGAGCCCAGCAACCCTTTTTCTTCCCCGCTGACGAGCATACAAACCACGGTTCTCTTCGGTCCAGCGCCCTTTTTCTTGGCTTCTGCGAACGCTTTTGCAATTTCAATAACCCCGGCAGTGCCAGAGGCGTTGTCGTCGGCACCGTAATAAATCACGGTACTGTCGGGCGATCCGAGGTGGTCGTAGTGGGCGGTGACGAATACAAACTCTTTTTTGAGTTTTTCGTCGGAACCTTCGATGACGGCCAGTACATTGGAGCCTTCCAGTGATTTGCTTTCTTTATCGAGTCGAAGCTCAATTTTAGACTTTACTTTGATGGGTTTGAACTTATCTCCTTCACGCAAATCCTCCAATTCGTTTTCAACTTTATTGGATTTTCCGCCCAAAATCGCTTTGGCCAGGGCTGGGGAAACAAAGGCACTTGGAATGAAGTCGTTGGCAATTGCGCCCGGGTCCGAACCGACCGGTCTCCAGCCGTAAGTGGCAATTTCTTTACGGTTTTTCTTCAGGCTTTCTTCAAAATTTGGGTCAATGATAAACACCGCAGTGGCCCCTTTTTGCTTGGCCAAACGCACTTTTTTGCGCCAGTCAATGCTCCAGTTGGAACGAAATTCTTGGCCGGTAATCAGGGATTTTCCCGCGGTGTTCATAGGTTCGCCGTCGTAAAAAATAACGGCTTTACCGGCCACCTCTGCTTTGCCGTAGTCGTTGTATTTTTCGTCTTCAATCCCGTAGCCGACAAACATCACCTCTTTGATTTCAGTGAGGGGTATATCGGGGCTAAACACCGGGAAAACATAAAAATCGGTGCGATTGCGGAATTCCTGATCGCCCACTTTGATGCCGACATCTTTCCAGGTACTGCTTTGAAGCATTATTTTTTGGAAAAAACCTTTGTCGCCTTTGGGCGGTAAGCCTGCATCTTTGAATTGTTTTGCGATAAAATCAGCCGCAATTCGCTGGCCTTCTTGGCCGGTTTCACGGCCCTGCATGGAGTCGGAAGCCAGTGCATAGACCAGTGATTTTAGTCCCTCCGCCTTGATTCCCGCAGCGAAAGCAGTGCCGTCGTTGTCGAGTTTGTAGTTTCGGAAAGGCTGTGGTCGTTTTTGACCGGTATAAATCAGTGGTTTTGGGTCTGATTGTGCCGTAAGCATGAAAGCTGGCAACAAGAGCAGCGTGAGCAATTTAAATTTCATATTCAAGTATTTCAAATTAATCAACCTTGGGTATTTTACCCGTCGAAGGCCAACGTCAAAAGTCCAAAGTCTGATGCTTTTTAAAAAAGGTTTTCGCGCAACGGGTGCCGTTTTGCCCTAAAGAACAAAAAAGATGCCCAAGTTGCGCAAAGGGGGAGGCAAATATCCTGCTTTGCGTGGTAGTGAAGGGAAAAGGATTTGTTTTTCTAACGTTAAGCCAATTATTCCGGTTGCTAACTTTGTGGTCAAAAATTACCGCGATGCCCTACATTTTTCAAATTCTGAACGAGAAGCCTCAAATGCTACCACATTATTCGCTCATTCGGCAACTGAGCCCGGGCGTTTCTGAAGAAAATTACGCCCATTTGCTCGATGATATGCTGGCGCATGGCTACCGGATGGTGGCTGTGTGGGACGGGGAGATTTGTGTGGGTATTTCAGGTATTTGGGTCGCGACCAAAATTTACAGTGGCCGCTATTTGGAAATGGACAATGTGGTCGTGGCTGACACCCATCGCTCTCAGGGAATTGGCAAGTTGCTCACTGATTTTGTGGAAAAACTGGCGATTTCAGAAGGCTGCGAAACCATCATGCTCGACGCTTATTTGGAAAATGAAAAAGCCCATGCTTTTTACGAGCGGGAAGGCTTCACGAAGCGGGGATATCACTTTTTGAAACGGCTAAACTGAGACCGAATTAATTGATATTGAAACTCGGTCTGGGCATAATCACCGAAGCACATTTTCCAACACCACAAATGGCAAAGCGCCCTTGACCCAGCCCTGCACCTCGCCCTTATCGGGTACTACTTCAAACGTGAGCGGCCCCAAAACAAGGTCCAAATCTCCATCTTTGTCCAAATCGCCCACATCCATCACCATCCAACGACCGTCTCGAACCTCCTCAAAAGTGCTGGCAACAAATCTAAACTCATTTTTAGCTTGATTGTCGAGTAGCACAAAGGCGTTGTTAGCAGCCTGTTGGAAGTCGGGGAAAAAGGCAATGGCCGCTAAATCAAGGTCGCCATCCTGGTCAAAATCAGCGGGAATGGCGTCATAAGCCCCATGCAATGGATAAAAAAAGCTTTCCACATATTGGCCTTTCCCATCGTTGGTGAAAATTCGGATGCCGTGATACGGTTTAAGAATGGGTTTGTAATCCGCATTGTCGCCGCAGGTGTACAGAATATCCTCCAGCCCATCCCCATTCATATCGGCAAGCCTGAATGCGCTTGAGCCGTACGTGGCCGGGAAACGCAGCACGGTTTCTTCCCGAAAACCTCCTTTTCCATCATTGATATAGCGGAAAATGCCCTCATCTCCTTGTCCAAATAAGGCCATCACGTCCGGGTGTCCGTCGGCATTAAAATCCCGGATATAGGAACGAATCGCACCTGCTCGTGGACGAAGTACGGATTTTGTAAACGTGCCGTCCGGTTTTTGCTGCCAATAGCTTAGTCCTCCTGTCCATTTTGCAAACTCGCAAACCACGGCATCCATCAATCCGTCGCTGTTAAAATCTGCCCAGGCGCTGTGCACGGGTCGTTGCAAGCCTTGGAGGAGAATTTGCGCTTGGGGCTGATCATTGGGCATATAAATCACCATTCCGGAGGGCGCATCGGTTGGAGAAAAGGAGCCCATCATCGTGAGGTACATGCCTTTTTTGTCGGGTTGAACGTGCACGATGCCTTCGGCCAGGTTGGCGGCTTTTTCCAGGTTAAGCGCAGGATCCATCCAGTGAAGCCGTTTGCTATTGGCATCGCCGATCAACAAACCGCCTTGTTTCCGGAAGTGCACCAGCGTCGTGCTGGGCGGTGAAAGTTTGAGGTCAGGCTTACGGGTTTTAAAATTTTTCAGGCCGACTGTTGCGGATGCTTGAGCCGGGACAGACAAATTTTCTGGCGCGTTTTTCAAATAAAAATCCTGGATTTTTTGCCAATCGCTGTCTTTAAGCAAGGGTTTTTCAGGGAATATGCCCCGGGCCTCTATCAATGCGCGCTCCGTTTTAGTACCCAATAGTGCTGTTCGGATGGAATCGTGGGCGTAAATGCCCAACTGATGTCCCATTTGTGGCAAAACTGATTGCTGCCAAATCGCTTTGGGCAACAGCGCGGGTTCCGGATACAAATGGCAACTTGCGCAATACGTTTGGGCCAGCCGTTCCCCTTCTGTGGGATCGTGCTTTTCTGCATTTTTTCGTTTTACACTAAAAACGACCAATAAACAGCATAAAATAAAGGCAAATAATGCGCTAATCCTTATTCGCATGGGTTCAATTGTTTTGGCTTCCCTGGTTAATCCAGGTTAATAAAAGTTGTTTCTCTGCGGCTGGCAAAGGGCCGTTGAGGGGCATCATGTCTGGAATGACAAAATCTTCAATTCTGGAAGCATGAGATGCTACCGAGGCATGGTCTTCAAAATTAGCTTGTTTGATTGAGTTTTGGTGGCAGCCTGAAAGCGCACAATATTGCACAATAATCGGCATGACTTCGTATCGAAAACTAATCACATCCTTCGGCAGACAATAAGCTTGAATGGCAGCATCTCGATAGGGCATGATGCATTCCGTTTGTGGGTTTTGTGGTTCGCGAAGAAAGACGGTATCCCCTTCCCAGGCCAAAAACCGATGCATAGCAGCAGGGGTAGCCGACACATCCACGAGGGTATTGGGTGGGTACCAGCCTGTTCCCGTGCCTTTTTCTACTTGAAGGTAGAAGCGATCCTCGTCATCGGAATTACAAGCCAGGACCAACAGGCTTGTGCTCAGGGCAATCAGGAACCGTAAGAAAGGCGGGTTTTTGCGCATGGTGCTAATAAGTAGAAGAGGCTGTCTCAAAAGTCAGCATTTAGGGAATTAAATTCTCTACCATATCATGTTTTTATTGGAATGGAACTTCCCGAAAGTTTGAAAACTTTCGGGAAGTTGGGATACATGAGTCACTCTAAATTTATTAACAATGCAAAAACGAGATTCCGTGAGTAGAAGTGACACTTTTTTAAAAAGTGTCACTTCTCTAAATCTGAAATATTTGCTATAGGACGCAATTCAGAGTCTTTCGTCAATAACTTCGGGATTTAAGACATCAGATTACATGATTTAGCCCCCGGAACAGCGTTCCGGGATACAGACTAGTACATTCCTCCAATCGCTCGGTTATTCCAGGTGGAATTTGCCGGAAAGGCAGGAAGCTGGCGGGGTTTAGCGTTAAGTCCTGTGGTATCTGTGAGCGCTTCCATAAACCGAACCAAGGCCTTTGTTTCTTGCTCCGTCAGGCTCAAATGATCGAAGGGCAGGGTTTGGTTGGGGACATCCAACCCTAAGCCCGCGCCACCGCCTTTGTTGTAAAAATCAACCACTTCTTCCAGCGTTTGATAGGCACCATTGTGCATATACGGGGCAGTCAAAGCAGCATTGCGGACGGTGGGTGTTTTGAAACTGTGGCGCAGGTGTTCCGCCCGGTCGCGGGCGCGACGATTGTCGTAGCGGCCCAGATCGGGATCAATTTGAAGTTTTTTTGCTTTGGGGTCGAGTGGAACACCCAGCACTTCCGATTCGTTTTCGGTAAATGAAGGCGGCACCAAGCCTGAAAAAGTGGGCGCAAAATGGCAGGTGCCACACATGGCTTTTCCCATGAACAGGTTAAATCCTTCTTGAATCTCCGGCGCAAGCGTGGTAGTTTCTCCTCTAAGATATTGATCTACAGGACTTTCAAAACTTTTTAAGGAACGCACATAGGCAGCCAATGCTCTGGCAATTTCTCCAATGCCCGGCTGCGAGCCAAATGCTTCGCGGAATAAATCGCGGTATTGGGTGCTCTGGTTTAGTTTATCCAGAATGTCGTAATACGTGGTATTAAATTCCAAAGCATTGAAAATGACGTGCTCTGCCTGACTTTCCAAGCGATCCGAACGCAGGTCGTAGAAATATTTATCCGCCAAAACACTGTTGATCAGGGTGGGCGCATTTCTGCCCACATTGCCTTGCTGATCTATAGCCAAACTTTTGGGCAAACCATCTGCAAAAGCCTTTTCTGGTTGGTGGCAGGAAGCACAGGCGCGTTGGTTGTTGACAGACAACAAGGGGTCAAAAAACAACATTTTGCCCAACTCAATGGCAGCCGGTTTTTCAACAGGTTTCCCAATTCCGGCATAAAAATGACCATTAAAGGTCTCCGCCGAAAACATGCTGGGCGACAAGTAATCCAATGCTTGTGTGATTGAGGTAACCTGATAAACCGTCTCTATGCCCAAATCCAGGTGCAGGTGCAACAGTTGGCCATATAGTGGTTCCAGATACAAACGAATGCAATTTAGTCGGTCGAAATCATCAAAATTCGGGTGTTCCTGCATCATTTTGATTGCCCCGGAAAAATGAGCCCGAATGCTGTCTGACAGCGAAGGGCGTTTGCAATAGGGCAGATAAAGCTTGGTTACTTGATACATCGCGTCCATCGAAATAGCCGATTCCTGAATTGCTGCGCCGGAGCCAGGCGTGTCAAAACCAACCAGCCCCATGGAAGTAATCCGGAAAATCCCCGATCGAATGGCTTCCAGCACTTGCCGGTCGGTAAACTTCATGTTGTACTGGGTGGCAAAAATGGCCTTGAAATGGTTCCGAAGGTCATGCGTTAGTTTTGCCAGTTCAGGTTGCAGGCTTGCTGCTTCCTCTTCATATAAATTTTCTTCGATGATTTGCATGCCCGCAGGAGGCAGTACTTCTACGCCGGCTACCACCCGGTTGATGGTGGGCAGTGGGGCGCCATTCAGAAAATCGCGGGTGGTTTCCTCCTCCAGATAGGCCAAAAGGAATTCGACGCGCTTGTATTGATTGCGTAATTGTGTAAACGAAACCCGCCATTGCGCAGGGGTGCTGCCGGGTTTTGCCAAAATTTGATCAAAATCAGTCAGGGCTGATTCGTACTGTTTCAGGTGCTCCAGATAATGGGTGCGCACCTGTTCCAGGGTTGGCGAGGATGTTGGAGACGATGGCTCGTGCAGGAAGGACATCGCCAAGGCTGTGCCTACAAGAAAACAGGCAATGAGTAACTTTTTCATACGCAATTAGCAGCTTGATTTTAATGAAATGAGGCGATGACCGTACAGTCACCGCCTCATTCTTTATGGATTGGGCAGATTTACTGAACGATCAGTTTCACTACTTCTCCTTTTGCATTCTTCACGATGTAAGTGCCAGGGGTCAATTCAGATACATCTACTGTATTGACATTGCGGTAAACGCGTACCAATTTGCCGTTCAGGTCGAAAATAGCAGCGTCGGTAACTTCATTGAAATTCAATTCACGTGCAACCGGGTTTGGCCACACCTGGAAAGCATTTTCATTTTTGAACTTAGGTTCGCTGATAGAAGTAACCAGCTCATCCCAGCCAGTGATGGCGTAGGTGAGTGAGTTGGCATAAATGCCCGAATTCGTGGTAGCAGGGTGCTGAGAGTTGATCAACATGGTTTTGCCATCTGGAGACATCACAGCGCCTGTAATTTCAGCATTGATTGGTGTAGCGGAAATACGCACGAGATCATCAATCGTTGGATTGGCGATGGACAGGTCCAACAAAAATGCCTCACAAACAATCGGCTTGCTGTCGGGCATACGGCCATAAGTGCGGCCATTCAAGTCTTCGCTAACGATCAGGAACGCTTTGCCGTTAGAGTACAACATGTTCAAGCCGTCAGGATTGGACAGGTGTTTTTCCGGGTAAGACGCGGCTGGTACGTCGGCAATGTTGAAGTCTGGACCAGCTTCGATCAGTACCGTAACCTCTTCTGTTGCAGGGTCGTAGCACAATACACGGCCGTAAAAGTCCACATAATCATCAGACACTGGCGTCAGACCCAGCGCAGCTGCACGTGCTACGTGGTGCTGGGCTGGCTTACCTCCGGCTGTGATGCCAGCTCTCCAAGAACCAGACTTACCCAAGTCGTCGCGACCTGTTTCTGCAATGTACACACGACCATTCTGTTCGTTGATCGCAACCCATTCCAAGCGGTTGAATACCGTAGCGCCACCAGTGATCGCTGGGAGACGTGGATTGAGCATGACATTAATGTTGGTATTGTCCAACTCCTGCCATTTCGGCGTTTGGTCTTGTGCGTAGTAGTAGAATTTACCTTTTGTAAAGTCGCCAGCTACATCGGCCACGAATTTTGTGAAAAGACCAGGGCTTGCATCTTCACCCAGGTAAACGGTACGGTCGTCGCTGGAGATTGCACCACCTTCGTAGAAGAGGCGACCCCAATTGTACTGCTTGCGGATTGCTTTTGCCTGTTTTGGATCAATTTCTACCATCCAGTTCAGGTTTTGGAATTTTTTGATCACGCTGCCGTCAAGGCCCGGGAATTCTGGTGCGTCAATGGTGAAGTCGGCGGTATCGCGCAAGAAATTGCCCGCAGCAGTGTTGCTGGATACTTGCCATTCTTCAGCCGTCCAGATACGACCGGTTGGGCTGGAGATACCCGCGCAGTTCATGCCGGTTTCACCCACGGTGTTGACGAAATCAACATTGAAGTAAATGCCTTTACGGCCGTCGTTGAGGGTCTGCTCTACCTTAACCAAGGTATCAGTAGCCGCATCTCGACGTACTTTGAAAACGGTCATGCCACCGCCGTCGCCGATGAAATCGTTTTTCTGCTGCATTTCGTGGTTTACAGAGACCCAGAACTCAGCAGGATTGTTTGGATCTGCCGTAACACCGATGAAATCGTGCCACTGTTTGGCAGGGTGCTTACCGGCAGGATTGCCGTAGGTTGCGGTGGTTTGAACCGTGTCCAACTGCCCGACGAAGAGCACCTGATATTTCAGGGGAGATGGTGGCAATACCACGGTGGTTGGTTCGTAGTTTGCAGGGATGCTCGGGTCGAACGAGAATTGTGCCGACACCGAAGCGCAAAGTGCTACGATTGCTAAGAAGGAAAGTGCAAGTTTTTTCATGATGAAAAATTGTGTTGGTTGAGTTGACTTTCCGGCAAAAGTAGAAGGGGTGTATTACCCTAAAATGAAGTGTTTAGCGGGGATTTAACACACGAGAAAACTGTTGATAATCTACAAGTTACATTAAAAATGGGTGCGCTGAAAACAAGAGGAATTTATGCTTTTTTGCACAGCAAGATTGCCCGAAGGCTTGGCGCGTTCGGCGTATTTAAAATCAGTCGAAATAGGAGGGGGAGGTCTTTCCGCTCGGGGCAAAATGCTCGGCCCTTAGCGCATAAATTCAAATGCCCGGAACTTCCAAACTTGGAAATTCCGGGCATTTAAGGAACAAGTTATGATTCACCCGTTCCTAAATTGCCAGCCTATAGCGTTGTTAGCGCGCAAATGCCACGGCGCGTTTTTCCCGAATTACGGTGACGCGAATTTGTCCGGGATACTGCATCTCGTCCTGAATTTTTTGTGAAATCAGGAACGACAAATCGTCCGCGTATTGGTCGGTGACTTTATCGGCTTCTACGATGACCCGGAGTTCACGGCCAGCTTGCATGGCGAAAGCATTGGAAACACCGTCGTAGCTGCGCGCGATTTCTTCGAGTTCGCCGATACGTTTGAGGTAGTTTTCCAAAATTTCGCGGCGTGCACCCGGGCGTGCGCCAGAAATGGCATCGCAGGCTTGGATGATGGGCGAGATGATATTGTTCATTTCTACCTCATCGTGGTGCGCACCTACTGCATTTATGATGACCGGGTGTTCACCGTATTGTTCGCACAGTTTCATGCCCAAAAGTGCGTGGCTCAGTTCGGTTTCTTCTTCGGCTACTTTACCGATGTCGTGGAGGAGACCGGCGCGTTTGGCCATCTTGATTTGTTTGGGATTCAGGCCCAGTTCAGCAGCCATGATCGCGCACAGTTCGGCAGTCTCGATGCTGTGTTTCAACAAGTTTTGACCGTAAGAAGAGCGGAAACGCATACGGCCCACCATGCGGACGAGCGCTGCATTGAGGCCATGGATGCCCAGTTCGATGACGGTGCGTTCCCCAATTTCTACGATTTGTTCCTCGAGTTGTTTGGTCACTTTAGCCACCACTTCCTCGATGCGTTGCGGGTGAATACGACCGTCGGCGACCAGGCGCTGGAGCGATAGACGGGCAATTTCGCGGCGAACCGGATCGAAGGACGAGAGCACGATTGCCTCCGGGGTGTCGTCCACGATGACTTCTACGCCCGTTGCGGCTTCCAGCGCACGGATGTTGCGGCCTTCCCGACCGATGATCTGGCCTTTCATCTCGTCGTTTTCAAGGTTGAAGACGGAGACCGTATTCTCGATGGTAAATTCCGCAGCCATCCGTTGGATGGTTTGGATCACAATCTTTTTCGCTTCTTTGGAGGCGTTGATTTTGGCCTGGTTGACCACGTCGCGGACGATGGTTTGGGCCTCGCTCTCGCTTTTGGCGCGCACTTGTTCGAGCAGTTGATCTTTTGCCTCCTGCTGGCTGAGCCTGGCGATGGTTTCCAGCGCCTTGATCCGCTCTTCGTTGGCTTCGTCGAGTTCTTCTTTTTTCTTTTGGACAATTTTCACCTGCTTGTCCAGATTATCCCGGAGGGCCACTACCTCCTGTTCGCGGGTTTCCACCTCGCTTTTTCGGGTTT
This sequence comes from uncultured Saprospiraceae bacterium, assembly GCA_964550795.1. Taxonomy (GTDB): domain Bacteria; phylum Bacteroidota; class Bacteroidia; order Chitinophagales; family Saprospiraceae; genus M3007. The sequence goes on from CAZKBH010000027.1 coordinate 29,142, forward strand.
CAAATTCTTTAAAACGCTTTTCCAGCGCGTCTTCCTCAACCTTCAAATCTTTTTGCTTGGAAAGGATTTCCACCTCCAAATCTTTGAGTTCGAGTTGTCTTCTCGTTTTTTCTTCTTCTACTTCGAGCCGCATTTGGGCGTATCGCTCCTTCGCTTCCTGGATTTTTTGTTGCTTAATCCGTTCGTTGTCGGCTTCTGCAGTGCCCACAATTTTCTGGGCTTTGATGGCCGCTTCGTCTTCCACGCGTTTGGCAGAAAGACGGGATTCCTGAATGATTAAGTCCGCTTGGCGATTTGCTTCTTCGACAGCCTTCGAGCTGCTTTTTTTGCCCGACATGCTTGCGAGTAGGTAAGCTGCGATGCCGCCTATGACTAATCCTATTATGATGCTTGTGATATCCATGATTGTAAATTGTAGTGATTCGGTTTGCGTTATTGTGAAGCCTGCGCAATGCTGGCTGGTGGTTTAAAATTTAAAAAGTTACTTGCGTATCACTGCGCCCAGTTTTGCTTCAAATGCGCCGGTCAATTGGCCCATTATCCCGTCAATTTCCTTGTCCTGCAAGGTCTTTTCCAGGTCTTCAAAAACAAAACTCACGGCGTAGGATTTTTTGCCCGCGCCCAATTTGCTTTCGTCTTCAAACACATCGAAGAGATTGACTTCCTTCAGCATTTTTTTGGCTGTTTTGGCCGCCAACTGCCGGATCTCGCCAAAGCCCACCGACTGGTCAATCACCAGCGCCAGGTCGCGGCGAACGGTCGGGAATTTGTTAAGTTCCGAAAACTGTACTTTATTTCCACCCACTGCTTTCAGCACGTTTTCAAAGTTGAAATCGGCAAAAAACACGGGATTTTTAATGTCTGATTTTTTCAGAATCGGCGCTGCCACCGCGCCAAAAGTCACCAATTCCTGCGCACCTCGGTGTAGTTTCAAGGCGTACTGAAACGGTGATTCATTTACAGTCGTTTCCTGAAAACCAGTCACGCCCAGACGCGTCAACAAGTTGGTCACGAAGGTTTTAAGCGTGAAAAAGTCCACCGATTTTTTGGTAGCGGGCTGCCAACTTTCCGCAGTGTGTGCGCCCGTCAGGAAAATGCTCAGGCGATGGGTCTCACTCAGTTTTTCGCCCGCGCGGAGATAGGTTTTGCCAAATTCGAAGAGGCGCAAATCGGCGTTTTGGCGGTTTTGGTTGCGGTGTATGGCCTCCAAGCCGCTGAAAAGCATACTTGGCCGCAGACAATCCAGACCCTGATTGGCGGAATTGTGGATGAACACAAGTTGTTCATTTTCAAAGGGTAATGCGGCTCCATCTCCCAGGTAGTACGCGGAATTGGAGAGTGCCAGACTCATGCACTCGTTGAAGCCATTGGCCGCGAGGAAATCTGCCGCTAGGTTGCGTACCGCATCCGGATTGGGCCGGGCCTGAATTTCCATGCTGCTCCTGATCTGGGTCGGGATAGGCACCGCATTCAGTCCGTGCAGCCGCAAAATCTCTTCTACTACGTCGGCTTCGCGGGTTACGTCGGGCTTATTGGTTGGGATCCAGGCGGTAAAGCCCTCGTCCGTGACCTCACTTTGGGGAATACCCAGTGCCGTGAGGATGTCGTGAATGCGTTTTTTGGGCAATTGCTCGCCGATGAGCGCGTTGACGCGGGCGTATGAAACTTCTACGGTTGCCGGTTTGGTAAGGACGGGGTTTATGTCCACGAAATCGGTGGTGATTTTCCCGCCCGTTAATTTTTCAATCATAAAAGCCGCCCGCATCAGACCGAGGTCGTTGTTGTCTGAGGGGTCAACCCCTTTCTCAAAAGCCCAGGCGGAATCGGTGCGCAGTCCGTGGCGAAGCATGGTTCGGCGAATCCAGGAAGGGTTAAAAACGGCGCATTCCAGGAAAATTCGGGTGGTAGCATTGGTCACGCCACTTTCTTCGCCGCCAAAAACGCCTGCAATACACATGGGCGTGGATTCGCCGTCGCAAATCATCAGGTCGTTGGACGATAGTTTACGTTCCACGCCATCAAGGGTTTTGAATGGCGTACCTTCTGGCAGGGTTTTGACCAAAATTTTCCCGCCTTTTACTTGATCGAGATCGAAGGCGTGGAGCGGTTGGCCCAGTTCCACGCGGACGAAGTTGGTGACGTCCACGACGTTGTTGATGGGTCGTTGCCCAACAGCGAGCAGGCGATTTTTGAGCCACTCGGGGCTTTCGCCGACGGTGATGCCTTCGATGGTGACGCCGCCATACAGTGGGCAAGCCTCGTGGTTTTCCACTTCTACGGGAAAGACGGGCAACCCTTCGGGCATGTCCAGAATACCATCTGTAAACCGGTTAAAGCTGTGCAAGTCCGCCTTTGGATCTTCGTGTACCCGTATCCAGGCCAGCAAATCTTCTGCAATGCCTTTGTGGCAGATTGCATCGGCGCGGTTGGGCGTGAGGCCGATGTCAAAAACGGTGTCAGATTCTTTTTGAAAATGATCGGCGGCGCTTCGGCCAAGCGGGGTATCGGGCGACAAAATGATGATGCCGGAGTGGTCGTGGCCGATGCCAAGCTCATCTTCGGCGCAGATCATGCCCTGGGAAGGAACGCCCTTTACCTTGCGTTCACCGATGGTGAACAGGCTGCCGTCTTTACTAAAAACGTTGGCACCCGGCAGGGCGAGAAAAACAATTTGCCCAGCAGCCACATTGGGTGCTCCGCAGACTACGGAACGCGCCACACCGTCGCCAACATCCACTGTTGTGGCCGAAAGGTGGTCGGTGTCAGGGATACGTTCGCAGGTTAAAACCTTACCAGTCAACACTTTATCTAAGTCAACCGGCGAGGGTTTCACTGTTTCCCATCCTTCCACTTCCAGGCCCAGCGATGTCAGAATTTCGGCGATTATTGGGGGCGATTTATGTATGTCGAGAAAATCTCGAAGCCAATTTAGCGATACTTTCATTACCTCAAAATAACTAAGGGATTACGATCAGGTTTTCTTTCGCAAAAGTTGCGAATTGGCAAAGGTAGAAAGCTTGCGCGAAAATGCGCTGCCTTTAGTGCTTGTCTAAATTTTAGTTCTGAGGCGAAGGCGAGGAAATTTTTGCTTGCACAAGGCAAATTTTACAGTCGAATGCGGGCAATTCGGCGAAAAATTTAACGCCGTACAAGCTAAAATTTGCCGCTTGAAGGCCAGAAACTAAAGTTTAGACAAGCACTTAGATGGGAACGGGAGATAAACTGTTTTTTTGGGCTGAATCCCTAAAATTTTCCTTCCAAAAAGGCTTGCACGTCCTGTGCGGTCTGCGCAGGATTTTCTTCTTGCGGCCAATGCCCCGTGTTGCGATAAATTTTAAGCACAGCCCCCCGGATGCGTTTGTGAAAATCATAAGCGTGTTCGGGGGAGATGCGGGTGTCTTCCGCACCCCAGAGGATGAGTGTTGGTGCTGTGATGCGTTCGATGAGGTCAATAGGCGGGCGGTTGTCTCGTACGGAGGCGCGGTCGGTAAATGCCTTTCGGTGACCCGGCAAAAGCGAAAGGTCGAAATGGCGCTTCACGAGCGTATCGGTCACCAACGCATTATCTGCCCAAATATCTTCCAGAGAAAGGCGCACAAAGGCGCGGGGGGTTACTTTCCAAAGCGAGCGGTTGAGTACGGGTGTGCTGGCAAGCCAATTAATCAAGGAGGTCTCCTTTTCTTCAAAACCCGGGGCGCCGAGCAAAATTAATTTGTCAATCTGCTGGGGCGATTCTGCCGCGAATTGCCACGCGATTTGTGCCCCAAGCCCTGAACCCGCGATGGAGACTTTTTTCAGGTTCAATTTTTGCAAAAAACTGTCCAAAAAACTGGCGTACATAAAGGCGCTATAGCTGCCCTGTGGATGCGGTGCGCTCAGGCCAAAGCCCGGCAGATCCAAACTAACTACCTGTTGTTTTTCACTCAGTTGATCCGTCCAGCCAGCCCAGGTATGCAGCGAACTTTGGGCATCATGCAGGAGCAAAAGGGGGGTGCCACTGCCACTGATTCTGTAATGAATGGCCATGCCATCCACTTCCACAAATTTTGAATCCGGGAATGCGTATTGGGTAATACACTGCGCTGCGGGCAGATCCTCGTGCCAGTTGTCCCATACCCACCAGGCCAACACGAACAGCACTGCCCATCGCAAAATGCGGGATATGCTGAAAATACTGAGCCATTTGCGTATTACGGCGACTCTTCGTGAGGTGGAAAGTGTGGTCATGGGAAGCTTATGCGGACTTTTTTCGTTGATTTTTAATTAAAGCGGCTACCCCGGCTGCGAGGGCAAAACCACCCAAAGCACCCACGCACATCCGCATAACGACCGGCCCCAGGGGCTGTGGCTGCGGGTTTTGGATGGTTCTTTCCAAATCCTGAATACGCTCCCGGTATTGGTTGGACTGTTCCGGATCGCCCAGACCAGCGGCGAGTTGGGTTTTGAGCATGTCTAATTCAAGGCCCATTTCAGCCAGCAACAAGCCGGGATCATACAGATGCAAACCGTAATAAAACAGCCAATAACAGAGGTTTATGAGCAAAAAAGTCACAAACGGCGTGCGTACTACTTCCCGAAAATCACGCCCGACCCCATTGGTCTGGCAATCTTCCAACGAAGCACGTCCCATAAAAAACAGGTAAATAGCCATGCTGCCCCATTGGAGCAGTGGGCTGAGGAACAAATTTTGCTTGGCAACGTAAAGCAGTGCGAAATAAAAAATCACCACTGCTCCGCCCAAAAATCCATAACGAACGCCTGGTGTCATGTGCTGGAATGAGTGTATAGACTTAAAGAAAAAAAGTACAAAAAACGCCCTGCCGAGCGGCAAGGCGTTTCTGGAATTGGTGCGAAGGTACTTGAAAGCAATGTTTAAGTGCCTATGAAATCAGAAGATCTTAGCGCAGGAAAGCATCGGGTTGTTTTTTCATGAATGCAGCCGTTATCAACCCAATAATCAGCCCCAAAAAGAGGCCGCTAAAGAGGCTGCTTTTAAGGGTGCTGAGCAATTCGCCAGACTTTTCAAAACCTTCCATGGCTTTTTCAAGGGCGTCTTCTGGCATATTTTGTCCCCATGTTTCCATGAATTGTTCTTTCAGGGTGACAATGTAATTTGGATCAATAAAATTAATGAGCACATAATTCCAAAGACCCGAGATGAACATTCCAATAAAAATCGTGAACCAACCTACCAACAGCGCCTTGCCAAAACTGATGTTACCACCATCCAGCTGGTCTCGCTGATGCCGAACAGCGATTACCGCGAAGAGGGCTCCGATGACCAAAATGGAGCCGTATAAAAGAACAATGCTTCCCATGGACATTAAGTTAGCATTGAGCAGATACATTAATAGAGAAACTGCCACAAGTGCCCCGCCACAGTAGGCGCCATTGATCAGCACGGTGTTCCAGATGGGTGCAACACTTGGTTTGGGTGAATAATCCAGTGAATCCATAACGTTTTGAATTTGATGAAAGATTGAAGTGATATTGGTTTGTTAAAACATATCGTAATACAACTTCAGCGTCGGATCTGTTTCTTTCGATTTGATTTCATTGATAATCGTTTGCAGGGCGCTCACTTTTTCGCTGTTGCCTTGTGCGCGGAAGTGATTGCGCAGATCGGCAATGGCTTTGGTGGCTCCGAATCGGCGCCATTCGCTGGTTTTCAGGTTGAGCGAAATGGCCTTAAACTGTTCCACGCCTGCATCCAACAAGGCGGCATCATTCAATCCGACCAGGAATTTTTGGTAATTATCAAAAAACGGGAAGGCTCCGAAACCGTCTGCTTTGGCCAATTTTTGTTCAAAAAACGGCAAATTAGAACGGTCTGGCTCATCGGCAAATAGTTCAGATAATACGGGCGTAAATGCCTCTGAATCATCATTTTGCAAAGATTTAGAAGCCTCTTTGGCAGCAACAGGATCCAGTTTTTGAAGCGCAGAAAGGGCCGCACCTACTACGCTGTAAGCTTGATCGGTCCCCATGTTTTTTTGAAAAACAGGAATGTACTGTTTGTCGCCCGTGCGCCCCAAAATGTTGATGGCGCTGGCTCGAACCTCTGGCTCCGGATCCGTCTCGGCCAGAACTTTCACGATGGGCAAAATACTGGGGTCTTCCATCCCGTCGGCCATGAGGGCCTGCTGCCGGATGCCGTGGTATTTGTCGGTCAAAGCCTCTTTGTAAACCGCCTGCGTGAGCGCCGAAGGATCGGCTTGCAAGGCTTCCATCGCCTCCACGCGGTCGCGGAAAAGGGGGGCGTTGCGGAACATAAACGCCCACTCCTGAGCATTGTGCAGGTCGTTTTTTTGACAAAGCAGGGATTTTGTAGCGTCAAAATTCAGCAATGCAGGCTCGCTCGGGGAGTCAAACAAAAAGGTCTGTTGACGCTTCGTAATCCGAATCTGCTCGCGACGGGATTTGCCAGATGCATCATAAATATCCACTGCAACCGGGAGTTCAAAAACCCGCGCAACCTCCGGACCATCCTGGTTTTGGGTCACGGTTACACTGGCTTTTTTGGTCGTTTCATCCCAGCCATATTCGATGTCGAGCAAGGGGTGACCAGCGCCCAGGTACCACTGATTAAAAAACCAGTTCAGATCCTGACCCACCACATCTTCAAACGCGAGGCGGAGTTCGTGAACTTCTACATCGGTGTATTCGTGCTGTTTGAGGTAGCGATTGAGGCCTGCAAAAAACGCTTCGTCGCCCACATATCCGCGGAGCATGTGCAGGACGCAGCCGCCCTTGTTATACGAGTGCGCATCAAACATATCCTCCCGGTTCTCGTATCCAAAATGAATCAAAGGGTGGCCTCCATCGCTGGCGGAGTAGAAGTAGCCCTGTTGTTCTACCATCAGATGTTCGTCTGCGGCATCGCGGCCATACTTGTTTTCAATCCAGAGGTATTCGGAATAATTGGCAAAACCCTCGTTGAGCGTGAGGTTGGCCCAGTTCTCGGTGGTGACTAAATCGCCGAACCAGTGGTGGAACATTTCGTGGGCAACCACTTTTTCGTTTGTCATGTGGTCGTCCATCAATTCACGCTTGGTTTTTTGCATGAATTCACCAAAAATAACCCCCGTGGTATTTTCCATGGCACCGCTAACATAGTCACGCACAACGACTTGCGCGTATTTCTGCCAAGGGTATGGATACTCCAGTTTGTTGGAAAAGAACTCCAACATTTCGACGGTGTACGGGTAAATATCGCGGGCATGCGGCTCGAATTTAGGCTCCACGTAGTAATCCACGTCAATGCCGCGCCACTTGTCTTTCACCACTGCAAATTCCCCAATGGCCATCATAAACAGGTAAGGCGCGTGGGGCTTGTCCATTTTCCAATAATCGGTGCGGGTACCGTCGGCGTTCTTTTTGGAGGAGAGCATCAGGCCGTTTGAAAGTGTTTTGTACTTGTCTTCCACGGTGATGTACATCTCCTGCGTGCAGCGTTCGTTCGGCTTATCCACAGTTGGCATCCAGAACGAGTTGCTTTCGGTTTCGCCCTGCGTCCAGATTTGCATGGGCTTGTCTTTTGTTGCCCCATCGGCATTGATAAAATACAGGCCTTTGTCGCTGGTAATGGCTGCGCTGCCGCCGAATGCTTCGCGCTCGTCGGGCTTGGCGGTGTAGGTAATGGCTATTTTGAATTCATCCTTTCGGGTGAATGTTTTGCCTAGTTGGATGGTGATTTGTTCGTTGTTGTAATCGTATTTCAACGCTTGCCCCTCTCCTTTCTGGGCGGGTTTTTCATCGGCAAATGTCACCGAATGAATGTCAAAATTTTTGGCATCCAGGGTCACCTGGTCGGTGGCATAAAACCAGGGGCGCATGGTGAGGGTTGCCTTTCCGTTGGCGCGTTTTTTAGCCCAATCGAAGGAGATTTCTACCTTGGTGTGGATCAAATCCACCTCAAAAGTGTGGGAAGCGTTGTAGGGACGCAGCGAATCGAGGTTATCGCCTGCCTGAGGCTCGACGGGGATTTCATCGAGCAGGTTATACTCAACGAGTTCTTCGTCTTCGCCCATGAGGGGCTTGCTCAGCGTGTCCCATTGCGCTTGATCTTCGGGGTGATTGGGTTTGCTTGCGATTTGGTTGCCGGTTTTGGGCGTACAAGCGAGGTAAAGGGTGAGGAGGGCGATGAGGGTTGTGGAAAGTAGTGGACGCATTGAAGTTATTGAATGTGTGATAATCGTTTAGGAGGGATTTTCTGGTCAATTAGCCGCATAGCGGCGACATTTTGGTAGCCCAAGGGGCGATTAAGATGATAAGAACCGCATAGCGGTGACACTATTTGTTCTTTGGGTTGCTCCTAACCCATCGCCATTACCTCTATCTGCGTGTTCTGCGCTTTTGCCCTGGCCGCAATCGCCTCTAATTTTACCGAGGTTGGGTCGTCAATCCATTCTTCCCCACATTGTGTACAAACAAAGGCTGGCACATTTCTTACCACCACCAAGCCAGAACTCAGGTCAACGGTAAACGTGATTTTGCCGGAATCTACTTTCCCTCCACAAATGGGACATTTTGATGGGATATGGCTCATGATCAATTCTTTTTAGTTTTAAAATCCGATTCAAAAATGTTTAAGTCGGGTTCGTAGGCTGTGATAACAAAAATTTGCTGATCGGCTTCATCAAATGAAACAACAACATGGATAGGTCGGTTTTCAGGAAAGCCTAAAACTAGGGCGCTGGGAAATGGTCTGTCATCAAAATACTGACGAATCACTTCGCCATTTTCCAGAACAGTTATCACTTCATCACGACTAATTCCTCGTGCTATCATCTTTTCTAGCGCATGTTTCCGCCATAGAATGCTGCCAGTTGCGATGGCATGCTTAAACAAAAAAGCATCGAAGGGAAATTGCATGTCTAGGTTTTAAGTGCTAAATCTGAGTTTAAATTTCTCTTGGCTTTATGGATCATGTGTGATTTCCCAACCGTCCTTCTCCAATGCCATCCGCACAATTTGGTGAAATTTATCTCTTGCCATGCGTTCGATATAACCGAAATTTTTTCATTTCCACTCCACAAAGTTACCGCCCCCAGCCAAATTCCAGCTCCTTTTCGTCAGAACGCTCCGAATAACGTCGTTTCACCCATTTCATTTGAGTTAACGGATAATTTTCTATGGTTTAGGCTCCGGGGTACTCACCGGGTGACTCGAGTCACCCGGTGAGTACCCCGGAGCCTAAACCACGAAAATAATTGCCCGTAAAACGAATTCGTATTTCCTTTGTCCGAACGAAAAACTTGTACCGGCCATGTCCAAGAAAAATAAAAACACCCAGGCGTCTGTCAAATCCGCTGTTTCAAAATCCTCCGAAAACCATCCGGTTAGTGTTGCCGCCCCCAGCGTGGTTTCAGATCGCCTAATGCTTGCGGGCTGCCTGCTGCTGACTTTTTTGGTTTTCGCCAACACGTTTAGCGCGGGCTTCGTCAACTGGGACGACCACGGCTACCTGTGGCTCAATCCGATGGTGCAACCCCTCGGCAGCATGGATCTTGGCCAGATTTTTACTGGACACACCCATGGCAACTATTCCCCCCTCGTGGTGCTCACCTACTGTTTTGAACACACCTTCGACACGGTGGTGAAACCCGGCCAGATGTCGGTGGAAAACTTTCAGCCTTTTCTGTACCATTTCAATAATGTATTGCTTCACGTGGGCACTACTGCGTTGGCGTTTTTCTTTTTTCGGGCGTTGGGCGTGCGAGGCTGGGGACTGGCGCTCGGGACGGCGCTTTTTGGCATCCACCCGATGCGCGTGGAAAGTGTGGCCTGGGTGACGGAACGAAAAGACGTGCTGTACGGCCTGTTTTACATCGCTGCCTTGTTGGCGTACTGGAAATATCTGGCCGAACAAAAAAGCAAGTATTATGTGTTCGCGCTGGTGCTGGGACTGCTCTCGCTGTTCTCCAAAATACAGGCGGTTTCGCTGCCGCTTTCCATGTTGGCCCTGGATTGGCTGGCCGGGCGAGATTTAAAAAATATGAAGGTTTGGATTGAAAAAGTGCCATTTTTTGCACTTTCTCTGGTGTTTGGCCTGGTTGGCATTCATTTTTTGGGCGAAGCAGAGGGCTTTAAAGACGCGGGTTATTCCGTGGTGGAACGTTTCTTTTTTGCCACCACTTCGCTTTGGAATTACCTGTATAAAACCCTCGTGCCCCTGGGTCTTTCGGCCTATTATCCTTACCCAAAATCGGGAGCGATGCCTGGCTTGTACTATGCTTCTCCGTTGGCCTTGGTCGCCATTGGCTGGTGGGTTTGGGGGAGTTTGAAACACGGCAAAACCGTCGCTTTTGGCTTTGTTTTTTTTCTGGTCAACATCGTTTTTGTCCTGCAATTCAAGGGCGCGGGCAAAGCCTTCATGGCCGATCGTTTTACCTATATTCCCTATCTCGGCCTGTTTTTTATTTTGGCCAAAACCTATTCAGACATTGATTCCGGGAAAATCAAAACGGGATTAAAAAGCACCCTGCCTTACCTCGCTGCAGGATTTTTGGCCCTCTGTGCAGTGCTCACGGTGATGCAAAACAACACCTGGAAATCAAGCATCAGTCTCTGGGAAAATGTTACTGCCAAACACCCGAAAGACGCCCTTTCCTGGTCGAACCTGGGCCTTGCGTACGATGATCTGGAAGCTTATGAAAAATCAGTGAAAGCTTATGAACAGGCGATAAAAGTGGATCCGCTTTATTTTGATGCGAATTTCAACCTCGCGGTGGCTTTCAACAAGTTGAAACGCTTTGACGAAGCTGCGCAGATGTTTGGCCGCTGCATGGAACTCAAACCTGATTTCACTGACTCCTGGTATGCCCGTGGTCAGGTGTATTTACTACAAAGTGAATTTAGCAAAGCCATCGTTGACCTGGAAAAATTTGCCCAAATGGAGTCCAAGGAGCCGGTGGACAAAATTCAATCAAGTATTGGGATGGCGTATGCCGGAGCGGGTCAGCACGAACGCGCCATTGCGGCGTTTGATCGGGCCATCCAGGCAAAAGCAGACCCGGATCACCATTTTAGAAAAGGAAACGCCCACGCGGCCATGGGCAATATGCAAGCGGCGATTGCTTCCTATGACAATGCCCTCCGCATTGCGCCCGACTACTCGGACGCAGTGAACAATAAAGGAAATGCCTATGCCAGCATGGGCAAATTTTCAGAGGCGCTGCTTTATTTTGACGAGGCAATCAAGATGAACCCAGGGGCTGCGAATTTTAAATTTAACCGGGGAATGGCCCGTCGCTCCGCTGGCGATCCGGCGGGCGCTTGTGCGGATTGGCAACAGGCGGCAGCGGGCGGTTATACGCAGGCCCAGAGCCTGATCCAGCAGTTTTGCAAATGAGTATAGTCTGATTGATTCGATTTTTCGATTAAGTTGATTGATTCGATTGGGTACCAATGCCTTGAGTTAACTATAATCAGAAAATAATGTAACAAATTAACTGAATTGTGTAACAGCCACAAAATCAATTGCCAGCACCTTTGTGAGACCCAGCTATAATGAACTCCAAATCCGGAGGCAGCTTTTCATGGGTGCTAAACGCAATAAAATGAACAATTTTCTCAGAGGAATCATTTCAGGAGCGGGTGCTATGAAATTTGGAGGCGGTTGCTTTGGTACCATTGTCGTATTCATCATCATTTGGGTGATATTGGGACAGTGTAACTAGGATCAGGATACATGAAAATCCCGCTACTTTCAGGCCTCACGCTTGCTAATCTTTGGAAAAGAATCCTCGCGTTGTGGAGTCTTATCCGCTTGTCTGCCGAGGAATTTATTGAAGACAACGGACTTAAGTTAAGCGCGTCACTTTCTTATTACACCCTCTTCTCCATGGCCCCCATGCTAATCATCGTTATCGCGATTGGCAGTATTCTATTGGGAAAAGAAGCGGCTGAGGGCTATCTATACCTTCAATTTGAAGGACTTATAGGCAAAATGGGTGCCTTACAGTTGCAAGAAATGATCAACAATGTCCGAATTTCCGGCGACACACCTTGGGTAACCGTGGTTGGTGTAGCCACTTTTTTTATTGGTGCTACGGGCGTTTTTATTGAAATCCAGGATTCTATCAATACCATTTGGTCTATCAAAGCAAAGCCCAAAAGAGGCTGGGTGCGGTTTATTATGACGCGTATCCTATCCTTTTCGATGGTGGTTGGTATTGGTTTTTTATTGATGGTATCCCTTGTGCTGAGTGCCGTACTCACTATGATGGACGGCTGGATATTAGCCAATTTGAGTGCCTTCGCATGGCTGGCTTACATCCTCAGTTATGTAATCGGGATGGGTGTCGTGATGCTTCTTTTTGCGGTGATTTTCAAGGTACTGCCGGATGCGCAATTAAAATGGCGCGATGTGCTGATTGGTGCATTTTTTACGAGCGTACTGTTTTTGATCGGTAAATATCTTATCAACCTCTATCTCAGTCGTTCGAGTACGGTTTCGGCCTACGGCGCGGCGGGGGCAGTGGTGCTCATTATTTTATGGGTATATTATTCTGCCATTATCCTTTATCTGGGTGCGGAATTTACAAAAGTGTATGCCAACAAACATGGAGGCAAAATCAAACCCCGCGGGTTTGCCGTTTTTGTGGAACACAAGGAAGTGGTGGCGGAGAAAATGGTGTTGGCTACGGAGGAACAAAAAGTGTAGTCTACTATGAATCTTCACACTCCTCACCCGTATTGGCTTCTAAAGAATGGTTTTCTTTGTGAATATCCCGCCCTCCGCCATCCTTTAAAAGTAGATTATCTCGTCATGGGTGGGGGCATTACCGGAGCGCTCACGGCTTGGTATTTGGCCCAAGCAGGGGTGTCTGTAGCGGTGGTAGATCGTCGGCACATTGGAATGGGAAGCACTTGTGCCAGCACCGCTTTATTGCAATATGAAATTGACGTGCCCATGCACAAACTGGCCACTTTTGTCGGCAAAGCGAACGCTGCCCGAAGTTATCTGCTCTGCATTGAAGCCATTGACAAACTCGAACAGATTTGCGAAAAACTACCCCTGTCAACTGGTTTCGAACGAAAACCCTCCATCTATTGTGCCAGTAAAAAAGCGGATTTAGAAGAATTAGACCTCGAATTTGCGATTCGACAGAAGCACGACATTCGTGTGGAGCGTTGGGATAAAGCAGACGTTGTGCGCGCGTTTCCACATTTTCGGTCGCCGGGTGCCCTGTATTCCCCGCACGATGGTGCCCAGGTAGACGCCTATTCGCTCACGCATGCACTCTTGCAAGATGCGATCAAACAAGGGGCGCAGGTGTTCGATAAAACGGAAGTGGTGGACGTTCAATATGAAAAAACACAAGTGGTGCTGCATACCAATCATGGCTATTCTATTCGGGCAAAACAGTTGGTAATTGCCAGCGGATACGAGTCTCAAAATTATCTGGAGCAAAAAGTTACCCGTTTGCACTCTACTTACGCGCTGGTTAGTGAACCCCTTGACGGCGAGATGTGGCATCGGGACGCGCTGATTTGGGAAACCGCCCGCCCCTATCTCTATTTTCGAACGACTCCTGACCGCAGGGTCTTGGTGGGCGGCAGAGATGAGCCTTTTTACAGCCCCGGCAAACGAGATAAGCTACTGACCAAAAAAGCCCAGTTGTTGGTAAAAGATATAGAAAAAAGATTTCCCTTGATGGCACCACTTCTAGTGGATTTCATTTGGGCCGGTACTTTCGCTGAAACCGCAGATGGGCTGCCCTATATCGGGACGGTGAAGGAGCGGCCACGCACTATTTTTGCTTTGGGTTTTGGCGGAAATGGTATTGTGTTTAGTCAGATCGCAGCAGAAATTATCCGAGACTTCGCGCTTGGAAAAAAGAACCCCGATGCGCATATTTTTTCTTTTGAACGAACTTAGTAAAAATAATTATGGCGCTCTCTCTTCAAATTATCTGGCTTTTTATACTGGCAATGCCTATTGCAAGCATCACATGGACGGTTACCCATGAAGAAGTATTCAAAGAACCTAGAAACTATTGTGTTACAAGAGGTCAGCAGGGTGTTAGTTTGTTGGAAAGAAAGTTTTTTTATCTATTCACTTGTGAGTTTTGTTTTAGCCATTATGTGGTTATTCTTATTCTATTTCTGACGGATTACAAACTTTTGATGGCCAATTGGCTCGGTTATGTCATTGCCGGGTTTTCTCTGGTATGGCTAGCGAACCTTTATATGAGCTTGTTTGCATTGATTCGTCAAAATATTAAGAAGGAGAAGGTTGAGATTGAGATGATGGAGAATGGACGCTGATTTGTCTGAACTACTTACCACAACAGAAAAATTGATTCATTGCGAATTGTTTATTGCTATCTTTGCTATAATTCAACGCACTACACAGACTTTCCAAGTTTTTAAAACTTGGAAAGTCTATCTCTGTGAAAACACCCATTGGTCCTAAAAGTAACCCTGTTGGCACGCGCCTATACTGGCGCCATCTGTTCCCTATTGTCGCGAACAGAAAAAACATGCAATCTATGAAGACGGTCGATACTCCGAAAGATAAAAAATCACTTTCTAAAAGAGCCCCGCAGCTGCAAACCAGCCCCGGCGGAAAGGATGCGTCGATTCCGCCTTCTAAAGCTAAGGGCACACCGCGCCTCCCGAAAAAAAGCAAAAACTCCCTGAATCCGTTTCCGGTAGTCGCCATTGGTGCATCTGCAGGCGGCTTGGAAGCAATCACAGAACTTTTAAAAAACCTCTCGCCCACTACGGGTATGGCATTTATTTACGTGCAGCATCTGAGCCCCGACCATAAAAGTTTGCTTCCCGAAATTTTGTCGAAGTTAACGCCGATGAAAGTGCAGGAGATAGATGATATGGAAAAGATGGAGCCCGACAATGTGTATGTAATACCGCACAATAAAGAAATTGAGGTGGTGGACGGACATATTCAATTGCTTCCACGGATTAAAACCAAAAGTTCAAATCTTTCTATTGATATTCTTTTCTCCTCTTTAGCCGAAACGCACAAAGAAAATGTGATTGGCGTGGTTTTATCCGGTAGTGCCAGTGATGGTACTCGTGGATTGAAAGAAATAAAACTAGCCGGAGGTATCACGTTTGCCCAGGATGAATCCGCTAAGTTTAACAGCATGCCAAAATCTGCCATTGCGGAAGGAGTGGTTGATTTTGTGTTATCGCCTAAAGAAATTGCGGAAGAATTAGCTTGGATGAGCCAACATCCGGTGGCAAAGAGACCGGCCGCAAAACCAGCACCAGATGCTGAAATGGAGGAACGTAATGCAGACCCAAGACGTACCCCGGAGGATGAAATTGAAAACAGCGATCCAGACTTAAAAAACATCCTTAAGCTGGTATTTAAGCGCAAGCGGGTTGATTTCAGCCACTACAAAATGAGCACCATCAAGCGGCGAATACTCCGTAGGATGTTGATGCATAAGATAAAAAGTATTAAGCAATACGCGGAATATTTAGAGCAAACAGAGGGTGAGGTGGATCTGCTTTATCAGGATTTACTCATCAATGTGAGCGATTTTTTCAGGGATACCGAAGCTTTCGCGCATTTAAAAAGCGCCGTGTTGCCCAAATTGCTAAAAAATAGCGATGCAAGTAAACCCTTGCGTATCTGGGTGGCTGCCTGCGCCACGGGGGAAGAAGTTTATTCTATTGCTATTTTGTTGTTTGAATTACAAGGGAGCAAAGGCATTAACTTACCCTTCCAGATTTTCGCCTCCGATCTCAGCGCGGAAGCATTAAATATAGCCCGGAATGGTGAATACTCAGCCCAACAAGTTAAAAACATATCCCCAAGACGCCTTCAGCAGTTTTTTACAAAGAGCAATGATCATTATCGCATCTCTAAATATTTGCGGGATATGTGTGTGTTTGCTCAACACAATATCCTGAGCGATCCTCCTTTTTCGCGCATGGATTTAATCAGTTGTCGTAACTTTCTCATTTATCTTGGCACAAGTGCCCAGAAAAAAGCCCTGACAACCTTTCATTACGCCCTCAATGAAAGCGGATACCTGATGCTTGGCAAATCCGAAACTATTGGAAACTCCACGGCGCTTTTTACAATCCTGAATAAAAAACACAAAGTTTATACACGCAAAAAAAATTCAGGGGTACTTCGCATACACAATCTGACCTCACAGATTTCAGCGGCTCCACAACCCGAAAAAAACGATGTCGCAGCTACGGTGTATAAAAAATTACCTGCCACCTCGGTGGGCAATCCAGGCATTGCGTTTGATGCGATGCTCCTTGCGAACTATGTGCCTGCAAGTGTGGTCATCAACCATGATCTGGAAATCCTTCAGTTTAGGGGGTCAACCGCGCTGTATCTCCAGCACACGGCGGGCAAAGCCAGTTTTAATGTGCTAAAAATGGCGCATGTAGAAATCACGTTTGAGCTGCGCAACACCATCCATCAGGCGATTAAAACAAAAAAAGTGGTGCGCAAAATGGGCATAGAAATGGAGCGGGACGTGGAAGCGAATACCATGCGAATGGTCAACATAGAAGTAGCGCCGCTCATTATTGAAGGGGAAGAGCCGTTGTTGGTCATTGTTTTTACCGGGCAGCAAGTGCAAATTGTGGAAACGCCGGGCACTATCGGGAAAAATAATACGGTTGCAAAGGATCGGAGGATAAAAAAATTGGAAGATGAACTGGCGGCTGCGCGTGCCTACATGGGGGTTATCACGCACGATCAGGAAGCGGCCAATGAAGAACTGCAGAGCAACAATGAAGAGATTATTTCCAGCAACGAAGAATTGCAAAGCCTGAACGAAGAACTGGAAACTTCCAAAGAAGAAATTGAATCTACCAATGAAGAACTGAGTACTACCAATCAGGAACTATACGCTCGGATCCATGAAATAGAAGAATTATACACTTACTATGAAGCAATTCTATCTACGTTTCATGAGCCAATGCTCATCCTCGATAAAAACATTCGGATTAAATCAGCCAACAAATCATTTTGCCAAAAATTTCATGTCAAGGAGGAAGAAATTATTGGCGCATCCCTGTTCAAACTGGGCGATAATCATTGGAATCTTTCTGGTCTGCGTGAAAAAATCGAAGACATTATCCCCAATAACATCAGTTTTCACGACTATGAGGTAGAGAACACTTTTCCAACTATAGGCAAAAGAACAATGTTGCTCAACGCGCACCGCATTATTCAACAAAGAAAAAATGAGGAATTAATCGTACTTACCATTGCCGACATTACCGAAGTCAAAAAATTGGCAATGGAAGTAGAAGAGCAAGAGCGAAAAGTATTGGAAGAGGCCAAAATAAATGCAGAATTAAAAGTGAAAATGGCAGAAACCGCCTTGCAGGCCAAACAACAGTTTCTGTCAAACATGAGCCACGAGATCCGAACCCCCATGAATGCGATTGTCGGGTTTACGAATGTGGTGTTAAAAACAGATTTGAGTGATTCACAAAAGGAATACATCAATGCCATTAAATTATCGGGCGACGCATTGATTGTTTTAATCAATGACATTCTGGACCTCGCCAAAGTAGATGCCGGTAAAATGACCTTTGATCGGGTGGCCTTTGACTTGCCCGCTTCTATGTCTTCTATACTCCAACTATTTGAATCAAAAATAGAAGAAAAGAATCTGAAATTGATCAAAGAGATTGATGAAAAAATCCCATCCGTTTTAATCGGTGATTCCATACACCTGCGTCAAATCATTTTAAATCTGGTTAGCAATGCGGTTAAATTTACTTCCGTAGGAGAGATTACGCTGAATATCAGTCTATTGGAAGAACATGCCGAAAATGTTGTCCTAAAGTTCGCGCTAACCGACACGGGCATTGGAATTCCTAAAAACAGGCAAGAGCAAATATTCAATATATTTGAACAAGCCCACAAAGATAGAAACAGTTCACACGAAGGGACAGGCTTGGGACTAGCCATCGTAAAACAACTCATTGAACAACAGGGTGGAACGATTGCTGTGGAAAGTGAGCCAGGAAAAGGATCTACGTTCAGTTTCGTGTTGAGTTTTGAGAAAGTAAACGACCATGAAGCGGTTTCGCCTGTAACCACTGAACCGGTATTTTCAGTGCCAAAAGTCTCGGATGTTGCACGGGTTTTGGTGGCTGAAGACGTGTTGTTGAATCAACTACTGATTAAAATTATCGTGGCCGAATTCGGCTTTGAGGTAGATGTGGCGAGCAATGGTAAAGTTGCCGTTGAGATGCTGCAAAAAAAGCACTATGATATTATATTGATGGACCTACACATGCCCGAAATGAACGGGTTTGAGGCAACTACTTTTATCCGCCAAAAATTGCGATCCAATATTCCTATTATCGCATTAACCGCCGATGTGACAACCGTTGACCTGGAAAAATGTAAAGAAATTGGGATGAATGATTATATCTCTAAACCGATTGATGAGAAATTGTTGTACACGAAAATTATGGAGTTTATTAAGCCTTGATGAGCTTGTAATCATCCCTGATCAAGGCTATCCTTTACAGCGGCTTTTTCCGCTTTATTTTTCTTCTTGAAATAGCGGCGCAATAGAATATTATCCTGCGCAGCCCTCAAATTCTCATCCAACTTTTCCGATCCACCTTCCAGATTTTTGAGCGTTGCCTTGAGGTGCGTGGCCGATGCTTCATCATAAAGCAATACGCCCAGCGGCGAGCTTTGATTGTCTAATTTACTGGTGGCTACGTTCACATGATTGCTGGCGGACTTCAAATTTTCTGTGACCTCCCTTGCCGTGGTGGTGAGTTGTTTCAATTGTTGTACGGATGCTTGGACATCTTTAAATACAGTGGTATCCGTAACTAAATCATTGGCCAGCGACCCCTCCTGATTGAGTTTTATGCCATAAGTAGAAATAGAGGCCGTTAGTTTTTCAGCGTGTGCCGACGAGCGTTGCAAGGACGCAAGTGTGGTGCCCAAACTATTGTACAACGTCTCATCATTCAATAGTTTTCCCACGGTTCCCTCTCCTCCGGCTATTTTTTTACTAATAGATTTAAAATCAGTAGTAATGGCCAACAGGTTTTCATTGTTTTCACGCAAGGTGCTCAACATCTCTTCTGTAGATTCTATTTTTTCGATACCCAAGACGTCTCCTTCCTCCGCTAGTGGTGCCATATCAGTGCCGCCATAAATGACAATGATTTTATTGCCAATCAATCCGTCGGTGCTGATCTTCATTTTCGAGTCTTTTCGGATATATTGTCGCGCTTTTTCATCGATTTTGACATTCACCAGCACTTGAGATTTTCCGTGAAAACCCAGCTCATGCACCGTGCCAATTTTTACGCCTGAAAACCAGACATTGTTCCCTGCTTGTAATCCATTGACATCCTCGAAAATAGCGGTCAGGTGAATTTTTCTGACAAAGGTGTTGCGCAGGTTTCCGATGGCCAGAATACCCGCCAGGAGAAATACCAAGCCCAAGACGATGAATAGTCCTACGATCACTGCACGCTTATTGGATGCTGTCTTCATAACTATTGAATGAAATTGTAATTGAAAAATTCTTTAGCCTGTTTTTCATCTGTATCAAAAGCCTCCTCGAAGCTCCCTGCATGGGTGAATTTACCGTCTAATAACATAGCAACTCGGTCGCCAGTAGCTTTGGCACAGGTCAGGTCGTGGGTAATAATGATTGAGCTGGCGTTATAACGTTTCTGCACTTCATTGATCAGGTTATTGATTTCCACACAGGTAATGGGATCTAGACCAGCGGTTGGTTCATCATACAGCATAATTTCCGGCTTTAACATTAAAGTTCGGGCAATGCCGATCCTTTTCCGCTGTCCGCCCGAAAGGTCTGAAGGCATCACGTTGATTTTATCCAAAAGTCCAACTGCGTCGAGGGTTTCTTCCACCATCGTGTCAACTTCCTTTTTACCAATGGACCTGTTGGTACGGGTCAATGGGAATTCCAGGTTTTCGCGCACACTCATACTGTCGTACAAGGCACTGCTTTGGAATGAAAAGCCGATTTTCATGCGCAGTTCGCGCATCTGTTTTTCGCTTAATTGTTCCACATCTCTACCCAGTACCTTTACACTGCCTTCATCGGGCAAAAGCAGGCCGGAAATAATCTTAATCAACACCGATTTACCACTTCCCGAGCGCCCCAGTACCACCACATTTTCGCCCTTAAAAACATCCAGATCAATACCACGTAAAACCTCTAATTCCCCAAAAGATTTATGCAATCCTTTAATGGAAATAACGATTTCTCCTGTATCTATTTGCGCTGCTTTATGTTCCATAATGATTTAAAAATACCGGATCCAGTTGGATATTTGAACAATAATCAGTTCCTCTACAAAAATCAGGAACATAGAAAGCACCACCGATGCATTGGCAGCTTTACCCACCCCTTGCGTCCCCTTTTCGGCATTATAACCTTTATAACTTGCTACCATGCCAATAGTAAAACCAAACGATAGGGCTTTAACTACAGAAGTACCCACATCCAGGAAGCTTACTTGCGAAAAGGCCTCCGCGATAAACGTGGGGAAGCTGGTTTTTTCATGCATATAGATGTTCAGAAATGAACCCATCATACCTACGGTAGTGCAATAAAAAGCCAGAATTGGAATCATGATGGTGGTTGCCATCACCCGAGTCACCACCAGAAACTTAAAAGGATCGGTTCCAGAGACCTCCATGGCATCAATTTGTTCTGTCACGCGCATGGAGCCAAGTTCCGCACCGATATTAGAGCCAACCTTGCCGGCGCTAATCAATGCCGTCACGAGCGGAGCCAAAGCCCTTATCATAGCAATCGCAATCAAAGAAGGCAACCAGGAAGTGGCACCGAAGGCGACCAAAGAAGGGCGGGACTGTTTGGTAAACACCATACCGACCACAAAACCAGTAAGGGTTATGAGCGGCAAGGATTTTACGCCAACTTCATAACATTGATAGACGATTTCACGAAATTCAAAGGGTCTTTGAAATGCTTGTTTGAAAAATCGAGCAATAAATTTATAGGCATTGTAAACGCCTAAAAACATATCGTCTAATTTTCCAGTGAGTATATGTTTTCTCGGCATAACAACAATTTCCTAAGGTATTCGAAGCGTGAAATGAGCGTGTATGGTTGATTAATCCGATTGAACGGATTTCAAAATGTAAAGGTGCGGGCTAAACCAAAACGGACTGTTACACAATTGTCTGCAAGAATTACAACATTCACACATAAATCATAGTCCAGACAAAATCTCAGTCCCAACCACACCAATCAAAAAAATCATAGTTCAGACAAGCAAATCACAGTCAAGATCACAGGCTATCTTTGCCCCCGTGACCGACGCATACAAAACCATCGCCGCGCCCAGCACTGGCGAATTCAAAGACCGGGGGAGTAAATTCATCGCCTACGCATGGCCTGTGCGCAGCGAATCCGAAGCCCAGGAACACCTGGAAAATCTCAAAAAAGAACATTTTAAAGCACGGCACCATTGCTTCGCCTGGCGTTTTGAGCCAGACGGCAGCCGTTTCCGCTCCAACGACGACGGCGAACCCAGCGGCACGGCAGGGCGACCCATTTTAGGTCAAATTGATTCATTTTCACTCACTTATATAGTGGTGGTAGTCGTGCGATATTTTGGCGGAACCCTGCTCGGCACCTCAGGACTCATCCATGCCTACCGCGAAGCCGCCGCCGAAGCCCTGCGCAACGCCGAGATCATCGAATGCCTCGTGAAGGATCATTACCTGCTGGATTTCGATTACGCACTCATGCCTGACGTCATGAACGCGGTAAAAAAGCTCGAACTCGAAGTGCTTCGGCAAACATTCGAGGAGCGTGGAGTTATTGAAATCGGCATTCGCCAAAGTGAAACAGCCGCCACCCTTTTGCGCTTCAAAGCCCAGCTCTGGAAAGTTAGTGAGGAAGAAGCCGCCGGAGTGGACTGGCCATCAGGACTGGTGGTTACGGCTAACCCATAGTGGCTTTGCAAGGCATTGGTTGTCAATCGAATCAATCGGCCTAATCGTCTCAATCGAATCAATCGTCCAATCGAATCAATCGCCTAGTGCCGCATCCACCGAATGGCTAGTGAATTGGCCTGGTAGATTTTTTGTTCTTCAAGGCTTGAGGAGGGCGCAATGCGGGACATTTTAACCGACGAAGAACGCAGAAGAACGGAAAATATAACCGTCAATTCACTAGCCATTCGGTGGATGCGGCACTAGGGTGTAATGGCGCGAAAAACACCCCAAATAGCCACAATTTCTATCAAAATCAGCAACACCGCAGCGCCTATAAACCAATGGAAATAATCCGTGGTACGCCGTACAGTACTGATTTCAATTTTGGTTTTTTCCAGGCGATCAATCTCGGCATAAATGGCCTCCAAATCGCGCTCGGAAAAAGCGCGGTAGAATTTCCCGCCCGTCTCAGCCGCTATTTCCTCCAATAATTGGGTGTCAAACCGCATGAATCGTGGGGCATAAGCGTAAGAGCCATTCGGGTTTCGTTGTGCTGGCGACATGACCACACCTTCCGTGCCAATCCCAACGGTGTAAACCCGAATCCCGAGGGTTTTAGCAATCTCCGCGGCCTTCAGTGGCGCGATGTAACCCGCATTGTTCTCTCCATCCGTCAGCAGCACCACAATTTTACTGCGCGAGGGACTGTCTTTCAAGCGGTTAACGGCAGTTGCCAGGCCCATGCCCACGGCCGTGCCGTCTTCCAGGCGACCCACCGCGAGTTCATTGATAAACGTTTGCACCACCCGCCGATCCGTGGTTAGCGGACACTGGGTGAAGGCTTCTGCACTGAAAGCCACCAGCCCTATACGATCGTGCGGGCGTTTGGAGACAAAATCTGCAGCAACCCGTTTGGCCACCGATAGCCGGTCAGGATCGAAGTCGCGACTCAGCATAGAAGGAGAAATATCCATGCTCAGCACAATGTCGAGCGCGTCCGCCTTGATTTTTTCCTCCTCCCATTTGCGCTGTGGCCTCGCCATGGCAACAATCAACAGGGCCAAGGCAAACCAGCGCAACCAGGGAAGTTTTCCACGAATTTTGGTCCGAAGGCTATAGTCCGCCAACTGGGTTTGTGGATGTGGCATCCGCAGGGCAAGCCCTTCCCGCCTGCGCCAGGTTAACCAGGCAAGGGGAAGAAATAGCAAGAGCCAAAGCGGATCAGCGAGTGTCATGCGGCGCTTGTTCGGGGGTTTGGGGTTCGTTTAATTGGGTTTCCAAAATGATTTTTTTCGCAATTTCCATAGATGCTTCCTGGAAAGAGTCCGGGGGAATAATTTTGGCAAATTTGGCCAGGTCGGCCTGGGTTAAAACGGCTTGCAAGTCCCTTAAAAAATGTGCCGGGAAGGCACTTCCGGCCAAATGACTCAAAGTCTGCTCGGTGGTGGATTCCAGCGCTGGAATATGGAATTGGTTTTCCAAATATTCCCGGAGTACAAACGTCAGCTCGGCGTAATGTTCTTTCACAAAACCCTGTGTAATCCACTGTTTCTGAGCTAAAACATGGAGTTTTTTCAGCGCCAGCTCATGCGCCGGGATGGCAATGCTGCGGCTTAACATTTTGCTTTTTGCCTTGCGATTGGCCAGCCAGTACATCAACCCCAGCAATGCCAGCACACCCAAACCGCCCAATATCCAGGGCCAATAATCGGTCCAATGTGTAGCTTCCCGGTGAATGTCTTTGATGGGCGCCATATCGTTTAAATCGTCGGGCGAAGGCGTGGCCGTCACGACGAGCTGCAAGGGATTGGAATAAAGGGTGTCGCCACTTTTGAGGGTAAAAAGAAGCACTGGAATTTCCAGAGAATCCTCGTCGAAGAACAGCGCAGTAATGGTTTTGTGCAAAAACTGCCCTTCCAAGCGCCAGGGACTTTTTGAAAGGATGTTTTGTTCCGGCAGCACATTTTCCCAAACCTCGAAGTGAATTGAATCCGGTGCGCCAACATTTGCAGGGAACCGCAGATGGAGCTGAAGCGGATTGCCGGTTTCTACCTGATTGCTATCGGCGCGCAACGCCACCTGTGCTACGGACTGGAATGTATTAAAGCAAAGTGCAAACACCACTGCGCTGCACAAAAGGCTTCGATTCAGACATTTTAAAGCATTTTTCCTCATTTTTTGGCCCGTTTTTCAAAAAAATGAAGCAATGCCGAAGCATACGACTCGGAAGTTTGCAGGCTTAAAAAATCCGCACCTGCCCGGCGGAAAGCGGTAGCCGCATCGGTTTGTTTTTCATCAAAACGTTTGGTGTAAGCCCGGCGAAGTTGAGGATCGGACGTATCGAGCCAGGCGTGTTGGCCTGTTTCCGAATCCCGGGTGCGCAGCAGGCCCACATCGGGAATTTCTCGCTCACGTTGATCCCAGCTATGGATACCTACGCAGTCATGGCGCTGCGCGAGGGTCCGGAGTGCCAGCTCGTAATCCTGCGACCAAAAATCGGACAAGACGAAGCATACACTCTTCTTTTTCAATACGTTTCGGGTAAATTGAATCGCAGCGGCAAGGTTGGTACCTCGTTCGCCGGGCTGAACATTGAGCAGTTCGCGGAGAATGCGCAAGGTGTTTTGGCGGCCTTTTTTCGGGGGGATGTACAACTCGGGTTGGTCGGAAAACAGCAGCAGCCCTACTTTGTCGTTGTTGGAATCAGCACTGAAAGCGAGCAGGGCACAAATTTCGGTCAAAAGTTCCTGTTTCCATTGTCCGCTCAAGCCAAAAAAAGCAGAGCCACTCACATCCACCAGCAGCATCACCGTCAGTTCGCGTTCTTCCTCATACACTTTAATATGCGGTTCGCCGGTTCGAGCGGTTACATTCCAGTCAATATCCCGCACATCGTCGCCAAACTGATATTGGCGCACCTCGCTGAACGACATGCCTCGCCCTTTGAAGGCGCTATGGTAACCGCCGGTAAAAAGGTTGCGTGTAAGCCGGCGTGTCTTGATCTCAATCTTACGGACTTTCTTGATCAGTTCTTCCATTTTACCCGCCGTAGCCTCGGCGAAGGAGGGTTTACCCGTAGCTTCAGCTATGGAGGGTTTACACTATCTCAAAATCGTAGACGAATCTATTCCACTATCTCCCGACACCAAGGTTTTCCCCTCTCTGGCCCAACTGTAAATACCGCCAGCCAATTCATAGGTCCTTTTAAAGCCCAACTGCTTCATTGTCTGCGCCGCTTGAAGGCTGCGCGTACCGTCGGTGTCGTACACAATGACAGGATTATCAACCCCAAGTCGCACGATGCGCTGTGCAAAATCCGGTGCGTTGAGGTCGCAGTTAATGGAACGGTAAATATGACTCGTGCGGAATTCCAATTCAGAACGAACATCAACGATGGGAATGTTGGGATCTATTTTCCGCAGGGAGTCAATTTCCAAGGGCCAAACGCGCAGAATGGAGGAGTCTTGGAGGCTCCCGGCCAGCCCCTCCATTTTTGGGGTAGCGGGTTGATTTTGACAAGAAAAAAGAAACAAAGCTACTACGATGGTGGCAAAAAGCGAGGTGCGCATGATGAACAGATGAAGTACAATTGGTAAACGTTTAATTTTTATCTCCTTTGTTTTCGTCGCGAGGTTTGCCGCCGTTGCCGTCGTTTGGCCGAGGCCCCTGGTTTCTATTGGGGTTCGGTGGACGGTTTTCCTGCTTCGGGCGCTCACCCTGGCGTTGCTCCGGCCGGTTGCTTTGCGGCGGCCGATTTCCAGCTCCCTGGTTTCCGCCATTGCTCGGACGATCATGGCGACGGGGCGGCGGGCCTTGCCGACGACCCTGTTCTGCATCATTCTGCGAGGCTTTTTCGACCGCTGCCGCAGCAGATTGGGAGCGGTCGCGGCTTTTATTTCGGTTCTTTTTGCGCTTGTTGCGCTTTTCCATGGGCAGCTGGATGACGTCGTGCACATTTTCAAAGTCCGGAACAGCTTCCTCCGGTTCTTCTGGCTCAGTACTCGGTGCCATCGCAAGAATATCCTCCAGACTTGCTGGTAATTTGCCCGATTTAATCAAATCAATGGCTTCCCAAATTTGGTCCACATGAATTGCGTAGAACTTGCCCCGATCCTCCGCGTACGTGTAAAACATGAGCCGTTTGAACACGTCCGTTTTGATCAAAATTGCCAGACCGGCCTGTGTTTTTAGGCGTTCGGCACGATCCGGAAAATCCTCAAGGGCGTCAATATAGGTGTCTAGTTCGTAGTTCAGGCAACATTTCAGGCGACCACACATGCCAGAAAGTTTGGTCTGGTTGATCGCGAGGTTTTGGTAACGGGCCGCAGCCGTGTTTACACTTTTAAACTCTGTAAGCCAGGTTGAACAGCAAAGTTCGCGGCCACAGTTGCCCAGGCCACCAATGCGGGCAGACTCCTGGCGGGCACCGATTTGGCGCATTTCCACCTTCACCTTGAAATCGCGGGCGTAGTGCCGGATGAGTTCACGGAAGTCAACCCGACCATCAGCGGTATAAAAAAAGGTGCATTTTCGGCCGTCGCCCTGGAATTCCACGTCGCCGATTTTCATGTTCAAATTCAGGGTGCGCGCAATGGCCCGTGCATGAATCAGGATATCGCGTTCTTCTTTGCGCACTTCATCGAGGCGTTCCAGGTCGCGTTCGTGGGCTTTGCGCACCACCTGACCGAGCCGGGCATCCTGACGCACGCGCTTGCGTTTCATCTGAAGGCGCACGAGTTCGCCCGTAAGCGTGACGGTTCCAACATCAAAGCCGCCGCCGGTGGCCTCCACCACCACCCAATCGCCTGTAGTGGCACGGGTATGGGGTGGATTTTTAAAAAATTCTTTGCGTGAACCGTTTTTGAAACTGACCTCAACGGCATCAAAAGGGCGCGGGTCTGCGATCCCTTGGGCCGTTATCCAGTCGTATGTGTTGTGGCGATTACATCCGCCTGTGGCACAGCCGCCGTTTGATTTGCAGCCTTTTGCGCTATCTTTTCCTGTAGAACAGGAGCATCCGATACATCCCATGTTTATTTGGAAGCCAAAGACGGTTGTTGAACCGATTCTGACTGTGATTTTTGCGACCTCGTTTTAAACGAGATTGGTTTGATAAATGAAGGTGCGGGATAAAATTCCACACCCGGTTCGGGTTTGAGTGCGAAGTTTAGATGGACCAGCCAACCTGCACTCCGGGAGCAAAAGTAACACGGGAAAAGCCAGATTTACCAAATTTTCAAAAAGTTCTCACTTCTGCGCAGCGAAGGCATTCGGTTTTACCCTCAAGTGAGGATTAAAAGCAGGCCAATACACAAACAAATCAGGATCGTAATGGCAAAATACCGTTGCAACTCGGGCTTGAAAAGCCGCATCACGCCGCCAATGAGTATGCTCGGGAGGGCCATGCCCAAAAAGACTGCACCCACCACTTTTTGCGTGATTTTGCCGTCGTTGAACTGATACGCTACGGCATATTCTCCGATCCCGACAAGTACCGTAAGTCCGAGTACCAGGACAAATTTATTCCAGGAAAAACTGTGGGTTTCCATGGCTCAATTTGGACTGGGTGTTTTCATGATTTTATGCATTTTGATGGAGGTATCCAGGAAAAGAATCTTCGGGTTTGCGTTGCGTTCGATGTAATAAATATTGTCGTTCAGCAAGCCAACAATTTGTGCAATCTTCTCAAAATCAAGCACTTTCGCCATGTTTTGAGCCGTAGCCAGTTCTTCCGGGCGCAGCCGCATGGTTGGGCTTCCGGTACTTACCAGGGAGAGCATTTCGCGCAAAAAATGCAACCCGTAATGCAGGAATTGTTTCTGGTTTTCGCGGCCAAGTTTGGCAAATTCTTCTGTCCAGCGAACCATTTCCACCGCATGTCCGCGCCAACATTTGCGCAGCCAATCGAGTAACAATTTGGCATCATCGGCGATGGGCGCATCGGCGGCAGCTAGGGCGGCCCCATAATCTCCGCCGCTCAAAAAAGCAATCTGACGCGCGCGCGCAGCATCAAGTCCACGATGTTGCACCAATCCCTCAGCGACTTCCTCGTCGGAAAGTGGGTCGAGTTTGACCAATTGGCAACGGGAAAGAATAGTGTTCAAAATCAGATCCTGATTTTCTGCCACCAGCAGAAATATAGTCTCTTCCGGTGGCTCTTCGATGAGCTTGAGCAGCCGATTTCCTTCTTTCCCAAGGTATTCGGGCAGCCACATCAGCAAAATTTTATAGCGGCCCTCAAAAGCTTTCAGGCTTAGTTTTTTGAGGATGGCGTTGCACTCTTCTTTGTTGATATTGCCCTGTTTGTTGTCCGCACCCAGCCGTTGCAACCAGGTATTGACATCTGCATAGGGGGTTTCGGACAAAAACATGCGCCAGTCTTTCAAAAAATCCGTGCTAACGGCATTGGTCCCAACCGTCGGGAAAGAAAAGTGAATGTCGGGGTGGGTGTATTGCGCTGCTTTCCGGCAGGCGGAACAGGTGCCGCAGGGCTGGAAATTGGGGGTTGGTGATTGGTGGAGTGGTGGAGTGGTGATTGGTGGATTGGTGGACTGGGGACTGGTGATTGGTGAATTGGTGATTGGCGAGTCTGATTCAAACAATCCTGGCGAAGCTTCTTGGGAGGTACTGTTATTATATTGTTCGCACTGCAGCAGCTGGGCAAAAGCCGTAGCCAGGGCCAGTCCTCCGCCGCCCGTTGGCGAAAGAAAAAGCAGGGCATGAGGCACGCGCTCGCTTGCGGCGAGGGATGCCAGAAAATCTTTGGTGCGTTGTTGGCCGATCATGTTTTGCATCGTTTTGGGCGTAAAATGCGTTTTTCGCCTTAAATTAAGCGATCATCAAACGGCGCACAAGGTACGCGCTTGAGGCCTTGCTTTACAAAAACACGCCTCGAAAAACCCGGGGAGCTGTAAGTTTGCCCATCAAAATTCAATAACAAGATATGGAACTACTGGGTATCGGATCTCGCGTCAAACACCCCGCGTATGGCGACGGGGCAATCATCCGCCTCCATGTGGCGGCTTACGAAGTTTGTTTTATGCAATTTGGCCTCAAGTTGGTCGGTAAAGACTACAACAGTTGGCAGGTAGTGGAGCGCATCGCCCCGGAAGAAGCGGTGTCGTTTACAGAAGCGGAGGAATCGCTCGTGCGCATCTTACGCGCCTGGTCTGGGGTGAGCCTGGAAACCGTTCCCCTCGGGGATCGCTGGAAAAACGGCAAAATGATCCTGCAAGCCGACGGCGTTCAGCCCAAAGAGCTGCCCATTGACACGTTTTTTCACAAAATTGTGATGATGCGCGACCGGCTCCGGGTGCTGGAACAGGGCATCAACGCCCACAAAAAACTGAGCGACGAAGACAAGGTGAATCTCCAGCAGTACATCACACGCTGTTATGGGAGCATGACCACCTTCAATGTCTTGTTCAAAAACAAGGAAGATTATTTTGTGGGTGATAGCGGGAAGGACTAAAAAGTCCTCCTAAAGACATTTGAATCCGTGGCAATCTAACAATACCAACCCTTTTGGGAATATCCTGTTGAGGCTTGCTACATTTGCAGCAAATTATGGAAAAAGTAAAATGCCTTATCATTGGCTCTGGCCCAGCGGGTTACTCAGCAGCCATCTATGCCGCCCGGGCCGGCCTCAGCCCGATGCTCTACACCGGCCCTCAACCAGGCGGTCAGCTCATGATTACCAACGACGTGGAAAACTATCCCGGCTATCCTGAAGGGCGTAATGGCCCCGAAATGATGGAGGATTTCCGCAAACAAGCCGAACGTTTCGAAACCGTGATCCGCAACGAAATGATCGTAAAGGTGGATTTCACGGGCCCAATCCACAAGGCTTGGAGCGAATCTGGGAATGAAATTCACTCTCCAACCATCATTATTGCCACGGGTGCAAGTGCCAAATGGCTCGGTATTCCCGGCGAACATGAACTGGAAAACAAGGGTGTTTCCGCCTGTGCCGTTTGTGATGGATTTTTCTTCCGAAAACAAAAAGTCGCAATCGTAGGCGGCGGTGATACCGCAGCGGAGGAGAGCACTTATTTGGCCAAAATCTGTTCAGAAGTGCACCTTTTGGTACGCCGCGACGAAATGCGCGCTTCCAAAATCATGCAGGAACGGGTTTTGAATACCCCCAACCTTTTTGTTCACTGGAATACCTCGCCGGAAGAAGTGCTGGGTACCGAAGGCGTAGAAGGCGTTCGGATTCGCAACAACAAAACGGGGGAGGTGAGTATTTTGGACATTACGGGCTTTTTCGTGGCCATAGGTCATAATCCGAATACCGATATTTTCAAAGGTTGGCTGAACCTCGACGAAAGCGGCTACATCATAGCAACGCCAGGTCGTTCCTTCACCAATATTCCCGGGGTATTTGCCTCCGGCGATGCGCAGGACAAAATTTACCGTCAGGCAGTTACCGCTGCCGGAACGGGTTGCATGGCAGCCCTCGATGCCGAGCGGTATTTGGTGGAGACGGGATTATAGGCTTCTGCAAGGTGGTATGGCCTTCAGGCCGTCGGGAAGTGCGCCGTTTACGGCGCAGAAATCTCTAGTATGGATTACCCCGAATTTTGTATTAGTACAGTACTTACCGCTAAAACGATGTTCCGTGAGAAGAAGTGACACTTTTTTAAAAAGTGTCACTTCTCTAAAACCGGTTTAATCGCCACAGGAATCCGCCCTATTCCACCACCACTTTTTGCACCGTAGCTAGAGCAGCTGCGTCGCGAATTTCCATAAAATAGAGTCCTTTTGGAAGGCTGGGCAGTTGTATCGTGGTTTCAGAAGCCGCTTCTACGCTACCCGCAACGACCAATTGCCCAGCTGTATTCCGCAGCGTCCAGGACCAGTCATCGGCCTTCAATGACTTCATGCGGACATGGAGCTGGCTGCTGGCCGGGTTGGGGAAAATTTCCACGGCAAGTGGCTGCGCTGGATCGTTTACCCTCACCGTGTTATTCCTCAATTCGAGCATAAATAGCCCGTTTTGCATGTCCCCTGTGATGATATTCCCGGAAGGCAGCCAGGGGTAGTTGCCCCAATTGCCCCGATAAAGCGAATAAGCCGTGTTTTGAGGATAGGTATCGTATCGCGCCAAAAAAACCGGTTGCGTGGGCTGGCTGATATCGTACACCAACAAGCCATCTTCATATTGCGAGTTAAAAAGCAGGTTGTCGCGGATGTACACATTGTGCGGAATCGCGGAGGTGGCAATCGGTACCTGATTACTGTTGATTACGACAGAATCTTGAGAAAATTTATCCAAAAACGAACCAACTACTTCCAGGTCGTTCATTGGAAGTAGCTGTAAATCAACGATTTGTATAGGCCTACCTGCCGGAATTTCTTCAGTGTAATAGGCATAGGTGCCCTCCGTATTGAGCCAAACATTATGGTTGTAACCTCCTGTCCCGATTTGTGCGAGCAGGACCGGACTGAGCGGATTTTTCATGTCATAAACGTAGAGACCTGCAAACCCTGAGGAGGCGTAAAGTGTATCGTTTCGTACATAGGAATCGTGTAGGAGACCTCCTTCAAGCACGACATGGGAAAGGAAGATTGGCTGATCGGGATTTTGACTCACATCCAGCACCATAACGCCCAGGGTTGCATCGCCGCCGTTCAGGTAAATTCGACCAGAAACCGTATCCAGGGTAATGGTATGGGCTTTATTGAAGAATTCGGTGCTCCAATACGTGCGTACAATCGTATCCTCGGCCTGGCTCAGGTCAAAAATCATCAGGCCCTCCTGGGTGTCGTCGGAAACGCCATAAATGCGGTTTTTGTACGACTTAAATTCCCGCCACACCGTATTTTTGGTCCCTTCAAATTTGCCGATTAATTGTGGCGTGCTGGGTTCTGTGACATCAAAAAACAGGATATGCCGGGCACCACCCAGCACCGCGTACTCACGTCCGTTTACCGCCAGACCCCAACAACCACTGTACTGCAGTTTAAGGTTATTGGGCGAGGCAATCGGTAGGTCATCATCGTCCCAGTGCCCGAGTAAATTAAGTGACCAGTCATTTTGACTTTGAGCAATATTCAGCATCAAGAAGCTGAGCGCCAGTGTAATTGTCCAATTTTTCATCTCTTATGCGTTTTATGGATCGTATTTACAATCCTTTTTAAGCTACAAAATTAGGGGAAAATTGAGCGCAGTAACGCGTTAAAGCGACAGCATGTCTTTAAAAGACCAAGAAAAGGTATATCATTGCCCCGATGAAAAAGATAGACATGCACACGCACCTCCTGCCCGAACAACTCCCAAATTTTGCGGAAAAGTTCGGCTACGGAGAATTTATCCACCTGCAACACCACGTTCCCGGTTTTGCGCGCATGATGAAAGGGGACACCTTTTTTCGCGAAATCGCATCCAATTGCTGGGATCCGCAGGTGCGCATTGGCGAATACGCCCATTTTAACACGCCCGTGCAGGTAGTTTGTACCATTCCCGTCATGTTCAGTTATTGGGCAAAACCCGCCGATTGCCTGGACCTCTCCATGTACCTCAACGATCATCTGGCCGGTGTGGTGGAGGATTATCCCGAACATTATCTCGCCTTGGGGACCATCCCGATGCAAGACACCGATTTGGCTATTCAGGAATTGGAGCGCCTGCACGGACTGGGTTTTCCGGGCGTTCAAATTGGCTCCAATGTGAACCAGAAAAACCTGAGTGAAGCCCAGTTTTTTCCCATTTTCGAAGCCTGCGAACGGCTCAACATGGCCGTTTTTGTCCACCCCTGGGAAATGATGGGAGAGGCCGATATGCGCAAATATTGGCTTCCCTGGCTTGTAGGAATGCCTGCGGAGACCAGTCGGGCGGCCTGTTCGCTTATTTTTGGCGGGGTCATGGAGCGCCTGCCAAACCTGCGCGTATGCCTGGCCCATTCCGGCGGCTCCTTTGTGCCCACCATCGGGCGCATCGAACACGGGTTCAATTGTCGGCCCGATTTGGTGGCCATGGACAATCCAGTATCGCCCCGCGAATATCTGCGGCGGTTCTGGTACGATTCCGCAACCCACGATGTGCAGTTGCTGCGCTATATTTTGGAAGTGGTGGGCACTGAAAAGGTGTGTCTCGGCACCGATTATCCCTTCCCCCTGGGCGATCTGGAAATCGGGAAATTCATTGAAGAAATGGGTTTACCCACCGCAACGCTGGAGCAAATATTTTTCAAAAACACCCTCGAGTGGTTACACGGGAAGGTTTGATGCGATTTCATTTAAAATCTGCTGGCGTTGGGCTTGAAACCTGGCCCAGGTAGCGGGATGTTTTTTGGCAAATGAACGTGCAGCACTTGCTTCCCGCCATTTTTTAAACTCATCCATAAAAATCTCTGCCAACAAACCGCAGGCCACCAGGAACACCAATGCACCCCAGGCCAACAAGCTGTTGCCCAACAATTTAAAAGCCAATTCCCAGCCGCCCCAGAGTGCGAGCGGAAACGTAAACAACCCGGATAACACCTTCACGTTGCTGCCATAACCGATGTATAACTTTAGCCGTTTGCAGAGCAACCAGGGCAGCCAACAGGGCAGAAACCAAACCCCGTAACCCAGCAGAAAAAAGGGGGAAAGCAGGAGAAGCACGATTGGACGCAGGATGGCAGCATAATTGCTCCGCATGGAAAGTCCATAATCGGTAAGCTGTTCTTGCTTGATTTTGGTGAAATAGTCGTCCAAAAGAGCTTTAAACGGCTCGTTTTCAATGTTTTTGGCCAAAAAGTCTTTCAGGAAAAAATACTGCTCTCGCGGAGCGGAATGCAAACCGGGAATATTGGAATGCCGCAACAACTCCTCCATCTGTTGCAAAAATACTTCCCCAGCTTCGCTCCCGGCATCGAGGGTAAGCGCCCGGACGCGGGCTTCAATTTCGGTGGTAAAATTGCTCACCGCTTTTTCGTGGTTTTGCTGGTCTGCCTCGGCCCAGACGCTCGGGTCAATGGGCGCACCGTACTCGATGGTCACATTGCTTCGGAATAAATTTGCCGCGTTGTAACTGACCCCGACGGGGATGATTTTCACTCCAAGTTGCCAGGCATTCCGGCGCTCGGTGCCAAACGCGATGCGGGCGGTACCCGTCTTAAACGGTCGCACAAATCGGCTCATCCAGCTCACGCCCTCTGCGGCGATGTAGAGCACGCCATTTTTTTCCAAATGTTGAAAAGAAGCCTCAAAAGCCGCATCGTTGTTGCGTTCTTCCCCTTCGCGCACATCTTCCTTGCGTTTGACCGGGATGCAAAAAAGTCGCGTTAGAATCCAGTTGCTCAAGGGGTGTTTGAACAGGCTGTAATTGGCCAGAAAAAACATTTCCTGCCGAATCTGAATCCCCACATTGAGCGGATCCATCAAGGTGCTTGGGTGGTTCGAGACGATGATGGCTGGACCATCAAAACGGGTGTGTTCACGGCCCAAAACCAGTCGGTGGCGGTAAAAAACCCGGATTCCGGCCCATGCGGTGAATCGCAACCAGGCATAAATCAGTCTTAAAAAAGGGTGAATGGGCGCGTTGTGATAAAGCATTTTTTAGCAAATGAGGCCGCAAAGCAACGAGTTTTTTCAAAAGTGTGCCACACTTAAAAAGGTGTGCCACACTTAAACCCTCATTCACCCATCAACACTTCCAACAAAGCCTGCGCTGCTTTGGCCACCACGGTTCCCGGACCAAAAATCGCTGCCGCACCAGCTTCCCGGAGAAAATCGTAGTCCTGCTGCGGGATCACGCCGCCCACCACCACGAGGATGTCCCCGCGACCAAGTTTTTCCAATTCCGCGACGGTTTGTGGCACGAGGGTTTTGTGGCCTGCGGCCAAACTTGAAATGCCCAGAATGTGCACGTCGTTTTCCACGGCCTGTTTAGCGGCCTCGGCGGGGGTTTGGAACAGCGGTCCAATGTCCACGTCGAAACCCAAATCCGCGAAGGCCGTGGCGATGATTTTGGCGCCCCGGTCGTGGCCGTCCTGCCCCAGCTTGGCGACCATGATGCGCGGACGGCGGCCTTCCTGCTCCGCGAACGCATCGGCCATTTGTTGGGCTTTTGTGAAGTCTTCGTTGTTGCTCATGTTGGCGGCGTAAACACCTGAAATTGATTTGGTGGTGGCAACGTAGCGGCCAAAGGTTTTTTCCATGGCCGAGGAAATTTCGCCGAGGGTGGCGCGGGCGCGGGCGGCGGCGATGGCGGCTTCTAGCAGGTTCTGTTGCCCTCTGTTGGAGGGGCTGGGGGAGGCTGTAGCTTGGGTGACAGCGGCTAAAGCCTCCGCTACGGTGACTTCATCCCGGTTATTTTTTAGGGTTTGCAAACGGCGGATTTGGCCCTCGCGAACGGCCGTGTTATCCACTTCTAAAATCTCAAAACGTTCATTGTCAGTGACTTGGAAGATATTCACGCCGACAATTTTTTCTTCGCCGGCATCAATGCGGGCTTGCTTTCTGGCCGCAGCTTCTTCGATGCGCAGTTTGGGTAAACCCTGCTCGATCGCCTTGGCCATGCCGCCCAGCTCCTCCACTTCCTGCATCAAAGCCCAGGCTTTTTTGACCAATTCCTGCGTTCGTTGTTCCACAAAATAAGACCCGGCCCAGGGGTCAATGGCGCGGGTGACATCCGTTTCTTTTTGGATAAAAATCTGCGTGTCGCGGGCAATTTTAGCCGAAAAATCCGTCGGTAAAGCCATGGCCTCGTCGAAGGAATTGGTGTGCAAACTCTGGGTGCCGCCCAAAACCGCCGACATCGCTTCGATGCAGGTGCGGGCCACGTTGTTGAAAGGGTCCTGCTCCGTGAGGCTCCAGCCCGACGTCTGACAATGGGTGCGCAGCATCAAAGATTTGTTCGATTTTGGATTGAACTGCTGCACCATTTTGGCCCACAACATGCGCCCGGCCCGAAGCTTGGCAATTTCGGTAAAATGGTTCATCCCGATGCCCCAGAAAAAGGAAAGTCGAGGGGCAAATTCGTCAATATCAAGTCCGGCGGCGATGCCTGCGCGGATGTACTCGAGTCCATCGGCGAGGGTGTAGGCCAATTCGATTTCGGCAGGCGCACCCGCCTCGTGCATGTGGTAGCCGGAAATGCTGATTGAGTTGAATTTCGGCATTTTCCCGGCGCAAAAAGAGAAAATATCGCTGATGATGCGCATACTCGGCCCGGGCGGGTAGATGTAGGTGTTGCGCACCATGAATTCTTTCAAAATATCGTTCTGGATGGTTCCAGAGAGTTTTTCGGGGGGGACGCCTTGTTCTTCTGCCGCCACAATGTAGAATGCCATGATGGGAATGACGGCCCCATTCATGGTCATGGACACCGACATTTCGCCCAGCGGAATTTGGTCAAAAAGCACTTTCATATCTTCCACAGAATCAATGGCCACGCCTGCTTTGCCCACATCGCCTTCCACGCGGGGATGGTCAGAATCGTAGCCCCGATGAGTAGCCAGATCAAAGGCCACGCTCAGGCCTTTTTGCCCTGCGGCGAGATTGCGTCGGTAAAAAGCGTTGCTGGCCTCTGCCGTAGAAAATCCTGCGTACTGCCGGATGGTCCAGGGCTGGGTGAGGTACATGGTGGAGTAGGGGCCACCAATATATGGCGGCAACCCGGCTACAGATCGAAATTCGACATTCGGTGTTCGGTGTTCGATATTCAATCCCGGTCGGAGCGTCGGGTCGAAACTTATCTTGGAAAAGTCTGGTGCGGGCATGGCGATGATTTGAAGGGCGAAATATCGGGTTTTTTGCGGGATGTTGGCAAAATGCCGCCGCTTGTGGTAGTGAGGCGGTGACTTCAAGTCACCGCTTCACTTGATCACATGCCCTGCTCAATTTTCCAGCGCATTTTTGGCCCAATCAAAATAATGGCGGAATTGAACATAATCCGGATACGCTTCCGACAATTCTTTCCAAATTTCGAAGCAATGCTGAAAAGATTCTCTTGCTTTTTTGAGATCTCCCTTCTGTTCTCTGAAAAAGCGGCCCAACTGCGAATAGGATACAGCCAATCCGTTTTTGAATGCCACATTTTGCGGATAGGCTTCGTGGAGTTCTTTCATCGAGTTGGTGAACAATTCAAAAAAAGTCAAAGCCTGCGGCAAATTGCCCAGCGCGCGGTGCGTTTCTCCGAGTTTGGAGTACGAAATGGCCAATACGTGTCTGAATGCCACATTTTGCGTACAGGCTTCGTGCAGTTCTTTTCCCAATCTG
Organism: uncultured Saprospiraceae bacterium; assembly: GCA_964550795.1. Classification (GTDB taxonomy): domain Bacteria; phylum Bacteroidota; class Bacteroidia; order Chitinophagales; family Saprospiraceae; genus M3007. Next base: position 66,280 of record CAZKBH010000027.1, read on the forward strand.
GAGCGTTCTTCAAAAAAATTCAAAGCCAACGGCAAATTGCCCAGCGCGATGTGCGTTTCTCCGAGTTTTTCGTACGAAATGGCCAATCCATCTTTGAAAGACACATTTTGCGGATAGGCTTCGTGGAGTTCTTTTCCCAATCTGGAGCGTTCTTCAAAAAAAGTCAAGGCCTGCGGCAAATTGCCCAGCGCGTTGTGTGTTTCTCCGAGTTTGGCGTACGAAATCGCCAATCCGTTTTTGAATTTCACATTTTGCGGATAGGCTTCGTGGAGTTCTTTAGACAATTTGTAGCCTTCTTCAAAAAAAGTCAAAGCCTGCAGCAAATTGCCCAGCGCGATGTGCGTTTCTCCGATTCTTTCGTACGAAATGGCTAATCCGTTCTTGAATGCCACATTTTGCGCATAGGCTTCGTGGAGTTCTTTTATTGTATTGGTAAACTCTTCAAAAAAAGTCATAGCCTGCGGCAAATTGCCCAGCGCACTGTGTGTTTCTCCAAGTTTTTCGTACGAAATGGCCAATCCATCTTTAAAATCATGGGCTTCACAGAATTTTTGTATCTTTTCTGCGGTATCCATCGCTTTGGCTAGGTTTCCGGTCAATGTATGATAAAGCCAAAGCTTGCTACAAAGCCAAGCTAGATTCTTCTCCCCAACATTCAGGTTATCTATTAATCCAAATACCAATTCCGCAAAAGGCCCGGCGGTAGCAATATTTTTAGAGTGATAACCTTCGGTTTCAAAAACAGCTAGTAAACGCTGCACCAGCGGCTCCCCCAGCGCCCAGCGGCGTTCGGCATTGCGCTGGAGTAGTATCTTTTGCACCACAGGGCTTATGCGGTAAGTGCTACTATCAGTGCTCAGCCAGCCTTTTTGGGCCAGTTGGTCGAGTTGGCGTTTGAGGCCGGGCTTGTCGTCGGGTGCCAGCAGTTTGCCCAGCACCGTGGGCGGATGGTTTTCTGCGGGCAGCAAGGCAAAAGTGCAAAGCAAATCGTGCAGTTCGGGGTGATGTTGCTGCAAATCCGCCACATCGTACAGGGCTTTTATGACCTGGTCGGTGCTTTTTACGGTTTCTTTTTGGACGCTGCTCGTCCACTCGGTCTGGACTTCAAAACTTGTCTCGCCCAGCAGGAGGCCGTTTTTTCCCAGCTTGTCAAGAAGGGCTTCGAGGCTTAGTCCCCAGGCCGCGCCTTCGCGCAGGTTTTTGCTAAATACTTCGATACAAAGGGTGTTGTAGTCCACCGCAAGCAGGAATCGGTCGAGCAAGTCCTCAAAGTCGGGGGTCTTTTCGTCGTGGTATTTTTTGAATAATTCCTTTGCCTGCGCAGGCGGGAGACCGGTTATCTTGTATTCGCTGTCGGGCAGCACTTTGGAGCAGCGTGAGGTAATGAGTACGTGCCAGCCTAAGCCGGTCATAACTTGTTGGAAGCCGAGGATATGCCCCGGTTCATTAGCATTGTCCAGCACCAGCAGGCAGTCCTTGGGCAGGTTGGCCATGGCGGTCTTGAGGACCTGGATTTGTTTTTCCGGGTTATCCGCATATTGGTTCAGGGCTTCCACCAGGTCCAAAGCATGTGGCAGTTGATCGCGCATGGCAGCGAGGATGCCCTTTTCGCAAAACAGCCAGGCGAGGTGCTGGTATTGGTTTTCAAACTCCTGCCAGTATCGGGCGGCCAAGGTGGTTTTGCCCATGCCGCCTTCGGCGTTCACGAGGGCCAGGGTGTTTTGCCGGGTGAGCAGGCTGCGGATGTCGGCGAGTTCTTTTTCGCGGCCGAGGAAGGAGCTGGGTATCGCGGCGGCGGCAGGGGTGAGGAAACGAGGGATTGCCATATTTGATCTTTTCAAAGTCAAATATCGGAGGTTTTTGTGGTTTGATCTTCAAAATCAAAAATCGTGAAAATTCAGACCTGACTTGTCCCGAAAAGCCTCCCCCTAACCCCCTCCGGAGGGGGACAGGCTCCGCGCCGGGCGTTTGTGGTGGTCACCTACCACTCCCATAAATAATCCCTCCTCCCACCACATCATCCCCTTCAAAAAACACGGCACTTTGGCCGGGGGCAATGCCTTTTACATTGGCGTGGAAGACGACTTCAATGTCATTGCCCACGGATCGAAGGGTACTTAGCGTCCCCCCATCGCGGTAACGAACTTTGGTCACAACCTCCAGACCTTCCGGGGGTAAGTCCTTGTATTTCATCATGTTAACCTTGCCGACCAGCATGCTGTTGCGCACGAGATCGTTTTCGCGGCCAAGGACCACGGTGTTGGTGTCGGGGCGGATTTCGGTCACGAACATGGGCTCGCCGAGCGCGATGCCCAGGCCCTTGCGTTGGCCAACGGTGTAAAACGGGTAGCCCTCGTGTTTGCCCAAAACCTTGCCTTGGGAATCTACAAAAACACCTCCGGCCACCTGCTCGTCCAGCCCGTCAATGCGGCGGCGGAGGAAACCCCGGTAGTCGTTGTCGGGCACAAAACAGATTTCGTAGCTCTCGGCTTTTTTACTCAGTTCGTCCCAGCCGCGGTCGGCGGCCATTTGGCGCACTTCGGGTTTGGTGAATGGGCCGAGCGGCATCCGGGTGCGGTTCAGGCAATCCTGGCTCAGGCCCCAGAGCACATAGCTTTGGTCTTTTTGCCGGTCGTTGGCGCGGGTAATGTATTTGCGGCCGTCTAACTCGTTGATAAGCCCGTAATGTCCCGTCGCAATGAATTCACAATCAAGCATATCGGCGCGGCGCAGGAGCGAATTCCATTTGATGTGGGTATTGCACAACACACAGGGATTGGGGGTTCGCCCGGCCATGTATTCGTCCACAAAATTATCAATGACATAGTCGCCAAATTCCTCGCGGATGTCCACGATGAAATGGTGAAAGCCAAGTTTTACCGCTACTTGACGCGCGTCGTTGATGCTGTCGAGGGAGCAGCAGCCTGTCTCTTTTTTTGAACCGCCGCTGGTGGCGTAATCCCAGGTTTTCATGGTCACGCCAATGACTTCCCAGCCTTCTTCATGAAGCATGACTGCGGCAACTGTGCTGTCTATTCCGCCCGACATGGCGACCAATGCTTTTCCGTGCTTGCTCATTATTATTTGAATTGGAGGGGTAAACATTATTTCCCGCCCATTAGTTTGCGGCGCAAAGGTCGTAATTTTTTACAGCAGAGGCGCAGAGACGCGGAGTATAGT
>CAZKBH010000028.1:0-8028 GCA_964550795.1 uncultured Saprospiraceae bacterium
TGCGTGAGTTCGCCTTTTTCGTTAATCAGATACTTGCAGAAATTCCAGCTTGGCTCCTGGCTATTCCAGCCATTTTGGGCGGGGTCTGTCAACCAGCGGTAAACCGGAGCAATGTTCGAACCTTTCACGTCCACTTTTTCAAACATGGGGAACGAAACCCCGTAGTTTTTCTGGCAGAACTCGGCGATTTCTTCCGCAGAACCAGGCTCCTGACCCATAAAATCATTGGAAGGAAAGCCTAAAACGACTACATTATCCTTGTTTTCGGTGTAATATTTCTCCCAATCGGCGTACTGCGGCGTGTAACCACATTTGGATGCGACATTCAGGACGATGATTTTTTTGCCGCGAAATTGCTCGAGCGACACCGGTTTTCCATCTAGGGAATTGGCCGTGAATTGATAAAAATTGGTTGCCATAGTTTTGGTGGTGGATGGTACTTCCGGACGTTTAGAGACTTGATTGGCGTCAAAACAAGCGGGCAAAAATGCCATTGCCAGCAGCGAAAGCGTGATTTTGAAATACATTGGTTGCTTTGTGTTTGTTAATAAGGTCAGCATAACACAAAGCGTGGATATTGGTTCTGCTCCTCACACCAACTCCTTGGCCAAACCAAAACTCATCGTCATGCCCGCACCGCTCAAACCGTTTACAATCCAGATATCCGGCTCAACTTCCATTACGAAGTCCGTTCGCCCGGGAAGTTTTGGGTAAACCCCATGCCAGGTCTCTGCAATGGCCGCGTTTGGAAACTGCGCAAAAGTGCCCAAGTAGTTCAAAATCAACTTGTTAATCTCCTCACTGTCGAAAGGTGATACGTCCCAGCCGTATTCGTGACTATCGCCCAGGATGATTTCACCCTGGTGGTTTTGAGACACCAGTACGTGTACGCCGTAGCGGGCAAAATCGGGATTTTCGCGGTTGTATCTTGCTCGAACGGCTGCCAGCGATTCCATTTCCGCAAAGGAGGAATAGTGCAGCAGCGTCAAACCGGCGCAGAGGGATGGGCCTAGTTGCCAATCATTGGGTTGTGCATTCGTGCGGAGCATTTGCAATTTGCACTTCGTGATGCCACTTTCGCGAAAAACTCGCGGGTAAAGTGTCTCAAAATCGGCCCCGGAGCAGATATAAATGCGTTCTGCTTGCCAAATATCATAGAAATCGGATAAAATTCCGGCATCGACGTGAGTCACCGCAGATCCAAAACGAAACACGACATCCAGCTCTTTTTCCAGGTATTCCGCCAGTTGCGGAATGACCTGTCGCGGGGAAACCGTGCATTCTGTAGCGCTCCAAAGGCCCGCTTTTAAACCTTCTGTTTTAACCGCCGGGCTGTGTGCGGCCACCTCGTTGGGGCTTAACATTTTGACTTGATACCCGGCATTTTGAGCATTTTTTAAAAACTCATGCAACACCGCAAGCTCATCTTCATGGTATGCCAACTGCAGAGAACCATTTTCCCGGACCTGGATACCACTTTCCGCAGCGATATCCAGCCAGATTTCCCGACTTAACATGGCCCGGTCCAGCAGCGGTCCTGCGGGTTGTCCGATGGGCCACACGAGTCCAAAATTTCGCACGGAAGCTCCCACGGCCCGCGAATTACGTTCAAAAACAATCGTTTTCAGCCCTTTGCAGGCTGCTGCATAAGCCGTTGCAAGTCCTACGATACCTGCGCCAATAACGGCTACGTCAAATTTATACTCGTGCATGGATGTACAGAAATAGTTTGAATGTTTGCAAAAAAGCGTGATGCTGAGCGTGTTAAGGTAGGGGTGCCACACTTTTCCGAACAAGTGTGACACTCGTTTTTGACCCCGCCCGTTTTTTCCAATAAAAATATGCCCAGGCAGAACCGATGGTCACTATGATCAAGCCCGACCCAAGGTAACAAAGCTTCGTGTAAAACGCCAGCCAGGACATATTACCTGCGCCAAAATTGCGCCAAAACAAGATGCCAACGCTGCCAAGGTAGCCAATCGAATCCGCCATGTAGATCAAAAATCCAACGTTGCCCTGTTCCCGAAAACTGGCCATCAGGCGGTCGAACAACACCCCATTGAACAAGATATAGGGCAGAAACAGGCCAAAACCAGAGGAAATCATCCACATGATAGGCGAAATCATATTCTTTTGGAACAAAAAGGTACCACCAAACAAGAGCAGCGCGCCCAGGATGGCAAGCCCATGGTTAAGCCAAAGTGCCCGAAAATTATCTTTAACAAACATTAGAGCACCCACCGACAACAAGGAAAACAGGGCAACGGGTAGCTCGGCAGTTGTCAAAATAGCGGCTTGACCTTTGAATCCCAGTTCGTCCCAAATTTCTACCGCAAAGTTGTCGCGGACATCCCGCACAATGGTCAGGACTAAATAGGCTAAAATCAAAAGCGTCAATCCGGGCGCGTAGCGAAAAAACAAGTTTTTACAATCTGCTCCGCTCATGCCCGCCCGAGGGGCGCGTTGTGCGATATCCGCTTCCGAGGGCGGCGGCAGATGTTCCAGCACCCAGATACAAATCAACAGCGCGGGTAAAAATATAAGCCCTACCAGAAAGGGCATCCAAAATTCCCCAACGCTGGTGGTATTGAGCAGCCATTTGCCGCATGTTTTGACAAATCCAGAAGAGACGATGAAGTTAATACAAAGGATAGCAGCCAAAGCTTCTGTTACCCGGCGACCTTCTAAATAACTGAAAATCAACCCCCAAGCCATGCCCAAGGGGATTCCATTGATGAACATCCAGCCTGCATTCCAGGGAAATGGGGTGATGGCAAAACCCAACAACGACAGGCCAGCAACCGCCACCAAACCCAACAAATATTGGGGCCGACGCTTTGCGGTCATGCCTGAAATAACCCGGATTCCGATGAATTTAGACAAGGCATATCCAGCTACTTGTGCCGTTACAAGTACAATTTTGAATTGAATCCCCCATAGTTCCTGTCCCTCATAAGTACCCGCTGTAAAAGGTTTTCGGAATGCGTACACACCGCAATAAGCCACAAATGAAAACACACCTGCAACCGCAATAAAAACTGCTGGCGAAGATGCTGAAAGGCGACGCGTAAAAGAAGGCGAATGGAACATATTCCCGCAATCCTACGAAGTATTTTGCCCATTTTGAGGGATCCTGCCGAGACCTAATGGTTATTTAATCTATGCCGATTTTATGTTTTTTTGGCGTGAAATAATGGTGAAATTTTGGTCCCAGAAAGAGGCTTAATCCACCGCCTGTTACCTTCGCGGAGATGAGACCTATAAGGTTTTTTGGAAACCTTATAGGTCTGGTAGTTTACCAAAATGTCCAGCAGTTTGCCAAAAATGTACGCATACCCAGGCAAAACGCACTTTACTTAATACACACCAATCAAATTAATCAAAACTTATGACCAAACAGCCCATTCGCCTAGTCCTATTCGATATGGCCGGCACCACTGTTAAAGACAACGACGAAGTACTATATTGTTTTGCAAATGCCTGCCAAAACGAGGGCATCGAAGCGAGTAAAGAGCGCCTGAATGCCCTCATGGGGGTGTCCAAACTCGAAGTATTCCAATTGCTTTGGCGCGAACAATTGGGCGAACACACCCCGCTCGAAACCATTGCCGCAAAATCAAATCAGTCATTCCAAAATTTCAAAGTCATCCTGGAGGATTATTACCACACCCACCCAGTGGAACCTACCGAAGCTGCCCTCGAAACCTTTGAATGGCTGCGCAACCGAGACATCAAAATCGCCCTCAACACGGGGTTTTATCGGTCGGTCACCAATATCATCCTCAACAAGCTCGGGTGGCTTGCCGGATTGGATCATAATTACGTCGGGAATCTTGGTGCTACTATTAATTGTTCCATCGCGAGTGATGAGGTGCCTCAGGGCAGGCCTGCACCATACATGGTTCAACGTGCCATGCAATTGCTTGGCATAGAAGATTCCAAACAAGTCATCAAAATTGGGGATACCCCGGTGGATTTGGCAGAAGGAAGAAATGCCGGTTGTGCGGCTTCAATTGCCGTTGTGAACGGTACGCATAGCCGCGAAGCATTGGAGGTGTTGGACAACGATGGTTTGCTCGAATCTCTGCGCGAGCTTCCAAGCTGGATGGAACAGAACGGATATTAGTGATTGATTCGATTGGTTCGATTTGGACGATTGATTCGATTAAAATGCCCGCCAAGCCCGGAGCAAAGTGAGGCGGTGACTTCAAGTCACCGCCTCACTAAACCGCCTCACTTAAACACTTAGCAGTACATTTCGTACGCCGAACGAAGATTTTCAGCGATGATCTGCGCTGGCCGGCCTTCAATGTGCCGACGTTCCAAAAAGTGAACCAATTTGCCGTCCTTGAACAAAGCGATGCTCGGGGAAGAAGGCGGATATGGTGCGAGGAATTCACGAATTTTAGCAGTGGCCTCCGTGTCAACGCCCGCAAAAACCGTGTAGGCTTTGGTGGGGCGTTTTTCATTTTCAAGCGAAAGTTTCGCGCCTGGACGAGCCATCGCAGCCGCACAACCACATACGCTGTTCACGACGAGCAGTGCAGTGCCTTCTTGATTGGATATGAATTGTTCGACGTCTTCTGGTGTGCTCAGGGCTTCAAAACCATAGTCCGTCAAATCTTTGGCCATGGGGGTGGTGAGTGCTATTGGGTACATGCTGTATGGTGTTGCAAGTTAGAAATTGAAAAATAAACGATGCGAGAAACAGTCCGGAGGAAATTTTGTTCGCAAAAAACTCAGGGCTTCCATTCAAAAAACACAAAGCCGTTTTTTCGGTACATCTCTTGAATGTGCGGAAATTCTGGCAGCGGGTTCAAACGATTGATTTTCGCCACAAAATAGGTCTTTTTGGGCGGTTGGGTGTAATAAATGCCAGGCAAATCGTCCACAGTTTTGTCGGGGCCGGGGTCTCTTTTATCTGCGTAAAACAAGTGCGCATAACTTTTGAACCCAACAGGTTTGATAAAACAGTCCTCATTCGCTTTGCTCTCATAAAATTCGATGGCGGCGCGTTGCGAATAACCTTCGATGTTGCAGACCACAAAAAGCAAGGTGCCGCCCACGAAAATAGCCCCGCCGGCAAATACGACCTGAGCCGTTTTCCAGGCGCGTTTTTTGAGCCAATAATACACCCCTGCTACACTCGAAATAGCCAAAATCAGGCCCGGAATACCCTGCCAAAGTTCCCATTTGACATCTGCATCCAGATTTGCCAGGGCAAATGGATCAGCCGCAAACAGGGGTTTAATCATGTCCAGATTTTGTCCAAAAAACGGCAGTGCAGCCACCGCTAAACCCAGAATTACCCCAATTGTTGGGAGTAAAACGGTGGTTATTTTGGGCATTACATTCCACTTAATTGCCCGCCACAAAGTGACTGATCCTAAATAAGTTAGCGGAAAATAAGCCAGTGACGAGTAGTGTAGAATTTTGGTTTTAACCAGACTGAACAAAATCAACACCACCCAAAAAAGCAGCTGCATCCAGGTCCCAAAATCGGAGCGTTGACAAGACGCCAGGGTACTCGACTCCAGCGCTTCATCTTCACATTCGCGGTCGCCCCAAAGATTGGCAATCGCAAACACCGAGGCTGGGAAACAGCCCAACAGCAACACCACAAAATGATAGCCCAAAAAACCACCATGTCCGGCGTCCTCTGTTCGGCACAAACGCACCTGATAGGTTATAAATTCCTGCACAAACCAGGAGCCGTGCATCCACATTTCAGCACCGAACCACAACAAAGCGGCCACCCCGGCAGCCAATGAAAAAAGGGTGAGATGCCGCCAGTAACCCTTGCCTTTGAAGCGATATTTGGCCCAATAAAGCAGTAAAACCAGCAAAACGACCAAATATGCCGTGGGGCCTTTGGTCAAAATAGCTAGGCCAAGCAAAAACCCTCCGCCCAGCAAATGCCGGTATTTAACCCAAAAGGACTGCGTTTTTTGATGCTGGAAAAATCGCCAGCGAAACTCAATGAAGCCATACAGGACAGCGAAAATGAAGAAGTTGAACCATGGGTCAATGATGCCACTTCGGAAATAAAAATGCGGCAATAAACTGCCCAACCACGCCAAGGCCCAAAGCCAACCAAACATCCGGTCGTGTAAGCGATTTCCAATATGAAATACGAGGAGCAAAGTGGCCCAGCCACACATCGCGTTGGGGAAACGGGCCGCAAACTCATTCACCCCGAACACCTTCATCGAAAGCGCCTGCATCCAGAGGAAGAGCGGTGGTTTCTCCCAAAACGGTTCAAAATCAATTTGTGGGCGCATCCACTCACCTGTGGCAAGCATCTCTCTTGCACACTCGGCAAAATTGATTTCATCCCAATCAAATAGATGAACGCTTCCCAAAAATGGAAAGAAAAAAAGGAGAGCGAGACCGCTCAGCAGAAGGTAGTCGCGCCGCATAGAAGGTGAAAACAGAAATCGGGAGGTTTTGTTGACAGGTTGTTAATTTGTTAATGCAAGCGTTTTTGTCCCGAACAACCTCGGAGAGGTTTAACGTTGGTGCTAATGTCCGCAACGTTAAACCTCTCCGAAGTTTTAATCAATCAACAATCAATTCAAATTCAACCCGGCGGTTTTGCTCACGCCCCTCTGCCGTGGCATTACTCGCAATCGGTCGCGCTTCTCCAAAACCAGCGTAACGGATACGCTCTGCCTTAACTCCCCTAAAAATGAGGTAATCGTAGCAGGCTTTGGAGCGGTCCTGAGATAAACGGAGATTGGCTTCATCGTCGCCCACATCGTCGGTGTAGCCGCTGATGGAGAGCGAGTAGGTAGGATTCTGGCGCATGAGGTTTACGACCTCGTCCAACACATCGTAAGAAGCATCTTTGAGAATGGCTTTTGCGCTTTCAAACTGAACTGCACGAGCCGCAGTGGCCAATTTTTCTCTAGCCTCGGTGATTTCCTTTTTCTCTACAGGTTTTGGCTTTTCTTCCTGAATTGGCTCCTCCTTCGGCTTTTCTTCCGGCTTTTTCTCCTCCGGGCATCCAAAATTAGCTGCCGTACCCGCCACATTCGGACATTTATCCAGATTGTCTGTTATTCCGTCGCCATCCGTATCAGGGCATCCGCCGTACGCGCCCGCTTGATTCGGACAAGGGTCAATTTTGTCAGGAATACCATCTCCATCGGAATCCGGCTCATTTACAGCTTCCGGACAACCATTGACCGGGCCTGGCTGAGTTGGGCAAGGATCTATATCATCCGGAAAACCGTCACCATCAGAGTCTTTAGCTTCCGGGCAGCCGTTGTTTTTTACAGTTCCCGGCTCGTCCGGACACTTGTCAAAATTGTCAGCAATTCCATCGCCGTCGGAATCCGGACAACCCTGATTGGTGCCTGGTTTATCCGGGCAAAGATCCTGATCGTCTGGAACTCCGTCGCCATCCCGGTCAGGTGCATTTGGGCAGCCGTTGTTGCTCACCTCCCCTTTTTCGTTCGGACATTTATCGTCTTTGTCAGGCACCCCATCTCCATCCATGTCGGGACATCCATTTATGGTACCCGCTTCCGTTGGGCAATCATCGTATTTGTCCGCAAAACCGTCGCCATCATAATCCGGACAACCGTAGGTTTCAATTGGGCCGGCGTCGTTGGGACACTCGTCGTCCTCATCGCGAATGCCGTCGCTGTCAGCATCCGGGCAACCTTGCGCAGAAGGCGGACCCGCGAGGGTTGGGCAGAGATCCAGCGAATCTGGCGTTCCATCTTTGTCTAAATCATTAAAAACCAGTTCATTGGGAACGGGTTGGTTTTCTGATTTATGCAGCAGGTATACGTAGCCAATCCCTATTTGCAGGTTGTCGCGGTTATCAACAAGCGCCTTGCGAAATTCTGCTTGCAAATTGACAAAAGCGTAAGGAGAAACCCGAAAGTGCAAGCCGGCACCAAAGGGAAATTGGGCGTGGTTGTTGCCTTTTTCAATCACATAGCCTGCGCCGCCAAAGGCAAAAGGGATGACTTTTGCCGTGCTCTTTATGTTCTCAAGGCGAAATTGAATGTCTGCACC
>CAZKBH010000028.1:8124-11015 GCA_964550795.1 uncultured Saprospiraceae bacterium
TGGCATCCGCCGCGCCAGGCAGTTTGGCCAAACCGAGTTTCAGCGGCACCCCAATATTCAGGGCAGGCGCGACGTTGCGGAAATAGGCAAACTCAAAACCTTGACCCAGCTTCAAATCATTGTCGAACAAGATGCCGTAGTCAATGAAGTTCAGTTTAGCATGAATGGCGTTTTTAAAAGCCTGGTTTTGGGAAGTACTAGGAGTAATTTGCAGGCAAAAGGCCAGCAACAGGAGTAAAGGAAATTTTCTCATCGAAAGTCAAAAATGTTTATTGTTAGAGAACAAAAGAAGTGCCAATAACTAAATCATGGTAGAGATTGACAAGTTTGGATGTTCTATTTTTGCGAAAAATTTCTGGAACTTGAGACCAATATTTCTCTTCAAACTCCTCATTATCAACCTATTGTTTGTGTCTGAAAACCTCCGAGCCGCCCATGTGGACACACTGGAAATCTTCAGTGCAGCCATGCAGAAAAACATCAAATGTCTGGCGGTCATCCCGGATAACTACCGCGCAACCGGAGAAGCCTACCCCGTTTTGTACCTTTTGCACGGTTGGAGCGGCAACTTCGCTGGCTGGCTTTCTGAGGCCCCGCAACTCCGGCAACACGCGGATAACTTTCAAATGATCATCGTTTGCCCCGATGGCGGCTACGACAGCTGGTATCTGGACAGCCCGGTGGATTCCAGTGTCCGCTACGATACCTATATTTCAAAGGAAGTGGTCGGATTTATTGACTATTATTACAATACCCGGAAAAATCGTTCGGGAAGGGCTATTGCGGGATTGAGCATGGGCGGTCACGGAGCTATTACACTGGCAATCAAACATGTAGAAATTTTTGGCGCTGCCGGTAGTATGGCAGGCGGATTGGAATTGCGAACGTTTAAAAAAAATGACTGGCGGCTCCACAAGGTGCTTGGAAATCCAGAAACCCATTGGGATAACTGGGAAAATTCCTCCGCGGTGAGTCTGGTACCCCGACTAAAAAACCGCCGGGATCTTGCGCTCATTATTGACTGCGGTTTGGGTGATTTTTTCCTGGAAACCAACCGGGAAATGCACCGGAAGCTCCTTGAAATCAATTACCCACACGAATATACCGAACGCCCCGGCGAGCACAATGGCGAATATTGGAGCAGCGCCGTTGATTACCAGGTCCTGTTTTTCGACAAGTTTTTTGATAAAAACAAGCAAGAAAGACTGTAGAAACGGTTCGAGCTACCAGTATTGTTTGCCATACAACAACCAGGCAAAAGCCCCAATCCAGGCCAACAGCACGATTTGCAAAAAACCATCGCGCAGCAAAGCCCGCGTAGGCGATTCTGTTTTGCCGTACACAAGTGTCAATTGCAGGTACCGCAGCACTCCAATGACCACGAAAAAAGCAGTGTAAAAAATCTTGTCGCTCCCCATCCGGGTGGTTACCTCGGGGGAAAAACAATACATCAGATAAGCCACCACCGCCACCGTCGAACAAACGACCATGCTCATATCCAAAAAAGGCAGATTGTAGCCCTCCAGGGATTTCCGGAAATTATTCTCTCCCATAGCTACGATAAACTCCCCACGGCGTTTGGCAAACCCAAGAATGAGCGCCAGCAAAAACGTCAATACAATCAACCAATGCGACACCGCAACCCCCGTCACCACACCCCCTGCCAATACTCGAATCAAAAAACCCAACCCAATCAAGGACACATCCACAATCGCGAAATGTTTGAGCGACAAGGAATACGCAACATTGATTACAAAGTATAAAATGCTCAGTATCAACATCTCCGGATGCAAATAAGCGGCCATTGAAAGCCCGGAAGCCAACAAAACCACCATAATTATACTGCCCTGCCAGCGACTAATCGCCCCACTGGCAATCGGCCGGTTGCATTTGTCGGGATGGTTCCGATCCTGCGGGGCATCTACCAAATCATTCAGCGCATACACCGCCGAGGCCGTTAAAGAAAACGCCACAAAACCCAACAAGGCCTGCTGTAACACCACCCATTCCGTCAGCCGCGCCGCAAAAAATGCTGGCAGGAACAGAAACAGGTTCTTGACCCAATGTTCCGGGCGAGCCAATGTGAGGATATTGCGTACTGTCATGTGGCAAAGGTACAATCTTGAAGCGGCGAGCAAAACGCGCACTTAGCGCGCTCCAACCCATTTCACTTCAAAAATATCGTCGTCGGTGGTCCTGATTTTAGCAGGCAGCACTTGCCGGTTGGAGGAAAAAAAAGCGCCCTCGCCCGATCTTTTGAGCACAAAAAAACTGTCGTCGGCAGGGGAGTTGATGGGCATGCCCGCATTTTGCGGTTTCGACCAGGCATTTTCGTCCCACTCCGACTTAAAAACATCCAACCCGCCGATGGATGGATGCCCTAAACTGCTGAACCACAAGGTTTTAGTATCGGAATCAAAACAAGGGGTCACCTCGTCTGCGCCGGTGTTGATGACCCTGCCGAGGTTCTGAGGAAAAGAAAAATCCAGTTCGTTCAGCTCCAAAGACCGTTCACAAAAATAAAGGTCCAGACCTCCCAGGCCGCCCGCCCGATTGCTGGAAAAAAACAAGTATTCGAGCCCATCAATCACAGTAACATGGGGAAACATGGCCGTACTACCCTCCATATTGATGTAATCCGGCAGCCGCTCAGGGTCGCCCCAGCCTGATTCTGTGCGCCGCAGACAATAAATGGCGCAGGGTAAAATTTGAGTGCTGCCGCCACGCTCGGCGGGACAAGTTTCTTCGCAGGCCGTGTAATAAAATCGGCTCCCGTCTTTTGAAAATGAACCGGTATGAAATTGAGCGGATGCAGCTTCTGGCAAGGCATTGGCCTCCACCGCTAATCCCCAATCCGCACTTTTTCGCATGGAACGAAGGAGGTTTGTTTT
>CAZKBH010000028.1:11025-41772 GCA_964550795.1 uncultured Saprospiraceae bacterium
GCTGAAGAGAATAAAGTTAAACTTCCTGATGGATGGAGAAATAAAGTAATTGTTCGGAAAAAGGAATGGGCGCAAACTCGTTTTCGGGCGATTTTAGAGAATCAGAAGTAGCTAGCAAAAATACCGTAGTATCCTGATTATCAATCAATTGAGTGGCCAATAAACAACCCGCTATCTCATTTTCGACCACTGCCATGAGCACCGCCTTGTGTTCGCCGTTAAAGGTCTGCGCAAATGATTCAAAGGCCGCGTTGGCCTCTGCATATCGCCCTTGTTGTTTCAGTGCGCGGGCGTACAAAAGCCCTGCCAACGGGAACTTTTTATGATCCAGCGCCACACGATAACAATCTGCGGCGCTGCGGTAATCGCGTGCCTGGGCAAAGGCCTCGGCGGCTTTATAGAGGAGACCTGGATCCGTATTTTTTAATCGCCCGGCGCGTTCCCAAAATTCTCCGGCAGCTAAAAACTGACCCGCACGAGCCGCTTTTTCCGCGCTTTTTAACAAGCTTGAAACTGGTTGCGCCTGCACCGAAACGCCGAGCAAGAGAAAAAACAAACCACAAAATCCAGCTATTATTTTTTGAAGGGCTACATCCATGCGCTAAGTTTTCTGAATGACTTGCTCGATGATTTCAGGGTAAAAACGATGCTCCAGCGCCAGCACATTTCGGGCAATATCCGCTGGCGTATCCTCCGCTGAAACCGGGCAACGCGCCTGAAAAACAATGTCGCCCTCGTCGTAATGCTCATTTACAAAATGGATGGTCGGACCAGATTCTGTTTCCCCGGCAGCCTTCACCGCAGCGTGTACATGGTGACCGTACATGCCTTTTCCGCCAAATTTGGGCAACAAAGCCGGGTGAATGTTCAATATTTTACGCGGAAAAGCGCGCACTAAATACCCCGGAATAAGCCATAAAAAACCCGCCAATGCGATGAATCCAATCTCGTTTTTAGCCAAAACATCCAGTATCGCCTCGGATTCATAAAAGCCTTGACGATCAATTACTTCGGTCGGAATTCCATGGGCGGCGGCGATGTCCAATACACCCGCATCTCGTTTGTTCGACACCACCAACGCCACCTGAGCCACCGAAGAATGTTCAAAATGCTCCATGATTTTCCGGGCATTGCTTCCACCGCCGGAAGCGAAAACAGCGAGTTTGACAGGGCTTTTTTGAAGCTCCTGTGCTTCGCTCAAAGGACGTTCGTTCATATTTCTTCCGCTGCTTGATCGTCAAATTCGCCCTCCCAACGCGCCACCACCGCCGAAGCCAGGCAGTTGCCGATGAGGTTGACACTCGTGCGCCCCATATCCATCAGGGCATCTACCCCAAGGATGATGGCAATGGGCCATTCCGGGATGTTGAACTGGGCCACCGTGGCAGTCAAAATTACCAACGAAGCTCTCGGAACCGCAGCTACCCCTTTTGATGTGAGCAGCAAAGTAGCCATGAGTATCAACTGTTTATCCCAGGTAAACACTTCCGTAAGTCCCGCAGCCTGAATGCAAAACATGGAAGCCAGGGCCAGATAAAGGGTGGAGCCGTCGAGGTTAAAACTATAACCGGTTGGCAACACAAAAGAGACAATTTTGCGGGGAACCCCAAATTTCTCCATCGCGGTCATGGCCTGTGGCAAGGCCGCTTCGGAACTGGCCGTGGCAAAAGCCAAAGAGGCAGGTTCATACACGGCACGCATGAATTTCCGAATCGGGATTTTGAAAAAATACATGACCGGAATAAATACCACGAGGATGAAAATGAACAACGCGAGGTATAAAGTGCCGAGTAATTTGGCCAAATTGACCATCACGCCCAGCCCTTTGTCGCCGATGGTAGATGCAAGCGCGCCTCCTACCGCAAATGGTGCAAAATACATGATAATGCCCACGAATTTGAACATCACTTCAGACAAGGATTCGCACCAGTTGAGCATGGTTTTTCGGTGGTGCTCCGTAACCTGGCGCAGTCCTAGCGCAAAAAGAAGGCTAAAAACTACAATTTGTAACACCGCACCTTCATGTACCATTTTGGCAACGTTGTCCGGGAAAGTATGCAACACCGTATATTTCCAATCCAATTTAAAATCGGGCGGTTTTACGGTCATCACCTTATCGTTGTACAGCAATTGCGCCTCGTTTTTGTTCGGGTCAATTCGCGCCGTCAAATCCGAACCGTTTGCCATTATTTTTTCTGCAGAATCACTGCGTTGAATGCCCATGCCCGCCTGGGTATAGTTGATGGCCAGCAATCCGATCACCAGCGCAATGGACGTTGCGGCCAAAAAATAGGTAAACGCCTTGATTGCGATGCGCCCCATTTGTTTGCCGCTGCTTTGCCCGGCAATACCGATCACAAGGGTGGAAAAAAGCAGCGGTCCGACCACTGTTTTGATGAGTTTGATAAAAATAGTGCTCAAAACATCAAAGTCCTTGGCGGATTTTCCCATGTCAAGCCCCACTTCAAACCCAATCAGCATACTGATTAAAATCCAGGTTGTGAGGGTGTTTTGGGCAATCCCGTACGCGCAAAATGCGGCCACCGTGACCCAGCGTGAAACCATCAAAACGGTTGGGTCGAAACCCGAAACGAGGTGCATTCCGACCGAAATGGCCAGTGCTGCCAATGCAATGAGGAGGGTTTTGGATAAATTCATGCGATGCCGGTAGCGTTTTTTTAGTCCCGCAAACTTGGGTGCAGCAATACCGCACCAAAGCACACAGGTTGTTTTGGGCGGCAATGTACGAAGGGACCCTACAAGTTCTCTACTTTTGCCGCGTGAATACCAATCGCAAAAAAACCTTTTTCGCCTCCGACTTCCATCTCGGCGCGGATGCCAAACTGAGCAGCGCCGCCCGCGAACGACAGCTTTGCCGCTGGCTCGAGGCCATTGCACCTGAGGCCGAGGCCATCTACCTCGTGGGCGACCTGTTTGAATTTTGGTTTGAATATAAAACGGTGGTTCCCAAGGGATTCACTCGTTTTTTGGGCAAATTGGCCGAACTCCGCGATGCCGGAATCCCGATTTATGCTTTTACTGGAAACCACGATTTATGGATGTTCGGATATTTCGAACAGGAGTTGGACATTCCGGTTTTTCGGAAACCCATTCAGCGGGAAATTCACGGTAAAACCTTCTTTATCGGGCATGGAGATGGCCTCGGACCCAATGATTTGGGCTACAAACGCATGAAAAAAGTATTCGTGCATCCGTTCAGCCAATGGCTTTTTGGTTGGCTTCACCCCGATTGGGGCACCAGACTCGCCCATTTTTTCTCCCAAACCAGTCGCCGAGCCACCCCACCCGAAGAGCGGGCCTGGCTCGGCGAAGAAAAAGAATGGCTGTTCCAATATTGCAAACGCAAAATAGAACAAGGCGTCGAACCCGACTTTTTCATTTTTGGACACCGGCATTTGCCCCTTGACTTAACGATGCAAAATGGCCGTACCCGATACATCAACCTCGGGGAATGGATGTTTCACTGCTCTTATGCCGTGTTTGACGGGGAAAATTTGGAATTGCGCTACTTTGAATAACAAGACTTGTTGCGATGGGGGCGTTCGAGCGAAATGGGTGCAAATAGCTACCATTCAAGCTTATACGCCAATACCGGAATCAGCGGCGCCTGGTAATAATCTGGAGCCCAAACTTGAGCATTCAATCAAACAACTCATGCCCGCCCGGCTTCACATGCACCTCCACCTGCGGCAAATCGGCGAAGAAGGCTTGAACGAATGTATAAGAAATTAATGGGTCGTTTAAGCCGATGAATACCGCCGTTGGCAATTTGCTTTTTTGCAAAATCCGTCGAATCTCGCTTTTCCGAAACCTGAAGTTTCCAAGGGCCAACCAACAGCCAAATGCACGCTGCAAACGAGCCGGATTTCTCCATTGATTGTTTAAAAAACGATGTATTGTGGGCGAAATCAGTCCAAAAGACTGTCCCAGGCGGATGATCGGTGCCAAACGAGCGGGGTTTTTGATTCGTCGAAAAAGCCAACTCCTGAGCCAGATGGGGGTGCGTGTTGCGAGGCCCATACCTTGGGTTTTTAACCCATCGGGGGCGTGTAAAAAAAGTTGTTCGAGCTGTGAGAAACAATTCGGCAACAGGGCCAAAGCCAGCCGCGCTCCGAAGCTGAATCCGAGGAGGGAATACTTTGCAACCCCCTCTTTTTCAAGGATTTGTGCGAAGATTTCAAAAAAATCCTGCGGTGTAAAGTCGCGTTTATGCCACACGGTTTGCCCGTGAAATGGCAAGTCAATCGCGACGACTGTAAACGAATCCGTGTAAAATTTCCCCAAATTCAAAAACATCCGGGCTTGATCCGAATATCCATGCAGCGCAATCAGCAATGACTTCCCTTGTCCAAACCTCAGCGCATGAACCCGCCCCCCAGTCGTCTCATAATACAGGGATTCGGTCATCGTTCTGCGCTGACTTTATCCCCTAATGCATTGAATGCCAGGATAGTAAAACAAATGAACAGACCCGGCGGAAGCATTACCCACCAGGCTTTGAGGGGATTGGTTTGTGCATTGTCGCGGGCCAGCAGACTCCCCCAGGAAACGCCTTTGAACGCCTCCCCGCCAAATCCCAGAAAGGATAGGGTTGCTTCCAAAAGCACCGCGCCACCTACCCCGAAAGCGAGCACAACCAACACGGGCCTCAGCGCATTGGGCAGTGCATGCCGGAACAAAATGCGCCAGTTGGGAAGTCCAAGTCCTCTGGCAGCCGTCACATAATCCAGTTCGCGGATCCGCAGCAATTCTGCCCGAACAAAACGCGCCACGCTGGTCCAGGACATTGCCCCAATGAGCGCGATGAGCAGCCAAATCGAGTCGTTCTGACGCTGCATCAGGACAGAAAGTGCAATCACCACAATCAATTTTGGCAAGGCCGTGAAGACTTCTGCAAACCGCATGATGATTAAATCTGCGGGCAAAGTCAGGGCTTTGGAAAAAAACGGCAGGCGACTCAGCAGCCCACCCAATACATTGAAAATCAATAAGATAAAACAAAAAATGCCCAAACTTTTCCACCAATCCAAAGCAGATTCACTGACTGAAAGACTGTACTGGCGCAACACAAATGCCGCAAAATAAGCGACCAAAATCCCCAAAAAAGTCATCCACAATCGGCCACGACGCACCCGCAGGCGTTCATCGCCAAAATAGCCTGCGATGGTGCCGAGTGTTAGGCCAATCAGCAGTGCCATCGCCATGGCGACACTCCCTGTGAGCAGGGCGATCCGTGCCCCCGAAACCAGGGTAGCGGCCACATCCCGACCATCGGAATCTGTGCCGAGCCAGTGTTTGAATCGGGCATTCAGCTCCGGTTGTGCTGCGCCCGGTGGCAACAATCCAGAGAGATGTCGGGTAGAATATTCGCCCGGCGAGAACGGAATTAGGGCAAAAATGGGCGCTTCATCATAGTTGGAAAAGTTTTTCCAGGCCTCGTATTGCGATTGTTCGGCCAGTGCGTTCAGCGCCGCCGACTTGAATCTGGCCGACGGATCCATCCAAACCGCCCGCAGTCCTGGCCAATACGTTTCCCCGCCGATCCGGCAATACAAGGGTCGCCCATTCGCAATCACATCGCGAAAAACAGCCAGGAAAAGCAGGAAACCGAGGAACCAAAGCGCAGCTTTTTTGGACATTTTCAGGGGTTTTGGACCAAAGCTGGCATTGGATAAACGAGTTCAAACTGTCCGGCGATTTCAGCTACCAACTCTGCCTTTTTTGCAAAACCAAGCACAAAACCGCCCCCGCCGGCCCCACAAATTTTAAGGATAATATCTGGGTTGTTACTGTTCTGACGCCAAAAATCTTCCACCGTGCGTGGAATCATCGGTTTAAAATTCTCGAGCTGAAAAATGGAAACTCGCTGCAAATTTGGCCAAAAACGTTCCGAATCCCCGGCAATCCAGGCCTCCAGACTTGCCTCATGGGCGGGGAGATATTCCGAGGCGAGTTTTGCCGCAAAATCAGGCTGCTGGTGTTGTTCCAAAAACCAGGCAACCAATGGACCCGTCCGACGCGGCAGCTTCGAGTCCAGCAAAAATACAAAGGGCTTTTCCTCGGCCCAGTCATGAGCGATGACCCGTTGTACTTCGGTTTGATGGCGGATCAAAATCGCGGCGTCCAGATAACTGGTGAGGGGATCAATACCTGAACTGTTGCCGTGAAAAAAGCCTTCCATTTGCGCAAAAGTCCGTTTCAAGGCCGCCAAATCCGTGGTTTTTTCCAGTGCATATCGGTCATAAATGGCAGCGCACAAGGCTCCGGAACTGCCCAAGCCATAGCCCGTGGGGATATTGGATTGAAAACAAAGTCCAGCATCTAAATCTCGCACAAACTGCTTGTTATCAAGCGTTTGAATGGAACTCAACACCTCACTTTCAGCAAATTGGCGCAGCCGGGCATGGTGCCGGTCTCTTTGTGCGCTCCAATGCCAGCGACCACCAAATGCGGCCACCGGAACGGCCAATGCCGGCGCTCCGAGCAGCAGCACGTGTTCCCCAAAAAGCAAAAGTTTGGCGGAAAAACTACGATCTTCTGTGGCTGAATCCATGGGTGGCGAAGGTAGAATGCCGTGGAGGGATTTTGGTAGTGCGGGGTGAAAAAATGCGGTGGGGAGGGATTGGCTACTGCATTCAGTTAAGCTCTACTTTTTAATGGTAGAGGAAGCAACATCTTAGAAATTCTTACAAACATTTTCCCCGAATGTAAATGAAATTAAGTTTTTTCTGCTTAAACGAATACCCGCTTTTTTAGAGAGAAAAGGATAGCAATATTTGTACTCATTTTTCAGTTTCAATCCTTTTTCCTTGATTTGATCCATAACATTATAGTATATCGTCTTTTCGCCAAAATAATAGGAACTATTGTCGTAGTATTCCGTATCATTTGCCACAAACAATATCATTATACTACTATCCATTTTTGTAATTTGTATATATTCAAAGGCTTCCAAGCTATCTAGCTTAAATGCTTTCAGAACTATACTTTGTTCACTAAAAAAATAGCACTCACCACTATAATCTTGTACAACTACATCAAAGTTACCCGTTAATAAAAAAGCACAGATCAAACTATTCGATTTTACCAAATTCAGAAAAAGCGGCAAGGATTCCATAATGATTCAATTTTTAGTGTAAAAATAGTTGATTAACCTGAAGTTAGTACAGAACGAACAAAGTCCATGTCGTTTGGCGCAGTATTTGTTAGTCCTGCCAGACAATTGCCCCCCCAAAACAAACACGAGCCACCCCGAAATTCGGAATGGCTCGTGTTTGTTTATAGTAATCGCGCAGAACTGCCCAAATCACATATTCAGGCTCATTTTCAATTTTTTCTCCACTTCCTCTACCGTGTCCTTGAACACGATATCGGTGTCCATCATGTCCTGTACCGCTTTGCAGGAATAAATGACGGTGCTGTGGTCGCGTCCGCCAAATTGTTCCCCAATGGATTTGAGGGATTTATTCGTCAACTTTTTGGCCAGGTACATGGAGAGCTGCCGTGCAATCACGATGTTCCGTTTGCGGGTCTCGTGGTGCAGTTTTTCAACCGGAACGCTGAAGTGCTCCGCCACCAGTTGCTGGATGAATTCGACAGTAATTTCCTTGTTGATGGTGGTCACAAAATTGCGAATCACCTCTTTGGCCAGATCCATGTCCACATCCCGGCGGATCAGGGTACTTTGAGCCAACAAGGAAACCATCACGCCCTCCAGTTCCCGGATGTTGTTCTTGATGTTGTAGCAGATAAATTCCAACACGTCGCTGGGAATATCCACGCCTTCTTCTTCCATTTTGGTTTCCAGAATCGCCATGCGGGTTTCCAGATCTGGCGCCTGCAAATCTGCACTGAGGCCCCATTTGAAGCGGGAAATCAAACGTTCTTCCATGCCTTCCAAATCTTTGGGCGGGCGATCAGAAGTAAGGATAATTTGTTTGCCGTTTTGGTGCAACTGATTGAAAATGTGGAAGAATATCTCCTGCGTTTTCTGTTTCCCCGACAGGAATTGAATGTCGTCAATAATCAACACGTCAATCATCTGATAGAAATTGACGAAATCGTTGACGGAGTTGTTTTTAATCGCCTGAATGATCTGGTTCGTGAATTTCTCCGCCGAAACGTACAAAACCGCTTTCGACTCGATTTTACTCACCACTTCGTTGCCAATCGCCTGCGCCAGGTGCGTTTTGCCCAAACCTACATCCCCAAAAATAAACAGGGGATTGAAGGCCGTGCCGCCTGGTTTTTTAGCAATGGCCAAACCGGCGTTGCGCGCCAATCGGTTGCAGTCGCCTTCAATAAAATTCTCGAACGTGTAATTGTGGTTGAGTTGCGGATCAACTTTGATACGCTTGATGCCCGGGATGATGAACGGGTTTTTGATCAACTCTGCATCGAAGGAACCGGGCACGGGTTCGCTGTCTTTGTCCGCAGAAGGACGGGTGTCGAGTTTGCCCGTATTGCTGCTGTGACCATTGGCCTGCGAGGCGCTGTCCGGGATGTGGTACACCAAGCGGCCACGTTCGCCAAGTTCCTGGCGAATGCTCTTTTTAAGGAGTTGTACGTAGTGTTCTTCCAACCATTCAAAAAAGAATTTATTGGGCACTTGAATGGTGAGCACCTCGGTATCGAGATGCACGGGCTTTATAGGCTCGAACCACGTTTTAAAACTCTGTGGGCTAACATTTTTTTTGATGGTACGCAGACAATCGTCCCATACCATCCGGCTGTCTCTATTCATACCAGGTGGACGCATTTGGGTGTTAGGGGAACCCGTTAATAATTCGTTTCGATGAAGCTGTTCAGTCGAGTAGGGCGACAAAGATTGGGCTAACTCACGACCTGCACAAGTAGATTTCTACTTTTTTCGAGAATTTTTTTTTACAATTTCAAAACAAGTTGAAAACGAGCAGTTTGTAAAAATCAATCGTGTTTATTAAGAGAAATACCATTTAGTGCAATTTCAGAAAAAAGCGTAGGCATCCAAATAAATACTAATTTTTTTGGAATTTGCCAAACAAACAGCAAGTACTCTATCTCTTACGTAATTTTTAGCAAAACTTTCTACTTTGCCGCTGATTTATCTTTGAAACAAATTTTTAAGCGTTTTTTAAATGCCAAACAGCTTGAAGTTCAATGCAAAGCAGAAAAAAAACAGCCATAAAAAAACAATTTGTTTTTAAATAAAATCACGCGAAAATCCAGACACTGGGCCCTTGCAAAATCTCCAAATCAGTGCCTGAAATTCCGAAAAAGCATTGTTATAACAAACCTTTATTCGCCAAATTATTCATACTCAAGGCGATGGCTAGGTGGTTGTCTAAAACAACTTCCCTGCCTCGGTCCGCACCGCCATAATGGCCGTTTGTAAAGGCGTGATCGTTTGTTCGTCCACCATTTTCAACAGGGCATTGATGAGCAATTCCGCGTCGGCATTGGGGTCGAGTTCCTGGCCGGTCATGGTTACCAACGTAAGGGTGTTGTTCTTCGCCATGCGGATGATTTGCCAAAGCGTGTCGGACACATACAGCTGTTGGGACACGTTGTGCTCAAACTCCTGATTGATCGCCATGAGCAGCACTCCCCGCAACTCGCGCACTTTCATACCGGGCATCCGCACGCGGAGCATGGTATTCACGATATCCGCGCGATCGCACAACAACATCAGGCGTTCGTACGCGGACAGCCGTAGCGGAAGGGTGGTTTTTTGGGCATCATTGCGCAAAAGAGCGTAGTCCATACGCTGACGCTCGTCGAGCAATGCTTTGAGCAATAAATACGCCGTTGCCCCAACCAGTAGCCCGGGCAAGGTAAGTTTCAAAATTTCGAGAAAGAACTCCATGGTAGTGTGTGGTCAAATAGTTACGCAAAGTGATTTTGGACATCTAGATTTTGCAATCGCTTTATAATCAGGCACTTGCATCATTCAAATCGTCAAAATCACCTGAATCATAGTCGAGATGAGCTAAAAGTCGGCAAAGGTACAAATCGGGCGCAAACTTTTTTGCAGCGATCCTGTTTCTGTCTTTGTACTTTTGCCGCTCAATCAAAAGGCAACGCAATTATGGAAATGACGCTCGAAAATACAGCCACCATGGCTCCTGTCAGTCTCACCGAGGGAGCAGTATCACAACTCAACTTGATTCGCCAACAAGAAAACATCCCCGCCGACTACTGTCTGCGCCTGGGCGTGAAGGGCGGCGGCTGCTCTGGCTTCTCGTATGTGCTGGGTTTCGACCAGGCAACGGACAGCGATGATACGTTTGAAATCGGTGGCCTGCGCGTGGTGATGAATAAGGCACACGCCATTTACCTGCTCGGCATGGAGGTGGATTTCCACAATGGCTTGGATAACCGCGGTTTTACTTTCGAAAATCCGAACGCAAAAAGTACCTGCGGCTGCGGAACTTCTTTTTCGGCGTAATTATCGGGATAATTAATTGACAACCGTTACGGTACCCTCGTAACGCGCTTGTTTCCCATCCAGGAACTCTATCACGACCAGATACGGGTACACGCCTACCTGTACGTTCTCCCCATCCCATCGCCCTCCCCAGCCTTGAAGGGGTGCATTGGGCTGGAAATCACGCCGCTCAAACACGAGCGAACCCACCCGACTGTAAATTTGTAAGGAAACCACCCGTCGTACACCCTCGCCAGCAAAGATGGTGAAATAAGCGTCGGACGCACTGCCGGGCTTGATGACATTGGGAATGTAAAGGAGTGCTTTTTCCACTTCTACGGTTAAATCGCCAATGGCCGTGCAGCCGTTTTGATCCCGAACAATAATGAAAAACTGGGTTGATTCTGAGATACTTATGTTATGCCGGAGCGTATCTTGGTATTGAAAACGATCGTGCGGAAGCCACTCGATCTCATGGATAAATTCTGGCTCCACATTCGTCTCCGCCCGAATTTCAAAACCCTGGCCAGCCACCACAATTGGATCACTGGCCACCAGCTTCACCTGCAATTCCAGCGGTTCCTTTACGCGAATCATCCAACTATTGGTCACCCCCACTGAATCCCGCACATGTAGGGTATAATCTCCTGCCCAAAGCCGGTCGAAAATTGGATTCGTAGTGAACGATTGACCATCCAGAGAATAATAAAATGGTTTTTTTCCGCCAAAAACCGTATCTACTTCAATTTTTCCATCGCGTAGACCGTAACATTGCACCGGAGTGACAATGGTTCGCACACTGTCAATCTCGATTGCGAAGACGGCCGAGCCGTTCAGCAGGAAAAATAGCAGAAGTCCAAGCGTTGTTAAGCGCATCTTTAAAATGGTTGGGCGAAGTAATCGGTCAGAAGAACAATATAGGTGGTGGTTCGCTGCCCAAAGATACGAAAAATTAGCCTAATTCTCTGACTTAAAGCCGGGCAACTGCACAAACCACACGGATTTATCCCGCATACTATGGTCAAACAAACGCTTTGCCAAATGCTGTTATTAAAACGCACAGGTAACAAGTCTGCATTCTTTTTTTCGAAACGCTCAGGCGCATTGCGTTTGGTTTGGCTCGCCATCTGGGGGAACTTGCTCCTGTTCATGTCCTGTTCAGAACCCCGTTTTTCCGCGAACGACATCGTGCCGCCCGCCTTGAAAAATTTTGATTTCGGGACCAATATGGGCTATTTCCCGCCTGATTATAACGATAAAGCCTTGGCTAAGCTGGCGCGCAATTATGGTGCAACAAGCATTCGCCCCGGTTTGTTTCACCATTTTTTGGAAACCTGGGGCTACGAGAGCCGAACCGAACACTTTCAATATTACGATAGCATTGGCCTGCGCAACCTGGTGGTCATGCTCGGTTTTCCTGCCGAATCTGCCCGGGATGCGTCCTATTTTTGTCCCGGGGAACGCAGCGCAGTTTTTAAAAATCTGTATGAACCCATCTGGGACAAAGGCGAAAACGGAACACCCGTCAACGACCAAAACCCATACGCGCTATACGTCTGGAAAGCCGCGACGACCTACAAAGGTTTAATCAAAATTTATGAGGTCTGGAACGAACCTGATTTCGACACTGGCAACGGTGGGCTGAAGCCAGGACAACCAGGGAACTGGTGGGAAAACGCCCCACAACCTTGCGAAACGTCCTTAAAAACCCCCTCATTTCATTATATCCGCATGTTGCGCATCAGTTATGAGGTCATCAAAAAGGTGGATAAAGACGCCATGGTGGCGGTTGGCGGATTGGGTTGGCCGAGTTATTTGGATGTGATTTGTCGCTACACCGATGAACCGAAAACTGGTCAGGTGGACCCCGAGCTTTACCCGCTCAAAGGCGGGGCGTATTTTGATTGCATGAGTTTTCATGCGTACCCACACTTCGACAATTCTTTGCGCGTATGGGAGGAAGAAGCGGGCGCATTTCGGAATTTCAGACATTCCGACGCCGCCGTAGATGGCATTTGGGCGCAAAAAAACAAGTTCAATGACGTGCTTGAAAGACACCGATACGACAACATCGTTTTCCCAAAAAAACATTGGATTTGTTCAGAATTCAACCTTCCACGCCGTGCTTTTGAGGACTATATCGGCTCAGAATCGGCGCAGGTCAATTTTTTTATCAAAACCCTGGTCACCGCCCAAGCGAACGGCATGAGCCAAATGCACGTCTATTCCATTGCCGACGAGAAGCCGGAACAAGAGGATTCCAATCCATTCGCCTACATGGGCTTATTCCAAAATTTAAACGAGGTACCCCTTGGAAATGCCCAGCCCAACGCCCTCGCCTGGGCGATGAAAACCACCTCCCAAATACTTGCGAACAAGGACTACGATGCAGATCAAACCGCAAAAATGAATTTGCCCCAAGAGATACGCGGGGCCGCTTTCGGGAATCAAAAAAGGGGATATACGTATGTCCTTTGGGCCGTCACGAACAAGGATTTGAACGAAACATCTAAAAGCACATACGCATTCCCCGAAAGCTTTGAACTGGATAGCTTGGACGCCAAACCCTGGTATCACAGCCAAACAGGCGTGTTTCAACGAGTTCAGGCTCAACAGGTAAAACTGAGCGCCAGCCCGATTTTTTTGAGCGAAGCTGGACTTTGATGTAGGCTACACCCGCTCAATCACAATGGCCGTCGCTCCCCCACCCCCATTACAAATAGCAGCCAGACCAAGTTTGCCATTCTTTTGATGCAACACGTTGTTCAAGGTCGTTACGATCCGTGCGCCGGATGCTCCCAGCGGGTGTCCCAATGAAACCGCGCCACCAAACACATTGGTCTGCTCGTGACTGATTCCCATTACCTGCTCAAAAGCCATGGTCACCACCGAAAATGCTTCATTGACCTCGAAAAAATCAATGTCGTCTTTGGTAAGCCCAGCCATTTTCAGGGCTTTTGGGGCTGCAATGGTAGGCGTGGTGGTGAACCATTCAGGGGCCTGTTCTGCATCCGCGAAGCCGCGAATTTTGGCAATAGGCTTGAGTCCAAGTCTTTTCACCGCCGCTGCGCTGGCCAAAATCAGGGCCGCTGCGCCGTCGTTGATCGTGCTGGCATTGGCCGCCGTGACCGTTCCGTCGGGCGTAAATGCCGGGCGTAAACCCGGAATTTTATCAAACATTACTTTCTTAAATTCTTCATCCTCAAGGATTTGAATCGGATCGCCTTTTTTCTGAGGAATAGAAACCGGTACAATTTCAGCATTGAAAACACCGGATGCAGTGGCCGCAGCAGAGCGTTTGTAAGACTCAATGGCAAAGGCATCTTGCGCCTCGCGACTGATAGCGTATTTCACGGCCGTAGCATCGGCGCAAACGCCCATCGCTTTTTGGTTGTACACATCGGTGAGGCCGTCTTTGGCGAGCCCGTCCACGAGTTCACCATTGCCATATTTGTATCCCCAGCGCGCATTGGGCATGTAATACGGGATTTGCGACATGTTTTCCATGCCGCCAGCCACCACGATGTCGTTGAGTCCGAGCATGATGCTTTGCGCGCCGAGCGTGATGCACTTCATACCTGAAGCACAGACTTTATTGACTGTCGTGCAGGGCACATGGTCGGGGATGCCCGCAAAACGTGCAGCCTGACGCGCAGGTGCCTGACCAAGGTTGGCACTGACGACGTTGCCCATGAGGACTTCGTTGACTTCTTCGGCAGCAACGCCTGCTTTTTCGAGCGCGCCACGAATGGCAGCAGCGCCGAGTTGGGTAGCGGATATACCCGCCAAATTTCCGCCAAAACTGCCGATGGGTGTTCGAACAGCGGCAACGATAAATACTTCTTGCATATTGAGAATGAGATGATTAGGCAAATTAAAACACTGGAAATGTATGTGGTGTACTCAGTGCATTTTGGAGCGTTTGGCCATCCAGGTTTGCAAAATGGGAATGAAGCCCTTGTTGATGTCGGCTTCTACAAAATCAATTTTAAACTGGAGGCATTTCATGCGCAATTGCTCCGTGAACGCACCCACTTGTTTGGTGTAAAATTCCTTCACCTGATTGGGTTGCAGGCGCACTTCTTCCCCGTTTTCCATATCCACAAAAACGTACGGACGGTTTTCGAACTCAAAATCCAGTTCCTTACTTTTGTCCATCACGTGAAACAGAATGACCTCGTGCTTCGCGTGGCGCAGGTGTTGCAACGCAGAAAATACTTCCTCCGCTTTTTCCGGATTTTCCATCACGTCTGTAAAAACAACCACCAAGGAACGCCGATGAATGGACTCCGCGACCTGGTGTAAACTGGCCGCAAGGTTCGTGGCTTTGTTCAACTCCGGATTTTCGATGCGTTCAATGAGTTTTGAAAGCAATAATCGGTAGTGGATGGTGCTGGATTTTGCACCTGAGCTGAACCGAAGTTCGTCGTCAAACAAAGTAAGCCCGAATGCGTCGCGTTGACGTTTGAGGGCGTTCATCAACACGGCCGCCGACTGCGCCGCAAAGCAAAATTTATTGCTGTATTTGTATTTCTGGGGATTTTTTTCGTCCCAGGGATAGTACATGGTCGAGGAAGCATCTACCACCAGATGGCAGCGCAAATTGGTTTCTTCCTCGTATCTTTTGGAAAAAAGTTTGTCGGTGCGTCCGTACACTTTCCAATCCACGTTGCGGGTGCTATCCCCAGGATTGTAGAGGCGATGCTCCGCAAACTCGACCGAAAAACCGTGAAACGGGCTTCGGTGAAGTCCCACGATAAAACCCTCCACGACCTGCTGTGCGAGCATTTCAAGATTACTGCCAAGAGAGCGAACATCTTGATTTTCAAGTATTTGCGACATAAATTGATTGATTTTTTCGGATCAGCCACTGATTCCGGCGACCAAATTCAGTGACCAATTCCCGTTTGGTAGCGCGAAGGTAGCAATGTGCGCCGAGTAACCCGCTACCCTACCCTTTCCTGAACAATGATTATAGTGTGGTTGTTTCTGGATTTGTCAACTTCTTTATTCAATCGAAAAATGAAAAAATTGCTCCCTTTGCCCGTAGCTGAGCCTTTGAAGGAAGGGGTAGATTTTTATCTCGAAAAGGGCAATTTTGTTTTTACAGAACACTTTTTGCGCAAACGTGGCTACTGCTGTGGCAGCGGTTGCAGGCATTGTCCGTATCGAAAAAAGCAGGAAAAAACACCGGATTGAATCAGACTTATGTAATTTTATCTGAAGGCGGCATCTTGAGCGGCAATCTTATTTTTCACCAAATCCTTATGCCATGTTCAAGATACTATTGACCAGCCTACTCCTTTCCAATTTCGGCCCTTCTTGCCTCCAAACGCCCAATCCCCCACTTTCAAATTCCGAAGTTCCTGCCGCAACTTTTGCCTCCCAGACAAATCGCACGACAAAATCCAAAATCCAGGTCGCACTTTTACTCGACACAAGCAACAGCATGGACGGCCTGATTGATCAGGCTAAAGCCCAACTTTGGAAAATGGTAAATCGCCTCGCCGATGCCCAGCGCCAAAACGAGGGCGTGGAACTTGAAATCGCACTCTATGAATACGGAAACAGCGGTCTTGATGCCTCAACCGGGCACATCCGGCTCGTGCATCCGCTCAGCACGGACCTGGACGGGCTTTCGGAAAAACTGTTTAATTTAAAAACAAACGGCGGCGACGAATACTGCGGCTGGGTCATCAAAACTACCCTGAAAGAATTGCCCTGGTCAACTGAGGCAAATGACCTTAAAATCATCGTAATTGCCGGCAATGAGCCTTTTGACCAAGGCACTGTGGACTATCGCAAAAGTTGTGGCACTGCCAGCGAACGGGGCATCATCGTCAACACCATTTATTGCGGCGACTATGAAACCGGGGTCAGAACACATTGGAAAACGGGTGCAGACCTTGGAAAGGGCAAATACATGATCATTGACACGGACAAAAAAGTAGTGCACATCAATACGCCCTACGATGCCCGCATTCTGGAGTGCAACGAAAAACTGAATCGCACGTACATTGGCTACGGTCGTGAAGGTGCATCCAAAAAAGAACGTCAGGTTGCGCAGGATAGAAACGCACAGTCGTATGGTTCGGCAAATATGGCTAAACGCGCTGCTGCAAAATCTAAATCTGCTTACAAAAACGAAGACTGGGATCTGGTGGATGCAGCCGAGGCCGACGAGAAATTTGTAGAAAACCTGGAGGAAGCGTCGTTGCCAGCCGAGTTAAAAGGCAAAAGCAAAGCTGAAATATCGAAAGAAATCGAGCGGCTCAAAACCGAACGCGAGACGGTTCGCCAGGAACTGGCTGAACTTGAAAAACTGATGGCCGCATACATTGCCGAGGAGATGAAAAAACAAGACTCCAGCGAAGAAACGCTCGACAATGTGTTGATCCAAACCGTGGTAGATCAGGCCAAAATGAAGGGGTTTGTTTTTGAGGAGAAGTAGTTGCCGAGTGCGTGTCTCCATGGTGGTATGGCCTTTAGGCCGTCGGGAGAAGGGGCGTTTACGCCCCTATTTCTTTATCTGCGCCGTAAACGGCGCACTTCCCGACGGCCTGAAGGCCATACCACCATGGAGACACCCGCATCTTCATTCAATAACATTCCCTTCGTCGCTGCTTTCCCGCTTCTCACGTTCCCAGTCCGTGCGGGAAAAAACGATGAGCAGCACCCCAGCCATAATCATCAAAATTTTGAGCACAAACGCAAATAAACGTCCGGTTCGTTCGAGCCAGCCGAGGAAATACCAGTGTGTACCAACTAGTTCCATCACGATCGAGGTGACACCTAGGATAAAGAGCAAATAGCCCAATAATGTGAGAAGACCTTTATTTTTCATAGCGATATGCGTATTAGAACTGTTTTTTACCTTGTTTGTTGAAGAACTTCAAAGCTTCCTTAGCGCGAATGCAAGGATAGATTATTTTAAGGCCTGCAAAGGTACGCAGCTAAACCGCCCTGCTTTCCGAAAGCTTCAAATTGTGTGCATGTCAATTGTCCGTTCTGGAACATTTGTACAAACAGCTGTTTAAATATTCCGTTCAACACTTTATTTCAAGTTTATTTGCCCTTCAAAAAACTACCGAGCAACTTACTTCGTAGGTTTTGTTCGCCGCAATCAACGCTCATTTTCAAGCATTTTAACCATTTTTTCGCATGTCTAAAAAGCATTACTTTGATCCAGAAGACCTCAAAAAATTTGGTGCCATTGGAGAATGGCAAAAACCTATGGCCGATAAATTTTTCGATTATTACGCCGAGGTGTTCAAGGAAGGAGCCCTTTCTGAGCGCGAAAAAGCCCTTATTGCCTTGGCTGTTGCGCACACCGTACAATGCCCCTATTGCATTGACGCTTATACGTCTGGATGCCTCGAAAAAGGGGCCGACGAAGAACAAATGATGGAGGCTGTGCACGTGGCCGCAGCGATCCGGGCGGGCACCAGTTTGGTTTACTCCACACAAATGATGAACCACGCAAAAGGTATGACCATGTAAGGCTTTAACCAATTCGTTACCGCGAACCAGTGACTCCCGACAATTATTTCACCTAGCAACTGCACATGGGCATACATCAAAAAACAAAATCTCTCAGTGCAAGGCACAGTGCCTTGGCAGATACTTTTTTTCAACTTAAAGTGTTGAACGGCAAGGAATTGACAGATTCTAAATTCCCGCTTTTTACGGAAAAAATCAAGGCAGCCGGTTTTCTGGATGGTCGAATCAAGCCGACTAAAATCCAGATTTTTCAGGTGAATATTGGCAAACTCTGCAATCAAACATGTGCACACTGCCACGTGGACGCCGGGCCGGATAAAAAGGAGGAAAATATGGGGCGTGAGAGCCTGGAGAAGTGTCTCGAAATCCTCGCTAAACACGACATCCCAACCGTTGACATTACGGGCGGAGCACCAGAAATGAACCCGAATTTTCGCTGGTTCGTGGAGGAATGCCACAAATTGGGCAAACATGTGATGAACCGCTGCAACCTTACCATTATAGTGGCCAACAAAAAATACCACGATCTGCCTGATTTTTTTGCCAAAAACAAGGTAGAAGTGGTCTCTTCGCTGCCCCACTATTCCGCGCACAGAACTGATGCACAGCGCGGGGATGGCGTTTTTGAAGACAGCATCAAAGCCCTGCAAATGTTGAATGCTGTCGGGTACGGTAAGGAAGGCACTGGACTAAAACTCGACCTGGTGTACAATCCAACCGGAAATTTTTTACCTGGCAATCAAGCCTCTTTGGAAGCGGATTTTAAACGGCAACTCAAGCGCAAGTTTGACATTGACTTTAACACGCTGTACGCAATTACCAACATGCCCATCAGCCGCTACCTCGATTATTTGCTGGAAAACAACCAGTATGAGTCTTACATGCAGACCTTGCTGGATGCTTTCAACCCAGGAGCGGTTAGCAATGTGATGTGCCGCAACACCATTTCTGTGAGTTGGGATGGGTACTTGTACGATTGTGATTTCAATCAAATGCTGGACCTGAAAGTGGCCGGAAATCGTACCCACATCAACGATTTTGACATGGACTCCTTGCAAACGCGCGACATTGTACTCAACCAGCACTGCTACGGATGTACGGCTGGCTCTGGGTCCAGTTGTGGCGGCCAGGTGGCTTGAAGCAGTTTTTGAAGCTTCTTTTTTCGGTCTTAAATCAAATGAGCCGCTCCGAATTACCGGAGCGGCTCATTTTTTTTAGCAAACTGTTTTTGTCCTTGTTAGGAATCACCAGTGTGCCTACTTCAACACACTCATCTTGCGCACGTTGCGGGCATTGCCGCTTTCGAGGCTTACGAAGTAAAGTCCGTTGGGCAGATTATCCGTACGCAGTTCGAAGTTGCTATCTCCTTGCGGGAAACGCAGACCTGACTGGAACGAAACCACACGGCCGGTTGCATCGGTGACGCGCACCGCAGCTTCCAGTTCCTGATCGGCGCTGATGCGGATGTTAGCGGTATTGCCCGATACTGGGTTCGGTGAAAGTTGCCAGGAAGAAAGGCCTTCGATCTCTACCGTAGATAATGCAAAGCTAGGCGTTTTGAAATTACGCGAACGCATTGCCGCGCAGCCAACATATTCGTTGAAGGGCTTCACACGCCAGTAGTAGGTTCTGTTGGGCATCAAATTTTGGATCAATGCGCTGGTTTCCGTCACAATCAGGGTTTGAGCGAACTGTGTGCCAAAGGTTGAGACAATATCAATATCCAGAAGATAATACGTGGCACCTGCAACGGGCTGCCATTCGAGCAGTACGTCATTGTAGTACTGAACCGTAGCTGCGTTGGCTGGCGACACGAGTAAATCTGTGGGTGTATTTATCTCAGTCGCCACCGGCATAAACGAATTATCCAGATAATTGCGCGCATTGCTATTCAAATCCGCGTTCATGATATCAATCTGATCTTGTGTGAAAGCATAGGGTGAGCAATTATTGAAATAGCTCATATAATTGTTCTCCATAGGGTTTACCAAGGTTCCTAGTGGATCCCTTGCCCCTCCGGTATAATTGTTGCAGTTTGGAGCAATGAACCCAAAATTGTAATCTGGAGGCGTATCACAGATTTCATCGGCAGCAGTGGTGCAATTGGTACCATTTTGGCGTTCGGTCGTAATCCCGAATCCGAGGGGCGCCAAAACAGGCGCATTGGGCCAAGTTGGGTCTGTTGGATCAAAAGAGTTCGTTTCGTAACCGTAGAATGTGTGCGGCAAAGTAAAGAGGTGTCCCACTTCATGTGGAAGCGTGCTGTTGGGCTGGCTGCCATTGATTTCTGTTTTACGGCTTACAATCCAGTCGCGCGGGATGTTGTAGTACGCCAGGGTTTGGCCTGGCTGGTTATTCCCAGACACAGGATCCTGCACAACGAAGACATTGATGGCATTTAGATGTCTGCGGAGGTTCATCAGGAGGTTATTATCCTGATTCAGGTACACGTTGTTGTTGTTGATGGAACGGTTGAAAAGCCCGTAAGTTGGATGTGGGCTGAGGTAAAACTGCATGCCAACAGGCTCGTAAGCCTGATTCAACGCACAAAGTTGTTCCAGCACCCTGATTTCCTTGTGTTTACCGTTTCCGTCCGCATCCCCTACCAAATGGAAGTGGATAGGAACATACTTTACGTCTTCGCGATCGGTTGCCATGGCGCGGAGGGCTTCCATAGTGATTTTATTTTCGCGAAGCCGCGGCATAAGCTCGGCTTGATCTTGTGCATTGCCACAAATGTGGGGTTGTGCTTGTTGGCCAAAAGTTTGCGCAGAGGCCATTACTGCAAAAAAGAGGATGAAAAACCCTTTTTTCATGGAGAAAGAAGTTGAAATGTTGAGAGAGGATACGGGGTTTAGCCTGTATAAAAAAGATTTAGCAGATGCAAATTTAAGCAATACTGATGGAAGCCTCTGTCATTGAATAGCAATTAGTGAGGTTTTTTGCAACCTTTGCCTCAAGAGGGCCTCCCTAAGGGCTTATTCAGTAAGCCCGGCGAAGCCTTTTATCCTTTTATCGAAAAATTAACCCTTAACTGGAATTCGTCCTATAACTTTGCAATAATTCTGAAACCAAGCCCCCTTAAACTTTGTTTCAAGATTAAATTTTGAAAAAACTCATTTTACCTTTACCCCAAGGTTTCGGTACCGAACGGTTCAAATGCTAAAACCCATGACGACAAAGAATCTATTTGCCCAAGGTCGCCTGCTTATTTTAAGCACCATGTTGTGGTGGTCAGCATCCGTTGCTATGGCACAGGAGTCGGCATCTCTCTCCATTCGCCCGAAAAGTATTTTCGAGTTTTTAACCGAAAAAGAGGCGGTGAAAATGACTTTGGAGACCGATTTGACCACAATTATTGAACAAAAAAAAACCAACCAATATTTTCCAGGAACCCTGCGTACCGCAGATGGTAAAACGTACCGAGTTGAAGTGAAACCACGCGGTAAGTTCCGGCGCAAAATCTCGGTTTATCCCCCCCTTAAACTAAAATTCAAAAAGAAAGATTTGGTGGCGGACGGACTCGATACCATGAACGAAGTTAAACTCGTGCTGCCTTGTTTCGATAGCGATCAGGGCGACGAGCTAATCATTCGGGAATACCTAGCCTACAAAATGTATGAGCAATTGACCGATGTAAGCATACGAGCCCGGCTTGTCCGACTCACCATCCGCGACACCCATGTGGAGAAAGCCAAAAAACCCATGTATGCCATTTTATTGGAAGATGAGGAAGAGTTGGTTTCTAGGCTCAAAGGCGAACTGAACGAGGAATATGGCACACCAACGGATAGCCTGCACACTCAACAAGCAGCGCTGATGGTTATGTTTCAATACATGATCGGAAACACCGATTGGGAAATTTCCATGTTGCGAAACGTACGACTTATTCGAGCGCCGCAGAGCGGAAAGACGCTCGTAGTCCCCTACGATTTTGATTTTTCCGGTCTGGTTGGGGCACCTTACGCTACGCCCAGCTCCGATACTGGTTTAAAAAATGTTCGTGACCGATTCTTGATGAATAACGGCCTTCAATCTGAATCCTTGAAACGGGCACTTGCTATCTTAAATGGATCAAAAAAGGAACTTTATTCCATCTGCAAGTCAAAATATCTGGATTATCGCGCCTCGGAAGACATGATAGAATACCTCAGAAGTTTCTTTGATAAGGTAGATGGAAAGAATGAAATCCAACAATTGTTAAAAATGGACTCAGATTGAACGCCGGTTAAAGTTTTCGACCGTTCTAAAAACTTTAGTCCGCCTCTTATATAAATAATTGAACAGAGCATTTTACCTTTGCACCCGCTTAAACAGATAGCCTCCCGGAGGAGTGCCAGAGTGGTTTAATGGAGCGGTCTTGAAAACCGTCGTACTGAAAGGTACCGGGAGTTCGAATCTCTCCTCCTCCGCTTCACCCGCCATAGCCCTTCAGGGCGAAGGCGGGTTTTTTATTTCCCACTTAGCCCTGTCCTTCTACAACTGCTTTGCGTTACCTTCGCGTCCGTTTTCATGAACTTAGCAATAGACATTGGCAATACCCGTCGCAAAATTGGACGCTTCGACGGAAGCCGTTTGATCGAGCAAAAAGTCGTGACTGATTGGACGACAGAAGACTTGCTACAGTATTGCAACCAAACCAAGGTGCGTCGCATCATCCTTGCATCGGTGGGCGTTGTGGAGGAATTATTGCACACAAAAATCGCGCAACACTTTGATTTTATGGAACTTACACATAAAACGCCTTTGCCTTTTACAAATCGGTATGCGACACCGGAAACCTTGGGCAAGGATCGTTTGGCAGCGGTTGCAGGGGCGCAGACGTTGTTGCCCAGTCAGCATTGCCTGGTTGTAGATTGTGGCACTTGTATTAAATACGACGCACTCACACTTTCGGGTGATTACCTTGGGGGAAACATAGCGCCAGGCCTTGGGATGCGCGCCAAAGCAATGCATCACTTTACGGCTCGACTACCTGAAGTAAGCCTGCAGATGCCCACAGATTTCATCGGACAAAGCACCGAAACCGCCCTGCAAAACGGCGCATTTCGGGGTGCAATCCTGGAAATTGATGGTTTTATCCAACTATTTCAAGCACAACTCAGTCCTTTGCAAGTGATTCTGACCGGCGGGGACGCAACATTTTTAAAGCCCTTTCTAAAGGCTGCAAATGTTGAGATTGAACCCCATTTGACCCTTCACGGATTGAACCATATTTTAAATCACAACAGCCGAAAACATCCTACGGCATAAAAAGACGGACGCGTTTCCGACTCAACTCACATAACTACTCGAATGAGATTACATTCCCTAATTCTGCTCCTTTTTACCAGCCTGAGCCTTTGGGCCCAACCCAAACAGAACTCCCCCTACTCGCGGTTTGGCATTGGCGATATTGTCAGCCCCTATTTTGCCAACCAAGCTGGTTGGGGCGGCCAAACAGCCGCATTTCACGATCCATTTCACTTAAATCTGGCCAATCCCGCTTCCTACGCCTACCTGCGTTCCACTGCACTTGAAACGGGCATTTTCCTCAAACAGAGCCAGTATAAATCCTCCACAGCGACTCAAACCGAATGGAGTGGAAACCTCTCGCACCTGGCGCTCGGATTTACGCTCAAAAGCCCCATCAATGAGGTGCTCGACAAGGTTAAATCGCCCTGGAACTATGCGATGGGCTTCTCTATGACCCCATATTCCCAAGTTGGATACAACATTCTGACCCGTTCAACGCTGGCGGGACTTGAAGATGTGCAAAATCAGTATCAGGGAAGCGGAGGACTTTACCGGGTAGCCTGGACAGGAGCCGCTAAATATAAAAATACAGCGTTGGGCCTTAATCTTGGCTGGGTAGTTGGCAAAACTTCTTATGCCAGCACGACGACCTTTTTTGACACTTCAGCCACCAAACTTCCAACCTTTCAGAACAACAATCGGCAAGATCTGGCCGCGAATGGCTTGGTTTGGAACCTGGGAGTCCAGCACGATTTTGTCCTTGAACACGCAGAATCGGACAAAAGTATTCCAACACGCTGGGTCACGCTTGGGATTGCAGGCAACGGAAGACATAATCTCCGCGCCACAGAAAATCTGTTCCAAATCCGTAGTCGCGGCCAACTCCTCAATGGTAATTTCTCGGATGCCGACACCCTGGCAGCCCTGACCGGCCAGAGCCGAACCTTAACCTTACCCGCCGCAATTTCAGTTGGTATTCAATATGTTAAGTCCAATAAGTTGAAATTAGGTGCGCAAATTGGACTCGAAAACTGGGCAAATTACACCAACGAAGCCCGCCCCGAAAACATGCGTAACACAATCTCCATTTCAGGCGGTGCAGAGATTATTCCAGACAATGCCTCTTACAACAAGGGCCTTAAACGAATGCGCTACCGCTTTGGAGCATACTACCGACAAGACCCGCGTTCTTTAGGCGGCGCCAGAGAAGATCTGGACGATATTGGTCTGACCCTGGGGCTGGGTATTCCCATCGTACTCCCTCGTCAGCAGACCTCTTTTGTCAACCTCGCTTTAGAACTCGGCAAATTTGGCACTGACACGCCCATCGAAGAATCTTATTTCCGCATCACGGCCGGATTTACCCTGAACGACAATACCTGGTTTTATAAGCGTCGTTTTGAATAATAACTCAACCTACCTCTAAACTTTCGCCGCACTGCACGGTTTATTTGGGCGGGCTGTTTGGCAAAACAGTTCGCCCAAATACATTTAACCCAAAGACGATCCACCACGTTCCATGACAACGATGACGAAAGATCTTTCCATCCTTCTTAACGACCCAAAACTGAGTCATTCGCACCGGGCAATTGCGCAAAAGATTGTTGACAATCAAAGAATTACATTTGAAGAAGGCGTGTTTTTGTACGAACATGGCGAACTAGCATACCTCGGCACATTGGCCAATTTTGTACGGGAACGCAAAAACGGCGATCGCACCTTTTTTAATCGGAATTTCCACATCGAACCGACGAATCTCTGCGTGTACGACTGCAAATTCTGCTCCTATTCCAGGCTCATCAAACAACGCAGCGACACGGATGCCTGGGCTTTTAGCATGGAAGATATGCTCAATATCGTGTACAAATACGACGGACAACCCGTCACGGAAGTACACATCGTGGGCGGTGTTTTACCGCAATACGACCTGCCGTTTTACCTCGAATTTTTTCAAAAAATAAAACAACACCGCCCCGAACTCCACGTAAAGGCCCTCACGCCCGTGGAGTATCACTACATTTTCAAAAAAGCGAAAATTAGTTACGAGGAGGGGATGAAACAAATCAAAGAAGCTGGCTGCGACAGTATGCCAGGCGGCGGCGCAGAAATATTCCACCCGGAAATACGGATGCAAATTGCCGCAGATAAATGCACCGGTGAGCAGTGGTTGCGGATACACGAAATCTGGCACGAATTGGGAATGCGCTCTAACGCAACCATGCTGTACGGCCATATCGAACGTTGGGAGCATCGGGTGGATCACATGGAGCAGTTGCGGCAATTGCAGGACAAAACGGGTGGTTTTCAAACGTTTATCCCGCTCAAATTCCGCAATCAGGACAATCAGATGAGCCATATTGCAGAAAGTACGGCCATTGAAGACCTGCGCAACTACGCTATCAGCCGTATTTATCTCGATAATTTTGATCACATCAAGACTTACTGGCCAATGATTGGCCGCACCACCGCCCAGATGTCGCTGGCTTTTGGCGTGGATGATCTGGATGGCACTATAGACGACACGACCAAAATCTATTCGATGGCGGGTTCGGAAGAGCAAAATCCTTCCCTTACCACCCAGCAACTGGTGGATATGATCCGACGGGTTGGCCGACGCCCCATTGAGCGCGATACCCTCTACAATATTTTACAAGATTTTACGGACGTAGAATTTGCCGAAGACAAGGAGTATCGGGGATATTTTGAATTGCCGGTGGTACAAAACTGACACTGACATGCTTCAGGTTTACTCAATTAGGGGTGAATCCAGCCGTAAACACACCAACTTACCATGACGATTTACATCCTTCGACACGGACAAACCGAATACAACCGACTCAGTATTGTGCAGGGCAGCGGCGTGGATTCAGACCTCAACGACGTGGGTTATGCGCAAGCGAAAGCTTTTTATGTTGCTCACCAACACATTGATTTTGAGCTGGTTGTCACCTCCAAACTGCGCAGAACCCACCAAACAGTGCAAGGTTTTTTGGATAAAAACATCCCATGGGAGCAAACGGCCGACGTAAACGAAATTTGCTGGGGCATACATGAGGGTAAATACCAATCGCCAGAGCAAAACCATCGCTATTTAAGCATGATTTCGGAGTGGAAATCCGGAAATTTGGCTGCGGCCATTGCAGAAGGTGAATCAGCCCAACAGCTCATTGACCGCATCCAACGCTTTATTGACTGGCTAAAAACCCGAAATGAACGCCAGATTTTGGTAGCCACCCACGGCCGCGCAATCCGTTGTCTGATTGCTTGCCTGAAAGGTCTGCCCCCAGCGGCCATGGAAGATATAGAACACTCCAATACCGGGCTGTACGTGGCGCACCTTCAGCCCGACGGAACCTGGCAGTTTGAACTGGAAAACGACACTGCTCATTTGAGCATGTCTGAGACATTGACTTAGTGCCGCACGTAACCAATCCAGCATCCAATGCGCCTTACAGCCGTCAGTTATCTAAATACCAAACCGTTCATTTACGGCCTTTTTCGCAGTGATCTGGCGGAAATGATTGATTTAAGTCTGGATATTCCCTCGGTTTGTGCTCAAAAATTACTTACTGGAGAAGCGGATATTGCCCTCACCCCAGTTGCAATTATCCCTCAATTGCCGGAAGCTTATCTCATTTCTGACTACTGCATTGGGGCTACCGGGGCGGTAAAAACGGTGTGTGTATTTTCGCAAGTGCCCCTGAATCAAATCAAAAAATTATATCTCGACTTTCATTCACGCACCTCTGTTGCACTGGTCCAGATACTTTGTCAAAAATATTGGAACATCAGCCCAGAATTTATTCCCGCTTCAGATGGTTTTGAAGACCTGATCGGCGGCGAAACAGCCGGGCTGATCATCGGCGATCGGGCGATTGGGCGGGAGAAACAATTTAAATTCACCTACGATCTGGGCGAGGCGTGGACCTCCTGGACGGGTTTGCCTTTTGTTTTTGCGGCATGGATCAGCACCAAACCCTTGCACCCCGAAATTGTCAAACGATTTAATGCAGCCTTAAAAATAGGCCTGGATCATTTACCGGAATTGCTCAAAATTCTCCCGGGCATTCCTAATTTTGACACCGAAAAATACTTCAAAGAAAACATCAGCTACGAACTGGACGAGGCTAAATGGCTCGGGCTAAACCGATTCCTTGGTTATTTAGCTGGTGAAAATGGCTACCGACTCGTTCGATGAGGCATTTGGGGCACACCTATTATTCGAGTCATCGTCGAGAGGCGTCACACATTCTTGAAAACACGCTACAAACAAGCTACACCATGAAAATAACCGCGTTACATGCTGGCAATTTTAAACTAGACGGCGGTGCCATGTTCGGCGTGGTACCTCGTCGGATGTGGGAAAAACTCAACCCGCCGGACGAGCAGAACATGTGTACCTGGTCTATGCGGCCATTGCTCGTACAAACCACGGATGGTCGTAACATCCTGATTGACACGGGTATGGGCAACAAGCAGGACGAAAAATTCCGCAGCCACTTCTCCCCACATGGCGATCAAACGCTCTTTGGCTCGCTTGCCGACGCCGGTTTACAACGCGAAGACGTAACGGATGTATTCCTCACCCATTTACATTTTGACCATTGCGGCGGCGCGCTTTGGAAAAACGAGACCACTGGAGCCGTTGAACTGGCCTTCCCAAACGCTCGATACTGGACCAATCGCCCACATTTTGATTGGGCGATGAACCCCAATGAGCGGGAACGTGGCTCTTTTTTAAAAGAAAACATTGTGCCGCTTCAAACTTCCGGGCAACTACATTTCCTCGATGTTAAGCAAGACCTGGAATTTTGCCCTGGCTTCCGAGTGCGTTTTTTCAACGGCCATACCGAAGCGATGATGGCACCCTTGCTCGATTTAGAGAATGGCCAAAAACTCCTGTACTGCGCCGATGCGATGCCCTCTCGTTGGCACATCGGAATGCCCTACGTTATGGCATACGATGTTCGTCCGCTGGTTACCCTGGAAGAAAAGGCTGCCATGCTGAACGAAGCGCTGCAAGAAAAACATGTTTTATTTTTTGAACACGACCCTAGCGCAGAATGTGGCACCGTCCGAAAAGATGATTCGGGTAGAATCGTGTTGGATAAAGTTGGAATGTTGCGTGATTTTTCCCTGCCAGAATGACCTCGGAAAGATTAAAACAAATTCATCTGACCGTTATGGGCAAACACATCTAAAAGCCGGGCGTATTTCAGTTTGTCTTTACTGTTGGTACGCAAAGCGATGAGTTTGGCCAGTTCGAGTGTTAAATAAAAATCCTCCAAAGGCTCCCCTGGACGCGGCCGTTTGGCAAAATCCCGATATGGCTGTGGCTTGCGAATTCCGTCGCCAAATTCGTACACATCGCGCAACCAGCGCCGTATTTGTGTGCCGTATTGGCGCACAGGGAGTTTAAGGGTAGCATGTAGATTCGAAGCAGCTACAACTTTTGTACCTTTTTTGCTCTCAAAAACTTCAAGCTGTGACATAACCTGTTTGTTTTGTTAGACTTATTTTGCTACAAATACGGCACAAAAATAAACAAGTTGTTTTTAAACACAAAATGTATTACAATATTTTTTGAAAAAATATTTTTTGTAGGGGATGTTAGGTGCCGATGAAACAATAACGTCGCGAAAAAATGGGATGCGGCACTAGTACTTAAACTCCCACTACGCAGTTGTAAAAAGCGCTTATTTAAATTTGGTTCAGCATCGCAAAAGATCCATTTTACCAAATAAATATTAAAATACACTCGGATAACTATCGTTGGCTTTGGTTTGAAAATCGAGTTGGACCGTCGCTTGGTCGAATCAAATTCTATAATAAAGCCCATTTGGCGCTCTTTGCGGAACAAAGTTTCATTGGGCCTGTTTTGCCTCTGAAAAACAGACACCTTATCTAACACAAAATACTACCTCGCCCAGCCACTGGCGAACGCTTATGAATTACTCCTTTCTACTCCCACTCTTATTGATCCTCCCTGCTTTCGGTTCGGCACAAAATGCCAAGGTGAGCGGCTCACTCCGAGACAGCCAAAACGGCGAAACCCTCATCGGTGCAACCGTCCAGGCGCCGGGCCTTGATAAAGGCAATGCAAGCAATGAATACGGATTTTACTCCCTTTCAATACCCGAAGGACCTGATTCCA
Source organism: uncultured Saprospiraceae bacterium (assembly GCA_964550795.1). Taxonomy (GTDB): domain Bacteria; phylum Bacteroidota; class Bacteroidia; order Chitinophagales; family Saprospiraceae; genus M3007. The sequence continues at coordinate 40,341 of CAZKBH010000028.1, forward strand.
TAGAACTTCGTTTTGCATACATTGGCTATCAAACCAGAACTTTAAAAATTCTACCCCGCGGATCGGTGAAACTAGACATCGAATTGACGCCCACGGGTTCCTTGCTCGACGAAGTAGTCATCAAAGCCAATGCACTCGACGAAAAACGCAAAAGCACCGAAATGTCGGTATCAACCATCTCCGCGCGGGATGTAAAGGCACTTCCTGCCCTATTTGGCGAAACGGACATCATTAAAATTCTTCAACTCAAACCCGGTATTACCCCCGGATCGGAAGGCACCACCGGACTTTTTGTGCGCGGGGGCAACAACGACCAGAACCTGATTGTGCTCGATGAGGCGGTGGTGTACAATGCCAACCACTTGTTCGGCTTTTTTAGCACGTTCAACTCCGATGCGGTGAAGGATCTGAAGGTTTACAAAGGTGGATTTCCAGCGCAATATGGCGGACGTTTATCCTCCGTAATTGACGTTCGAATGAAGGAAGGGAACAGCAAAAGGCTGAGCGGAACCGGCGGTATTGGCCTCATTTCCAGCCGTTTAACGGTAGAAGGACCCATCCAAAAAGACAAATCATCTTTCATCGTGAGTGGTCGGCGGACGTATGCAGACATCATTACGGAACAGGTGAACCGCGCCAATGCAGACGATCCCGAATTCAACAAAATACCTCGTTATTACTTCTACGACCTGAATACGAAAGTCAATTTTACGCTTTCGCCTAAAGACCGACTTTATTTGAGTGGTTATTTTGGCCGCGATGTATTTACGTTCAAAAACCCGAGCTTTGATTTCCGATTTGATTGGGGAAATACCACGGGAACTGCGCGTTGGAACCACGTTTTTGGCCCGACCCTTTTTGCCAATACCACTTTTACTTACTCCGATTATCGCTACAAAATTCAAAACGAGCTTCAGGGCTTTTCTTTCAATCTGGGTAGCAATGTAAAGGATGCGAACAGCAAAGTGGATTTCTTTTGGCAACCCAACAACGAACATACCGTTCGTTTTGGCGCAAATATTACCTACCACGACTTCATCACGGCCAGACTCAAAGCCGGAACCGACGATGGCCGCGTAAATTTCGAAGCTGGCCGGGATTATGATGGCTGGGAATACGGCGCCTTTATCTCCGACGAATGGGCAATCAATCGCTTGAAAGTCAACTACGGTTTGCGGCTTTCCATGTGGGAAAACAACCCTGCATTTTACGCGAATATCGAGCCACGTGTAGCTGCCAATTTCGAGGCCAATAAACGCCTTTCGCTCAAGGCTTCTTACGCTCGGATGAATCAATATGTCCATCTTTTGGCCAGTAGCGGGCTTTCACTTCCAACCGATATCTGGTACCCCACCACGGAAGGTGTAAAGCCTGAAATCAGCGATCAAATCGCCGTAGGAACCTCCTATCTATTGGGAGATCAAATCCTTAT
>CAZKBH010000028.1:41782-48002 GCA_964550795.1 uncultured Saprospiraceae bacterium
CCTGGTACAAACGGCTCCAAAATTCCGTGGACTTTAAAGACGGAGCCGAACTCTTCGGGAACAACGAACTGGAAGAAGAGCTCACCATTGGCCGCGCTTATGCCTATTCGCCGCTCGAACTTGAAATTGAAAAAAAAGAGGGCAGGCTCACCGGTTGGATCGGATACACGCTGGCTTGGGTAAGACGGGGTGAGTTCCCGGATATTGACAACGGGGCCTGGTTTGCGCCCCGACATGATACGCGCCACAACCTCAGTGTAGTCGCGCTTTGGGACGCGCACCGGTGGCGAAGACGCGGCAAGGAAAAATCCCTGCAACTTACCGCGACGTTCGTTTACACCTCAGGATACCCGGCCTGGTTACCCAGCGGTCGAGCTTCCTTTATTGATTTTCCGGGCGCTCCACCACAGTTTGTAGTGCCCCTTTACGGTCCTCGAAACACCTTCCGATACCCCGCCTATACCCGTACCGACCTAGGCATTGTGTATAAATGGAAACGGCGAAACGGCTTGGAAAACGACCTCACCCTAAGTGTTTTTAACGCAACCGACCGGAGAAACCCGTATTTCATCACCATTGCGGTAGAGAATCAACTGACACCCGTTGGGGAAGTCCCCTTCGAGATTAAGGCGCAACAGGTTTCCTTGTTCCCGATTCTTCCAAGCCTGACCTGGAATTTCAAATTCTAATCACAAAAACTGCACAATTACTGTGTAAACAAACCCACTTGGTTACACAGCAAAAATATCACAATATCATGATTATCAACAACTTAAAACATATCCTTCCCGTCCTGGGCATCGCATTTTTAACTTCCTGTAATCTTACTAAGGACGTGGAAATTGACCTGCCAGAATACAATCGACAGCCTGTGGTAGAATGTTACCTCGAACCCGGCAAACCATTCCGGATGTTGATGACGCGCAGCTATGCGTTTTTCGACACGTTGGGATTGAGTTCTAATTTTATCCAAAATGCACTGCTGGAAGGCGCTTTGGTGACCATTTCCTACAACGGGCAAACAGACACCTTAAAAAACCAGTTGTCCATCGTAACAAACCCAATCAAAATTTACAATTATGTTGGGGAAAACCTCGTCCCCGGCACACCTGGAACCGTTTTCGACCTCAACATTCGCCTCGCGGATGGCGGTGAAATCACCAGCAGCACCACAATGCTGCCCATTGTGCCCATGGACAGCATTGTAGTGGAATTCAGTCCGGAAGGTGGGCCGCTTGCCCGGATTTTGACCTATGTCACAGACGACCGCAATCAGGAGAATTTTTACCGCAGAATGCTAAGTCTTGGTTCCTTGGACAGCTTTCCTGATCAGGATTTTATAGTGACAGATCGTTTTTCACAAACTGCACTCGTCGTCTTTGGCACGGGTTATGATTTTGAAATCGGGGATACCTTGATTAATACCTTTTTTCACATCACGCCGGATTATTACGACTTTAAGGAAAGTGTTGATTTGGCCGTTTTTGGCAACTTAAACCCTTTTGCACAACCTTCCCCGATCAAAAGTAACGTGCGTGGCTCGGCCAATCCTCTGGGTATTTTTACCCCCTTGGTGTACGACCGCGATACGAGTATTATTTCAAGATGAGTTTCAAAAAAAGCCCCGAAGCAGGATGCTCGGGGCTTTTTTTTAGAAAAAGTGAGGGTATCATGCTCGAATAACCGGCACCTTAGGCAAATTTGGAATTGTTGGATTGCCATCTTTTTTGCTTTTTTTGCTCGATTCTTCAATCACTCGATTGAGTTCGTCCAGCTTGAATTTCCCTTTTACGCTCACAATCCCGGAACCTTCCGGAGAATTGACTAAAACCACCACTTTCCGAATGGCATTACGACGTTCTTTGACCAGAACACTCACAAAAGTTTTGCCTGTACGAACCGTGACCATTTCATCCAGATTACGGCGCTTGGCCTTGCGGGTAAAGCGCTTCACATCTCGCTGTGAAAACGGGCTTGCATCTTCAAAAAAAAGCACCCGTGCCTTGCGGATTTTGCGTACCAATTTTCGGTCTTCTTTTTCTTCAACAAATGCGGCACCAATAAAAGTTGCCCAGCGTGGTATGGTTACGCCAATCCCTCCATCATAATCTTTGTATTTCCAGTACAGCCCGAAGTCTTGTGCTTGCAGAGCCTGCGTGGACAGGAACAAAGTGATGAAAAAACAGATTGCTCTCATAAGTGCTTAATTTTTGGGTTGTTTAATTTTTTCCAACTGTTCGGCGCCTTTCACGTCCAAAACCTTGGACAGTTCCGAAATTTTATCAAGGTCAATTTTTCCGGTAAAACTCAATAAAACAAACTCCGTGGGCTTTCCTACCAGCAAAAGCAATTCTTCAATGATGTTTCCAGAATCTTTTGTCCAGATGCGCACGTGTTCGTCTTTGTCACGCACGGTGAGTAGTTCGGAATACTCGGCCACGGGCACTTTAGACAAGGCGGATTTGTAAAGTTCAACGCCGTCTGTAATGTCTTCTGCCACCAGAACCCGCAGACCTCCGAGGTCTTTCACGATTTCCCGGATATTGTTCCAGTCCTGGTCGTCGGTTTCAATTTTTGCGGCAAGATGGAACAGTTTTGGGGCGATGTACACGACTGTAAAACGTTCTTCTTCAGCGTATTGGTTAAAAAATCGTGTGATCGCGTCGTTCTGCGCGGTGGCAGAGAATGCTCCTGCAACAAGGAAGAGCAGTGAAAAAAGCAGATGTTTCATAGCTTGAAAATTATGTGACTGATGGATGATTGAATTGTAAAAACAGTGAATGAGTGCCCTACCCTACCCTTCATCGCGTTTTGGGATTTTATCCATGGCCTCCAGGTAAGTGGCCCCTTTGATGGCTTTGTTTCGGCCTTTATCCAGTTTGGCGGATACCAATGCGAGCGCGGCTTTGATTTCGGCCATAGCTTGCGCGGTTTCCGGGTCAATTTCCGGGCTTGGTTTGGGCGTTTTTCGGGAGCGTTTTTTGGTCGGAACCAATTTTATAGTTGCCGGAACTTCCACCCCAGCTACAGCCGCTTCTTTTGGTTCAATAGCTTGTTTTTGAATGACTTGTGGCTGTTCAACGGGGGTTTTAATCGCCATTTGTGGCGCTTTTTGTTCTTCCCTGAACATCCACCATCCAGCCACTAAAATCAGGGCGATGGATGCTGCTGCTGCCCAGAGGTACATTTGAGGCCGCATGGGTGACACTTTGGCTTTTCTGGTCATTTCCAAGGCTTGCTCCTCCCGGATGGCCTGAAACATCGGGGCGATTGCCAGCAAACGAGCGTCCAGATTGCCTCCGTTGAAGTAGGCTTTGAGGGTACGTTCTTCTTCCAAAGTCGTTTCGCCTTCCCAGTATCGGTCGAGCAGTTCAGATATTTCTTCGTATTTCATTGTTTAAAAATTTTGGACTTGGTGAGGGGGCGTATTGGGGGATTAATCATGAAGCATTTTTTCTCGAATGGCTTTTCTGGCTCGGTGTAAATTCACTTTTACCTGATCGAGGCTGATGTTGAGCGCCTCGGCTATTTCATCGTAACTCAGTTCTTCTATATCGCGCAAATGCATCACAAGTCTTTGTTTATCAGGAAGTTGTTGCATCATTAATTTTACTCTGGCTACCAAATCATTTCGTTCCGTTTCCTGCGCCGGGGTGATCGTATCGCTGCTCTTTTCATTGACCCCATCCAAAGGCGCCGTCCGACGAATGGCCTGGCTTCTTGTTTTGTCGAGCGACCGATTCCGGGTCAAGGTCATGCACCAAGCTTCCCAATTTTGCACGTTGTCGGATTGCTCCTCAGATGTTTTCCAAACCTTTTCGAGTACCTCCTGGACGACATCCTCGGCCTCATGGACGCTCCCCGTGATTCGCAGGGCGAAGCGGTAGAGTTTGTGTCGTATTGGAAATACTTGTTCGTGGAAAACAGCCCAATTCATATAGTTAAAACTAAGGTTCCTGTGATTGAAATGATTTGAGTGACACAAATACCTGATTTGAAATGATTATCATCCTTCTTTTCCCATCCGTATAATAGCCAGACGGCGGGACAACTGCGATGTTACAGCGAAGGATCATTTTTTGCAAAAAAATCGAGGCCCTTGAAAAAAAACTTTTGTGCCACGACAACGTTCGGTACATTTGGAACACGGTTTTTGCCGCATTTCAGCTCCATTGCAGACCTGAATTTTCAAATTTCTCCATCCATTATGAAAAAACAGCTCTTTCTACTCACCATATCCGCCCTGTTTTTGGGCGCATGTAAAAACGACGCCTCACTTTCTGACGTAAAAAACGCCCCTAATCCAGGCGATTTAACGCTCCTCACCAAAGAAAGCGCCGACTTGCAATTTAAAAATCTGCGATTGTATCCGGTCCAAGCCAGTGCAGCCTTATCCAATCTCCCGCTGAATCAACTGCACACCCTGGCCGAGGCTATGCAAAAACCGGGTTTCAGAATCCTCGAGCAGAAACAATTTGGCCGTGGCAATGAACCCTGGTATCACGGGGTCACGGTCCAAAACAAAACCCAGGATACCGTACTGCTGCTATCCGGCGATGTGGTGCAAGTCGGAAATCAGGACCGCGTGATCGCGCACCATGAAGTGATTATGCCCATGACGGTGCGAAACATCGAGGTGTTTTGTGTGGAAGCCGGGCGTTCTACCTATTATGATCCAGCCGCACCAGCTGCCGAAAAACGGGTGGCGGCTTTTAAAGGATATTACAATATTGCCAGTCCACAGGTACGCCGAGCGATACAAAACACTGGAAATCAACAAGAAGTGTGGGACGCCGTAGCGAAAGTGACCAAAGCCAACGGCGCTGAATCAGCTACCCAGGCCTACACCGCACTGGATCGCGAAGGCGAGGGAAAAGCACAAAGAGATGCGTACCTGAATCATTTGAAAGGTGCTTTTGCAAACCAACCAGATATTGTGGGTGTGGTAGCTGTTTGCGGTGATAAGGTGTTGGGCGTAGATATTTTTGGTACCCCGGCGCTGTTCCGGGGCAACTATACCGCATTATTGCATGGATACGTTGCAGAAGCGGCGCTGGCCGGAACCGCCGGAACCATTGCGCTGGAAACCGTGCAGCATACTTTTGAAAAAGTGGCGCGCTTAAGTTCCCAAAAAATTCAAAACACCCCCGAAGCCGGCAAATTTGTCTGGAACGATACCTGGGTACACTTGTATGGCAAATAAGTGTGGTGGACTAAAAACAAGCACAACTGTAAAATCACTTTTCATGATCCAATTTTTCAACAAACTAGACCGCCCGCCCATACAGGCATTGGCAATTTTACTTGCCGCCTTGTTCATCATGACCATTGGCTGGGGCTTCACGGCCTCGGGTATTATGGCGTTTGAACCCCTGTTTGCCTGGTCTATTGGCGCAGCCCTCATGCTTTTTTATGCCTTAATGAACAGTCTTTTGAGCATCCGCGCCGTGAGTTTTGTCAAATACTGGGGCGCGTCCATTTATAGTTATTTGGCTTTGGCTTTTTGTACCAGTATGGCTGCCTGGGGATTTTCCGGCATCCCGCTCCGCGATGCAGGGAGTTATCGTTGGATTTACATAGTGGTCACGATTGGTTTCATCGTTTTTCTTTCTATGGTAAACATGATGAAAATCATCGTGAAATTTGCGGAAAAAGAAGAGTGGAATAGTCCCAGAAAACGCTGAGATGGTTGGTTTTCAATCGAATAATCGAATAAATCGCCCAAATCGAATCAATCGCTTCAATCTCCCTCCCTCCCATGAATCAGTCCAAAACGAAATTGATTCCTCTGCTACTTTGCCTTTTTCTGCATTCAATTCAGGGACAGTCCATATTTGACTCCTTATACGATGTCAGATCTATGGATTTGTATTTCGCCAGCGGAAAGGCGGATTTAAGCCCCCAGTCGCAGCGAACCCTGGATACGGTTCTGATACATTTTCAAAGCTTAAACGGGGAAAAAAATGTCCGTATCACGGCACACACCGATGCAGAAGGCAGCCTGGAATTCAATGAAAAATTGTCACATGAACGCGCAGAAGTGGTAGCTAAATGGCTGACGATGAAAGGATTGCCTGAAAAATCTATCATTTCAGTGCAGGCCCTGGGCGAACGCAAGCCCATAGCCAACAACCAAACCGAAAAAGGCCGCGCCTTGAACCGCCGCGCCACCGTTGAAATAGCCCGGCGCGTACCTATGTCCATTCTGGAAGGCCAGGTT
>CAZKBH010000028.1:48012-57012 GCA_964550795.1 uncultured Saprospiraceae bacterium
GACAGGGCGTTGAAACAACAGTCATTTTCACCTCCAAAACCCGGGCAGATTCGGCCAAAACCGACTCCGTGGGCCGCTATCGGGTATCCCTGCCTAAAGACTCCGTGGTTAAGTTGGAAGTGATAGAGCGGAACTACTTTTTTGAGTCCGTTACCATGAAGATATTCGGCAGCCCGGAGTTATATCAAAAATACAAGTTATCTCCCAACATCTCCCTGCCCCCTGCCAAGCCGGGAGAAACGGTCACATTGCGCAATTTTTATTTCGTGGGGAATCAAGATGTCTTGTTGAAAGCCTCGGAACCGGAATTACCTAAAATATTGAAATTCATGCAGTTGAATCCGGATTTGATCATTGAAATTGGTGGTCATGTGAACGTTCCATATCCGGAAAAACACAATTTCAAACTCGAACCCGGACAAACTCCTGCGGCCTACGCCATGTCAAAAACAGAACCTTGGCGGCAGGAACTTTCGGATAAACGGGCAGCACTTGTCTTGCGATACCTGCTTAAAAACGGCATCGAACCCGCGCGGATGACCGCAAAAGGATACAAAAACGAAAAAATGCTTTTCCCGCACGCCGTCAATAATCAACAACAGGAAATGAACCGCCGCGTAGAAATCACGGTCACTGGCAGGGCCGAGCGCAAATAGTTGTCTCAAATAGCCCTATCTTCGCGCAACTATGACGGTTTCCGAAACTACCCAAACGCTGCAAGACCCTGAAGATCAGCAGCCCACCTCTACTCCAATCCTCGATACTGAAGCAGACGACCTACCATTGGTGGAGGAGTACTTCGAGCGGCACGAAATTGTGGCCGACCCGAAGCAATCCCTGATTCGCCTCGATAAATTCCTCATGGACCGGCTCGCAAACCGATCCAGAAACAAGGTACAGAACGCCATACGGGCTGGTTCCGTGCGCGTGAACGACCGCGATGTCAAACCCAATTATCGCGTTCGGCCAGGCAACACCATTTCAATCGTGCTGCCCAGATCTTTGGAGGAAAACTTCAGCATTACCGCTCAAAACATCCCCTTGAACATCATTCATGAAGACGATGATGTATTGATTGTCAACAAACCCTTCGGCCTCGCCGTACACCCGGGCGTTGGAATTCCAAACGGAACCCTGGTCAATGCAGTTGCCTGGCATTTGCAGGAACAGTTTGACAAGCTTCCTGTCAAAGAAGGCAATGAGCCCAACCGGGCGGGCATTGTGCACCGGATTGACAAGGATACGACGGGCATTATGGTGGTTGCCAAAAATGAATACGCGATGACCCACCTCGCCAATCAGTTTTTCCACCACACCATTGAACGGCGTTATTATGCGCTCGTTTGGGGAAATATGGAAGGCGATGCGGGCACGATCCGCGGAAATATTGGGCGAAATCCCAACGACCGGCGTCTGTTTATGGTTTTTCCGGAAGGAGAAGACGGCAAATGGGCCGTGACGCACTGGAAGGTGGTAGAACGTTTTTACTACTGTACGCTGGTGGAATGTCGTCTGGAAACAGGTCGTACCCACCAGATTCGGGTGCACCTGAAATCCATCGGGCACACCTTATTTGGAGATGTTCGATACGGCGGCAATCAGATTTTGAAAGGTACTTTGTATCCAAAATACCGTCAATTTGTGGAGGCGAGTCTGGCTTTGTTGCCCCGCCAGGCCCTGCACGCAAAAGTGTTGGGCTTTGAACATCCCAGTACCAAGCAGCATGTGCGTTTTGAGTCTGAACTTCCCGAGGATATGCAGTCGGTGATTGAACGTTGGCGTGGATACGTGGAAGTGCGTTCCTGAATCTGACTATTCTGAAAATAACCATGCAAGAATCCCATCCCGTCATCAAAAACGAGTTTCTGGCACATTTGCTGCGCCCTAAACGTATCTTGTTCATTGTCAATCCAAAAGCAGGAACCAATGTGCAAAAACACATTCGGGAAAGCATAGATTATCACTTGAACCACAAAAAGTTCGAGTACGGAATTTGGCTTACCGAAGAAGAGGGCCACGCCTCCGAACTGACCCAGAAAGCCATCGTTGAAGGATATGAAATCATAGTGGCGGTGGGCGGCGATGGCTCGATCAATGAAGTGGCTTCCGCTTTGGTGGGCAGCGACGCTGTGTTGGGTATCATACCCGCCGGTTCCGGCAATGGACTGGCCATGCACCTCGGTTATGGTCGCGATATTGATGAGGCCATCAAAAAACTAAACACCGCAACCGTGGAAACCATAGATTGTGGCACCCTGAATGGCCGACCATTTTTCAACATTGCAGGTGTCGGCTTCGACGGGCTGGTATCTAACTTGATGAAGGGCAGCCCATGGCGTGGGTTTTTACCCTATTTTCTTAAAACCGTGGAGGCCGGATTGAGCTACACGCCGCGGGAGTGCCGGATTGAAATGGATGATAAAGTGTTGGATTTCAATTGCTTTGCCATCAGCATTGCCAATGGGCCGATGTATGGATATAATTTTCAAATCGCCCCGGATGCCAAGCTGGACGACGGGCTTTTTGAAGTGGTCATTTTGAAGTCTGCACCACGCTGGCAGTATTTTACCGCCGCACCCTTAATGCTCAACAGCAAAATCTATGATGCGGAATTTGTGGAACATTTTGCCGCCAAAAGTGTAAAAATTACCGCCGAGGGAGAAAATCACGTCCATCTCGACGGGGAAGGTTTGATTATAGAAGGTGCACTGGTGTTTGAAATGAAACACGCCGCGCTCAAAGTTTTAGTACCTAAAAAAAGTCTCGAAGGCGAAACAAACCCATGAGTAAAAGTAAAAAGTTAAACAGCCTCTCCGACCTCGGAGGCCTGGTTTTCTCCACCGATCCTGATTTTAAAATTGAAGCGGAGGAAACACCCGTAGAAAACAAACTTGCTGCCCAACAAACCCTCCGCATCTGGCTTGAACGCGGCAGAGGTGGGAAAGAAGCAACCGTGGTCAAAGGTTTTTTAGGCCCTACCGATAGCCTGGAAGCATTGGCCAAATTGCTCAAAAACAAGTGCGCCGCAGGTGGAAGCGCAAAAGAGGGCGTTATCATCGTTCAAGGCGACCACCGCGATAAAGTGCTTAATTTGTTACTGGAACTGGGGTATAAAAACACCAAAAAGGCGGGCGGATGATTTGTTGAAGCAAAAACCGACATCAAGATGAAAAAGATATTTTTTGTAGCGTTTTTGGGGCTTGGAGTCCTGATTTTAGCTTGTAGTCCGGCCCGACGAACAGCAGGCCCAGCACGGCCAGTGCCTGGCAAACCAATTCCTGGCAAACCCGCGCCCATGGATACCATCCGCTGGACGCCCAACAACAGCGGCAAACCTCCCATCGGGGGGCTCCGACCAAGCCCTCTGCACCGGTTGCCGGAGAAACCTACCACATCGCATTTTTGCTGCCTTTTTTGAGCAATCAGATGTCGGGGAGTGCCGTACCTGAAAAAAGTCGTCTGGCCGTTCAGTTTTATGCGGGTGCCAAAATCGCACTCGAACAGTTGAGCACTGAATCCAAGATCAATTTGGTAGCCGATGTCTGGGATACGCAGGCAAACGACGTTGAATTCGACAAATTGATGTCCAACCCGAAACTGGAAAAAGCATCGGTTTTCATCGGTCCGGTGCGCACCACCCACTTGGAAACCTTTGCCGAATGGACCAAAAAACGGCGAAAAATCCTGTTATCTCCGGACTCACCCAGTGCTGAATTAACCAGCCAAAATCCAGATTTTATCCAGCTGAATCCTTCCTTGCGAGCCCATTGTGCGGCCATTATTCAGCATATCCGAAAAACTCACCGCGCGGATGTTGTCACGCTGGTTAGCAAACAAAAAGAAGCCGACCGACTCCCCTATTTCCAGCAGGCAAACGCTGCCATCGGCGGCGGCGCACTGGCGGAACTGATCCTTCCCGACAACGCCACGAATTTTGACCGGGCAGATTTGAAAAAATATATTCGGGCCGGACGCACTTCGGTGTTTGTGTTGCCAACCTGGGCAAGTCAGGATTTTGTAATGGGATTCCTCCGAAAACTGAAGGATGTAAAAGGCTCCAATCGGGTTGAAGTGTATGGAATGCCGCAGTGGCGAAACTTTGAAGCCATTGATCCTGAATATCTTAGCAGTTTGAATGTGCATGTTAGTTCGGCGAGCTGGTTGGATTATTCCGTGCCCGAACTGAAGGAATTTCAACAAAAATTCTACGATACTACCGGCACGATCCCCGATGAAGAGGCCTTTAACGGCTATGATGTGACCTTGTTTGCCGGAAGAATGCTGGCGCGTTACGGACTCTCATTTCCCGAACGCCTGGAGGAAGTAAACACAACGACGCTGCGCGGACGATTCTCGTTTACCAAAATATTCAATGGTGGCGCGGTGGATGATGGCAGAAATACGCCAGATTATCTGGAAAATACGTTTGTACACATTTTGAAATTTGATAAGTTCGGCTACGTGCCTGTGGATTAACATGAACGAACAACGCGAGCAAAAAATCCGCTCCGTCATCCAACAGTCGCAACCCGACCTGACGGTGATTCTGGAAAACATCTTCGACCCGCTCAACATCAGTGCGGTGCTGCGCTCCTGCGACGCGGTGGGTGTGCGAGAGGTTTTCGTCGTTTACACCAAAAATTACCTCGACAAACGCGGGCTTATTCTCGGGAAACGCACCTCCGGCGGCACCTTCAAATGGATAGATGTCTATGTGTTTGAAGACCTGGAAACCTGTTTCCAGCGGGTTCGTGAACGCTACGGACGCATTCTTGCCACGAGTGTGGGCGAGCACAGCCATTCCTTGTACGAGATGGATTTTACCCAACCCACTGCCCTCTTGTTTGGCAATGAGGATGAAGGCGTTAGTGCGGAGGCTTTGGCTTTAAGCGATGGAAATTTTACCATTCCGCAGGCGGGTTTTGCCGAAAGTTTGAATATTTCGGTGGCTTGCGCCCTCAGTCTTTTTGAGGCCAGAAGGCAGCGGGAAGCGCAGGGGTTTTATGGAAAAAAGAGCAAATTTAGCCCTGACGAGCAACAGCAACTATTTGAGCGCTGGCAAGTGATGCTGAGAGAAAAATCCTGGCATCAACAGCAGGCTATTCCCATAGATAAAGATTCTGCACCTTTGCTGCCAGTGTATGTCGAACGCGACCCAAAAGCGGGACCCAAAGTGCAATTTCGACATAATCCACTGACCAAATTTGATTTATAATATGAATCTAAGCATCGTCATCCCCCTCAAAAACGAGGATGAAAGCCTGCCCGAACTCGAAGCCTGGATTCGCCGTGTATGCGAAGCGCAGCGGCTTTCCTACGAAATCATCATGGTGGACGATGGCAGCACCGACCGTTCCTGGAAAATTATTCAGCAGCTAAAAGAAGCCAATCCCTGCGTGCGCGGCATCAAATTCCGGCGCAACTACGGCAAATCCGCCGGACTGCACACGGGTTTTCAGGCCGCACTGGGTGAGGTGGTCATCACGATGGACGCTGATCTACAAGACAGTCCAGACGAAATTCCCGAGCTGTACCGCATGATTGTGGAAGACGGTTACGATCTGGTGAGCGGCTGGAAAAAAGTGCGTCACGACCCGATCAGTAAAACCATTCCGACCAAATTGTACAATGGCGTGACGCGCTGGATGAGCGGAATTCAACTACACGATTTTAATTGTGGCCTCAAAGCCTACCGTTTGGATGTGGTCAAAACCATCGAGGTTTACGGCGAAATGCACCGTTATATTCCGGTGATTGCGAAGTGGGCCGGTTTTGCCAAAATTGGCGAAAAAGTGGTGGAACACCGCGCCAGGCAATACGGCGTGACCAAATTTGGCGGTTTTGAACGTTTCATTAATGGTCCACTCGACCTGATGAGCATTTCATTTGTCGGTAAATTTGGCAAACGACCGATGCACTTTTTTGGCTCTCTGGGACTAACCTTTTTCCTCATTGGCTTTTCTATTCTGACCTACCTGACTTTCGCTAAAACCGTTTACCAGCAATACGGTATCGCTGACAGACCCTTGTTTTACTTCGGCATTTTGGCGCTAATTATTGGGGCACAATTGTTTTTAACGGGTTTTTTGGCGGAGATGATCAATCGGAATTCACCGATTCGGAATGCGTATTTGATTGAGAAAGAGATTTAGTCATGTAAAGGAACGGGCACGAAAAAGCCGGCATCGAGGAAGTGAAAAAGTGGCCATTGGTCGAATGAAGGCAACCATTTGTTTAGCGTGACGTTCCTTTACCCGTCGCACATTCGCCACTTTATTTTCATGACTAACACGCTACCGCTACCCCTTACCTTAGACCCAAACATCGCAGCCGATTTGACTAAATCTCACCGATTTGTTTTCTTCCGCAGCATCGAAGCTGCTGGCCGTGACTGGGACAGTGCTGCTCCGTTGCATAATATCTTTTTGCAACGATCTTACCTCAGCATCGTGGAAGCCAATCCGCCGCAGGGGATGCGTTTTGGGTATCTGGTATTTTACAAAGATGATTCGCCAGTCGGGGTGGCACTCTGTCAAATCAAATACTTCAAGGGCGACGACAACATTGCAGAACTGGATGTGCCACGGAAAGACCCTTGCTTTTTTGGAGGGCTTGCACAGTGGTTCAAGCGTTGGGTGGCTGGTAAAGCTGCGGCGGATATTCTCGTTTGTGGCAACCTACTCCTAACGGGCGAACATGGATATTACTTTGATTATCAAAAGATTAGCCCTCAAGATGCTGCGGTAGCCCTTGAAAAAGCGCTGGACCAAGTGGTGGAATCGATGGGAAAAGAAGGCGTCAGAATGCCCGTTATTTTGGTCAAGGACATTGCACCAGAACATCCCGCCCATGGGAGTTTGCTGGTCAAAAAAGGCTTTACAGAATTTGATATTCAGCCCAACATGGTACTTGATCTCCCATTCAAGAATATGGACGAATACCTAGCGGCTATGTCCACTAAATACCGCACCCGTGCTAAGCGAGCCTTCAAAAAACTGGAGGGCGTCGAACGTCGGCAACTTTCCTACGCGGAAATTCAACAAGAACTTCCCACCATTTACCGGCTCTACCGCGACATTGCAAACAATGCCGGGTTCAATATGGTGGACCTAAACGAACATTATCTCGCGGCACTTCAACTCGGCCTCAGCGAGCATTTTCAGATGTTCGCCTATTACCTCGACGGTAAGTTGGTGGCCTTTTACACCACCATTCATAACTATGACGAGCTTGAAGCGCACTTCCTGGGGTACGAAAAAGCGCTCAATCACGACTATCAGCTTTACCTCAATATTCTCTACGATATTGTAAACGTTGGGCTGGAAAATCGCTGCAAACAAGTCGTGTTTGCCCGTACCGCTTTGGAAATCAAAAGCTCAGTTGGCGCAGTGGCACACGATCTTTCCTGTTATCTGCGCCATCAAAACACGGTCGCCAACCGGTTTGCGCCCATGATTCTCGATTATCTCAAGCCCGTGGAGCAGTGGCAGCCGAGACATCCGTTTAAGGAGTAAAGTTTATGGGGTTTATGAAGGTTGATAGGGTTTATAAGGGTTTATGAGGGTTGATAGTTGTCGCTCAAAAAATGCTCGTATTTAGCCTCTTTGAGCGACAACTATCAACCCTCATAAACCCTTATAAACCTTCATAAACCCTTATAAACCTTCATAAACCCCATCAATCTTTTAACGCACCACCGTCACGTCGCCTCGGTAGAGCAACACGCGCTCATCAAGGAACCTGACTTCAATGAGATACACATATACGCCCGGGTTGACGAATTTTCCGTTGAAACGGCCGTCCCAACCTTCCCCTAAATTGTCATTGTCTGGGAAGAAGCCTTCGCGCTCGTACATCAATTCACCCCAGCGATCGTACACCCGCATAAAGTTGACGGTTTCCACGCCCAGACCAACGTTCACATTGAAGTGGTCGTTCAGGCCATTTGGATTGGCGGGAATAAAAACATTCGGGATGTACACATTGCGATTCGGATCAATGTTCACCGTCACGCTGCCGACACCGGAACAGCCGAAGGAATCCACTACCGTAAGCGTGTAAGTCACATTGTTAAACGAGTATGCCGTCGCGTTCAGGACGGCCGGATCCAGAAGGGTTTCTGGATTGGTCCAGACGAAATTAGAAATGACCGCAGCGCCCGAGATAATCGGCTCTAAATCAGCCGTTTCGCCCAGTTCAACTTCAATAACACTGGGGTTAAAGACCACCGTAATCGGGGCTGGTTCGGGCACAAAAATCGTCTCTGTGATGGCGCAGTCCTTCACATCAATGTAGGTAATGAAGTGCTCTCCGCCGCCGATTGAAACCGGGAAGTTTGGATCAAGCACCGCACCAAAGTCCACACTGAACCTGTAAGGGCCACCCGATCCACCCGAAATCGTGAGGATACTCAGAATGGTTTCGTCTCCAAAACAATTGAGCGGGTCTAAATCCTCGTAGTCGCCCATAACAGGCGGCGGATCTTGAATAGTGGCATTGTTCACCGAAGAACAGCCATTGGCATCCGTCACCGTTACGATATAAGTACCTGCAAACAGCATTTCTGCGAGTTCGCCATTACCTACGTTGTTGCCCATAAAATCCTCCCAGTTATAGGCGTAAGGACCAACCCCGCCCATGACATCTACCGAAGCTTGTCCGGTTTCACCACCAAAGCAGGCGGGATTTGTGGTGGAAGTTGTTAAAACAATCGGGGCAGGTTGGCCAATGACGATACCAATGATCGCATTGGTGCAACTAGCCACGTCCGTAATGGTTAGCGTGTAGTTGCCAGCAGGAACATTCGTAATCCCTGGCGTAATTGCCATTGTATTCCAAACATAGCCGTAAGGCCCTCCATTTCCACCCGTAGCTACTGCGGTTGCAGTACCCGTATTATCTCCAAAACAGAAAGTCTCGGTAGTGGTAATATTGGCGGAGATTTGCGGCGGAGTGGTAATATTAATAGTGTCCGTGGTGAAACAGTTATCAGCATCTGTT
>CAZKBH010000028.1:57022-66783 GCA_964550795.1 uncultured Saprospiraceae bacterium
TTATGATGACACTGTTGATGCCCGCACAGAGATCGGTTCGTAAAGAGTCCGTGCTGCCATCGCTCCACAGGAAGTTGAAATTCCCAAAAGTGGGTGGGTTGGAATCGTACACGACAATCGGGGTGGCGGCACCATCACATTCTCCAAAACAGGAAACGCGGCCCACTACCGTCGGATCAAAAACACTCAAAATGGCTGGGGGTTGATCCAGCACGAAGATTCCTACGAGCGTACAGCCTACATTGTCCGTCACCGTTACGGTATAAGTACCGGCGGAAAGGTTAAAGATAACGGGCTGATTTGGTAGTGGTTGTGGTTCCCAAACATAGCTCACATACGGTGGTTGACCATCCTGCACACCAATTGCAATCTGACCATTTGTGCTGCCAAAACACCTCGGCTGCGTCAGGGTGGTGTCAGAAAAAGACAGGGGCGTAACACCTGTTAAAGTTATGGTATCTATGGCAAAACAGCCTGTCGCGTCAATAACTCTTATGATGTAATCTCCTCCAGCCAGCGAACTAATGGTCTGCGTTGAGTCAATCACCACGCCGTTGATATCCGTCCAGATATACACCAATCCGGTGGGTGAAGTGGCCGTAAGTGATCCATCCGAGCCGCATCGCACCGGTATCTGGGTAATTGTCACGTCCGGGTCACTTGGTTCTGGCAGAAAAAACGCCCGGGTAGCCGTGCAATTGTTTGCGTCCGAAACCACGACGGTGTAGGTGCCAAATGGTAAGCCAAACTGATTTTGTGTACCTGCAATGGCTGGCGGAGCCGGGCTCCAGGCAAAACCGTAGGTTCCAAAACCCGTTCCTCCAAACACTGCAATGGAAACGGAGCCACTGTTTGGCTGGGCACAACCAGGGTTTACCTGCCCAAAACTATCAATCCGAATTGAATCCAATTGGGTAATAATAATGGTGTCCACCACTTGGCATCCAAGGTTGTCAGAAGCCAGCACCGCATATTCGCCAGCAGGCAGGTTGCTGTAGGTAGAAGAAGGACTGGTGCCCGTTTGGGTAAAGCCCGTTGGGGTCCAGAAAAAGTTGAAAATATTGCCTGTAACCACCGATTCATTAACCGTGAGCGTTATAGAGCCTGAACTTTCGCCATTACACAGTACGTTTGTAACGTTGTTTTGGACGATGTTCAGGTTACGCAGGTTGTTCACCACAATATTATTGTCGGTAAACGTACATCCATTGGCATCTGTTATGACCAGGGAGTATTCCCCGGAGCAGGCACCAGCCAATCCAATTGGGTTGTCGGTGCCGGAACCTACAGAGGTGTTATTGTCAACATAAGTCCAGGTGTATTGGTAGGCAGGACCCGCAAATGGTACACCGCCCTCTGCTTCATAGGAAATAACCCCGTCGCAGACACCGGAACAAGAAGCGGGTGTGATCGTTGACAATTCACGACTTATGGGCGCTGGTTGTCCAAGTGTGCCAGAAGCCGCCTCTGAACAGCCCGTGGTAGTATTCGTAATTGTAACGAAGTACTGCCCCGCCGGAACACCGTTTTGAACCTGACTGCCTTGTACGGTGACACCTGCGGGCGCCCACTGGTAATTATAATTTGTGCCTGGCATTGGCACAACTACCCCACCTTCCAGCACCACTGCGCTGATAATGCCTGTGGACCCTCCATTGCAAAGCGGTTGTTGAGCAAAATTTATTTGCGCACCCAGGCGGGGAATATTGACCACTAGGGTAGTGCATCTCGTTGCGCCTAAACCATTGTTGTCAGTAACACAAATTTCGTAGGTGACGGGTGTATTGTTTGGGTTTCCCACGGGGTCGAGCACATATTCACCAATACCTGTGTCCACAATGGTTCCGTTCAAAGTGCTGTACGTTGGGCCATTCGTTTCGTCAATGATAATATCATAAGGAGGCACCCCGCCGGAAGGCGTAATCACGAGCGTTGCTTGTCCCAGGCAGTTCGTATCAATGACCGCGTAGGTAAATCCAAGGGGCAAAAATGAGATGCATACTTCTCCTGTATCCACGGAAATGGCAAGGTTTGCGCCTTGGGCATCTTCAAGCGAAACGCCTGTTGGGAAGTTGGTAATCCCGATCCCCGAGCAATCGCCTAATTGGCCAATTGCGGTAAAACATATCTCGAATAAAGTTTCTCCATCCGGGATTGAAATGGCGTTTGCGGTGAGGTTATCTACGATAATTACCCCAAGACGTCCGTTGGGTGTTTCGTTTTCGTTCAAGCTAGCGCCTGGCGAAAAGAAAGCAGACAATATTGGGTTAATGTTTTGCAATCCATTGTACAACAAAACAGTCTCGTCCCATTCCACAGAAAACTGAGCCGAAAAAATATCGAAGTTTTCTACGGTAATTGGGACACAAATATTGTTCCCCGGAGGAACGATGGTATCCGGAAAAATCAAAGTCATGTTATCTGCCGCATTACACAGATTCATATCAATGGTAAACGTAGCCGGGCAACTTTTGCCATCTTCTACGACTACTGTGTAATTGCCCGCCACAGGCACAGAGAAAGCTACGCTTGACAGGTGGAAAAGTTGAGTAGCTGCGGTGTGTACAATTGCTTTGACAGAGGGATTGCTCGTCAGAAAAATCTGGATATTGTAAACT
Organism: uncultured Saprospiraceae bacterium; assembly: GCA_964550795.1. Taxonomy (GTDB): domain Bacteria; phylum Bacteroidota; class Bacteroidia; order Chitinophagales; family Saprospiraceae; genus M3007. Next base: position 59,641 of record CAZKBH010000028.1, read on the forward strand.
GCCGTATTCTCATATTGCGGGAAACCACCTCGAATGGTGAAGCGGCCCAAACAGTCGTTGCCAAAATTATTATCAATACCGGTCGCAGTGATCTGGTTCAAATACACCACTTCAAATGCCGCTGCCGTACTTACCGCCACACAGGGGCCAGGAGCAGTAGCTGGTAAGGATTCGTAGCCGTTCGTTGCCAGATTATCCACCGTGATGGGCGCAAAAAACAGGGAAAGCGGCTGTCCACTATTAAAAGTAGTTTGGAGTGCTCCGCTGTTAAAAAACCAGGTAGAGCCTCCATTGGGAATGGCCTGCGTAATGTACAATCCATTCATTGAGCCTAAAAGCAAGCAAGGATCCGGATTGGTGGGCGGAATACCGGCCCCGATAACATCTTGCAAGGTTGGTCCAGTGACGGTAGGCGGACACTCATAAAATGCCAAGCCGATCCCGGCAGGTGTGCCGGGTACTGGGTCGCCGCTCAAATCCGCATCTCCATTGTGTTGGATGAGCAGTGAGTCGCCAAAACAGAGGAAAATAGGCGCGGGCGCCACATCGTTGCTAGATCCAATGAACTGTCCAAATGTGATGGTACCCGCGTTACCGCAAGGGACCTCTGCATTGTGTGTCACTGGTTTAACTTTCTGAGGGTCGTAAGGCGCATATTGGATTTCTAGCGGAACCTGGGCGCGCAAGATGGATGGCGCACCGATGAAAAAGCACGCGATCAAAGGGATTAGAAGTCTGTGCATCAGTAAAAAATTTTAACAATGGTTGGTGGATAAAGTGAGCCGAGTACGGGATTTCTCGTTGAAAATGGAAGAATGGGTAAAATATTAATTGAGATTCACTCCCTTGAGGGAATGTTGTTCTTGAAGTCGGTTTTTAACACTCGGCACAGTGGTAAGGCCGGTTTTGGCACAATGGGCGCAAAAGTAGAGAAACAACGTCTATCCGGCACCGTCCCTTCAAAACAATTCCGCGACTTTAACACCAAAAATCGCCGCCAAACGTCCCTTCAAGCCCTTTTATTGCAACCGTTTTCCAACATCTCAACGCCGCTTCCCGTTTATCACCACCGCTTCTACAACGTTACTGCCAAAGGCATACGGAAGTCCGGCAAGCGACAACATTGGTCGTGTTATGAAGAGATTTGCAATTTTGCCGACAGCAATCGTCCCCAATTCGTTCTCCAGCTCCATCGCCCGTGCTCCGTTGAGGGTGGCCGCGTTTACGGCTTCCTCTGGCAACATCTTCATTTTCGCGCAAGCAAGGGAAATTACGAAGGGCATATTCCCCGACGGACAAGAACCAGGATTGTAATCCGAAGCCAGCACCACGGGCAATCCTGCATCCATCATTTCTCGGGCCGGGGCAAAGGGAATCCCCAAAAAAAATGCGCAACCAGGTAGCAGCGTCGGGAGGGTATCACTATTTTTTAGCACCTCAATTTCCGCAGCGCTCGTGTACTCCAGGTGATCCACAGAAATGGCCTGATTGGCCACCCCAACTTGAACGCCTCCCGTAAGACCGAGTTCGTTGGCGTGGATTTTCGGTTTTAGGCCCCATTTCCAACCCGCTTTTAAAATCAAATCCGTTTCAGCAGGCGTAAAAAACCCCTTATCGCAAAAAACATCGCAGTAATCTGCCAAGCCTTCTCCCGCCACCTGGGGCAACATCTCATTGATAATCAAGTCAATATAATCTTCTCGACGATTTTTATACTCCGTCGGCACTGCATGTGCGCCCAAAAAACTGGCCTTGACCGGAATCGGCGACTGCTCCTTCAAACGGCGTATCACCCGGAGCATTTTCAGCTCACTTTCGAGCGTGAGTCCATAGCCGCTTTTAACTTCAATCGCGCCAGTGCCCATGCCAATTACCTCCTGCAAACGCCCCCAGGCCCCTTCAAAAAGTTCATCTTCCGTTGCCGCTTGTAATTTGCGGGCCGAGTTCAGAATGCCCCCACCCCGCTCCGCAATTTCCTCGTAGGATAATCCTCGAATCCGATCCACAAACTCCTCCTCCCGAGTAGCTGCAAATACAATGTGGGTATGCGAATCGCACCAACTTGGCAATACGAGGCGACCCGTTGCGTCCAGCACCTCATCGGCGCGTTCAGGGCATTCCGACATGGGTCCAAATGCTGCGATGCGATCGTTTTCGAGGAGCAAAAAAGCCTCGTGTATTTGCGGAATATGGGCCATTTCGGCCCCGCGCACCAGTGGGCGGAGCTGTCTTTCGGCTTGCAGAAGGCAGCGGATATTGCGAATCAGTAGGCTGGACATATCTTAAGGTGTCGTTTTTGCCCGCGCGTTCCATTTTTAACCCAATTTCAAGCAGGGGCAAAAGGATTGGGCGGTGGTCCATTTTTTACGGGCGCAAAACTACCTACTTTTGCCCCCCTCAAATCAGCGCAACAAAAATTTTATGTTTGCCAGCACCAAACCATGTCATTTATCGCTATGAATTTTCAAACAGCATTCTTTTTCGCGGGCAGTATCCTGTTTCTGGGCGCTTGTCAGAACCAGCCGAGCTGCAAGTTCAGACCAGAACCTATTTTTTCCAAAGATTTGCCCCACGTGGTCCAGTATAATTTTGAAAAAGAAGGCTCTCAGTCGCTGGAAAGTATGCTATTGGATCGGGGCATTTTGTTGGAAGTGGGCCAGGAGGTGTGCGGAGAGACCAAACAGGAGTACCGTTTCACGGTGCAAGGCGATTATGCCGCCCAACCGGACTCGTTTTGGATGAAAGAAGCCTCCAGGCAATTTGTATTTCTCAGCACGTTTTCGCCCAAACAAGCCCCGCTCAAAGATTGGGGCGATATCATTGAATTACGCCGCGGTGAAATGGTTATCGGGCAGGCACGCGAGATGCAGCCCGGCATTTTTGTTCGGGTAGATCGAGTGGTCAGCCCGGAACAAGCGACGCTGTTGGTGGTGCTTTCGCAGCAATAAACGCCCCCAGTGCCTGCCCAAATGATGAGTGTATCGCCCAGTCGGTTCCAGCGTTTTTTGGTCATGCCGCCAGTACTGGTACCTGCTGCTAGGTTGACCTGGGCAGATTTTTTTGTGTATACCTGAATTTGTTTTGGTAATTCCAGCTCAAGCGTCATACATTCGGGGCGAACTAAATCCGTTTTTTTAATAACAAAACTTTTGACGGCTTATGATGAACGAACTGGTACAATCGCACATGACGAAAGATGTCGTCACCCTGAATCCAGATAGCACTTTGGGAGAAGTCCGGGAAATTTTACTGAGCAAACACATTCACCATATTCCCATCGTAGAAGGGAAAAAACTAGTGGGCATGATTACTTCCTGGGACCTGTTTAAACTCGGAAAATCAGCCGAAGAATACCATTCCATGAAGGTTAGCGAGGTTATGACCCGTAGAATCGCAACCCTGGACCCCGACCAACACTTGGGGGCTGTTGCCGAAGTCCTTACGCGCCACCTGTTTCACGCAGTGCCCATTGTCAATGACGACCACGAGCTGCTCGGCATCGTAACAAGCACCGACATTATTCGCTACGAACACTCGAAAGAGTATCCGGAAAATCTGGAGAAGTTTATTGAGGAGAATATGTAGTGTAGATGAACGACTGGCGTTGAACAATTCGCTGGTTTTGACATTTAGGTTGAATCGAGGAGGAGAGCTTTTAATTAGCCCGCCTCCTCGGCTTAAACTACACACCTTAAATGTCTGTACACACCTTGAAGCGCGTTCAGCGCCTTCCCATCTCTGTAGAAAAAGCCTGGGATTTCTTTTCCAGCCCATTGAATCTCAAAGAGATAACACCCGCCCACATGGGCTTCCACGTTACTTCTGACCCCGAATTTTCTTCTAAAAAAATGTACGCCGGGCAGGTCATTACCTACACGGTTTCTCCACTATTCGGCATTCCACTTTTCTGGATGACCGAAATCACCCAAGTGCAAGAAGGTGTGTTTTTTGTGGATGAACAACGCGTGGGGCCTTACGCACTCTGGCATCACCAGCACCATTTCAAGGCCATTCCCGGCGGGGTCGAAATGACCGATCTCGTACATTACCGCGTCCCTCTGGGCTTTCTCGGGGATTTTGCCAATTGGCTTTTCGTCCGCCGACAACTCGAAGGCATTTTTGGGTATCGCTGGAAAAAACTGGAAGAAGTTTTTGGGGTAATTGACGGAAAGTCCCAGTCCTAATACCGCTCTTTACCCCATCGTTTTATCCGATGCAAACCCGCCCGGACTACAATCCATCCGTGGGCCCAAATCGTTGGAAATAGTCCAAAATGTAGCCGCATAACCTCAAATCGCTCCTGCAAACTCTGTTGGTGACGTTTTTTGGACAATCCACCCATGAGATAATCCGTGATAATGTCTCCAACATGGACGTTCTCTGCGCTTTTTTTGAGAATCTCGATGCACCAATCATAGTCGGCACAAAGTCCGGCAGATAAACGGTACTCGGGTGCCAGACTGCGCCGTGGAAAAAAAGACTGATGCACCACAAGCATGCCCCCCAGGTAATTTTTCCAATGCAGGTTCGGGGGACATTGGCGGGTGCTGAGTTCGCTCATGGTGCCGTGGGGATTTCGGGCCTCATCCACGAGCAGGGTTTCTCCGTATATAACGCCCGTTTTTGGGCCAATTTTGGCTGCCATTTTCTCCAGTATATCCGAAGCATGTAGCCAGTCTCCCGCATTGAGGAATTGCACAAAATCTCCGGTAGCCATGCGCAAACCCTTGTTCATGGCATCGTATAAGCCGCGGTCGGGTTCGGAAATCCAGCGCAGATTGGGCATTTTGGCAGCATATTCCTGAATAATTTTTAAGGAATTATCCTTGGAAGCTCCATCCACCACGATGTATTCAAAATCCGGGTAGGTTTGACCAAAAACACTCTCCAGCGTTCCCGGCAGCAGGGTTTCGCCGTTATAAACTACGGTAATGATGGAGAAGGTGGGCATGGGGTTGAGAGGGTTGAGAATGTTGAGAATGTTGAGAGGGTTGAGAATGTTGAGAGGGTTGAGAATGTTGAGGGGTTGAGAGCGTTGAGGGGGTTAGGGATGTGCCAAACTTTCTGAATTCGTTCCGCAGGGCTAACAAAAAAACGTTGCAAAAGTAAGAATGTCAAACCTTTGCAGCCTCATCTTCTCTCTCTACATGCAAAAACTACTTGTGCTCCTGCTGATTATGGCCCAACAGCCGGTTTTTAGCCAAAAAATCAACAAATACTGGGTGGAATTCCATGACAAAGACAATTCACCGTATTGTACTTGCCGACCAGCAGAATTCCTTTCAGCCAGGGCACTTGAACGCCGGGCAAAAGCCGGCATTGAAGTCGTGGAAAATGACTTGCCTGTCAACCCCGCGTATCTCCAACTTTTGCGCAATGCTGGCGCACAAATCCACAACACCTCTCGTTGGCTGAATGCCGCTGCTGTTATGGCCGATTCCAGCACCGCCGAGCGACTCAAAACCATTTCCTCCGTCCGCGCCGTTCGTTACCTCGGGCCACATCTCAAATACCGAAATCCGCCCAACCGCCCGGTGAAAACGCGCAAACCCCTCAGCGAAGCTCCGAGCATTCCAGGCGATGGAATCCCGCACTGGGGTTATGCAACCCAACAAAACCAACTGCTCGGCATTCCACTCCTGCATCAAATCGGGCACAGAGGCGCGGGCATCTGGATTGCAGTGATGGACGGCGGATTTACCAATGCTGATACGATCCCCATGTTCGATAGCGTGGCCGTTCAGGGCCGACTTTTTCCAGGTTGGGATTTTGTGGAACGCGATGCGGGGGTTTTTGAAGCAGCCCAACACGGTACGGCAGTACTCTCCGTAATGGCCGCTAATCTGCCCCGATTTTTTGTCGGAACAGCCCCTGAGGCCACTTATTTTTTGCTCAAAACAGAGGATACCGGCGGCGAATTTCCCATCGAAGAAGCCAATTGGGTGGCCGGTGCGGAATGGGCCGACAGCTTGGGTATAGATATAATCAACGCCTCTCTCGGCTACACGAGTTACAACGACCCCAGTCTGAGTCATACCTACGCGGTGCTCGACGGGCGCACGGCCATTGCCTCCCGAGGCGCTGTGGTGGCTGTCTCTAAAGGCATGATTGTATGTAATTCAGCTGGCAACGAAGGCGATGGAACCTGGCGACACATCGGGGTGCCTGCCGACGCGCCGGGACTGGTAGCAGTCGGGGCCGTGGATGAAAGTGGGAAACGCGCCAGCTTCAGCTCCTTCGGACCGACTCCGGATGGCCGTATCAAACCCGATCTTGTAGCTCCCGGCGACGAGGTGGTGGTGGCCGGGAACGTGGGTATTGCGCTTGGTTTGTCCAGCGGCACTTCCCTGGCTTCCCCTATGTGGGCGGGTGCGCTCGCGGCGCTTGGTATGGCTTTTCCGTAAAAACCACCACAGGAAATTCTGGAGGCCGCCTGTTTATCGGCCGGTCAGCATTTGCGTCCCGACAATGCCCGCGGCTATGGATTGCCGGAAATGACTGAAGCCTGGATACAATTGGGTGATAAAACGGAAGGAAATGGCGGTATTTTTAGTTTTGATCCTTGGGGAAATTACCTGGAACTCGCTTTCCCCGGCCAGTTTTTTCAAGCCGACGATGCCCTGGAACTCCGCAACCTTCTGGGCCAAAAAATGACCAATGTAGCCATCAGCGTCCACCCAAATGTCATCTCGACCCTTCAACTCCGCGGGTTGGATGAACTGCCTGCCGGGCATTACCAGATTGTGATGATGCATAAGACGGGGGTAAAACGGATAGGTGCGGCGCTTTGGAGATGAGAGGTGCCCGTCTAAGCTGGCCTCCCCCGGCCTGCGGCCACCCCCTCGAGCGGGGGATAGGCTCCGCGCCTGATATTTGTTATGACAAAAAAGGAATGATTGCAACAAGTAATCAATCTGCTCCACCCACCCGGAATACCAAGCGCGGAGCCTATCCCCCTTTGGAGGGGGTGCCGCAGGCCGGGGGAGGTCACCGCGAGCAGGGAATTTCGCATCAAATACAAAAAATGCACTCAGCTTAAATTGTAAAATCTTAGTTTACAAGAAAATCAGAGCTGTTTTATCGTTGGGTATTCCGGTATAAGCTGGCCTCCCCCGGCCTGCGGCCACCCCCTCCAAAGGGGGA
>CAZKBH010000029.1:0-14880 GCA_964550795.1 uncultured Saprospiraceae bacterium
CCCATAAACCGGCGTTGATAGAACATTTGGATTTAATATCCATTCACCTTTAAACCACTTCGATATTCGATATTCGGTGTTCTGCGGTTCGATATTCTTTTAAACACCCAATATGCTGATAGTCAGTAAAAACGATTTTAATGCTTGACCTTTCTTTTCAATATCCTGCCTGGTTTTTGATTTTTTGTGCGCTGCTGGGACTTGGCTACGCACTTTTGCTGTATTACAGAGACACCACCTTCAGAGAGCAAGGCCCCAAACTCAATCTTTGGCTTGGCATACTTCGTTGGTTGTCAGTCACTTTACTCAGCGCGCTGCTCTTGTCGCCCTTGCTGAAAAGTTATTTCAACGAAACCAAAAAACCTTTGGTGGTGCTTGCGCAGGACCAATCAGAAAGTGCCGCCACCGATTTGCAGGGCGAGGCACTCGAACGGTACAAACAGGATTGGGCAACTTTAAAAAATTCCCTTTCGGAAGATTATGAGGTGCACGAACTCGCGTTCGGCGATCAGGTTCGGGAAGGGGTGGACTTTGCGTTTACCGATAAAATCACCAATTTTTCAGAACTCCTACGGGGCATTTACGACCTCTACGGCGGTCAAAATCTGGGCGCCGTAGTACTCGCATCCGATGGCATTTACAATCAGGGAAGCAACCCTGCGTATTCCGACGCGCCGCTTTCTGCACCCGTTTATACCGTTGCGTTGGGTGATACTACGCCCAAAAGAGACTTGTTGGTGAAACGTGTTTTTCACAATAAAATCGCTTATCTCGGCGATAAGTTCACGCTGCAAATAGACCTTGCAGCCACCAATCTTGCAGGCAAACAAACGGTGCTAACGGTTTCAAAATCAGGCGATTCAGGGACGAAAGAACTCCAGCGCATCCCGGTTTCCATCGTTGGAAATGATTTTTTTACCACCAAAGAAGTTATACTTGATGCTGATCAGCCGGGGGTAGTTTCTTACGTCATCAGTGCCGCCGCGCTGCCCGGTGAAGCCAGCACGAGCAACAACCGCCGCGAGATTTTTATTGATGTGCTCGATGCCCGGCAAAAAATCCTGCTGCTGGCCAACAGTCCGCACCCTGATCTTTCTGCTTTAAAAACCACGCTTGAAATCAACAAAAATTATCAGGTCAGCACCGCCTATATCAGCGACGCGGGTCTGGATGTGGGCAAATATGATTTTGTGGTGCTCCACAATCTGCCTTCTACCACCAACGATATTTCCGGCCAACTCAGCAAAATGAACGAAAGGCGCATTCCGCGGCTCTTCATTGCCGGGATGCAGACTTCCTACTCGGCGCTGTCCAAGGTACAGGGCCTCGTGAGCCTTCAAAGCGATGGTTCTCAAAGCGATGAGGTACAGGGCCGGGTTTCGCCACAATTTGCGGCTTTCTCCTTGAGTCCGAGGGTGTTGGAAGAGTTGCCAAAGTTTAATCCGATGACCTCGGCTTTCGGCAATTTTGGCGCAACGCCGCAGGCGCAGGTTCTGCTTCGCAAACGGATTGGGAAAATAGATACCGATCAACCGCTGCTGGCCGTTGGCGAAACCAATGGGATTAAAACCGGAATTTTGCTTGGCGAAGGGCTTTGGCGCTGGCGTTTGTTCGACTATTTGCAACACCAAAATCACGAAATTTTTGATGAATTGGTGGGCAAAACGGTCCAATACCTCTCGATCAAAGAAGACAAACGCAAATTCCGCGTAACCCTCGACAAAAACATTTTTAATGAAAACGAGGCGGTTACTTTCGGCGGCGAATTGTACAACGACAACTACGAACTGACCAATGATCCCGATGTGGCCATGAGTATTCGTAACCGAGACGGTAAGGAGTTCACTTACACTTTCAACAAGTTAGGGAAGGCATACACGCTCAACGCGGGCATACTTCCGGTTGGACCGTACACTTACAAGGCCACGACTAATTTTAACGGACAAGCACTCTCTTATGAAGGTCGATTTAGTGTACAACCCATTGAATTAGAGCTATTTGAAACCACAGCCAACCATTCCGTCCTGCGTCAGTTAAGCGCGAAATTTGGGGGCGAAATGGTGTATTCCACCCAACTCGCCAGCATTGCCGAAAAAATCAAGTCCAACGAAACGGTGAAGCCTGTCATTTATCAAACCACCCAAACCAACCCGCTCATCAACCTCAAATGGATCTTCGCGCTGCTGGCACTTTTGCTGGCCGGTGAGTGGTTTTTGAGAAGGTATTTTGGGGCGTATTAAGGACAAACCCATGCTTCAGCAGCAAGACATCCGTTCCATTTCCCTTTCCAATCTCGAAGCACTTTTTGCTTCCTGGGATGAGCCGCGCTTTCGGGCCAAACAGGTCTATGAATGGCTCTGGGCTAAAGGCGCTAACCACTGGGAGGAAATGACCAATGTGCCCAAAGCCCTGCGCGCAAAACTGGCCGAACAATTCACCTTTAATACCCTACTCGAAGACAAAACCCAACACAGCGCGGATGGAACCATCAAATCCCGCTGGCTTACACACGACGGCCACCGAATCGAAAGTGTCCTGATTCCGGTTCCTTCCGACGATCGTTACACGGTTTGTGTGAGTACACAAGTTGGGTGTAGTCTTACCTGTGCGTTTTGCGCTACCGGGCGAATGGGACGTAAACGAAACCTCAGCGGCGCTGAAATCTTCGATCAGGTGGTCGGCGTAAACCGCCAGAGCCTCGAAGGATTTGGCAAACCACTCACCAATGTCGTGTACATGGGCATGGGCGAACCATTGCTCACCTATGCCAACACGATGGAAAGTATCCAGCGGCTCACCGCACCCGCACCCGAGGGGCTTGGCATGGGCGCCCGTCGCATCACGGTCAGCACTGCCGGCATCGCCAAGATGATTCGGAAATTGGCCGACGATGGTTACCGTTCCAATCTCGCACTCAGCCTGCACGCCGCCGACGACCTGAAGCGCAACGAAATCATGCCCATTAACGAGAGCAACAATCTCGCTGCGCTCATGGAGAGCCTGGAATATTTTTACTGGAAAACAAAAGGCCGCATTTCCTACGAATACATCGCATTCAACGGCTTTAATGATTCGCTGGAGGACGCGGCTAAGTTGGTGCAACTCTGTCGCCGGAAATTCCCGGTAAGGGTGAATATCATCGAGTACAACCCGATTGAAGGACTTTCTTTTGAAAAATCAGACGAAAATCGGCTGAACGAATTTGCTGCCTATCTCGCCAAAGAAGGCGTCACCGTCACCGTGCGTCGGAGCCGGGGCAAGGATATTGACGCAGCTTGTGGGCAATTGGCGAATAAATAAGAGAACTAACATACCAACGTACATGCAACTGCCGCTACGTCCACTCAAAGGGACGCAGCGGCAGTTAAAATGGACGTTAATCCGTGTGGATTAACCTTTCACTAGTTTCTCGCACTCAGCCAGCAAAAACTCGGCTTTTGAGCGGAAACGGAGGTTGGGGTCATTTTCAGCAAAGGATCTTTGCATGAAAAGTTTCAGTTCCGGGATGACCTCTTTGTATCGTTTCAAGTGAAAAAGACAATCGGCTTTGCGCAGGCGAGACAGCCAATAGATAGGCTGCACGGCCAGGGAGCGGTCAAAAGCTTGCTGAAAATCCACGATGGCGGCTTCCCAATCATTTTTCAACATATTCACCTTGCCCCGTCCATAATATGGTTCCGGGTTGTGCGAATAAATCGCGATGCTTTTGGTGAAGTCGTAAAGCGCGTCGTTGTAATTTTTCAGTTTGTAATTTACATACCCACGGCGTTCGTAGGCAGCAGCGTGGCGGGCGTATTTTTCAATTGCGTTGGTGAGTGCCTCGGAGGCTTGCTCCATTCCACCTTGTTGCACCAATTCGCGCCCCCGAAGAAACTCGGAAACGGCAGATTTGTCGGTTTTAGGCTCAATATGGTGTTGGTCGAGGACCCGTCCATTTTGGACCCACCAGGCACCCACATTGCCAGCAAGTGCAAACTGAGCCACTTCTTCCAGCAGGGCAGTAGTGCTACGCCAGCGTTTTTCGGTGCTCATCAGGGTTTGCTGCGGCACCGTCAGCGCAAAATCATCTTCGGTGAAGACCTGTTCCGCAGTGAACAGAACATCGGCCCTGAAATAGCTGTCCACACGGGAATTCCAGTGTTTCAAGACCATGTCATAGGTTCTTTGTGAACCAAATTCGAGGCGGCCTCTGAAGACTACCTTTAGCGGTAATGGTGGGTGCTGTGTAATCATCCTGCTAGCTGTTTTTTTTATACTTGTTTTCAACGGGCAGGGTTTTAAGTGGCGATCAAAAATGAATTTGAATGCACTTGTGCGCATTCAGATAGGGTCTCGAGTTTCTGTCGCAGAAAACACACTGTTTTGGCTGCGAACAATAGAGAAGGATGACCAATCAACAACATTCATGGAATGCTATTGATTGCCTAAAAATCACGAAATTCTTGAATGTTGCCCTCTAGATGAGAACGTCGAGTAGACATTGAAACAAATGCCCAACGAAGAAGAGGTGCTTTCCCAGCCACAAAGATGAGAAAATCTTACATACCCTGCAAGTTTACAAGGTATGTTTTTTCAAAATAAATGTACGAAAAAATAATCCGGGCAATTATGTTCGTTTTGGCGCTTCAGAAACAGGAGCTGGCAAAATAAAAGCAAGGGCGTTTGGCATATAAAAAAATATCCCCCCGACTGGCAAAATGCTGGTCGGGGGGATATGGGGGGGCAATTAGCTATTGAGCATCACGGGCATCACGAGCATCAAAATATCCCGGTCGTTGCTGTTTTCTTCTACAGGAGTCAGGATGCCGGCGCGGCTGGGGCTACTGAATTCCATCTTCACTTCGCTGGAGTTGAGCACGCCCAGCATCTCGGCGAGGAATCGGGCATTGAATGCGATTTTCATCGGCGCGCCGTCGTAGGTGCAAGGGATTTGCTCGGTAGCCTCGTTGGAAAAATCAAGGTCTTGTGCGCTCACGGTCAGGCTTTTATCTGACAGTTCAAAGACCACCTGGTTGGTGGTTTTGTTGGCGTAAATCGCAATCCGCTTGAGTGAATTCTGGAAATCGCTGCGGTTGGCTGTCATTAGATTCGGATTGTCAATCGGAATAACCGCGTTGTAATCCGGGTAACGAGCGTCAATGAGTCGGCAAACCAGTTTCATGTCGGCAAAAGCAAAAAACGCGTTGGCCTTGTTGAAGGAGATGGTCACGCCGTCGTTGGCAGGCAGGGCATTTTTGAGCAGATTGAGGGCCTTTTTGGGCACAATAAAAGTAGTGCTCACCTCCCCGGCAAGATGGTGGGTGCTGTATTTCACCAATTTATGGGCATCCGTGGCCACGCAGGTTAGTTTGTCGTTTTCCACCTGGAAATAAACCCCCGTCATGGCCGGACGAAGTTCGTCGGAAGAGGTCGCAAATACAGTGTTATTGATGGCGTCGAGCAGGTATTGGCTGTTTATTTTGACTACATCGACGGTGTCTGGCTCAGGAATGTTTGGGAAATCCTCGCCGTTTTCGCCTGCGAGTTTGTACTTACCATAGGAGGAAGTGATTTCAATATTCCAGTTTTCGCTGTTTACGCTGAAGGTGATAGGCTGTTGCGGCAGTGCTTTGAGGGTGTCGAGCAGAATTTTAGCGGGCACGGCCACCGAAAAATTATCGTCCGCCAGCACTTCGATGGTGGTTGCGATGCTGGTTTCCAGATCGGTTGCGGCAATGGTGAGCTTTTTGTCCTCAATTTTAAAAAGGAAATCCTCCAGAATCGGGAGCACCGGATTGGAGCCAATGGCACCGCTGGCGATTTGGATTTGTTTGAGGAGTTCGGAAGAAGAGACGCTGAATTTCATCGAGATACAGTGTTTGAGTTCGGGGCAATTTGAGTTTTAGTACCGAATTGCCCCAAAATTTAGGGAGCAAAAGTAACAGCTAATTGCGGGCTATTTTTTTAAAGAAATTAACAAATTGTGGAAAAAACGCGAAAAATCTACCTTTGCCCTCTTTTTCAAAACCCTTACCTTACGTTTTCGGTTTTTGTTCCCTGTCTCTCGTTGTTCTAACTCAACTTATACCCTTTGCCTGCCAATCGTTTATCGCAACCCCCTTCCATGCTAAACCGGAAATCCCCACCCCTCATTTACGAAGTCAGCCAAATCGCGTTGCCGCGCCCAGAGGTGTTTTTGCTCGACAATGGCCTGCCGGTGTATGTACTGGATTACCCCGGGCAGGAAATAGTCAAGTTGGAGGCTGTGTTTCGGGCCGGACGACCACAGGAAGAAAAACGGCTGGCTGCCCGGGCTACTTCCCGGCTGTTGCGAGATGGTACTTTGTACCAAACCGGGGCTGAAATTGCCGAGCATCTCGATTTTTACGGGGCCTCTGTCAGTATCCCAACGAATCTGGATATTGCAAGTTTTGTGCTCTTTTCCGTAAAAAAATACGCCAAGGAGGTGATTCCAACTTTTGCAGAAATGCTGCAGTCGCCTTCTTTTAAGGAGGAGGAGTTGGAAATTTTTCGGCGCACCAACATTCAGGAACTTTTGGTGGAACTCGAAAAAGGCGAAACGGTCGCGTATCGAAAACTGACGGAACTCATTTTTGGAGAAAACCATCCCTACGGCTATAATTCGATACTCGGCGATTATGAAGCCATTCAGCGCAGCGATCTCCAGCATTTTTTCAATACCTGGTACACACCATCCAACGGATTGCTTTTTGCCAGCGGGCGCATTGACGAGGAAGTTCGGGATTTACTGAACCAATATTTTGGTCGGGCACACCAGGCCGGGGCGGCTTTGCCAGCTAAATCCGAGCAAGAAAGTGTGCCAAACCTCATAAATCAGGATGTAGGTGTGCCGCACTTTTCTGTGGCCACTCCCCAAAAAGTGAACGTACCACTGCCCGGATCCTTGCAGACAGCCATCAAAATCGGACGCAGGCTTTTTGACCGAAATCACCCGGATTTTAATGGTTTGGTGGTACTCAACACCGTTTTGGGCGGCTATTTCGGTTCGCGTTTGATGACCAATATCCGCGAAAAAAAGGGCCTGACCTACAATATTTACTCCACGGTGGATGCGTACCTGAACGACGGGTGTCTGTACATCGCCACAGAGGTCAGCCCGGAAAAGTCCGCCACCGCCGTGCGCGCCATATTTACTGAGCTAAAAAAGCTCCGCGAAAAACTGGTGCCGGAGGAAGAGTTAAGCATGGTACGCAACTACATTCTTGGGATGCTCCTAAATGGCCTGGATGGCCCCATCAACAGCTCAGAAATGATTCGAAATCAAATAGTTGAGCACCAATCTCCCGAAAATTTTGAGGCTTTGGTGTCCACTGTTCGGGGCATTTCTGCCGAGGCCCTGCAAAATTTGGCCCAGCAATACCTGCAACAGAAGGATTTTTGGGTGGTAACGGTAGGTTAATTCAGCTTTTTGACAAATCTGTTACAGATATTTGGGAAAAAAATACACAAAATCCTGCGTACTTTTGCGCACTTTTTCTCCCAATCCGATTCGATTCACTATTTTAAAAATATCCCGGTATTTTGTTCAATCTCTTCAAACTTTTCAAGCAAGAACTTGCCGTTGACCTCGGCACTGCAAATACGCTCATCATGGTGGACGACCAGGTGGTAGTAGATGAGCCTTCAATCGTGGCCATGGATCGTGCGACCAAACAAACCATTGCAGTAGGCCATCGCGCCATGCAAATGCACGAAAAAACCCACGAAAATATCAAAACCGTGCGCCCGCTCAAGGATGGGGTTATTGCCGACTTCCAAGCCGCCGAAGCGATGATTCAGGGCATGATCAAAATGGTAGGTCGCCGCAGGAATATGTTCAGCCACCTGAAAATGGTGATTTGCATTCCCAGCGGTATTACAGAAGTAGAAAAACGCGCCGTATTTGATTCCGCCGACCACGTGGACAGCAAGGAAACTTACCTGATCCACGAGCCAATGGCCGCCGCATTGGGTATCGGACTCAATATTGAGGAACCCATCGGCAACATGATTATTGACATCGGTGGCGGTACAACGGAAATTGCGGTCATCGCGCTTTCCGGTATTGTTTGCGATCAGAGTATCCGGATCGCAGGGGATGAGTTGACGAACGATATCATGAATTACATGAAACGGGAGCACAACATCCTCATCGGCGAACGAACAGCAGAACAAATTAAAATTCACGCAGGCTCCGCCTTGCACGAATTGGACAATCCGCCACCTGATTTCGCCGTAAATGGCCGTGATTTGATGACGGGCATCCCCAAACAAATCAAAATTGGCTACCAGGAAGTTGCGTACGCCCTCGACAAAAGCATCAGCAAAATTGAGGATGCCGTTCTTCGCGCCCTGGAACTTACCCCACCTGAGCTGGCTTCGGATATTTACAAAACAGGACTTTACCTCACCGGCGGTGGGGCGCTCCTGCGCGGTCTGGACAAACGCCTGGAATCCAAAACCAAACTGAATGTGCATGTGGCCGACGATCCACTCCGCGCCGTAGTGCGGGGAACTGGTATGGCACTGCGCAATTCGCACAATTTCTCTTTCCTGATTGACCGCAAAAGCGTCTAAAAAAATTGTGGGCAGGCAAGCAAGAACACCCGACGGGACTTGGTTGCTTGCCCATAATTTATAGTTCTCCATGGGCAAACTACTTCAACTCCTGCTTCGCAACGGTGGCTTCGTCACATTCCTGCTGGTGGAGTTGGGATGCTTCGCGATTATTGTCAATTTTAATACGCGTCAGGGGGAAATTTGGGCCAACACCACAGGTTTGTTTGGCGGAGAAGCCCTGGAAAGACGCCAAATGGCTTCCGATTATTTCAGCCTCTACGAAAAAACCGACAGCCTTGCGCACGCAGTCGATAGCTTGCAAGCCCGCCTCTACAATGCGCGCATGGTGCAGGTGCCCATCCGCGACACCTTTTTCCTCGTCAATTTCGATTCGCTATCCCGCACCGACTCTGTTTTCCGAAAAACAGTGCGACCCCAGTACGGATTTGTGACCGCGCGGGTGATTAAAAATTCCATCGCCGGCGCCAATAACTGGTTGATTATCAATCGGGGAAGCAGTGACGGGGTGGAGCCTGACATGGCCGTGGTCAGTACAGTAGGCATTGTAGGCATTGTCCGTCACGTTGGCACAAACTATTCGTTGGTGATGTCGGTGCTGCATCGCCAAGCCAAGATTTCGGTGGCATTGCCCGCGCAAAAAAACGCCTTCGGATCCCTGACCTGGGAAGGTGGCGACCCAAGCGAAATGACCTTGCGTTATATCCCGCAACACTTTGTGGTTAAAAATAACGAGCCTGTGGTGACGAGTGGTTATTCCCTCATGTTCCCAAAAGGACACCCGGTTGGAAAAGTAAAAGGGTCGCCCCAAACAGATCCTGAAAACCCTTACTTTTTGGAAATCAAGGTAGTTTTGAGTCAGGATATGTCAACCCTCCGGGACGTTGCGGTGGTACACAATCTTTTCAAGGCCGAACTGGATAGCCTTCAACTCAACATCAGCAGCAATGAACGGCAGTAATATCGCTCCACATATCCTGCGTTTTTTTGGGCTTGTCGCAGTGCAATCGCTACTGCTTAATCAGATGACGGGTTCCGTCGGTGCTTATTTCAACGTGCTGCTTTATCCGCTGTTTATCCTTTTTTTACCCTTGCAGTTGGCAACACCTTATCTGGTGATTTTGGGTTGTTTGATGGGATTGGCTGTGGACGCGTTTGTTCCTTCCTGGGGTGTACACGCCAGTGCGGGCGCATTCAGTGGCCTGATCCGGGGCTTGTCGCTGATGCCTTTTGCACCCAAAGGAGGTTTTTCGGTCAAGGATCCGATTTTTGCGCCTACACACATGGGCTGGCAAACTTTTTTACAGGGCGCCGGTTTCTTTCTGGCACTCCATATTTTCTGGTACTTCTCGGTCAGCTATTTCGCGCCCGTTTTTGCCTGGGATATTTTGAAAAAAACCGTCGCTGCCTGGTTTTTTACCATGATTTTTGTTGTGCTTTACGCAGCCATGTTCAATCCCAAGCGTTAAAACTACGTTTGGGAACCTACGCTGATTACAAAAAGCTTCGCTATGAAATACGGCCTCAACCGACAACGCAATATCCAGATGGTTTTTCTGGGCTGCGCCATTGCACTGGTGCTGCAAGCTGCCAATTTGCAGTTGCTGGATGGTTCGTATGCCCGAATGGCGGACGCGACGGCCATTGAAGAAATTACGGTGTACGCGCCGCGCGGGATTGTGTACGACCGAGACGGGGAACGGATTGTGAACAATGAAGCGACCTTTGATTTGATGGTTACCTACAACCAATTGGATCTGAAAAAGATGGATGTCGCCAAGTTTTGTAGTATTTTGGGGATAAAAGAGGAGGAATTTAAGCAAAATTTGAAAAAAGACTGGCGCAGCGGCAGGTTCTCCAAATCCGTCCCTTTTGTTTTTTTAAAAAAAATAGCGCCAGAAAAAAATGCCCGCCTGTTGGAAAGTCAATATGAATTCCCGGGCTTTTTCGTGCAGGCTAGAAGTATCCGGGGGTATCCATTCAGGGCGGGCGCGCACGTGCTGGGTTATATCAACGAGGTGGATCCGCGCGACATAGCGCGGAGCGAAGGCAAATATGAAACCGGGGATTATATCGGTGCTGCGGGACTCGAGTTTGGGTATGAAGACTATTTGCGGGGCCAAAAAGGCGTAACCAATCTCCTTCGCGACAACCTCGGCCGGATTGTTGGAAAATACAAACAGGGCGAGCGCGATTCTGCGGCCGTTGCCGGCAAGGACCTGGTGTCAAGTATAGACATCCAGCTTCAGGCGTATGGCGAACAATTGATGGCTAATAAAACGGGTAGTGTCGTAGCGATTGACCCCAGAACCGGCCAGATTTTGGCCATGATTAGTGCCCCTACCTACGATCCGAATCTGCTGGTCATGACCAACGAGCGCGGGCAGGAATTCAGCCGCCTGCTCACCGATCCGCTTCGATATTTCTTTGACCGCACGGTGATGGCCAAATATCCGCCTGGTTCGATTTTCAAAACGGTGGTTTCGCTCGTGGGGATGCAAGAGGGCACCCTGAACCAAAATCGCGGGCAATCTTGTCCGGGAGGATATTTTTACGCCGGACGACTCTATAAATGCCACAATCACCCGGGCATAGGCAACTTGACGGATGCGCTGGCGAACTCCTGCAACACGTATTATTTCCTTGAATTCCGCAACATTGTTGACAAATTCGGCTACGGAAACCCACACCAGGGGCTGGATTTGTTTGGGAAATATTGCAAAGAGCTGGGCCTGGGGGTCAAATTGGGCATTGATTATCCCAATGAAAACGCGGGAAACATACCCAGTTCGGCTTATTACGACAAAATTTATCCAAAACGACTGGGTGGTTGGCACTCACCCACCATCATGTCCGTTGGCATTGGCCAGGGAGAATTACAGCTTACCACGCTTCAAATGGCCAATCTGGCCGCGTGCATTGCCAACCGGGGTTATTGGTATGCACCTCATTTGATTAAGGAATTCAAGGATGGAACGCCGATTCCGCAGCGCTTTCTTGAAAAAAATGTGGTGAGCATTGCTCCGAGCCATTTTGAGGCAGTTGCAGAGGGAATGTCGCAGTGCGTGGTGCGTGGCACCGCCAGAATTGCACAGGTGCCAGGTATCTCGGTATGTGGAAAAACGGGTACCAGTCAGAACCCTCATGGCGACGACCACTCGGTGTTTTTTGCTTTTGCACCCAAAGACAATCCCAAAATTGCCATTGCAGTGTATGTAGAAAATGCTGGATGGGGCGCATCTTATGCGGCGCCTATTGCCGGACTGATGATTGAGAAATTACTCAATGATACCATTGCTACGGAGCGTTTGCCCGTGGAGGCGCGCATGATCAATGCGGATCTTACGTCTAAAATTCTGGCCAATCGGGCACAGGAAAAAATTCAGGCTAAGTTGCCCAAGCCGAAACCGGATTCCCTGCCAGACCCGAAAAAAATACCCACGGAGGTGCCGGGAGTGATTGCGCCGGATGAACCGAAGCCTAGAATTCAAGGTAAATAAAAGGAGTATTGTTGGCCCGGAACGCTTACCCAAAAAAAAACGGGCTGTTGCTCGAAAAATCGAGAAACAGCCCGTTAAGCAAAAAATTGCACCCTGTAGCGATAACATCGTGTTTAGAGAAGTGACACTTTTTTAAAAAGTGTCACTTCTATCCACGGAATCTCGTTTGATATTTCTGCGCTTGCCTATCCAAACGCTCGCCCGAAGCTTTATTTCAACTTCACTTTTGCAGCTACACCCGCTTTGGATTTCTGCTGCTCCTCGCTGAAAGGTTTGAGGTTGATGGTCAGGGTGTGGCCATCGTTGGTGATTTCGCTGATTTTGTTGTCGGATTTTTTCACCGTACGATCAGGGAAGTGGTAGATTTGTTTGTAGCTCATGTCGGCCAGAAACATTTTAGCCATATCCATTCCACCTTCGTCGCCCTCGGCACCTTCACCGCCATTTTCCATCATCGCTTTTTGCATTTCAGCGCCCAGATCGCCAACGCCCAAGCGTTCGAAACTTTTACCATTAAATCGGAAAATCTCCTCCACTTTGGTATCGTACTTGTCTTTGTTGATTATTTTCAGGGCGCGGTTGAGCGCTGCGACATCCGTAAAATCGAAGGAATACCCGAAATTGAAGTTGCTGGTGTCTTTGATTTCGATTACGTTGCTAATGCCTTGAACGCCTTTTATGCTGGCGGCTACATTGCTCATTTCGTCCCCAAGACCGCCCATAGGGTCTTCGGTTGCAGGGTCAGCAGGGGGCGTGTAGTCGCCCTCTCCCTGGATAGAAGTGGAATCGCCTTCTGTACCCAGGACATTTCCGTCCTCCATGCCCTTGAACATATCCATCATCCCCTTCATTTCGCTCATATCGAGGGTCATTTTGTAAGAACCGGAGCCGTTATTCCGGAAAGTTGCCTCTTCGATGATATGAAGGCAACTGGTCAGCGCAGTTAAGCTTACGGCAAACACTGCGAGAAAAAGGTTTTTCAAATTTTTCATTGAATGAGAAATAGTTGTAGAATGAAACGGAGTGAAATCCGCCAATAGTGTTGTGACTGCTGGACGCCGGGTTATTCAATCACAAGCTCCCGCTCGTCCTTTTTACCCGCTTTTTCCAGCGTAAAGGTATAAACGCCTTTTTGGAGATACAGTTTTCCGGTGTCAGCTTTCTCGATTTCTACCGCTTTTTTTGTGTCCTTTTGAGCAGCTTGGAGGGTTTCACTGTATTTTTTCAAGACATCGGCACTAAAGTCAAGGTTGTACATCCATTGGTTTAGTCCTTTGGTGGCGGTCAATTCTCCAGAATTTAGCACCAAACCGCTCTCTTTGTGGCGCACAGTCCAGGTCGCTTTACCCGCTGTTTGGGCAAAAAACCAAATGGGCATCTCAGGACTCTTTGCTTCCTCATAAGGTTGTTTTTTACCCCAGTTTTTGGAGAATTTTCGCTTCGGAAGTTCAAAAACTTGCAGTTCCAAGCTCAAGGTTTCGGCATTCAGCTGCTGAATGTTTGAAATGTCTGCCTTAAAAATTGAACGCCCGTGTGTGCCGATGATCAGTTCTTTGGCCTCGGCTTGCACCGCGAGGTCGTGCACGGGCACATCCGGAAAATCTGCATGCAAGGTCTGAAAAGTTTGTCCCCCATCCAACGAAATATACACGTTGTGATCCGTGCCGAGGTAAAGCACATTTGGGTTGGCGGGGTCTTCCTTCACCACGTTGATCGGCTCCATAGGCAACTTCGTGCCGAGGCGCTGCCAATGATCGCCGTAATCGTTTGAAACAAAAAGATATGGGGTAAAATCATCGGATCGGTACCCATTCAGGGTGACATACACCCGGGCTTTTTCATGCGCCGAAGCTGTCACCCTGCTTACCCAAAGCTCTGCGGGTAAATTGTCCGAAATTTTTATCCAGTTTTCACCCCCATCGCGGGTCACATGGATAAGTCCGTCATCAGATCCGGCGTACAACAGGCCAAATTTCAAAGGACTTTCACAAATGCTACTAAGGGTTCCGTATGGCACGTTTCCGGGTTTTCCGCCAAGGGTCAAATCGCCGGAAATGGCTTCCCAATTTCTGCCCTGATTGAAGGAGCGATATACTTTGTTGGCCCCAAAATAGAGCACATCCTGCTGATGCCGACTGAGCCAAATGGGGGTTTGCCAATTGAAACGCAGCGGCCGTTCTCCAAGATCGTGTTTAGGGGTGATTGGTTTAGCGTCTCCAGTTAATTTGTTGATTCTGAAATAGCTGCCAAACTGATAGCCCGTGTAAACGGTATTGTTGTCGCGGTAATCTACCTGTATTTGCATCCCATCGCCGCCCATCAATTCCTTGTAAGGGTACTGACCGGTTTGGTGCCAACTGGTGGAAGCCTCATACGCGCTGGAGCCGACCCAAACGCCGTTGTCCTGCGCTCCTCCGTACACATTATATGGGGAAGCCTCGTCGGTAGAAACGGCGTAGAATTGGCCAACCGGTGGGGTATTACATTTCACCCAGGAATCGCCATTGTCCCAGGAAATGTTGAGCCCACCGTCGTTTCCATTCACCAGATGCCCGGTGCGCGCGGGGTTGACCCAGAGTGCGTGGTGATCCACGTGCACGTTGTCGCCGTTGATGTTTTTCCAGGTTTTTCCGCCGTTTTCGGAGCGAATGATATAGAAACCAATCATGTACACTTGATCTGCATCGTTGGGGTGGCAGCGCACATTGGAAAAATAATAACCGTAGGTGAAGTGCATCATTTCAATAGCGTCGTCGTGGGTGCGTTTCCAGGTTTCACCGTTGTCGTCCGAGCGGTAGAGTTC
>CAZKBH010000029.1:14890-63346 GCA_964550795.1 uncultured Saprospiraceae bacterium
GAGTTCGGCACCGATAAAATCGGTTTCAAAAAGTCTGGTATTTGCATCTTCAAGATATTCTACGAGTGCAATGGGCTGGAACTTATCCTGCTCCATCAACGTCTTTACTTTTTTAGCCGTGTATTTTTCGGGGAACCGGTTTTGTTTCAAATAAGCGCTCAGTTTTTCGTCCGAAAGCTTCAGGAAATCCGCTTTTGAAATCGTGCGCAACTGGTCTTTGGTAAGGCCATCCTCCGCGGGCTTCTTTTTGTCGGGTTTTGCATTTTGGTTATCTACACAGGCATACAGTACGGTTTTGCCATTTTTTTTGCCCGCAGTAAGACCAATACGACCAATTTTTTCACCCGTTGGGAAACCACTTTGAGAGGTGCTGGATTTGGCCCAGAGATTGCCGCCATCGGTGCTTTTCCAGATGCCGGAACCCTCGCCTGCGCCGACAAAATCCCAGGCGCTGCGGCTGCGCTCCCAGGTGGCGGCAAACAAGGTTTGTGGGTCGTTGGGATCAATTTCGAGGTCAATGCCCCCGCTATTTTCGTTGACGTACAAGGTTTTTACCCAGTTTTTACCTCCATCAATGGTTTTGTAAATGCCCCGCTCTGGGTTGGGGGAATACAGATGGCCGAGCACTGCAACCCAAAGTGTATTGGGATCCGTGGGATGCAACACGATGCGCGCAATGTGGTGACTTTCCGGCAGACCGCGCCACTCCCAGGTTTTTCCGTTGTCGATACAGACCTGTGCCCGCATAGGAAGAGCGGCTGCTGTTGGCCTCGCCGGTACCGACCCAAAGCACGCGATTTTTCCAGTCCACCGCGATATCGCCGATGGTCATGCTGGCTTCGTGATCGAAGATGGGGGCAAATTTTGTGCCGTTGCTCGTGCTATGCCAAAGTCCCCCGGATGCGTAGGCGACATATATTTCAGTCGGGTCTGCCGGGTTGACATCTAAGTCTGTTACGCGGCAGGAAAAAATGGAAGGGCCAATATTGACAGGGTTTACAGCCGCAATTAAAGAATTGGTTTTCAAGGCCTTACGTTGTTCAAAACCTTGAAGCCGCAGATCGGCGGGTGTTGAAATTGGCTGTGCGTTTGTTGGGGACAAACTGCCAAAAAAGATCGCCAGAAAAAATGAAAGGGTTATGGTCGGGAGAAATGGGAGGCTTGTGTATATCCGCATGTTGAAAAATTTTGCGGAAGGTACGGCGGGAATAAATACTATGATTCTTGTGATTTAAAACTTTGATTCTTGTGATTTTGATGATTTGAATGAGGCAAAGGCCTGATTTTAAGCAAACAACGCACCCTGACCGGCCAATTCTTCGCTCATCATGGATTCTTGATCGTTTGCCGGAGCCACCGGTTGTACGTTTGGAAGCAGTCTTTTTACGATGCGCAACTGGTGGGTATAACGGTTGAGGTCGCGGTTAAAAATCCCAAAGTGATCCAGTTTGTCCACCCTTACTTGCCCGCTGGCGTGGATGATATGACATTCGGGCAAGATGATCCCGACGTGGGTGATGTGGCCTTTACCATTGTCAAAAAACGCGAGATCGCCCGCTTGGCATTCTTCCATAAAATCAATAGGCCGACCCTGTGTGACCTGCTGATTGGCATCGCGCAGCAAGCGAATGCCCGCCGTTTTGTACACCATTTGGGTTAGCCCGGAGCAGTCAATGCCAAAAGGGGAGCGACCACCCCAGAGGTAGGGCGCGTGCAAATATCTGCGGGCGATTTTAACCACCCATTCGCTGCCCAATTTTTGCTGGCTGGGGTTGACGACCGGGCCGGAAAATTGAAACGTTTGTTCCCCCAACTGGCAACGTAACCCATCATATTGCGGCAACACTGCGCCCAAAGTAACGGGAATGAAATGGTCGGTGGCCATCAGGCCTTCCACCAAAGACAGGTTGAGGGCCTGGTGTTCCCGATATTGCTCAAACTCTTTGGCTGTCAGGCGTTTAAGTTGTTTGGAATCTACCCATCCGGTGTACCCATCCCATGCACACACGACGTATTTCCAGGTGTCTTTGGATTCCTGGATTTCCACGGTTTCTCCAAAAAGCAACTGAGACACCATCTCGCTTTTGTCGGAGGGGTGGGCGCGGAGCGGGGCGATGGAGACTTGGCAGGCGGCGTATTCCACGAGTGAGACGGAGGGGGCGAAGTGAGTGTTTATTTGAAAAATGGCAAACCGTGCGGCTGACTTAAAGTTCTGAAAAATATTTAAAATCGTGATCGGCCTGGATTTTTTGCAGGCTCTCAAAAATCAGGCGGATGAGGTTGTTTATGTCGTCTTTGTGTGCCATTTCCACCGTGGTGTGCATGTAGCGCAAAGGCAGCGAGATGAGCGCGGAGGGCACGCCCCCGTTGGAATAGGCGAACGCGTCCGTGTCGGTGCCGGTGGTTCGACTTGCTGCTTCCCGCTGGAAAGGAATTTCTTTTTCCTCGGCAGTTGAAATGATGAGGTCGAGTAATTTTTGATGCACCGCCGGGGCATACGTTACCGCGGGGCCTCTTCCGCAGCGCACATCGCCGTGTTTTTTGGTGCTAATCATGGGCGTGTGGGTATCGTGCGTCACGTCGGTTACGATGGCCACATTCGGTTTGATGCTGTTGGCCACCATTTCGGCCCCGCGTAAGCCCACTTCTTCCTGCACCGAGTTCACTATATACAGCGAATAAGGCAGCTTGATGTCCTGTTCTTTCAGGAGCCTGGCCACTTCTGCGATACAGAAGCCACCCACGCGGTTGTCGAGTGCGCGGCCGGTGTAGTAGCGGTCGTTTAGGATGGTAAATTCATCCTGAAAAGTGACCACACAGCCCACGTGGATGCCCATTTGAAGCACCTCGTCGCGGTCTTTTGCGCCCACGTCAATGGTCAGGTTTTCGATGGTCGGTGCGATGTTGGAATCTTTGTCGGTGCGCGTGTGAATGGCAGGCCAGCCGAAGACCCCCTGGATTTTTCCACCTTTTCGAAGGTGAATCCAGACCCGCATGGAGGGGGCAATCTGGAAGTCAGAACCACCATTTCGGATGATGTGTATGAACCCATCGTCGGTCACATAATTGACGAACCACGAAATCTCGTCCGCATGACCTTCAATGACAACTTTAAAGGCCTGTCCGGGGTTTATGATCCCATAAGCGGTGCCGTAATTGTCTAGTTTCCAATCATCTATGTACGGGCGGATGTATTCCAGCCAAAGTTTTTGGCCGCTTGCCTCATAGCCAGTAGGGCTAGCATTGTTCAGGTATTCCCGAAGAAAGGACTCAGAGTTGGGAGTAATCATCTTCAAAATGAATGATGAACAATGAATGATAAATGATAAATGATGAATGATAAATGATAAATGATAAATGATGAATATTTGATACGTTCCTATTCATCATTCATCATTCATAATTCATCATTCATCATTCATAATTCATCATTCATAATTCATAATTATGCATACAGCGCGCCCCAAGCGTCGGGGTTTTCGCGCCATTTTTTCAGCGTGTTAAGATCAGATTCGGATACATATCCAGATTTTACGGCTTCTTCAACCAGGGCGTCGTAGTTGGTAAGGGTTTGGAATTCAATTCCTTTTTCCGCAAACGCCCGATCAGCTTTATCAAAACCGTATTGAAAAATGGCTAATACACCCACTACATCCGCACCGGCATCGCGCAAAGCATCCACGGCTAACAGACAACTTCCTCCTGTGCTAATGAGGTCTTCCACGACTAAAACCCGTTGGCCAGGCTGTAGTTCGCCTTCAATCAGATTACGCCGACCGTGGTCTTTGGCACCGCTACGCACGTAAACAAACGGCTTGTCCAATACATCGGCCAAAAGTGCCCCGTGTGGAATGCCAGCAGTTGCCACTCCGGCTACGACCTCAAATGTTCCAAAAATTTGGGATTTTTCCGCCAAACAATTTTTTAAAAAAGTGCGGACGGCCGGGTGGGAAAGTGCCACCCGATTGTCGCAATAAATAGGCGACAGCATACCGGAAGCCCAGGTAAAGGGTTGGTTAGGAGCAAGTTTAACGGCTTTGATTTCCAGTAAATGACGAGCGACTTCGGAATGCAAAATATCGAAATGGATTGAAAAGTGGATGGCTAGAGGGGAATAATGAAGCCTAAATCGGTTAATTTGAACAGTGGTGGCAACCAGATGCGCTACATTCGCCCTCAAAAAATTTCAAAAGGTGGCGCAAAATTATAAAATCTACCACAACGGAAGGCCCGTTTTTCTCACAACGCCAGAAGGCGCAAAATCTCTAGGGTTTCAGGCGGATAAAAACACGCATGTTGCCCTGTACGTCGGCCAAAAAAAAGTGCTCAAACAGTACTTGGATTTACTCGATAAAAACAAAAATATCCGGGCCGTGGTGCTTTACCACCCAGATGTCGAATTGCTTTGGGCTGATTTTCAGGCATGTTTTAAAGTACTGGAAGCCGCAGGAGGATATGTGCAAAATGCTGACAATGAACTACTTGTTTTTTATCGCCGAGAATCCTGGGACATGCCCAAGGGGAAAATTGACGACGGCGAAACGCCCGAACAAGCCGCCATTCGCGAGGTGCAGGAAGAAACTGGTCTGGTGCAGGTGATGCTGGGAGATTTTCTCGCGCACACTTATCATACCTATGTGGAAAAAGAAAGACGCATTCTGAAAAAAACCTGGTGGTACTGGATGCGAACGAACGATACACAGTTGGTGCCGCAAACGGAAGAAGACATCGAGGAAATCCATTGGGTATCGCCCAAGGAATGGCTCGAAAGCGGTGTGGTGGTGTACCCCAATATCCGGGAAATCATTGAACTGGGCATGGTTTAATGGGCACATGAGCACACGCTACAGTCCCGTTCCCAACACAAATTCTATCTTTGCTTCTAAAATTCAAAAATCACACAAATATGCTGCTCAGAATTCATAAAGAAGGCCGTACAATCCTCATTGTTGCGGCTTTGTTGTTGTTTGCCTTGAACATCGTCATTGAACAGTTTCTGCCCGTCGCTTTCTGGCCGGTGTTGGTGCTATCCATTGGCTTTTACCTTGTTATCCTGCAGTTTTTTAGAAACCCCGTCCGGACGGTACATGTGGCCGACAACAACCTGGTGTACGCACCGGCGGATGGTCGGATTTGTGTGATTGAGGAGGTTTTTGAAGCAGAGTATTTTAATGAAAAACGTTTGCAGGTTTCCATTTTTATGTCGCCTTTCAACGTGCACGTCAACCGCAACCCGGTGAGCGGCGTGGTCAATTATTTCCGTTACCACCCGGGCAAGTACCTGGTTGCCTGGCACCCCAAGAGCAGCACCGAAAATGAGCGCACCACGGTGGTGTACGATTTTGGTCAAGGCGAAATCCTGATGCGCCAGATAGCGGGCGCAGTGGCCAAACGTATCAAATGGTACATCGGCGAAGGAGAGCAGGTGGAGCAGGGCCGCGACATGGGTTTTATCAAATTTGGCTCAAGGGTGGATCTTTATCTGCCGCTGGATGCCAAAGTGGAAGTGCTGATGAATCAGCAGGTGAAAGGGAATAAAACCATCGTGGCGCGGCTTGATTGATTCGATTGGACAATTGATTCGATTTGGACGATTGATTCGATTGAGCGCCAAACAAAATTCACACAAACCATTACAATTACTCCACCCATGCGTATTAAAATTTGCACCCTATTACCCATTGCACTCGTTCTTGTTGCTTTTTCCGCTTGCAAAAACGACGCCCCGGCAGCCTCCAAGGCTCCCGCCGAGCCGGAAACCATCCAGTTAGCCCCCGTATCTGCAGACGGTGCCGTGGCATATTCGGTCGTGGAAGGAACCGTGGAATGGACTGGCTCCAAAACCGTGAGTAAAAGCAATCACCAAGGCACCATCACCGTGGAAAGCGGGGAAGTGTTGGTAAAAGACGGCCAACTTCTGAGTGGAAAAGTAGTCCTCGACATGAATTCTATCACGGTCCTCGATATCAAGGATCCCGGTGAGCGCCGAGACCTGGAATCACACCTGAAGGACGCTGATTTTTTCGAGGTTGGTAAATTCCCGAAAGCCGAGTTTGTATTCACGGAAGTACTGCCCAACACTATGCCCAATTATAACTGGGTCCTCAGCGGCAACCTGAGCATGAAAGGCAAAACAGCGCCCGTAAATATCCCCGTTAAAATCAGCTTCGAAGGCGATGTAATGCGTGCCGAATCTCCGGCCTTTCCCATCAACCGCACCCAATGGGGCGTGAATTTCCAATCCGGCATGCTCGGAACCGTCAAGGATAAAATGATTGACGATACGGTGCCACTTACGCTGAAGGTAGTGGCCAAGCGGAAATAGGGTGTTTTTGAATATAATTTTCAGAGCATTGGAGTCGAGCAAAAAAACATACGCATCACTGGAGGTAGCTTGGGTGATGCGTATGTTTTTTGAATTGAGTGGAGGCGGAGCTTGCATCTTGTATTTCTGCGTTAAAAACTTTTATCTTTGTAAAAATTTCAGGCAATGCAACAATTGGTTTTGAACATCGAAGAAAGTCGCTACGTACTGCTGTTGCAGTTTTTAAATACTTTGGACTATGTCAAAGTCGTACAGACGTCTTCCAACAACATATCCGCGCTTTCATCTCAAAAATCTTCTCCTTCACACAGTCAATTGGCTCATTTGCGGGAAGTATTGCAGAAACAGGCAAAGCCACTGTTTCAAGGTATCACCGACCCTTTAGCTTGGCAAAAAGAACAGCGAGATGAGTGGTCGTAAACTTTTGCTTGATTCTAACATCGTTATTTATATCGCCAAAAAAGAACTGGCCATTGAAACTTTGCTGTCCGTTTTATTTCGGTATCCAATACAAGAAGTAGTCGTTCAAAAGGTGATTGCGCTTCGCCAAACTCGTCGAATGAAATTACCTGATGCCATCATCGCCGCTACTGCAATCCTTCATGATTGCGTTCTTGTCACACGCAACATTTCCGATTTTTCAGGATTGCCTGGCTTGGCTATTTTGAACCCGTTTGATTTGTAAGGCTGAAATAGGCAAATAGTGTAAGTTGGCAATAATATTCCCAGTTGGAAGAGCAAGGTGTACAATTAAGCAGGGAGCATGAAAGGCAAAACAGCGCCCGTCAATATCCCTGTTAAAATCAGCTTCGAAGGCGATGTGATGCGCGCAGAATCTCCGGCCTTTCCCATCAACCGCACCCAATGGGGCGTGAATTTCCAATCCGGCATGCTCGGAACCGTCAAGGATAAAATGATTGACGATACGGTGCCGCTTACGTTGAAGGTGGTGGCCAAGCGAAAGTAGGGTGTTTTTGAATATAATTTTCAGAGCATTGGAGCCGAGCAAAAAACATACGCATCACTGGAGGTAGCTTGGGTGATGCGTATGTTTTTTGAACGGTGTGAAAATAGAACCCGCTGGCGCACGGCTCCGCCGTGTGCCCACTATCTGGTCGGTTCCACCGACCACCGTGTCGGCAGAGCCGACAAAATAATAAGCACACGGCAGAGCCGTGCGCCAGCTACGGCGCCTCGTCCCCACTCAAAAATTAATTCCATGCGATACTGCATTCTATCCTGTTTGTTTTTGGCCATGACGGCCTATTCCTCGACTGCTCAGATCATTTGGTATGTTGACCAAAATGCCACGGGTGGCCCACAAGTTGGCTTTTCCTGGGCGACAGCATTTACAGACCTACAGCAAGCACTAGAAAAAGTCCAGTACAATGACCAAGTGTGGGTGGCTGCTGGCGTGTACAAGCCGACCACTACGAATGTGCGAAACATGGCCTTTATCCTTAAAAATGGTGTCAAAGTGTATGGTGGCTTCAAGGGCGATGAAACCGCTGTGACACAACGTGATCCTGTGGCCAACCTGACCCGCCTCAGCGGTGATATCGGTGAGCCTACCCGGCTTTTATGGATACGCTCGGGGGAGATTTTCGCCTGAGCCAATGCTCTCCCGTAATGGGCTGGGGTGACAACGAAAAGGTGTTCGAGGCAGGGCTATTGGAGGACTACGACGGGCTTCCGCGCATCCGATTTGGACGGGTGGATTTAGGTGCTTATGAGAAACAGAATTCTTGTTTCTCGCTCTCTGTAGTTGAAGAGGCCTTGCAAAGGCAGTCTTTGCAATTATGGCCCAACCCTGCGATGGGTGGAGTTCCCGTCAACCTATCCTTGCCAGCGGGTGTGGATGGCGAGATGCGCTGGCAGATATGGGATAATTCCGGGTGCTTGCTCTCATCAGGAAGGTGTCAGGGTGCTGAGTTGGACAGTGTCGTGCTGCCCACTCCAGAGCAGGCTGGGGTGTATTTTGTTGCACTGAGAACTGGCGAATACACCACTTGGGGGCGGTTGATTGTTGGGGAGTAAGTGCTTATTTGATGCGGCATTAGACCCGCTGGCCCCGCTAGCGCACGGCTCTGCCGTGTGCCCACTATCTGGTTGGTTCCACCAACCACCGTGTCGGCAGAGCCGACAGAATGATAGGCACACGGCAGAGCCGTGCGCCAGCGTGTGCCAGCCGTGCGCCAGCGAGGAGCATAATAAAATAACCTTCAGGCCACCTGCCCGGCAATCTTTTTCACCGTCTCCGTATCCCCCATCGTATAATAGTGCAGACAAGGCACCCCGGCCGCTTTCAGTTCCTTCGATTGCTGGGCACACCATTCGATGCCCACTTGTTTGACGGCCTCGTCGTCTTTGGCCTTAAGCACTTCCTGGACGAAGGCTTCCGGCAGGTTGATGAAAAACTTGCGCGGGATGGAATTCAACTGATATTTTTTGGTCAGCGGCTTGAGTCCGGGTACAATGGGCACATCAATGCCCGCAGCCCGGCAAGCGTCCACGTAATCAAAGTAAGATTGGTTGTCAAAAAACATCTGGGTCACGATATAGCCCGCCCCGGCCTCTACCTTGTCTTTGGTAAATTGCAGGTCCGTTGCAAAATTCGGCGACTCAAAATGTTTCTCGGGATACCCCGCGATGCCGATACAAAAATCAGACGGTTCCCCGTTCTGAATGTTCAGGTCAAGGTATTTTCCGTGGTTCATTCCGCCGATTTGGCGCACAAGATCCAGGGCATATTTATGCCCGTCAGCTTCCGGGACAAATTTGTCTTCAAACTGTCTGGCATCGCCGCGCAGGGCCAATACGTTGTTGATTCCCAGGAAGTTAAGATCAATTAAGGCGTTTTCAGTTTCTTCCACGGAGAAGCCGCCACAGATCAGGTGCGGCACGGCATCCACCCCGTAGCGGTGCATGATGGCCGCACAAATCCCCACGGTACCGGGACGTTTGCGGATGGCTGTTTTTTCATAGTAGCCTGATGGGCGTTTGTTGTAAATAAACTCCTCCCGGTGGTAGGTCACATCAATAAACGGCGGCTTAAACTCCATCAACGCATCCAAAGTGTTGAAAATAGCCTGCATACTGCCCCCTTTTAAGGGCGGCAGCACCTCGAAGGAAACCAAAGTTTTACCTTTTGTCTTTTGAAAATGTTCGGTGACTTTCATTGTTCGACGGTCTCAGATCTTTTGATCAATTTCGCTTTGAGTGGACCTTAACAACATTACGAATCTTTGGTTAATCGAACCTGCTTCATTTTTGCGCTTTGGCCCGTGCCCTGAACTCCGCTGCCTGAGCGGTGGCGCCGGTTGCCTCGCTGATTTCCGCGATGGATTCCAGGGTCCGAATGTCCTCATATTGCCGGTTCAGGGCAAATTCGAGGAAATAAAGGGCCGCTTGAGAATCGTTTTTCTTTTTCCAAAAGAATTCATAGCCCACGCGATAACAAAACGCCATGTATTTCTCTGCGTTGGAGCCATCGAGGTATTTCAGGTAGGCCGCCAAATTGCTGCGGAAAGTACTGTTGTAAGGGATTTTTTCCACGATGTCTTCTGCCACGTGGAAAAATTTATCGAGTTGGTGGTCTATTTCAAAACGAGCCGCCGCCACATTGAAACGCATTATCAAGGCCGCCCCGTAATTGGGGTTAATTTCCAACGAACGTTTGATGTGAAACTCCATTTCCTCCACCAGTCGCTTGCGGACTTCCGGATTTTTTTCACCGACGTATTTTTCCTCGTACAAACCTTTGGTATAAAAACAATGCGAACGCGCGCTGCCGTCTGAAACACGCACCGCAGATTCATTCAACGTAAGCACGGTTTGCCAGTCCGGGATTCTGGTCACTACTCGGTACGCAAACAGCCCGGCAATGGTGGCAAATACAATCATGCCCAAGGGGTACGCGGTATCGGGTTTTTCCTTGAGCCACTCCGGGAGCTTACGCGTAAAAAACCATCCAGCCACGAGGCAAAATGCCACGGAGGGCATGTATAAAAATCGCTCGTTCATGAATGTGCCCACCGACACAAACAAGTTGGAAACGATGCTGAGGGTCAAAAGGTAGAACAAAATAGCATAAGAAAGCACGTTTTTCCGCTTCAAATTCCACAGCGCCCAAAGCCCCATGCCTGCGTACAAAGCAGCCCCCAACAAGGCCCGCCAGTCAGACCAGCTCACCTTCGGCACGTGGTATGGGTAGTAGTCAATGGTCAGCGGGTGCGGAATAAACAGCAGCTTGAGATACCAGGCCAGCGTGAGGAAAATGGTGGCCGTTTCTTCCTGTCCCGACATGCCGTAGAAAGGGTTATTCATGATGTCGGTGCCGGCCACTTTGCCAGAATCCAGCATATAGCCCAGGGCCTCGTACCGCGCCCAGATAAAAAACAGCGCAGCGAGTACCAGTGGCAGTGAAGCCGAAAGGATGCGCTCGAGGGAGGCCTTGGTAAAAAACCAAACCGTGAGCGGAATGACGACCACAAACGTCAGGGCATTTTCTTTGGCAAACATGCCCAGCGCAAGCGAGACCGCCGACAGCGCGAGCCACCACCAGGCTTTGGTGTCAAAATATTTGAGGGTCGCCCACAAAGCGCCAAGTCCGCCCAACAAAGCCAGGATTTCGTCGCGACCTTTGATGTTGGCCACACATTCTACGTGCAGCGGATGGAGCAGATACAAGGCGGAGGCGATAAATGGCAGGCTGAAAAAGCTGTGCAAGCTAAAACCTGTGCGGGGGCTGTCCGACTCGTCTTTCGGTGCTGGAAATAGGCCCAGCAAAATTCGATACAACAGAATTCCGGTCAGACCGTACAACAACACATTAAAAAAGTGTCCGGCGGCGGGTTTGTTTGGGCCAAAAAACTCCACTTCCAGGGCAAATGTGGCCAGGGAAAGCGGGCGGTATCTGCCCCCTTCGAGCAGGAATTTTTGCTCTTTGAAATAGCCCATGAAGCTATCGGTGCTGAAAATTTGTCGCAGGCCTGCCACGCCCTTTTGCACGTAGTCGTTCTTCCAGTACGTAATTTCGTCATCCAGAACGTAGCCATATCGTAGGCCAATGTAGTACAATGCAAAAGCGAGGGTCATCAACACCAAAGCCGGAATCCAATGCGCACTCCAGAAACCCGGACGGAAGGTCTCGGTAAGCGGCGCGGGAGCAGCTTTTTCTTTCTTTGAAGTGGCAGTAGCGGGCTTTTGGGTTCTTGCAGGTTTGGATTTGCTTTTCGCAGCCATAATGATCGAAGTCAAAAATTGAGCAGTTATCTTCTCTAAATCCCCATCCAGAGCTTAGAAGGGAGCGAAAACCGAGTTGTTCACCTTGAAATCTGGGTGGTCTCGGTTTAACAAGGGGCAAAAGTAGAATGATTGCCAGCATTTTTTGTCAGAATCCGCAGTACAGTATTTGACTTGCTACATAGGTCATCTTTTAACAAAATCTAAACGCAGGATCTCCCAACGCCCTGAAACCAACCGTTCGTCTTCCCACTAACCTGATTTTCATCTTTTAAAATTCAGCTGTTATGAACAAAACATTTCAATTACTCCTTTTAATCGGCTTGCTTGCAGGCCTCCTCAAACCCAGTCCGCTCCTGGCCCAGCAAGCTTGTAAGGACTCTTCTTTCATCAATCCAGAGGCGGGCTGCTTTACCATCTTCGACCCCGTCTGCGGATGTGATGGTGTTACTTATGGCAATTCTTGTGAGGCGCTCTATTTTCATGGAATCACCTCCTGGGTCGCCGGAATTTGTCAGGCGAATTGCGCTGGTTTCGACATCAGCTATGAATCCTATTTGATTACGAATTCTACCCAAGTCACGTTTTTGGATCAAAGCTCAATGGCCAATGGACAGATATTGACCTGGTCCTGGGATTTTGGTGACGGAAGCTCCTCCTCTGAACAAAATCCGGTGCATACCTTTTCGGCACCAGGCACTTACCTCGTTTGTATGACGGTGGTAGCCGTTGGTCCAAACGGACAAAATTGCGAGGGCACAGCCTGCCAAATGGTAGAAGTGCCGGAAGATTGTTTCGACCAATGCATGTATGATTTTGAATACGATCTAAACGGCACTACGATCCACGCAGCCTTTGACTTTGGCGACATTGACCCACCTTTTTTCTTTTACGTGGATTGGTCGTTGGATGGTGGCGCGGCTACCGGGACGGGACTGGATTTTGTCAAGCTGATTGAAACCCCTGGCATTCATACCCTTTGTGCTACCTACCCCACCGGCGATTTCACGCCCGAAACTTGCACGGTTTGCCAGGCCTTTGAAGTGACTACAAACTGCATTGAGCCAAGCCAGATTGATTCGAGCACCATTTGTGGAGCGGTATTCGATCCCGTTTGTGGTTGTGACGGGGTAACGTATTCCAACCCTTGTGTGGCGCAGTACTACGGCGGGGTAACCTCCTGGCTTCCAGGCGCTTGTGCCGGACAAAGCTGTTTTGACTCTACTGTGATTAACCTGAATGTGCTCTGTCCTGCAGTGTATGAGCCTGTCTGCGGCTGCAATGGGGTAACCTATTCCAACGAATGCGTAGCATACAATTACAACGGAATTACCGCCTGGACGCCCGGCATCTGTCCTACAGACTGCATCAATCCAGCCTGGGTGGACTCCAGCGCGGCCTGTATAGAAATCTATGCGCCCGTTTGTGGCTGCGACAACGTGACGTATGACAATGATTGCTACGCGATTCGATATGGTGGCGTGACCTCCTGGACCCAAGGGCCTTGCTGCCCGAACCCTGAATGCAAAGCTGATTTTGAGGTGGAGCTATTGCTGGCAGGCAATTCCATTCTGGTTATAAACCGCTCCCTCAATGCCGAGGCCTCTCTCTTGGATTTTGGCGATGGTTCGCCGATGCTCAACGGTGTTTTTGACTCTGTTTACCATACGTATCCGCAGCCTGGAACGTACCAAATATGCCTGGAAATCAGCAATTTCGCGGGTACTTGTACGAATAAATATTGCTATTTGGTCAATCTCACCAGCAATACCTCCGATCCGAATACACCCCTAGTTCAACTGGACCTCGCCCCCAATCCGGCCCAAAGCCAGACCATTGTAAGCGTCAGCGGCGCGAATCCGCAGCAGCTACAACTCTTCGATATGTTTGGTAAAAAAGTGCGCTCGGAACAGATAAACCAGGCCGTATATGAACTGGATACCGCCTCTCTTCCGGCAGGCGTTTACCTGCTCCAAGTTTGGACGGACCGTGGAATGGTGGCTCGAAAACTTGTGATTACACGATAAGTACCGATGAAATAATAACATCAAAAAAGCGCGAGCCTCACGTTGGTGAGGCCCGCGCTCATATAGTATCAGTCAGTCTAAATTGCAGAAACTATCGCTTGCCAAAAAGACCACCCAAAACGCTACCCAATAAATTGCCGCCTTGCTGCTGTTGCGGTTGCTGTTGTTGTCCACCGCCGAGTACCGAACCTAGAATATTCCCCAGCAAATCGCCCATGCCGCCTTGTTGTTGTGCTTGTTGAGCACCACCCATGAGGACATTTGCAAGGCTACCCAGATCAAGGCCGCCAGAATTTTTGGCTTTACCCAAAACACTCATCACAATGGGGGCAAGAATTGGAAGCAGTTTCATCACCTGTCCGGCGCTCAAGCCAGACGATTGTCCGATCTGCGTTGCAGCTACGTCCCGGCGCCCCCCGAGAATGTGGTTGAGCATTCCGGCTCCATTGGTTGCGCGAGACTCCTGTCCGCCTCCCTGGAGCATACCACCAAGTATCCCCCCTAAATCATCCAAAATTGAACCGTCATGGTCGCGATCGAGTGCGCTGGCAAGCGAGGAAAGTCCACCTTCTGAGGTTGCATTGTTAGCAAGTCCGCCCAAAAGTGTAGCAAAAATACCACTGGCCGCCTGAGCGGTTTGTTGAGGTTCTGCACCGATGTGGTTGGAAAGTTGGCCAACCATTTCGTCGGAAAGTTGACTTTGCAGAATGTCCATTAAGTTCATAATCAGAAACTTAGATTGATGGTTAAAGTAATTCGGAAAATAGTTCCGAAGAAGTGCCTATTGCCAGGGGATAAAACCCGCCTGAACATTGACGGCACTCTGACGCAAAGGTGTCCAAAAGTATCGTATTCATTTGCAATTCGGCACAAAATTGGTTGATTTAGAAAATATTTTTCACAGGGACCAACTAGTTTTGAGAAAACCCGCATTTTTGGGCTTCGCTCCGTCCAACAATTTCGGACAAGGCGCGTTTCCCCCTAACTAGGAACCGACCGACGACCGACCACCACCCATGGATTACCGCGCTGCTAAACAATTTATTCTCAACAAACTCCGCAATGAGCTTCCAGACCAATTGGGCTATCATGGCCTGCACCACACGATGGATGTGTTGAAAATGGCGGCGGAACTCTGTGAGAGTGAAGGCGTGAGCCAACACGAACGTGTCTTGGTTAAAACGGCCGCGCTCTTTCACGATGCGGGATTTGTCAAGAACAAACATGCGGGTCACGAAGCCGAAGGTTGTCGGTTGGTACAGGAGTTGCTGCCCCGATTTGGATATCAGCCTGAAGATATTGATTGTATTTGCCGGATGATCATGTCCACCAAAATCCCACAATCTCCTACCAATCTTTTGGAGCAAATCCTCTGTGATGCAGACCTGGATTATTTAGGGCGAGATGATTTTTTCTCTATTGGAGATTCTTTGTTCCGCGAATTGCAAGCTTACAGCCTCATTGGCGACGAACAGACATGGAACCGTTTGCAGGTCAGCTTTTTGAGTGCGCACCGTTTTCATACCAATACCAATAAGACGCTGAGAGAGCCTGTTAAACGGCGATATCTGGAAGAATTGCAGGAACTTGTAGCCACTTATGCCTGAGATGAACTCCCCCCTTCCGGATCGGCTGACTGTTTTTTTTCAAGAAAATTTACTGGAATGGGCGCTGAAAAACCCGCGTCCAATGCCTTGGAAAGGTGTTTCTGACCCGTATAAAATCTGGCTCTCGGAAGTTATTCTGCAACAGACCCGAGTAGAACAAGGCCTGCCTTATTATGAAAAATTCATTCGTCAATACCCGAGCGTCCAGCACTTAGCCGATGCCCCCGAAGATGCCTTGATGAAACTTTGGGAGGGCCTTGGCTATTATTCCCGAGCAAGGAACCTTCACGCCGCTGCAAAATATATTACCCACGAGCTGAAGGGTGTTTTTCCGACAAATTACCAAGATATTCGCGCCCTGAAAGGTGTGGGGAATTACACGGCGGCGGCCATTGCTTCGTTTGCGTTCGACCTTCCGTATGCCGTATTAGATGGCAATGTTTATCGGGTAATTGCGCGGTTTTTGGGCATTGATTCGCCTACAAATACCCCTGCGGCGCAAAAACAATTTGCTGCAATGGCGCAGGGCCTACTCAATACTCAATATCCAGCTGCGCACAATCAGGCGATGATGGATTTTGGCGCTACTTGTTGCACGCCTCAACAACCCCGCTGTACCAACTGCCCGCTTTCTGTCGAATGTCAGGCATTTTTAAGCGAGCGAGTAGCAGAATTGCCCATCAAATCTAAAGCCCTGGTCAAAAAAAATCGCGCATTTCATTACTGGGTAATCCATCATGGCGCAGATATTTTTGTTCGAAAGCGCGCAGAGAAGGATATTTGGCGCGGCTTATGGGAGTTCCCGCAAGCTACAGGCCCGGAGTTGCTCCCGATTTTTGAGGGGATTGAGGTTCGGCATTCGGGGCCTTTCCGTCAATTGCTTACGCATCAAGCAGTTACGGCATTTTTTCATGAGGTGGAACTCCCCGCAGAGATGCCGCTTGAAATATTCGAACATCCACTTTTTGAGGGATGCAAGCGTATGCCCAAAAAAGACTTGAAAAAAAATATTGCTTTTCCGAAGGTGATTGATTGGTTTTTACAAAACAATGTTTTAACTTTGAATTGAACTTTATCAAATCACGTTTAAACAAACTTAAAAAGTTTATGATCAACAAAGTAACCCTCGTCGGCCACCTCGGCGGCGATCCAGAAATCCGCACATTAGAAAACGGTACCCCGGTGGGCCGTTTCTCAGTTGCCACCAATGAAAACTACAAAGACAAAGAGGGCAACTGGCAAAGCCAGACTGAATGGCACAACGTAGTCGTGTGGCGCGACCTCGCGGAACGCGCCAAAATGCTGAAAAAAGGCAGCACGGTTTACGTAGAAGGCAAAATTTCCTATCGGAAATACACCGACAAAGACGGTGTGGAAAAAAGCCTGACCGATATTGTTGCAGCTACCTTCCGGATGCTCGACAAACGGGAAGGTGGAAGCAACGGCTACGAAAGCCGATTCCCGAGT
Organism: uncultured Saprospiraceae bacterium; assembly: GCA_964550795.1. Taxonomy (GTDB): domain Bacteria; phylum Bacteroidota; class Bacteroidia; order Chitinophagales; family Saprospiraceae; genus M3007. The sequence goes on from CAZKBH010000029.1 coordinate 31,561, forward strand.
ACCGAACCGGCCGTGATGCCCAGCAATAGAGCCGCATCCACCGATGGCCCATCCGCAGTACCCGTGGACGCTCCTCCACAAACCGAAGGCGACGATTTGCCGTTCTAACAAACCAGACTGGCTCGTAAGTTCGCTTACGAGCCAGTCACTTTTTATGTGCGTGTTGAGAAAAGTGTGGCACACCTAAATTACAATATTGATAATCAATGTGGTATGTAAGGTGTGCCACACTTTCAAGCACACGCTCCTTTTATCCATGGGCTGGCTACTTCTGATCTTTTTATCCTATTTTCTCTGCCTGCTGGTTGAACGCTCCCTAGTGAGCATTTCAACACAGGAACTCGACGCGCTTCGGACCGACGAGCGCCGGGCAGCACGCATGGCCTTGTACTTAAGCACGGAAATCCGGCCCGTCCTCGCTGCTTTATTGCTGGCTCGAATACTCCTCCTCTCGCTGGCCGGAATTTTGGTCGCCGTTTATATTCAGGACGAGCAATCCATTCAATCGCTGTTCCATTGGCTTGCAACCACGATTCAGGTTTCCCCAACATTCGTCTGGGTGCTTGCAGGTGCAATATTGGCCTTGGCGCTGGCTCTCCTAAGTTGGGGAATTCAGCGGATTGATTTTTTAAAAAACAATAAAGAACTGGGTGTTTTTTTTTTGAGACACCTTTGGTGGTTCGCTTATTTCTGGAAAATCCTGTTCAAGGTTTTTGCGCAAAAAGAAATCACCCCGGAACTAGCGTCCAACGGAGCTGAGGTGGAGGCACAGGGCCCCATAGCAACGCAGGCGGCCGCCAGTGAAAAACGCGAGTTGGAGCTGCTTAAAAGCATTGTGCAGTTCAGCGATGTGACCGTAAAACAGGTCATGCAGCCCCGTTCCAAGGTTGTTTCCGTAGATTTCCGTACGGATTTCCACGATTTGCTGGAAGTTGTTCGCAAATCCGAGTTTTCACGGCTTCCTGTTCACCACGAGGACCTGGATAATGTAACCGGGATTCTTTATGTGAAGGACCTGGTGCCCTACCTCGACTATGATGCCGACTACGAATGGCAACCGCTCATCCGCACCAATATTTTGATGGTTCCCGAGGCGAAACGAGGCAGCGAATTGCTTCAGGAATTCAAACAGCACCGAATGCACATGGCGATAGTGGTGGATGAATATGGCGGCATTGCTGGAATCGTAACCATGGAAGATATTTTGGAAGAAGTGACGGGCGAAATTCGGGATGAGTTCGACAAGGAAAGTGAGATCCGTTACCGCAAAATGGATGAATTCAACTATCTTTTTGAAGGACAAACCCTTTTAAATGACGTTTGTCGGATTACGGGGCTTGAGCCGGGCATCTTCGATTCGGTACGTGGTGCTGCGGATACCTTTGCCGGGCTCGTTCTGGAATTGCGCGGGGATATTCCTTTGGTTGGGACAGAAATTGCCTGGAATGGGTTTTTATTCACGGTAACCGTTGCAGATAAGCGCCGGATTGAACAACTGAAATTGACGCTCCCGAAAGCGCAAGAGGCTTAAAGCAGCCTCTGTTCCTTAAAGTTCTTTTAAAGTGGGGCTGCGGTGGGTCACGTTTGTAGGTTTTTCGGTTTCAGGATGACTACATTTGTTCACAAAATGTCTGCTTGGTTGTTTTTGCTTTGATGAATTTGAAACAGCTCCTGACCCAACGCGCAATTCTCCGATGAGTAAACTACTTTCGATGATAATATTGGTTTGCCTGGCTTCCTCCGTGCTCGCACAGGGAAACACCGGGCGTACTGGAAGCACAAAGGCGCCATCAAGTACCCTTTCCCCCAACACAAAGGCAACAACCAACCCCAGCGTCAGCCGCAGTTCAAACCCACCGGCCACTCAGAGCAGAGCAAATACAACTAGTTACGGAAACTCCAACACGAGGCAAACCACTGAAGACAGGACCTCCAGACCCGCTGCCGCAAAAAATACCCGACCCTCTACGTATGCTCCGCCCACCAATGCCACTTCGGCAAAAGGTACTCAAGGCAAAGTCAAGGGCGTAGCACCGCTCAAATCTGCCGCACGTGGTACCGTCCATTGGATGAGCCTCGAGGAGGCCCTCGAGAAAAGCAAGGTCGAAAAACGGAAAATTTTTGTGGATATGTACACCGACTGGTGCGGCTGGTGTAAACACATGGATTCTACTACTTTCGTCAATGCCGATGTAGCGAGATATTTGAACGAAAATTTTTATCCTGTTAAGTTCAATGCGGAACAGGAAAACGACATCGTTTTTAAGGAAAAAACCTACAAATTCAAGAAAAACGGTTCGCGCGGCTTCCACGAGCTGGCAGCATTGTGGCTCAACAACCGCCTGTCGTTCCCAACCGTGGTGTTCCTGGATGAAACCCAACATCTCATCCAACCAGTTCCTGGATATCAGGATGCGGTCAAAATGGAGGCCATCATCAATTATTTCGGATCAGATAGCCACAAAAAAACGCCCTGGGAATCCTACGAGAAGAATTTTTCGAACCAAAAGTAGCGGGGAATCAAAAAGTGTGGTACCACACAACCGCTTATGTTTGCCACACTTAATCAACAGCAATAGGGGCTGTCACAAATCGTGACAGCCCCTATTGGCTTATGAAGCAAAAGTTTAGGACGCGATTTAGTGCGCGACTACCTTTTTCAACTCCTTGATACGCGCTTTTTTACCTACCAAGCCACGCAGGTAGAACAGACGTGCACGACGTACGCGACCACGCTTAACTACTTGGATAGCAGCCACATTAGGATTGGAGTAAGAGAAAATACGCTCCACCCCAACACTGTGAGAAATTTTGCGAACGGTGAAGGTTTTAGTAAGTCCGTGACCGCTGATCTGAATCACATCGCCGCGGTAATCCTGCTCACGGGTCTTGTCGCCTTCCACGATTTTATAAGTGACAACAACGGTATCTCCTGTCTTGAAATCAGGGAAATTCGGCGCTTTCAGCATCTGCTGATGTACGAACTGTATGGCTTCCAACTCTTTCATTGTATCGAAATTGAATACGGTCAAAATTTAGAGGCGCAAAGGTAAATTTTCTTGACGAAAAAAAAAATTAAGTTTTGAAAATTTCGAGGGTGCGCTTAAAAGTGTGGCACAGCGCCCCTATTATCCTGACAATCAACATTGAATTAGGTGCCACACTTTCGGAATTTAAGCGTGGCTGTTAATCCGTCGTTAACTAAGTGTTTTAACACTTAAATTTTGAACATCTTTCTTTCCTTTGCGTTCAATTCTTCTCGTTCCAATATTTACATCATTCCTAAATTTTTTTTCTAACATGAAAAAACTGTTTTTCCTCCCCCTCCTCGCCGTTTTGGCTATGGCCGCTAAAGTTGCTACCAACTATAAAGTTGACACACAAAGCAGCAACATTGTTTGGACTGGCTACAAAGTAACCGGCCAACACACTGGTACTGTTAAAATCAAAAACGGTACACTCAGCACCGACAACGGCGTGCTCACCGGCGGTTCTTTCGACATTGATATCACCAGCATCACTTGCACAGACCTTGAAGCCGAATATGCCGGCAAATTGATCGGTCACCTCAAAAGTGATGACTTTTTGGGCGCCGCCGCGCATCCAACGGCTAATTTCGTAATCACGAAAGCCATCCCACAAGACTCGAAAGGCAACTACAAAATTCTCGGCAACCTCACCATCAAAGGAATTACCAAAGAAACGAAGTTCTTCGCCAATGTAGCAGAGGCCAACGGCATGGTAAATGCTGCAGGTAAAATCACCATTGACCGCTCTGAATTCAACATGCGCTACGGCTCAGGTTCTTTCTTCGACGGTTTGGGCGACAAAACCATCTACGACGAGTTTGATCTTCAAGTTTCGCTCGTAGCCAAGAAGTAATCCTTGCGCTCAGTTGATGAAAAAAGCCTCAAAGGGAACACCTTTTGAGGCTTTTTCGATTTTACATCGAAGCACGGTACAAGTCCAAACGACCTCGGAGAGGTCAAACGTTTGTAGCAAATTGGTTTATGTATCCCGACCTCGGAGAGGTCGAACATTGCGGATATTGGCACCAACGAGGTCATTTTGACATCTCAAGAAATCTGGAAACGCAAATACTTGATTGTTTTACCAGCAGCCAAATGAAAGGATTCATACAGGGTTTGAATGCCAAGCTCCGGGAATGGCAGCGGGGCGGCGTATATGTCCGCGTTTTGAATCAACAAGGTGTTGCGTTCGTCTTGAGCAATGGTGTCGAGCGTAAATTGATAAAAATCCGGGTCGTCGTGTTTCAAGTGTACCAAGCCCCCCGGCTGGAGTAAATCCCGGTATTTCTCTAGAAAATAAGCCGAAGTTAGGCGCCGATTCTCCTTGCTGGCGCGTGGAAACGGGTCTGGAAAGGTGATCCAGATTTCTGCCACCTCGCCGGGCGCAAAAAAATGATTGATGATTTCGATGCGCGTCCGCACGAATGCAACATTCGTCAAACCACTTTCAAGTGCCGTTTTGGCCCCTTTCCAGAGTCGGTTGCCCTTCACATCCACGCCTATAAAGTTGCGATCCGGGAAAATCTGCGCCAGCCCAACGGTGTATTCTCCGCCCCCACAAGCGAGTTCAAGCGTGATAGGATTTTCGTTTTTAAAATGTGTTTTGTTCCAATTCCCCCTCAAATCTACCGGGGTCATGCCCTCGCCGACCAATTGAGGTTGTTGTACATTGTAGCATTCATAAACATTGGGGAATGCGAGCACTTCGGCGAATTTGCGTAATTTGTTTTTGCGAGCCACGTGTATCTGCTAATTTTTTAACCAAACGGTGGATTTGTGCTCCGTTTCGGCCAAAGGTCCGAAGTCTTGATATTTTTGCCGCAAAAAATACCACAACACGCCCATGCGCAGCATCATTCAACGGGTTTCTCAAGCTTCTGTCGTCATCCAAGGCGCTGAAAAAGCACGAATTGGGCCGGGCTTGTTGCTCCTGCTCGGTATTGAGCCGGAGGATTCGGAGGAAGACATTGTCTGGCTTTGTAAAAAAATTGCCGCCCTCCGCATCTTTTCCGACGAGGCCGGGTTGATGAATCTTTCGGTGCAAGACATAGCGGGGGAGATCCTGGTGGTGAGTCAATTTACCTTGTTTGCCAGTACTAAAAAAGGCAATCGCCCTTCGTTTACCCGATCTGCCAAACCGGAAATCGCCATTCCTTTGTACGAAAAATTTGTAGAAACCCTCCGCGTCGAGTCCGCCCGACCCGTACAAACAGGTGAATTTGGCGCCGATATGAAAGTATCTTTGCTGAATGACGGCCCTGTTACCATCCTTATGGATTCAAAAAACAGGGAGTAATTGCTGGAATAATCGCTACATCCTGGTATTAATCATACAAAATGACAAACAAAGCTTTTCTTCTCATCCTCGACGGCTGGGGTCTTGGCCAAAAACCTGAAGCCGATGCCATCGCTCAAGCCCAAACGCCCTTTTTCGATCAACTTTGGGCCAATTACCCGCACAGCACACTCGTCACACACGGCGAGGATGTTGGGTTGCCAGACGGACAAATGGGTAACTCGGAGGTTGGGCACCTGAACATCGGCGCCGGACGAATCGTGTGGCAAGAATTGGCCCGAATCAATAAGGCGGTGCGCGAGCGCGAATTACATGCTAATGTCACTTTGCTGGAGGCGCTGCGTCATGCCAAAGAAAATAACAAAACCGTGCATTTTATGGGGCTGGTGAGCGATGGCGGCGTACACTCGCACATCGAACACCTCAAGGCGCTTTGTGATGTTGCTAGAGAACAGGGTTGCCCGAGGGTCCTGATTCACGCGTTCACCGACGGGCGCGACTGCGATCCTAAAAGTGGTGCGGGCTTTATTGAAAACCTGCTTCAATACCTTGATAATCAATCCAATATTGCATCGGTCAGTCAGGTTTTGGCGGACAATCTTGCCTCCACCGAAACTTCCATTACACTGGCAACGGTGGTGGGCCGCTACTACGCGATGGATCGCGACAAACGTTGGGAACGGGTCAAACTCGCCTACGATTTGCTCGTGCACGGGATCGGCGAGGAGGTGGCAGATTTCCCGGAGGCGATTCGGAACAGTTATGCTGAAGGGGTGAGTGATGAGTTTTTAAAGCCGATGCGCCGGGTGAATGATGGACAGGCATCTACCATCCAAGCCGGGGATGTGGTCGTTTGTTTCAATTTCCGTACAGACCGCTGCCGAGAAATTACGGAGGTGTTGACGCAACAAAATTTGCCGGATTTTGGGATGCAAACCCTGCCCCTTTATTACGTCACCATGACCCGCTACGACCACGAATTTAAAAATGTACAGGTCATGTTTGAAAAAGACGATGTTCGGATGACCCTCGGGGAGGTTCTGGAACGCGCGGGCAAAACCCAGGTCCGAATTGCGGAGACCGAAAAATACCCGCACGTAACGTTTTTCTTTTCCGGGGGGCGCGAGGATCCATTTATTGGAGAACGCCGAATTATGATTCCCTCCGCCAAAGTGGCCACCTACGATTTGCAGCCAGAGATGAGCGCCGAAGGAATTACCCAGGCCATTATGGCTGATATTCAGGTCAATACGCCCGATTTTATCTGTTTAAATTTTGCCAATACCGACATGGTGGGGCACACCGGCGTTTTCAGCGCGGCCATGAAAGCAGCCGAAACGGTGGATCATTGCCTGAGCAGGATTGTTCCCTTGGCGCTTGAAAAAGGTTACGCTTGCCTGATTATCGCAGATCACGGTAACTCAGACTTTTTGATCAATGAAGATGGTTCACCCAATACCGCGCATACCAAGAATCCAGTCCCCTGTATCTTGGTCAGCCCGAATCTGAATGGTACGGAACGACTTGAAGCTGGACGCCTGGCGGATGTAGCCCCAACCCTTCTAGCCTTAATGGAACTACCCAAAGGCGTGGAAATGACGGGACGGAGTCTGGTGGTTTGAAATTGAGCGAACCTAGCCCTCAAAGTGCAACGAAATCGTAAACGTCCTGCTCAAAACCTTTTCAAGCACAGTGCTTTGCTGCAAGCCATCGTTGAAAATCAGGATGTTGTTGAGTCCCTGAGAGACCTTGATTTCGGGAGAAAAAATAAAATAGGGGAAGAAAAACTGAATCCCGGCACCATATTCCACCTGGAAATCGGTGGGGGCAATTTTCACCAGGCCGGCAGCCTGGCGGGTACGGGAATCGCTCGCTACGTCGAAGGAGTATTTTACGCCACCGATGATGAAGAGTCGAAAATCGTGGTAAGGCGCTGATTTATAGCGCACATGGAAGGGCAATTCCACCAAAACCGACTCAATTGGACGGCTTATGATACGGCCATTTTGGCCCGCGGGGGAATATTTAATGGTATGCTCGGTAAAGGAAAGGGTGGGCAAAAAACGAACATCAAAATATTCGCCCACCTGCAGGTTAGATACGATGCCGAGGTTAAAACCCGGTCCCGTCACAGATTCTGCGCGAGAAAAGGAGTCGTTTCGGATAAAATCCTTGGAGTGGTAAATGCGGTAATCGCTCGAGTTATAGCCGAGTGTGATGCCGAAATAGTAGTTTTTTTGTTGAAAATCGAGGTAATTCAGGTTTTTACCTTGATTAAACTGCGCCGAAACATCCAGCTGCAAAAGGCAAAAAGCCAGCAACAAGAGGCCAGGACCTACCGCCCATTTGGGGGAAACGCTGCGTGGCGCGGAAGCAATCACTTCGTGGCGGTGTAAATGGAGCATATTCCGAGTGTTAGTCGTTCGCATAAAGAGTCTTGAAAACCGGTTTTGGTTAATATTTCAGTGAATTGGTTGCCTTCGGGGAAAACTTGTACACTTTCAAAAAGGTAGGTGTAGGCGCGCATATCACGGCTGGTCAAACGACCAATGAGCGGCAAAACGTATTTGAAGTAAGTATTGTAAAGCTGTTTTACTGGAAAAATATGTGGTTTGGAAAATTCCAGGATCACCAATCGTCCGCCCGGGCGCAGCACTCGGTACATTTCTGCAAGCCCTTTTTCCAAATGTTCAAAGTTGCGCACCCCAAAAGCTACGGTCACGGCATCAAACGAAGCGTCCTCAAAACGCAGTTGCTCACTATCGCCGGTTTCGAGCGTTATGATGTCCGACAGCCCCTGTTCCGCGATTTTTCCCCGGCCCAAGTCGAGCATTTGGTTGGCAATATCTATGCCGATTATACGCTGCGGTTTTAGGATTTTGGCCATCAAAATGGCCACATCGGCGGTACCAGTGGCGACATCGAGGATTTCCGCTGGCTGCGCCGTTTTTAGATAGCTGATGGCGCGTTTTCGCCACCAAACATCCACGCCCAGCGAAAGCACCCGGTTCAACAGGTCATATTTCGGCGCGATGCGATCGAACATTTGCTCCACTTCAGCTTTTTTGCCTGCATTGGAGCCATAGGGCGTAACGACATTTTCTTCTTTCATAAAAACGAGTGCAAAAGTAGGGACGATCGGGCAAAAACGACACAATTCCTGATTGCTGGATGTGGTGACCCTGCGGATGCGTGTGAAAGCATTTAGCCCTGCCTATAATTTGATGTTCTCCACAATTTCCAGCCCATAACCAATAAAGCCCGTGCGAGGTTTTGGATGATTGGTCAGAAGGCGAATTTTGTTGATGCCCAATTCCCGCAAAATCTGTGCGCCTACCCCAAAGTCTTTTTTGCCAATGGCCGTGTGCAGCTCAAAACGATCCATATTTCCTTCATCCACCAGTTGTTTGTAATGCTGCAATTTGGCCAACAAATTGGCCTTATCTCCCTGGCGCAGATATACAAATGCTCCTTTTTCGGCCTCCTGGATGGTCTTCAAAGCCGAAGAAATCTGTGTGCCGTAATCCGAGAGCAGGGAACCCAAAATGCCGCCCGTTTCAGACCAGGAATGCACCCGCACGAGAACCGGCTCATCTTCTTCCCAATCACCTTTTTTCAACACCAAATGGGTATCGTTGCTGGCGATATCAGTGAACACAACTGCTTCAAAATCACCGTGAATGGTCTGCATCGGAATCTCCATTTCCTTGCGCACCAACCGCTCCGTCCGCATTCGGTAGGCCACCAGATCGTCAATGGAAACAATCTTCAGGTTGTGCGTTTTGGCCACCTCAATCAATTGCGGGAGCCGGGCCATGGACCCGTCGGGGTTCAGAATCTCCACCAATACACCCACCGGCGCAAGTCCTGACAAGCGTGCCAAATCAACCGCCGCTTCGGTGTGGCCGGTGCGCCGCAATACGCCGCCCGTTTTGGCGCGCAGTGGGAAAATATGCCCAGGACGGGCGTAATCACTCGGTTTTGCATCGTCATTGGTGAGCCATGCAATTCCGGTAGCCCGGTCATAGGCGGAAATACCCGTGCTGCAACCTTGCCCGATCAGATCAATGGATACGGTGAACGCTGTTTCGTGCAGGGCCGTGTTGCTGTTCACCATGAGGTCAAGCCCCAATTCTTCGGCGCGTTTTTCTTCCAGTGGGGTACAGATAAGGCCGCGCCCGTAGGTAGCCATAAAATTGATGATTTCCGGGGTAATGGTCTCCGCCGCACAAATAAAATCCCCCTCGTTCTCTCGATCCTCGTCGTCCACAACAATGATGACACGGCCAGCGCGGATTTCAGCAATGGCCTCTTCGATGGTATTGAGTTGAAATTGATCAGACATGAAAATTCGTGGTGTGTAGAAGTCGCTAAGCCGCATCCAGCAAAGTGGTAAAATGGAGCGGCGGTTTGAAATTTCGGCGCAAAGGTATTTGAATGGTAGGCGGTTCTGCGCGTCAATTTTAAAAACATCGTAAAAGTTGAGTGGGCAGGGCTGCAACGAATTAGCTACTTTTGCGCCCCAATGCACTCACCCTTATTCAAAATCAGACAGAATGGATACTTCGGCTTCATCAATGCCGCAGGGGATGTTGTCATTGAGCCACAATATTTAGAAGCCGGCTCTTTTCAAAATGGCTTCACGACGGTGCGGCTCAATGGCCTTTTGGCATTGTTAGACGATCTGGGCCGAATGTATATTAAACGGCTCTATCGCGCGGTTGGGCCTTTTTCTGAAGGTTTAGCCAGGGTGCAGGTCGCCCAACTCTGGGGCTATGTGGATACGCGGGGCAACGAAGTCATCAGTCCTTTTTTTGAACAAGCAGGCGATTTTTGCGATGGGCTTGCACCGGCCACCCTTGAAGGGCTGGCGGGCTTTATCAATCCTCTGGGGCAATTTTTGATCAAACCTGTTTTTACGCAAACCGGCAACTTCAGCGCGGGACTTGCCCCGGCTTGCAGCGACGGACTTTGGGGCTTTGTGGACAAAACAGGCCAATTTTCCATTGCACCGCAGTGGGAAGGTGCTGCTTCTTTTCAAGGAAAATCTGCGCTGGTGATTCGGGATGGGCATTGGGGCCTTTGTAACCGTGAAGGCAAGGAAACCGTGCCGCCCCAGTTTGAGTTTGTCAAAGGCCATGCACACGGCGAATTTTTTGACGGCATGGCGCTCGCATTCCGGGATGGCAAATACGGCTTCGTCAGTCAAGACGGCCACATTGCGGTGGAGCCGATGTTCGATCTCGCCGGGGATTTTGGCGAAGGACTGGCGCTGGTCGAAATCAATGGGGCTTATGGCTACATTGATAAGGCCGGAAAACTCGCCATCATGCCCAAATTTGAAGATGCCGGCGTGTTCTCCGATGGCCTCGCCCAGGTTTGCTCCAATGGCCGATGGGGATACATCAATGCCAGTGGCCAAATCGTGATTCCCCCCACGTTCCAGTCTGCCGCCCCATTTCAATCGGGACTGGCACTCACCGTCTTGGACGGAAAATGGCAGTATATCAATAGCCAGGGTGGGCTTGTTTGGCGGGAGCAGTGAACCCAATGTTGAATACAATCAGCCCATAATCAGGCATTTGTGTCACTCAAATCATAGTCTACATATCGTACGTCAATTCCACAACAGAGGTTTCCATGTGTGATTGGCAGGTGAGCACATACCCCGCTTTCACTTCCTCGTCGTCGAGTGCGTAGCAGGCTTCCATGCGGACTTTCCCGCTCACCAATTTTGCCATACAAGTAGAACAAGCGCCCGCGGTGCAGGAATACGGCGCATCAATTTTGGCTTTGACCAACACGTCAAGGATAGTGGCGCCTTCTGGCACGGGCAGTTCGATGCGTTCGCCTTTCAGGTGTACAATGACCCGTTTTTCCCCGCCCGATACGCCGCCCTCGATATCTCCAGGCACATGGGTTGCATTGACAAACAGCTCGGTGTGGATTTGTTTGGCGGGTATTTCCCGCGTCAAAAGAGTGGCTTTGATGGATTCCGCCATGTCGCCGGGCCCGCAAACGAAGTAGAAGCAGTCGGATTCCGGGCCGTGGGCCATGTTATCGTCCAAAAAATTGCTGGCGGCTTTGCCATTGATTCGCCCGATTTTTCCTTGCCAATTTGTGGTGCTTTTTTTGAACACACTAAAAAGTCCGCCGCTGCCTTTTTCTTTGCTGGGTTGACTCAGTATATGTTCCACGTGCAGTTGGCCGGCATACCGTTCCGAGAGATTGTCCAGTTCGTCGCGAAAAATGATATTTTCTTCGTTTCGGCTGCCGTAGAGCAGAAAAATCGCGCTCATTGGCTCGGATTCAAGCGTAGTTTTAATGATTGAAAGCAGTGGGGTGATGCCACTTCCTGCCCCAAAAATGTAGTAGGTGCGTCGCTTGTCAGGATTTAATTCCGTGTAAAAACGTCCCGCCGCAGGCGCTATCTCAAGCGTATCACCCACCTGAGCCTGGTCGTGGAGATAGGTAGAAACCTTTCCGCCGGGTACTTTTTTTACGGTAACGGCCAGGCGATTTTCCAAAGGACTGGAGGACATGGAGTACGAGCGGCGCAATTCCTGTCCGTCAATCTCCATGCGCAGGGTGAGATACTGGCCTTGTTTGTAGGTAAACAGATCGCGAAGTTCGTCGGGAATGTCTAGTTCGAGCGTGACGGTATCGGGGGTTTCAGCAGTCTTGTGCTTAATCTTGAGTTGAAAAAAATCCATGTTGAGCAGTGGTAAAGTTTTGGAGTGGGTGTTTTCCCTCCCCCAAATTTTGGCAAAAATAAGCCGACTAAACACGCTATTTGCTGAATAGTTGAAATGAAAAAAGCGACCGGACGTAATCCTTGTCTAAGACCCGCAACATCCATTACCTTAGCCACTGAAAATCAGCACTTTTAACCTTCTAAATACACGACAGAACATATGAAAAGCAACAATCTGCTCACCTACGTTCTATATGGCCTATTGGGCGTTTTCATTCTTACTGCCGGATATTATGCCTGCCAGAAACAAAAAGCACAAAAGGAGTTGGCAGCCCGTGAGGCTATAGAACTTGAGGAAACACTCCGAAATATGGGCTATGCTTCTGAAGATACTTCTGCCTCTGGAAGCACTTATGTCAACAAAGACTCTTTGAATACCAGCACGACCAAGGCCCCTGCGGTGTCGAAAACCGGTATTGAAGACGAGCCAAAGGCCGCTGCGCCGAGCACCAAGAAGCCCACGACCACAGTTGCCAAACCATCCACGGCAGCGACTACAAGCAAACCACAACCCTCCGCAACTACTAAACCTTCATCCGCCGTAAATGGTCCGGGAACAGGTCGTTGGGCAGTACGTGCAGGTACCTTTTCCTTAATGGAAGGTGCTCGCCGCCGCCTGGAAGAAGTCATCCGGGCGGGCTATCCCAATGCTGAAATTTCTAAAACCAAGGATGGGAAAGCAGCCGTGATTGTATTTCGTTCAAACGACAAAGCTGCAGCCATCCGAGTGATGGACAAATTGGAGGAAAAAGGCATTGATGCTGCGGTGTTTGATCGCAACAATTAAGGAACGGGTGAATAATGGTCTTTTTACCACAGTTCAAATTCCGTTCTTCTATTCTTGGACCGGCCCTCGGGTGTATCGTTGGACTCCAGCGGTCGGGTTTCTCCAAAACCTTTGAACCGAAGCCGTTCGGCAGCAATTTGTTTGCTTAGCAGGTAATCCTGCACAGCTTTTGCACGCGCTTCGGAGAGGTTTTGGTTGTTTTTATCGTCGCCAACATCGTCGGTATGGCCGTTGATCTGGATTTTTAGTTGGGGGTTTGTGGCCAACATTTGTGCCAGCCGATCCAGTTCTGAAACCGATTCAGACCGCAGAGAAGCTGAGCCAGTTTCGAAAAAAACGTTGCGCAAGACAATGGGTTTTTGCGCTTTGGTGGCAGCGTCGGTGGAAATGGGCTGAAGTTCAATATCAAGCAAAAACGGCTTTTGGTACGACGCGTTTTCCACGAGGTTGAAATGCTCCGAAAAGAACAAAAATTTATCCTTGCTCACGTTCAGCGCGTAATCCTTCCCGGCGGGCAAACACACCAAAAAAGTGCCGTCCGCGCGAGTGCTTGCGCTCACAAAAATCTTCCCCGTTTTCAAATCCGTGAATTCCACTTTGGCAACCACGGGATAGCCCGTGGCAGCATTGGTCACTTTGGCTTTGGCATACGTGACAGGCTGTGGGCGCGCAAATTCGGGTAATTCAAAGGTGTAAATATCCAATCCGCCTCTTCCTCCCGGCCGATCGCTGGCAAAATACGCGGTGCGGCCGTCGAGACTTACCACGATCATGCCTTCTTCGCCCTTGGTATTGACGGGATAACCGATGTTTTGCGGCTTACCCCAAGTGCCACTGCTATCCAGTCGGGTGAAAAAAATATCGCTACCGCCCATGCCCGGCAGGCTGTCGGAAGAAAAATAGAGGGTTTGGCCATCCGGGTGTAGGAACGGCGTTTGCACTTTGCCGCCAGCATTGATGTGGTCGGGTAATTTTTGAGGTTTTTCCCACTTGCCGCTCGCGTTTCGGGTCGTTTGCCAAAGGTCAATTGGAGGCGCGTTGCCATCCACGCCCCTGCTAAAAATAATGGTTTTATTATCGGCCCCAATGGTGGGTTGTGACTCCCAAATGGCCGAATTGATGGTGCTGCTGAAGGCTGATGGTTCGGTCCAGCCCGTACTTTTTAGTTGAGACCAATACAAATCACAGGCACCTTGCGCGCCGGCATCTTCCCGGTTGCAGCAGGTAAGCGCGAGCCAGGATCCGTCGGGACTGATGGACTGCGCAGCCTCGTTGTATTGGGGGGTGTTGATGCCGGTCATTGGCTGGGCTTTTTCCCAGGCTCCGTTTTTGGGAGCACTCCGGTACAGGTTTTCGTCGCTACCGCCATCCCGGCGCGTAAAAACCAGGACTCCATCTGCTGTGAGAGAAGGGAAATATTCCATCCACTCGGTATTGATGGAGTCGCCCAGGGATTTTGGGTTGAATGCGACGGGGTTTTTCACGGCATTTTCTGCGAATAAAGCGGAAGCGCGGAGTCGCTCGGCGGCAAGCAGCATGCGTTTATTTTTGGGCTTACTTTGGATATAATCAGTGGCGTGGGCGGCACATTCGGCGTATTTCTCCAGTTCCCATTCAACTTGGGCTAAAAATAAAAACGCCACCGACTGGTAGCTGCTATCCAGCGCAATGGCTTGCTCAAAATGTTTTTCAGCCTTAAAAAAATCGCGGAGTGATACGTAATTGTCGGCCAATGCAAGTCGCGCATCAATGAAATTTGAATCGGCTTTCAGGGCCTTTTCAAAGTAGCCTTGAGCAAGCGCTGGATGGCCTAGTTTGGCTTCGTCCATTCCGGCATTGTAAGCAGAAACTGCCTTTGCAGAGCTTGTTTTTTTAGTGGTGTATTTTTGGGAAAATCCGATGTTCTGACAAAGGATGAGCGAAAAAACAACTATAAATAGGCGCATGAGTTCGTTTTGGGGAAAAACGAAATTCGTGGGTAGATGTTTTTGGGGTGGGGAAGAAGATTTGGATTTGTTGGTGAGGCAACTTTTGTGGACATTTGGGTGTCTGAACTATGATATGAAATATCTCTTACTCGCTTTCGCACTTGCTTTATTGGCAACGCCCGCTTATACGCAATTCCACCTCGGGCTTTCTGGAGGGATGAACCGGTCATACTGGACATGGAATATCGTTTCCCTTGGCCATGAAATTAATTATCAACCCGCTACCTGCTGGCAGGCGGCTGTGCTTGGAGAATGGCAAGTATCTCCGGCCTGGGCCTTACGGGCAGAATTTGGCACACAGGTTAATGGGAATGTTAGAAAAGGTAAAAGCGGATTAGTTTTTGAATCTGATATTTTGACTGGGAATTTTCAAGGGAATCCATATGATTTTCGGGAATTTTATCAGTTTTGGGAAGGCAGTGTGCTGGCGCAAGTGTCCCCATTTAAAAAAGTTCGTGCGCTTTATTTTTTGGCTGGTGGCACCGCTGGCCAACTCACGAACGCCTGGAATAAATTATCGTATACTGAGAGCGGAATAGCGCGAAAAAGTGAAAATTCTATTGATTTAAGTGACCCAAATTGGAACCGAAACACATTTGCTGCGGATTTTGGCATGGGTGGAAATATCCCGATAGGCGCGCATAGCAAGCTTAAAATAGAAGCGCGTTATCAGCAAAACCTTTCCAATTTATCCAAGAGCGGCAATGTAGATGCCCGTGTAAACACACTTATGCTCAATGTGGGTTATTTGCATCGTTTGTAATGGTTACAGTAAATCCTTAAGCAGCCCCTTGCTGGTCTGGAAGCGAATCAAAAACATACAAGAATTAACACAAATACCTGATTTTGAACGATTTGGTCTTTTAAGCACTGGCCGTCAATCGAATCAATCGTCAAAAATCGAATCAATCAATCGGCTCTATGAAAAATCTCTTACTCGCTTTCGCATTTGCTTTTTTGGCAACGCCTGCTTATTCACAATTCCACCTCGGGCTTTCTGGAGGAGCAAATATGACCTTCTGGACTTGGGATTTAAAATTCCTTAGCCATAGCATTGATTATGAACCGGCTATGGGTTGGCGTACAGCCGTTCTAGGAGAATGGCAAATGAACCCAACGGTAGGATTTAGGGCAGAGTTTGGAACACAGGTGAAAGTGAATAAAATAAGCCGCATCCTTCAATTCCCTGATTGGACGATGATTCCGGCGACCATCCGAGAGTATTATCAATATTGGGAAGGAAGTTTACTCGTTCAGCTTTCTCCGATAAAAAAATTCAATGACTTTTATCTGATAGCTGGTGGAACTGCCGGACGGCTTGAAAGAGCTCGGAATAAACTTTCAGGAACGGGAGACAGAGAAGATTTTTCCAGTCAAAGTTCTATTGACATAACTGGCCCATATTGGAACCGCAACGCATTTGCTGCGGATTTTGGCATGGGTGGAAATATCCCGCTGGGTGTGCATAGCAAGTTAAAAATAGAGGCGCGTTATCAGCAAAACCTTTCCAATTTATCCAAGAGCGGCAATGTAGATGCCCGTGTAAACACACTTATGCTCAATGTGGGTTATTTGCATCGTTTGTAAGGGTTTCATTATTCACATTGACCACATTAATCCCATTGACCACATTGACCACATTAATCACATTGACCACATTAATTACATTAACCACATTCAATCATGAAACTTATCCTTTCCCGTATCGCGCTAATTTTTGTCTTTATGGCCACAGTGGTCGTACTTCGGGCACAGAAGGAATTGCCTATGGATTCTCCGGAAAAAATCCCGTCTCACTCCGCAACCTTTACGGTTTCCGGACCAGCAGGTGTGAATATCTCGGGGCCCACCACCGTCTGCAAAGGCGGCGAAACCATCCTGAAAGCGGAAGGAAATTATGAAAGTTTTGAATGGAACACAGGGGTTAAAGATCGTTTCCTTCGGGTGCGCGAGGAGGGGACTTATGAGGTGACCGTGACCACCAAAGGCGGTTGCAAACTCACCACTTCTGTTACCGTTCGCATGATTCCTTGTATTTGATGGATCAAATGCGCGATTATCCAGCCCGGACGGGGCTTTTAATTCTTTTGGTGCTTGCCTTGGCACTCTTGGGCCATCATTTTTGGGCGTATGTTGGCCATTTTGCTTTTGATGATGTGCTTTATGCCCGGCTTTCCAAGCAATTTTCGGAGGGTACTTTTAGAGTCACTGAAGATCATTACACCTTTCGGTGGGGACTTATTTGGTTGAACGGGTTGGCCTACAAAATATTTGGCATGAGCGACCATAGTTCAGCCATAACGCCGCTGGTAGCTACCCTGCTGACGGGTTGGCTGGTCTGGATTATGTCGGCAGGTTTATCCTTGTTTGCGCGGGCCTACGCGATGGCTTTTGCACTTTTGAGCCAATGGGTGTTCTTTTATTCCGATAAAATCATGCCCGACACGCTGGTGATGTTCCTGACTACAGCGGCCCTCACCAGTATCTATTTGCACCGTTTTGGAAACTGGCGCGATAAGCCAAAACGCGCCGCATTGGCTTTGGTGACCAGTCTTACGTACTGTTTTTTGTGTAAAGAGACGATTTTTCTGACTTTGCCCTTATTTGCCTGGTTGATGTTGACCGATCTTTGGCAGGGCAAACACCGGCAGTTTTGGTTTTGGGCATTCGTCATGGGAGTTTCGAGTGCCGTGATCTATTTTTTCATCATTTACTGGATCACTGGCGATGTTATGGGCCGAGCCATCGCGATTAAAGCTAACAGCTATTTCAATCCTTGCAGCTACGAGCAATTGCCCATTGAGCATTTGATACGCCGCGTCAAATCAGAGCTTTGGCGTATTTTTTTTAGCACAGGTGTAGCGGTTGGATGGGTGTTTATGCTCCCACTTTTGCTTCGAAAAGAGTGGAAAAACTTACTTTTTGGATCCACTTCAAAAGACTTTTTGGTGCTGAGCGGGATGGGGCTTTTGTTGCTGAGCAACTTTATGACCACCTCCTTAAAACATTACATCCCGCTCTGTCCGGATATTCGGCATTTTCTTTTCGCGGTGCCATTTACGGGCTTGGCGGCGGCTGTCGGGTTGTCGGATTTTGTGGAAAAGCCCATTTCGGTACGGCATTGGGCGGCTTTGGTTTTGTCCGTTTTGGCGGCAGCAATTGCCTGGAAGTATGAACCCGATCAAGTCAATCTTTACGGTTCCCTTGCGTTGGTCACCGGACTGGTTTTTTTATCCAAAAAATTTGCGTTCAAAATTCCGTCAACGCTTGTTTGGGGGCTATTTGTACTGGTGCTTTTTTGGAAACCGGCGTATGTACTGCGCACGTCAAAAACCTCTAATTACCAGGTGCACAAACAATTGATTCGGAAGGTTTTTAACCCGCAGATGGTACCTCCAAAGTTGGTCGTACTCAGCAACAGGGCAGAAAAAAACCTCGACAATTACTTCCTGAATTTTGACACTACAGGGGTCAGATTTTTGAAATTTGAAGAAATATCAACGGAGAAAATTGCTGCGGCGGATTCGGTTGCTTTGATTATCAATGGCACCACAGCTTGGCTCAGCGGTTTGAACTGGGAAGAAATGCCTTTCTGGGTCAGAAATCCCGATGCCTCGCGTCGCTTGATAGATACCGCCCGATACATTGAAATTTACGGGCTGAACAAAGCAGATCTGTTACGCCGCCTCGAAACCGGGCAATGACCCCTCTAACCCCCTCCTTCGCTAAAGCTTCGGCGGGTAAACAATCACCATCATGCAATTTCCAGAACTCCCCTCCGACGCACCCGACGCATCCGTGTCCTTCCATTTTGAGGACGTTGAATTTGAATTGCCCAACGAGCAAAAACTCTCCGATTGGTTGCAATCAGTAGCCGAATCAGAAGGGAAGGAATTTGTAGAAGTCAACTATATTTTTTGTTCCGACGAACGGCTGCGCGAAATGAATGTGGAATTCCTCGACCACGATTATTACACCGATGTGATCACGTTTCCCTACGCGGAAGATGCTGTGCACGGCGATGTTTTTATCAGTTCTGAACGCGTGGCCGACAATGCAAAAACGCTCCAGGTGCCATTTGAACACGAACTTTGTAGGGTATTGGTGCACGGCGTGTTGCATTTGGCCGGTTATCAGGACAAAACCGAAGCAGCCGAGCAGGTGATGCGCGAGCGGGAGGATTTTTATTTGAAAAGGATTTTTGCTTGAGCACGTGCATTAAAAATCCTTGGTACAGTCCTAGTGCAGTAATAATTTGAATGTCCATGCAACGCCTTTAAATGTGTGTGGTCTTTGCATCCAGTTCTTCACTAAAATATTTTGCTTATGTATCGTCTTTCCTTTAAACAATTGGGTGTTCTTTCTGTGCTTTTGCTTTTTTTCGGCACAAAAATGTCCGCACAAGTCATTGCACCTACCCCATCTGCTCATTTCGAGTACAAAGAATTCTCATCCCGAAACCCATGCAAAGTGTTCATTGGGGTTGGTACCAGCACCGTTTCTGAGGGGCTGAAAGTAGATTACACCGTTGAAAACACCCCCGCCTCCGAATCCGGCGTACTGGCGGGCGATGTTATTTTGAGCATGGATGGGGTGGAGCTTCGTACCCAGTCCGAGTTGTTGAATGTTCGCGACAAGCACCAACAGGGAGAAGCATTTACCCTGAAAGTACTGCGCAACGGCGCTGAAAAAACCATTCAGGCTCGCTTCAATACTTGCAGCGAAGCAGAACTGGAAGCCGCTGCAGCAAAAAAGGAAGCGCGTATGATGGAAATGGAATTCAGGATGGAAGAAATCCACAGCCTTATAAATGAATCGTTTAAGGGCTTTGAAATGAAAGAACGGGCCATCCTGGGTGTGTATGAAAACACCGAAGTCAACGAAGAGGGCCTTGTCATCAGCAGCGTGGTGACCGGAAAAGGTGCAGAAGCCGCGGGCTTACGTTCCGGAGACGTAGTGGTAATGGTAGATGGCAAAAAAGTGACGGGCAGTGGTACCCTGCGCAGCGCATTGAACGACCACAAACCAGGCGATCAAGTAAAAATAAGTTACCTGCGCGATGGCCAATCTTTTGAGACCGTAAGCACTTTGAGTGCGGATCGTTATTCATTCACCCAAAAAGTGGAGCGTGACCCTTGCAAAGTTTTCATCGGGGTTTACACCAGCGGCCATGCTTTGGAAGGTCGCGGATTGCGCGTAACCGGCGTAATTGACGGCACTCCGGCCAAAGAAAGTGACATTCAGCCGGGCGATATCATTTTGGCATTCAACAACCAACCCGTCAACAATCACCAGGAATTGACCGGCAAACGCGACCAGAAAAAACCGGGTGATGCCTTCAGTCTGACGGTGTTGCGCGAGGGCAATACACTGGAAATTGACGCCCGATTCAAGGCCTGCGAGACCTCAAACAATGAACCAACGCAGGAAACGGTGGAGGTGCTCAATGCAGACCGGGAAGCACCACAGGACTTGGACAACACGCTGAAATTAGACGTGTTTGAAGCATTTCCCAGCCCGACCTACGGCACCCTGAACATTCAATTTGAGGCAGAAGCAGTGCCCACTACAGTTCGGATTTTTGATGCTTCGGGCAGGGCCGTTTACAGCAAGGATTTGCCACAGTTTGGAGGTTCGTTTATGGAGCAGGCCAATCTGTCTGGCAACAATGCCGGAAATTATGTGCTGAGTATTCAGCAGGGGAATAAAGTGCGTTCGAAGCAGATTGTGTTGCTGCCGAGGGCGTAAAAGTTGAATTTTATTTGATTAAGGCAAACCAAACCCGTCTTGTGGCATGAACACAGGGCGGGTTTGTTGTTATCAAAGCTAACTCAGTGAGGTATCTTCAACTCACAAGCTCCCCAAACTCCTCCAAGACTCAATCGTCGCCACACTCCGCCTTTGCCCCTCGTCACCTGCGTAAACCACGATGTTTTCCCCGGATTTGCGGTGTTCTGGTGCAGCGTTGCGAAATGATTGAAGTCCCTTGAAAAATTCAGCTTTGGGCGTGAAACTGTATTTCATTTCAAACAGGTTGGTCTCTAAACCTTCCAGCGAAACCAGGTCCACTTCTACTTGGTGGCTGTCTTTCCAGAAGTAAAATTCAGGCCGAACATTGTGATTGTAGCGATTTTTCATCAGCTCCACAATGACCATATTTTCAAATAGACTGCCGCGACTATAGTGTTGCGTTATTTGGGCAGGCTCCGAAATGCCTAGCAAGAAACACAGCAGGCCAGTGTCATAAAAGTAGATTTTGGATGACTTTACCAATCGCTTATTGAAGTTTTCAAAAAATGGGGGCAACTGGAAAACCACATAACTCGCTTCCAAAATGGACAGCCAATTCTTGACGGTGGCAGCAGAAATACCTGATTCTGTTGCAAGGGATTGAAAATTGATGGGCTGGCCTACACGCCCTGCACACAAGCGCAGAAAGGTTTGAAAGGCATTCAAGTCTTTGATATTCAATACGCTACGTACATCGCGCTCGACGTAAGTTTCCAAGTAGCTTTGAAAATAAAAGCCTGGCTCAGTGTCTCGATCGTATAATACTGGATAACCGCCACGCCAAATGGCCGCTTCAACTTCGGCTGGTTTGAGCGCCGGGGAGTGTGCCTCCAACTCTGCATGGCTCAATGGTAACAACCGAAAAATGGCAACCCTGCCCGCCAAACTTTGGGTGATTTTTTCGAGCAGCAAAAAATTTTGGGAGCCTGACAGGATGAACTGCCCCATGATTTTATCTTCATCTACCTTTACTTGGAGGTAAGAAAAGAGCGTTGGAACCCGCTGTGCTTCGTCAAAAATGACGTAATTATTGTATTCGCGGAGAAAGCCACGAGGGTCTTGTTCAAAGAAAAGACGTGCATCGGGATCTTCAAAATTGACGTAACGGTAATCTGGAAACATACCGCGTAATAGGGTCGTTTTACCGCTTTGCCGCGGACCTGTGACGGAAATCACTGGGAATTTCGACCTTAAATCTCGAATGGATTGGGCGATTTGACGTACTACCATGTGTTAAAATTTGTGCAAAAGTATAAGTTGACTATCAATATTGCACAACATTTAACACTTCATCACACAAACAAGGCCCGCTTCAGCTCTTCCACTTTCCCCAAAGTTTGAATCCGAATCCCAAAACGTTTGGGGTCAATCCCCTTCATGCCATATTTTGAAACGTAAATTTCCTTGAATCCCAGGCGGTCGGCTTCTGCGATGCGCTGCTCCACGCGCTGCACCGCCCGGATTTCGCCGGAAAGTCCCACCTCGCCGGCAAAACAGACATCGGAGGGAATACTTACATCCATCAAGCTTGAAATCAGGGACACCACAATAGAGAGGTCAATGGCCGGGTCTTCTACCCTGATACCGCCCGCGAGGTTGAGGAACACGTCGTTCATGCTGAAAAAATAGCCGCAGCGCTTTTCCAAAACGGCCAGTAACATGGAAAGTCGGCGCATGTCAAATCCAGTAGCTGAACGTTGCGGTGTACCAAACACGGCTTTCGACACCAATGCCTGCGTCTCAATCAACATCGGGCGCATCCCTTCCATGGTGGCAGCCACGGCGCAACCGGAAAGTTCTTCATCTTTTTGGCTCAAAAGCAGTTCGGAAGGGTTGCTCACCTCCCGCAATCCGGCGGCTTGCATTTCGTAAATGCCCATTTCATCCGTGCTCCCAAAACGGTTTTTGAGCGTACGGAGAATGCGGTAAGTATTGTGTCGGTCGCCCTCAAATTGTAGCACACAGTCCACGATGTGTTCCAGGAGTTTGGGTCCGGCGATGTCACCCTCCTTGTTGATGTGGCCGACCAAAAAAATGGGCACATTGGTTTCTTTGGCAAAACGCAAAAGCTCGCCTGTGCACTCGCGCACCTGAGCGATGCCGCCGGGAGCGGAGTCAAGGTGTGGGGTGCTCATGGTCTGGATGGAATCCACAATCATCATTTGCGGCATAAGTTCCTGCGCCTGCTGGAGGATTTTGTTGGTGTTCGTCTCCGTCAGGATATAACACTCGCTTTTGAAATCGCCCACGCGGTCGGCCCGCATTTTGATTTGTTCTTCACTTTCTTCCCCACTGACATACAGCACTTTAGCGGGAATCTTCATGGCAATTTGCAGCAGCAGCGTACTTTTCCCAATGCCCGGTTGTCCGCCGATCAGTACCAGCGAACCGGGCACAATGCCCCCGCCAAGTACCCGATTGAGTTCCTGATCGGGTGTGGCGAGCCGGGGTGTTTTGCCGGTCTGCACCTGTTCGAGCAGCACGGCTTTGGGAGATTCTGCCCTGCCGCCCATGGTAGGTGCCCAGGATTTCCGCTTTTCTTCCGCGACGGTTTCTTTTTGGATGAGTTCTTCCTGAAAAGTGTTCCATTCGCCGCATTGCGGGCATTTGCCCAGCCATTTTGGGGCGGATGCGCCGCAGCTGGAGCAGAAGAAGATGGTGCGTGGTTTTGCCATGGTGGGTTATTTTAGGTCGTTTGGAAGAAAAATGTTTTCCACCGAGTCTCGCGTCCAAATCCGCACAAAGATCGTCTGTGGTGTTATGGAAATTGAATCAAGGGACCAGGTAGGGCTTGCTGAATTCAAACTGGATTTAAGCTGGATCTTTTTCACACGTTTGGTCCTGATATTGTATGCTTCTATGACATTAAAATCCGTGCGGTTTTCTTCTACTTCCCGGACGATAGTCAGCGATTTTAAATCAAATGCATCCGGCGAAATCGTAGTAAATACAGCTGAGTGGCTGCCTGCGCTTAACGGAAAAATCCAAAGATCCCAACCCGTGGAGGGCAATCCGCTGACATCGGGACTTCCGAAAAACAAATAAGCTTCTGATTCTCCTATATATCTAGGATTCATTTTAGGATGATATTGACGAAGAAGCCCCAAATTTTCCAAGTTCTTAAAATACTTGTTACCCCAGGCAAGATAAAGATAGTCACGGCAACAAGTATCATTGGAAATCAAGTAGTTGATATAATTCCCGTTGGGTGTAATGGTATCCTCAGGCATCCACCAGCCACAAATATCGTATCGGATTTTTGGTGCAATAAGGGTGGGCGGAATCGTGTCGCTTTGATGCTCAAGTAAGTTTTCTAGACATAGAATGGAATCACCTCTTACAATTGCAACGCTTTGTTTTTCAGCTATAAAAGTTTGACGTTCGTCCCTTTGTGAACATTGGTAAATGTTCAGCAGGGAAAAAAGAAGCAGGAAATATTTCATAGGGGATGTTTTCATCAGATACTGGGTGGAGTGAGAATGTTTTGGCTGAGATTACGAACCTGCACTTGGTGACAACACCAATCGCGGCGGGCAAGTGTTGAGGTTGGGCTGCAAGGTATGAATCAACTTTTTTGTTTTTTAATTTTAAAACAAAAAATAGTTTTTTGTTGCCGAAAAATTCGCCTTGTATGGTGTTCGAGCAGACGCACCTGGGTCTCCTACCGCTGTTATGGCATTTTATTTGCTCAATTGAATAACCAATTTATACATAACGACTGCCTTTATTGGCGAAATCATAAACGCCAGAAGCTTTACAAAGAATGAATAAGTATCTATATTTATCTCTAACTGTTTTAATTATTTCAGTGCATTTGTACCTTTTCCAATGCGTTCATTGTTCTGAAATATTTGATTGGTGGAAATATTTTCTAAAATTCATCAATTTGCATTTTATCCCCTTTCTTTTCAATTTGATGCTGGTAGTACACGCATTAATGGATAACCTCGAAGTGCATCAGAACCGCATCGCGGTGACATTACAGTAGCCCGCAAGGGCGTTATAAGGGGATATAAACCGCATCGCGGTGACATTATTACGACGATATAATGTCACCGCGATGCGGTTTTTACGAAAACATTCAACGCTTGCGCTACTATAATGTCACCGCGATGCGGTTCTAAAATATTCAACGCTTGCGCTACTATAATGTCACCGCGATGCGGTTCTGAAATATTCAACGCTTGCGCTACTATAATGCCACCGCGATGCGGTTCTGAAATATTCAACGCTTGCGCTACTATAATGTCACCGCGATGCGGTTTTGGCACTAGTTGGCGTAATCGCTCAGGAACTTGAGGCGCATCAGTTGGATTTCTTCCCAGGTGATTTCATCGTCTTTCAATTCGTGGAAAGCCATATCAATGGAGTCGGTTTCTGCTTCCTTGAAATACTCGATCACCGTATCGCGCACGTATTCGTCAATGGACTTGTTGAGGTGATAATCCAGCCGGAGTTTGGTGCCGGACTGGACAATACCATCCAGTTCTTCCAACAGCTCGGGCATAGACATATCGTTGGTTTTGGCGATGTCCTCAAGTGAAATTTTCCGGTCAATCGCCATGATGATGTTCACCTTCGACCGCGATTTGTTCGCCACCGTTTTGATGGTGATGTCCATCGGGCGTTCAATCTCGTTTTCCTCGCAGTATTTTTTGATCGCATCCACAAACGGCTGCGCGTATTTCTGCGCTTTGCCCTGCGAAACCCCTACAATTTTGGACATATCGTCCATCGAAATCGGGTAATTCGTGGCCATTTCCTCCAAAGATGGATCCTGGAAAATGACGTAGGGCGGAAGGTTGTGTTTCTTCGCAATCTGACGGCGCAGATCTTTCAGGATGTTCATCAGCGGCTCATCCAATACTGCGGTGCCGCCTTTTTCGTCGTCAATATCGTATTCGCCGTCCTCAAAATCGTGGTTGATCGTGATGTGCAGCGGCTTTGGATCTTTCAGGTATGCATGTCCTTCTGGCGAAACTTTCAGAATACCAAACTGCTCTATCTCCTTGTAGATCAGATTGTTAATCATCGCGTGACGGAAGATAGAACTCCAGAAGTTCTCATCTCTGTCTTCGCCCACACCAAAGTTTTCCATCTCGGCGAAGCGGAAATCCTTCATCTCCTTGGTCACGTTTCCGCGCACAAAATCCATGATGGTTTTCATCAGGTAATTCTCGTTCAGATCGAGAATTGACTGAATTACGCCGACCACCTCGTCTTTCACCTCCATTTTTTCCTTCGGATTCTTGCAGTTGTCGCACATTTTGTGGCAATTCGCCTCCTCAAACTCCTCTCCAAAATAGTGCAACAGGAATCGGCGTCGGCAGGCGGCAGTTTCGGCATAAGCCACCACTTCCTGCATTAGTTGAGCGCCCATTTCGCGTTCGGCCACGGGCTTGTCGCGCAGGAATTTTTCCAGACGCAGGATGTCTTTGTAGTTGTAAAACGCGATGCATTTCCCGCCGAGACCATCGCGTCCGGCACGACCTGTTTCCTGGTAATAGTTTTCGATGGACTTTGGCATGTCGTAGTGCATCACGAAGCGCACATCGGGCTTGTCAATGCCCATTCCAAAAGCGATGGTGGCACAAATCACATCAATGTTTTCCATCAGGAAATCATCTTGTGTGTTGGCGCGTGTTTTAGGATCAAGACCAGCGTGGTAGGGAGCCGCCTTGATATCATTCACCATCAGCATTTCAGCGATATCCTCGGCTGTTTTGCGGTTTTGGACGTAAATAATGCCCGATTCACCGTGAAACTCCTCTTTGATGACCTGAATGATCTGCTTGATGGTGGACTCTTTTTTGATTTTCGGACGAATTTCATAAAAGAGGTTGTCACGGTTGAACGACGACACAAAGGTGCTGTCCTCCGTCATGTCCAGGTTTTTCAGGATGTCCAGTTGAACCTTGGGCGTTGCGGTAGCGGTGAGCGCCATAATGGGCACGTCGCGGGCCACTGCATCGAGCATGACGCGAATACGGCGGTACTCCGGGCGGAAGTCGTGACCCCATTCCGAGATACAGTGCGCCTCATCCACAGCCACGAAAGAAATTTCAGAATTCTGAAAAAACTCAATGTTTTCCTCTTTGGTCAGGGTTTCCGGAGCGACGTACAGAATTTTCGTTCGGCCATCCGTAATATCCTGCTTCACTTTTTTCATCTGAGCCTTGGTGAGCGAGGAATTGAGGAAGTGGGCCACCTCATCTTCGTCGGAATAGCCACGGATACTATCTACCTGATTTTTCATCAGAGCGATAAGCGGGCTTATGACGATGGCCGTTCCCGGTAACATCAAAGCGGGCAACTGGTAGCAAAGGCTCTTGCCGCCCCCTGTGGGCATGATTACAAAAGTATCTTTCCCTTCAAGCAGGCTTTGGATAATAGCAGCTTGGTCAGCCTTAAAAGCATCAAAACCAAAATATTTTTGGAGACTCTCGATAAGCGCGTCGTGACCGTTGGCGATTGCAGACATCTTCTTAATGCGTTGAATAATATCGTATTTTTATCGGGATAACCCGACTTTTGGCCCTGAAGAAAATTCTGGCAAGGGACGCGTACAATTTTGGACCAATTGCATCCCTTCCGAAAAAGCCGTCAAAGATAGAAAAATCGGAATTATAAATCCCACAAATTTTCAAGAGAAATTTTCAAATAAAACACAAACACTCAGTTGATTATTTGGCGAGCGCCAAAAACAAAACACAAATTCAGAATTAAAATTGGAATATGGATACGGTAATTACCCGCTACGCACATCTCCTCTGTCATTATTGCCTTCAAATTCGTCCGGGCGACAAGTTGTTCATCGCCAGTACGATGCTCGCTGAACCATTGGTGCGGGCTGTGTACCAAACCGCATACGCCGCCGGGGCAGCCCTCGTGGAATGCGATCTGGCCTTTCGGGAGCGCGATCGTTTGTTTTTTCAACACGCCTCCGACGAAGCCCTGCGCCAGCCGCCTACCCTCCAGCGACTCGCCATGGAGTCCTTTGATTGTTACCTCAACATTCGCGCGCCCTACAACCTGCGGGAGGGCACCGGCGCCACGCCCGAACGCGCCCAAATGCGCAACGAAGCCATCGCCCCAATCAACAAAAACTACTTTGAGCGCACCGCCGACCGCCGATTGCGGCGAAACCTTTGCCAATATCCTACGGATGCCTCGGCCCAGGAAGCGGGCATGAGTCTGAGCGAGTACGAACAGTTCGTGTTTGGCGCCTGCAAACTTTTTCAAGACGATCCTTCCGCCGCCTGGCTCGCCGTTCGTGCCAGTCAGCAGCGGATTGTGGACCATCTGAACCGTTGCCAAACCGTCCGATACCTGGCAGATGGCACCGACATCGAGTTCAGCACCCAGGGTCGCATTTGGATGAACTCCGATGGGCAGACCAATATGCCTTCCGGCGAGGTGTACACCAGTCCTGTGGAGGATCGTGTAAATGGCACCGTGCATTTTTCGTACCCCTGCATTTATCAGGGTACGGAGGTAGAAGGCGTGACTTTGTGGGTAAAAGACGGCCTCATTGAACGTTGGGAGGCCCGGCGCGGGGGGGATTTCCTTGACTACATTTTTAGTTTGCCGGGCACGCGGCGTTTTGGCGAGGCGGCTATTGGCACCAATTACGACATTCAGCGCATCACAAAAAACATCCTCTTCGACGAAAAAATCGGCGGCAGCATCCACATGGCTATTGGGCAGAGTTACCTGCAAACGGGTGGCAAAAACGAATCCCCCGTGCACTGGGACATGATTACGGACATGACGCAGGGCGGAGAAATTTGGGCGGACGGGGAGAAGATTTATGAAAATGGGAAGTTTTTGATTTGAGGGAACAGGATGCGCTCCTGCTTATTTTGTACTTTTGTATAAATCTACATGTATGGGCACTGCAGAAATCATTCAATTCTTAAAAGAGCATAAACTTATGTTTCAAAAAAACATGGGGGTTGATAGCATTGGTCTTTTTGGCTCTCATGCAAAGGGAATTGCCGGGCCAGACAGCGACATTGACATCTTTGTAGAAATGCCGCCCGACTTTTCAAATCTCATGCGTTTGCAGCAATATTTGGAAATCCATCTTGGGCGTCCCGTTGACATTCTTAGAAATGGTCCTCATTTACGCCCAAATTTTTTGAAATCTATACAGCCTGATATCATTTATGCGTGATATAGTTGTTCAGGAGTCCTTGGAAACAGTACTCGATTCTTTGGGCATTGTAATGGAGCGATTCAAGAAAATCGCGACCGCAGATGATTTCGTTGATACAGAGGATGGGATAATGTTGATGGATTCAATTAGTATGAGACTGCAACTGGTGGGCGAAAAAATCAAAAAAATAGACCATAAATCTCCCGGTCTTTTAGAAAATGCAGGAATTGACCCTTACCCGATTATTCGATTCCGTGACTTTATCTCCCACCACTACGACAAGGCCGATCATGAAGTTCTTTTTGATTTATGCAAAAACGATTTACCTGATTTGAAAGGCAAAATTCTTCAAATCCTTCGGGGCTGACCTCTAAACGACTGGTTTCGTTAAATTTTTCGCCGAATATGCCCGATTTTGACTGCCCCGTCCGAACCGGCCTTGGCCGGGCGGGAAAATTTGCCTGACCAGTCGAAAAAATGGCAATTCCCCTCACTCAAAGGCCTCCACCACAACAAGTCAATTATTTTCACTACCACCTCTTGCGCTTTCCATTTTTTAAAATAACTTTGCGTCTCAAAGTAATTTTAAAACTATAAAAAGCGCATGGAATCTACACACCCGACCGCCAACCAACATTCCCCAAACCAGCCAGAACCTTCCTTTTTTCAGCGTTTTGGCACCTCGCTCAAAGGCGTTGTCATCTTTTTTCTGATGCTTGTGCTACTCATCCCGACTTCCATGGTGGAAAGTCTCATCTATGAGCGCCAAGGCCGACAAAGCGAGGCGATTCGTGAAGTGAGTAGTAAATGGGGCCAAAGTCAAACCATCAGCGGCCCGATTCTGGTACTTCCGTACGAGATAACCCATCGAAATGAGGACGGAAAAGAAACACATAAGGAGACCAAATTCGCTTATTTTTTACCCGACTTGTTGCGTATAAATGGCCAGGTAAACCCCGAAAAACGCCATCGCGGCATCTTCGACGTAGTGCTATACGGGAGTCGGCTGACGCTGGAAGGCGTTTTTAATCAACCTGTTGTACAAAAAATGATTCCCGCAAACGCAGCCGTTTTGTGGGACAAAGCCTCACTCGTGCTGGGCATTCCCGATCTGCGTGGACTGGAGGATCAAGTAACCCTGACCTGGGACAGTCAACCCGCCGTTTTTGATCCAGGAATTCCGGTGTCAGGCTTGCCGGAAAGTGGTATTCATGTGCCTGTTTCCCTCGGTAACGATGAAAAAACGTCCCACCAATTTAAAATTGAACTCGCGCTGAAAGGCTCCGGCACTTTATTTTTTACCCCGGTGGGCAAGGTGACGGATGTTAAAATATCTTCTCCCTGGTCTGATCCCAGTTTCACCGGCGCGTTCCTGCCGACTGCAAAAACCATCTCATCCACCGGTTTTGAAGCCAACTGGAAGGTGCTGAACCTCAACCGAAATTACCCGCAGCAATGGACCAGTGAGCAAAATATAGGTTTTGGCGACAGCGCATTCGGGGTTGATTTCCTGTTGCCTGTGGATAATTACCAAAAATCTACCCGCTCGGTGAAGTACGCGATTCTCTTCATTGGCCTCACATTCCTCACTATTTTCTTCATCGAAATGGGGCAATCGCGCCGGGTTCACCCTTTCCAATACGCGCTCATTGGCCTGGCGCTGGTGATTTTTTACACGCTGCTGGTCTCTATTTCGGAACATATTCCCTTCAATGCGGCCTACCTGATGGCGGCGGCGATGACCATTGGCTTGACGGCGCTGTATGCTCGATCCCTGTTCCAATCCAATCGTATGGCCTTGTTTGTCAGCGGGACCTTGGCGGTTTTGTATGGATTCCTCTACGTGGTCTTGCAACAACAGGATTACGCGCTGCTTATCGGCAGTATTGGTTTGTTTGCCATTTTGGCGGTGGTGATGTATGTGTCGAGGAGAATTAACTGGGAGGGGTAGCATATTCCAAATTAAATATGAAAAGCAACATTTACGGCGCGTGGCTCCGCTTCGCGCACAGGGTGATCTTTGCCCGGCAACTCGCTTTTGGCGTTTTTTTTCTAAAGCTTTTTGGCGATAAAAAAGAGTCCAGACGCCTTTTTGAATCGCTCGAATACTGTGCAGAGGGTACCTTAGGACACAGCGTCTGGCACATGCTGCACTCCAAACACCTCGATTTCGTGCCAGGACAAGAAAACCACGATCTGAAACACGCCTTACTGGGTTACCGTCAGGAAGCTCCAGAAGAGATGAGAATGCAGGCATTTATGTTTGGCAACGCAGGGTTTTCGCTGTTCACTGTCAGTACCTATTTATCGTTTATCATTTGGACGCCTGATGTTTGGCGCGACTTGTCCTATCATTATTACTGCGGGCGTTTGACCAAACCCATCGGGCATTGGCATATTGAAGCATTTGCGCATCGGAATCTGGAGGAACTTCGACTCGAAATTGGGTTGGAAGAAGCACGGGAGAAGGCTCGGGATCTTAAAAAGCTTCCTTGGGGTTGGTTTTTTTTGCCAAAGTTGAAACTTATAAGGTTTTGAAAAAACCTATGGCATGTACATATATGTTCCCTTCCGCCCGGGCTGGTCACATTTGCTCGGCATCTGTACCCGCCTTGGCGAAGGCGGGTATACTTTCTTTTGCTTGCCCAAAAGAAAGTACCAAAGAAAAAGGCAGTCTTCCCGGCGGCGCCAACGACCTACGGGGATTGCGCTGTTTTTGACAGGTATGGGTTCGTTTTATGGAACATCCCGTCGTTTTTTGTCCTGTCAAAAAAGGCGCTCCCTCCTGCGTCGGGACCATCCCCTTCGGTCGGGCGCGCCTCGCAGACCGCGCGCCAGAGCCAAGGGTGGGTTTGTGGGAGAATTTGAGATTTGTACTTTTTTCTGATTGCCAAAATCAACTACTTCGAGCAAGAATGAATGCCAGGCCGCGTGCAAATGGCCTTAGAAAAATCTCCATTTTGAGGCCTCTCGAGGCGGGTTAA
>CAZKBH010000030.1:0-53099 GCA_964550795.1 uncultured Saprospiraceae bacterium
GCGGGTTAAGCAAAAAACTGTTTGAGCCTCGGGAATCATCGGGGCCGCAGGCCCGCACAGATGCCGGGGCGAGTTTTTTTTGCGCCGCCGAAGAGGTGTCAAAATGGTTAGATTTTTCGACAGCCAAGCCTTTTTGGTTACTTTTTGGGCTCAAAAAGTGACAAAACATGTCGAAAGTACTGATTTTGCACTTTCAACGCTTCTTTTTTTTAGATGAGTCGGGCTGCTAAGCATATTGTGCTTGCCCTTTTCCGAACTTTGCACCATGAACGCATTAAGAGATACCAATTTCCAACTTCCTGGCCAAACGGCCTTTTACCGTGGCAAAGTCCGCGATGTTTACTCCATTGGCGAGCGACTGGTCATGGTTGCGAGCGACCGAATTTCGGCGTTTGATCATATCCTGCCGCGTGCAATTCCGCACAAAGGAGCGGTTTTGAACCAAATTGCAGCTTATTTCCTTCAATCCACCAGCGATATTTGCCCCAACTGGCTGATTTCTGCACCCGACCCCAATGTGGCAATCGGATGGCGTTGTGAACCCATTCGGGTGGAAATGGTCATTCGTGGGTACCTCGTGGGCCATGCAGCCCGTACTTACGATGCTGGTTTGCGAACCCTCTGCGGGGTTACCTTACCCGACGGACTGCGCGAAAGCGATCCCTTCCCAACTCCGATCATCA
The DNA here is from genome assembly GCA_964550795.1 of uncultured Saprospiraceae bacterium. Classification (GTDB taxonomy): domain Bacteria; phylum Bacteroidota; class Bacteroidia; order Chitinophagales; family Saprospiraceae; genus M3007. The sequence continues at coordinate 684 of CAZKBH010000030.1, forward strand.
CGCCGAGCACCAAAGCAGATGAGGGGCACGATGAGGATATTTCCCGGGAAGAAATCCTGGCGCGCGGCATCGTGAGCGCCGAAGATTATGCCCAAATGGAGGCCTATACCCGGGCATTGTTTCAAAGAGGCACCGAAATGGCTGCTGCGCAGGGGCTAATCCTGGTGGATACCAAGTATGAATTTGGCAAAAAAGATGGCCAAGTCTTGCTCATGGACGAAATCCATACGCCCGACAGCTCTAGATATTTTTATGCAGAAGGCTATCATGAACGGCAGGAGCGCGGCGAACGGCAGCGGCAATTGAGCAAAGAATTCGTGCGCGAATGGCTGATTGCCAATGGGTTCCAAGGCAAAGACGGTCAAGAAATGCCGACCATGCCGGATGCTTTTGTGAAAGAAATTTCGGAGCGTTACATCGAGCTTTTTGAAAGAGTAACGGGTCGCCCGTTCGTGAAAGACGATGCTTCTAACCTACAGGAACGTATCGAGGAGAACGTGCTGGCGGCTCTGGCGCTGATGTGAACATACTTCAGCGGATTACCTCAAACAATCCAGATAAGGACTTTTTGCCAGTAGTTGCTATTTGACACACATACAAGCCGTTGGGCAGTGAGCCAAGCGCGATGGTGATCAAGCCGTCCGTTGCTTCCAGATTTTCTGTGTTCATCACTTGCCCTAGGCTATTCGATAGCGTGACGCGTATAGTACCATGCCAATCATTGGGGAGCGCAACTTGTAATTGCTCGGTGCTGGGATTGGGGAATAGCTCAATACGCTCCAATGTCTGCTCTGATGTTCCACTCGTTCCAATTAAGACTACCCTGCAATAGGTATTGGTTCCGTATTCGTTAGACACGGTGAGGCAGACTGAATATTGCCCTGTGGCCTGATAAGTGTGCGATGGGTAGCGTTGGGCAGAAGTGGTTCCATCTCCAAAATTCCAAAACCACGCTGAAGGTTCATAATAGGAGAGGTCGGTGAACTCGACCGTCATGCTGTCCGAATCGTGCCGGAAAGCAGCGACGGGGATGTTGTCTATTCCAAGGGAATCACACTTGCTACCGTCCATGGGCCCCAGCCGAAAATTTGGCATATTGGGCAGGCCGACTTCTGTATAGGTGAATAGCGAAATCCCATGTTGCCTGAACTCGCAGGCCGTACCCGGTCGGTCAGGATGTTCTATGACGTGCAGGTTCTTGCAACCGCCCCAGGTGTTGAGGTATATTTTGCCATCGGGGGCAAGTTGAGCAATATGAAAGTTGCAATTGTAGGGATTTTGGAAGCCATCGAATTCTGCGATGAGGGTCTTGGTAGAAGCAACGTCAGCGGCTGTCAAGTCATATTGCCATGCCCTACGGGTGTCTGTTACGTAAGCAAAACGCGAGTTATTGGAAATGGATGCTCCACAAAAATATCCGTCGTTAAATTCAAAAGGGACAAGATTAGGATTGTTAAAAAGCCCAGAACAACGGTTAAAGTCAAAGATTTGTAGCCCCACCTCGTCGCTGAAACGGATAAATTTTAAACCATCATTTGAAAAACACGATTGGGTAGTAAGGTCAGCAAAGGGGGGCCACCAAACCCCGGATGCTTGAACGAAGGCAGTATCAATTCCATACGGCGAGACTAAAAGGGTGTGGTAGCGGTTGGATGTCATTTTTGGAATGATGACCCACCAATCCCTTCCGTTGGCATGTTTTACGGCATCTATTCCGCCATTGGCAAAAGTATCACTGAGGACGAGCAGGTTTTTTTCAATCACCTTCCCTTCTCCACCGTTCATATTCATGTCAATGATAGCCATGTACAGATTACGGGGTGAAGTGTAAGGCGTGTCGGGGGCAAGGTCAAATGATTTATTGTCCCAATAAAACAGCCTATATTTATTGTTTTGTCCAGACATCGGTAAAGCCAGACTGCCTTGGTTAGTGGATGCACCAAGATCAGACCATAAGATAGCCGCATTCCCCAGTTGCAAACTATCTGTATTATCCATCAAGAGGTGCTGTGGGTTCTGAATTTGCAACCCATTGAAAGAGAATGTTAAATTGCCTTCAGTGGAACTCATACAAGAGTTTGTTGCATAGAATGGTATGGTTTTGTCAATAGGCGAAATGCTCAGCGAATAATTGTCAAAATTGAGCAGGTCACCTTTAGGGTGGCTTGTGCCAAGTATCCAGTTATAGTCATGTTTTTGCGCATTTGATTCTAATAGTTGAATCAAAAAGCAAAAAAAAAGATACCATTTTATTGACATTTCAGCAAAAGTTGAAGGCATTGAGGCTGTGAAGCCCCAATGCCTTTTTAAAAAAAGTTTGTTATTGCCCCACCACAAAGGGTATTACTTCTGTGATACCATCACCTGACTGCACTCGGCAGAAATAAGTGCCGGGCTTCAAATTGGTGTCAATCGTCTCACCCGCAAGGACTTGGATTTCAAGGAGAAGGATGCCAAGTACATCGTAAATTTGAGCAGCCACTTCAAAAGTATCGTAAAATTCAATAATTCTCAATCCCTAAAGAGCTAAATGCGCCATTATGAGCAAAATTAATTTTAGACACTTAATATTTCGAAGATAAATGACAGTTTGACGGGCAAAACCCCGCCTCCGCTGTAAATGCACACTTTTTTTTGCATTTTTGCAACGTCATTAAACCTCCGCCTCCCATCCCAGTCTTATTCCCAAACTCGCAAGCATTGCAATTGACCGCAACGAAGCATCCCGCAACGGATGAACAAATCATGGAATTATTGCGCTCCGAGCACAGCTTCGAGCGTGGGTTTCGGGTGTTGATGTCGCAGTACCGCGAGCGACTTTATTGGCATATTCGCCGGATGGTGCAGGTGCATGACGATGCGGATGATGTGCTACAAAACACGTTTATAAAGGTGTATCGGGGAATCGCGCAATTTGAGGGAAAGTCAAAATTGTACACCTGGCTTTATCGGATTGCAACCAACGAAGCACTTACCCATTTGCAGACACAGGCTCGGCGAGCATCCTCGTCGCTGGATGATGCGAACAACTTGCTGGCGAGTCGTTTGAAAGCCGATGAATGGTTTGATGCAGATGCGGTTCAGGCTCAGCTAGCACTTGCCATTGCAGCATTGCCCGACAAACAAAAGCAGGTGTTCAATCTTCGATATTACGACGAAATGCCTTATGAAGAAATGTCAAATTTGCTCAATACTTCGGTGGGCGCGCTAAAAGCCTCGTTTCACCACGCAACCAAAAAAATTGAGGCGGCATTTCAGGACTTTGAACCATAGTTAAAGCCACAACAATGAAAAAGGAACCTATAAACGACGAAATCCCTGCTTTCCTTCAAGAAATGAAGGGCAAAGCAGATGGATATAAAATCCCGGAAGGCTATTTCGATGCCATGGAATCGTCTGTATTTGCACGACTCGAAGCTTCGGGTGGGTTGGCGAAACCGGTGTTAAAAGTGACCAAACGCCCGGGATTGTTTGCTGCTTACATTCGGCCAAAAGCTGCCATGGCTTATGCGGCTGCCCTGGCTTTAATTTTAACCAGTGTGTGGTTTGTTCGGCAAAACACAGGAGTAGAAACACAAACTCAAGTGGCTTCTGTCGTGTTAACCGAAGAAGATCTCGAGTTTTATTTGCTCGAAAATGCACATGAATTTGACCCAAAACAGCTTGCATCCCTCAGCTCAGTCGAAAAAACAGCTTGGGATGAAACACCCGTAAACGAAGCAATCAAAGGAAAGGCTCCTGTTCCGCAAGAAATTCACCCAGATGATCTGGACGATATTCTGGATGAAATGACCGATGAGGAACTGGAAGCAATTTTGTAAACCAAATCATGCTATGAATACCATGAGACATTTACTTTTCACTGGCCTATTCGCTTGTCTGTTGAGCGTGCAGACCCAGGCGCAGGTTGATCCTGAAAAACGCGAAGCACGGTTGGCGGCTTTTCGAGCAGAGGTTTTTACCCGTGTTTTGGACCTTAGTCCGGAAGAAGCGCAGCAATTTTGGCCCGTGTACAATACGTATACCGACCGACGCGAGCAATTGCAAAAAGAGTTACGACCCGGCAAACAACTGGATCAAATGAGCGATGCAGAAGTTGAGGAGCAAATCAAACGTCACTTCGAGATAAAGCAGCGCGAAATTGAATTGGAGCGTGATGCTTTTCAACAACTTCGCAAAGTGCTTCCATTGCGTAAAGTGGCCAAGCTCCCCATGGCAGAGCGCGAGTTCCGCGAATCTTTGGTGAAAAAACTCCAGGAGGCACGCGAGCGCAAGCAAGATCGCCAGCAAATTCGTCCTGGCGGGAGAGGCAGACGTTAACGCGATATTGTGAACGCAAAGTGGTTTTGAACGAATGCTTTGATGAGGAATCGAATCAATCGGCTTAATCGTCCAAAATCGAATCATTCAATCATACCTTCGCGCGGTATGAAGATTTTTTTGGGTTCCTGTTTGATTGCCATTGTTTTTTCGGCTTGTTTTAATGCGCCGGGGCCTGATTTGCGCCCACCAGGGGTTGTCCCTAAGCCGCCAATTTTGCCAACCTATTTGGACACATTTGTCCAAAATTATGCCCGATATTTTGCACAGTCCATGCAAGAATCGCAGACGCCAGGTGCGGCGCTGGTTATCGTAAAAGACAGTCAGATTGTGTTCATGCGCGGCTATGGCCCCCGGTTTGTGGGCAGTTTGGACTCCATTGACGCGCACACGGTGTTTCGTATTGGCTCTTTGTCTAAGGGTTTTGCGGGCGTTTTGACCGGGAAAATGGTCGAGGATCATCATTTTTCCTGGGAGGACCCCGTGCAGCAGCATTATCCTGATTTTATAATGCGCGATAAAAAGCAGGCAGCCCGGGTTCGGCTCTGGCATTTGCTTTCGCACACGAGTGGTTTACCGTACCATGCTTTTACGAATCTGGTAGAGCAAGATTATAGCGTATCTCGAATTGTTTCAGAATATTTCCCGAAGGCTCCGGTAAGCGGAAAGGAAGGCGTTTTTTACGCCTATCAAAATGTCGCGCTATGCGTCATTGAAGAAGTGATGTTGCAAAAAACGGGGAAAACTTACGCCCAACTCCTATCAGAAGAAATTTTCAGGCCGGCGGGAATGCAAGACGCATCTTGTGATTTCAGCACCATTTGCGGCGAGCGCGACAAAACCTATCCCCATTTTGCGACAGGGTGGGGGGGCTGGCGTGCCGATTCCATTTCACCGCTCTATTACAATGCCGCTGCTGCAGGCGGGGTCAATGCCAGTATCGCCGATATGGGGCAGTGGTTGAAAATACTCCTTGGTTTCAGGCCCGACATTGTAGCGGATTCTACGCTCAACCGAGTTTTTACCCCGGTAGTCAAGACCGACAAAGAGCGGCGAATTTTTCCGCGTTGGCTTTCCAGAGATGCGGCCTCTTACGCCCTGGGTTGGCGGGTGCTCGATCATGCGGGCGACACCATTATTTACCATGGGGGCTACGTGAATGGCTACAAAAGTGAAATTGCCTTCAACCGCAATGATGGCATCGGCATCTGTGTTTTGTTTAACTCAAATTCAGCGCTGAGCCGGGAATGTATTCCAGCATTTTTTGAACAATGGGATGTGGCGCGGCAATAGATTTTAAAGGGTTGTCGAAGTGTACGAGATGTGCAGTTCTGCTGCAATTTTGCCCGCATGGTCACTTCCTTCAGTTTTACATTTTGAAATCAAATTTTCTTACTTCTTTTGCCAGACAAATAGGGTTGTGACAAACTCAATTTTAAGCCTGTTTTTATCCGAAAAAATAATTAATCCGCATGGAGCAAATTTACAAAATTTTAACTTCGAGCCTCTTTTGCCTCCTTTTTGGTTGCGTGTGCCTCGATGCGCAGGTCACCCTCAAAGGAAAAGTCCGCGATGCCGAAACCGGCGACGACCTCATTGGAGCCAGCATAGCATTGGTCAATGGCGAGGGCGGGACACTAACCAACTACGACGGCGAGTTTAGCCTCAAGGTCGAATCCTTACCCACAACCCTTCGCTTCTCTTACACAGGCTATGAGGCGGTAGAAGTGGAGGTTACTGATGAGAATCAAACCTTGAATGTGCGGCTATCCTCGGCCAGTATCGTCATGGAAGAGGCCATCGTGGTTGGCCAACGAGTGAACGATAAGCAAAAAGCTGCCCCACTCACGGTAGAAAACATGGATGCCATTGCCATCAAACAGACTGCGGCGGTGAGTTTTTACAACGGCTTAGGGAATCTGAAAGGCGTGGATTTGACCACGGCGAGCCTTGGGTTTACGATCATCAATATGCGTGGATTTAACTCTACCAGCCCAGTTCGCTCCTTGCAGATTATTGATGGGGTGGACAATCAGGCACCAGGTTTAAATTTTTCCTTGGGCAACTTTTTGGGCGCCAGCGATTTGGACGTGTCAAAAGTTGATTTGGTGGTCGGTGCCAGTTCTGCATTTTACGGTCCGAATGCTTTCAACGGGGTGATTTCAATTGAATCCAAAAATCCGTTTGCGCATAAAGGTCTGTCGGTGTCGCTTAAAACAGGCGAACGAAGTTTGCTGGAGGGGGCGATTCGCTATGCGGATGTTGTAAAAAACAAGCAAGGCCAGCCCTTTTTTGCCTATAAATTCAACCTTTTTGGGCTTCGAGCCAACGACTGGGTGGCGGACAACTACGACCCGATTACGGAGTCGGAGGGGAATCAGGTTTTTTCAGCAGCCAACAACCCGGGCGGCCGGAATGCAGTTAATATTTATGGAGATGAATACTCCGCAAAGTTTGTATCCACCTTCGACAGCCGGGCGGGTTTGAACAGTTTTCACCGGCAGGGATATCGGGAAATTGATGTGGTGGATTACAATACCAAAAATGCAAAAGCAGGCGCGGCCTTTCACTTTAGGCTCAAGCCGGAACAGGAATTTGATTCGCCTGAGTTGATATTGGCCTCTAATTATGGAACGGGCACAACGGTTTATCAGGGCGACAATCGCTTTAGTTTGCGCGGCATTCAGTTTTATCAGAACCGGATAGAATTGCGCAAGCGGGATAAATATTTCCTGCGTTTTTATGCTACCCACGAAGATGCGGGACGTTCTTACGACCCCTATTTTACTGCGCTGAAATTGCAGGAAGGCTCCCAAACCAATGAGCAATGGCAACAAGAATACGAACGCTGGTGGGTACGCAATGATTTGGGTGCGGTTTTTAACAACATGAGAAATGCCGGATATGGTCCGCCGGAAGATTTTGAAGGACTGCTTCAATGGCAACGGGATAATGCCGCTTTACTGGCCGATTATCATCAGCAGGCACAAGCGTTTGCCAATCAGGGCAATCCGGTGAATGAGACCCTGCCATTTTACGAACCCGGCACCGCTCGGTTCAACGAGTTATTCAATGACATTGTGAGCCGAAAAAACAACAGCACCGAAAATGGTACGCTGTTCTACGACAAATCAGCCTTATACCACGGGCATGGCGAATACAGTTTTAAGCCTAAATTTTTGGATGAATGGGTGGTTGGGGCCAATATGCGCATGTACCGACCCAATTCGGATGGAACCATTTTCAACGATTCGATGGGGATTCGCATCCAAAACTCAGAGTGGGGAGCGTACACCGGGATAGAGAAAAAAGTGGGAGATCTGATCTTTTCTGCTACTGTTCGGGTGGACAAGAACCAGAATTTTGACCTGCTTTCTACCCCCGCCGCATCCGTGGTTTGGTCGCCGAAAAAGAATAACTACCTGCGCGTTTCCTTCTCATCCGCTATCAGAAACCCGACGCTCACCGACCAATACCTCAATTTGCGCGTAGGGCCAGCTACCTTGGTCGGCAACCTGAATGGCTTCGATAGTCTCATCACCATAGAGTCGTTTAATGTGTATCGCAATAACAACTCAGTACCTCTGGATTATCTCAAAATAGACCCTATCAAACCCGAGAAAGTAAAAACCCTCGAAGTTGGATATCGAACCACCCTTTTTGACCGCTTGTACGTAGATGGAAGTTATTACTACAATATTTACGATGATTTCATCGGATTCAACGTCGGCTTGACGCTTCCTTTTGAACGGGTGGAGATTTTTCCGGGTAATTTCACCTTTTTCCCGGAGTTTGATAAAATTCAAGTGTTTCGTGTAGCCGCCAATTCTGCTCAACGGGTTACCTCGCAAGGTTTTGCAGTTGCCTTGAACTATTACTTCGGAGACTATTATATGTTGCAGGGGAATTACAGTTGGAACCAACTCAACACCATCGCGACAGATCCGATTGTGCCAGCTTTCAACACGCCGGAGCACAAATTTAACATCGGGTTTTCGGGGCGTGACATACCCCTTTGGGCGAAGAATACCCTGGGCTTTAATGTCAACTACAAATGGATTGATTCGTTCATCTTTGAAGGTTCACCACAGTTCACCGGACTGATTCCTTCTTATGATTTGTTGGACGCGCAAGTGAATGTTACCCTACCAAAACTCAATAGTGTGGTGAAGTTGGGGGCCTCCAATGTACTCAACAACAAACAATTTCAGACGTATGGTGGCCCACGTATTGGTCGGATGGCGTACCTTTCACTGGTTTATGACTTTCGCAAGAAATAAACACTAATTTACTTGCTATTTATCCCTAAACCACCTCAAGAAATTGGACCTACCTACGGATTCATCAATTTAACCTGCATAAATTTTTCAACCATGCAATTAGCAAAATTACCCATCATTCTCCTGCTCCTCGCTTTCGGGGTGACGGTTTCGGCCCAGAGCCGCTACTTAGAGCCAGTATTTTCGGCGGCTTCCCGAACCACTGCCGTTTATGGTTCTAATTTCACCGTATTACCACTTGCAGTACCAGGTGGCCGCACGGTGCGGCAGCCATTGGTTATGCAAGTGTATTCTCCAGAAGGAGACACTGAAACGGATCGTCCGTTGATTATTTATCTGCACACGGGCAACTTTTTCCCTTTCCCACAAAATGGATCTTGCGGCGGTACGCTGATTGATTCTTCTAATGTGGAATTTGCAACCCGCTTGGCCAAAATGGGCTATGTCGTGGCAGTTGCTTCTTATCGCCTGGGCTGGAACCCATTTTCTGACCAGGAATTGGTTCGGCGTTTCACCCTGATCAACGCAGCATATCGCGGGGTTCAGGACGTGCGTTCCTGCATCCGTTTCTTCCGCAAAAACGTTGCGGAAAATGGAAACACCTTTGGTATCGACCCCAATAAAATTGTGGTTTGGGGCCAGGGCACTGGAGGCTATCTTTCGTTGGCAACTGGCTACCTGGATTCGTTCAACGAAATTTATACCACTGCGGATCCAAACAAATTCAGATTGCCATCCCCACAAGGATTCATTCCGATGGTGCGCCAGGAATACAATGGTGATATTTTTGGTGTGCAGGCACAGCCTGGCATTGTAGATGCAGCGTACAACTCCTACACTAATATTCCAATCGGAGATACCTTGTACGTCCAAAATACCCCTGGCTACAGCTCTGATTTTAATCTGGCGGTGAACATGGGTGGTGCTTTGGGCGATAGCTCCTGGATGCGTCCAGGCGATGTACCACTGATTTCCTACCACGTTCCTTCTGACTTTTTTGCGCCCTGTGGCACGGATATTTTGAATGTGCCGACCCTGAATGGTCCTCAACCAGTAGTGGAAGTTACCGGCTCCTGCGGAATGCAGGAAATTGCGGATGCTTTTGGGAATAATACTGTTTTTGAAACGATCCCTTCGGGATTTGATCCATACGGTGCCAATTCCAGCAGCTCGTTCAGCGGTTTTTATCCGTTCAACAATACGCCCAATAATAGCTCTTCCCCTTGGGAGTGGACCTCTTCTGCCGGTGTTCCACCACCAGCCGCTTCTGCAAACTGTAACGAAGATGGAGCAAGTGCTCGCACTTACATTGATTCCATTATCGGATTCTTTGCGCCACGTGCTTGTGTGACGCTTGGTCTGGGTTGCAACTTCGTCAGCACGAAAGAACTCAAGGATCTGGATCTGGGTTTGCTGGTTTCGCCAGTGCCTGCGGTGGATGCCGTAACGTTCCAAACCAAAGAAGCTCTGATTCGCCAGATCTACGTCTATGACCTGAATGGACGGTTGGTAAAAGCACATACCAGCATTGACAACAATGTGTTCCAGATGCAGCGTAATAGCCTGCCAAATGGTATGTACATCGCTGAACTTCGTTTTGACGAAGGCTTTGTGAAGCGTAAAGTGGTGTTTAATAACTAAAACCACCCTCTAATCGCGTAACCCTTAGTTTCGCGGTCAAAGGATTTTTTCAAGCGGCGGCACGGTATCCAACTGTGCCGCCGCTTCTTTTCTTTCAAATTGGCTTTCACCGAAGACCGCTACCTTTGGCCCTTCTTCGCTATGGCTACGGCGGGTAAAAAAGCTTCGGCGGTTACCAATCCCCAATACACCAATAACCAATCCCCAATACACCAATCACCAATACCACCAAACCCATGAAAGTTCTCATCCCAGTTGCCGGTGTAGGCACTCGACTCCGCCCGCACACTTATACCCAGCCCAAGCCTCTGATGCCTGTGGCTGGAAAGCCCATTATTTGTTTTATTGTAGATAAACTGGCGGAGGCAGGCATCAAAGATTTTGTGTTTGTCATCGGGCATTTGGGGGAGAAAGTGCGAAATTTTATCGAAGAAACGTACCCTGATCTCCAAACCGAATTTGTGTATCAAGCGCAACGAAAAGGCTCTGCCCACGCGGTTTGGACAGCCCGGGAAGTGATCGAAGATGAAGATGAGATTTTTATCGCCTTTGGCGATTCAATTTTTGATGCGGATTTGCAACAAATGCTGGATTGTCCTCATTCCTGTATCGGGGTGAAAAAAGTAGCGGATCCGCGGGAATTCGGGGTTGCAGAGTTTGGAGAAGATGGCCGCGTAACCCGTTTGGTAGAAAAACCCAAAATCCCCAAATCCAACATGGCCATTGTTGGACTGTATAAAGTTTGTGAAGTTCCCGCCCTCATTCGGGCCACAGAATACCTGGTTCAGCACGAAATACGGACGGTGGGCGAATTTCAATTGACCGACGCTTTGCAGCGTATGTTGGAACAAGGCACGCATTTTCAGGCCATTCCGGTCCAAAACTGGTTTGATTGTGGTCGAAAAGAAGTGTTACTGGAAACGAATGCGATGCTGCTGGATCAGCGTGGTATCCCGGCGAGTGAACGCGAGTTGGCGGTGTTTGAAAACACAATTTTTATTCACCCCGTAGCTGTTGGAAACAACTGTAACATCGCGCACAGCATCATTGGCCCACATGTAACCATTGGAGATAATGCCCATATTCACCGCAGTATTGTAAAAGACAGCATCATTGGCAATTTTGCAGCCCTGGAAGACGTGGTGCTGCGGCGTTCGGTCATTGGCTCTGACGCAAGTATTCGAGGAATGGACCTCAACCTGAACATCGGTGATAACACAGAAATTGATTTTGGTTAAATGAATAACTTTCGAACCATTACGACGCTGCTTTTATTGAGCCTGTTTTGGCTCTCCTTCAACTCTTGCGTGCGTTATAAGCGCTATTCGATGGTAAGTTCCCGCCTGGAAAAGATCAATCCAGCAGGACTTTCAGTCTATCTTCTGGACGCTGCTCATCCGCTCACGCGGGGCTGGTACCTGTCGGAGCCTACGTTTGAAAAAAAGTCTGTCAGCGGATTTTTGGTGCGGATGGCGGAGGTAGAAGTGCTGGAAGTGGTAGAAATTCGCAACCGAAGAGACGGCCACCAGAGTAAAAATGATCTTTTACTCTACGCAAAACCCGAGTTGGCAGCGCAATGGTTTGACACCGCTACGGTCGTCATTCCAAACAAGCAGTTGGAACGGGTGGAAGTCTGTGAAATGGATCAGATGCGGAGTATCGGGGTGCCCTTATTGGGCTGCACGGCAGGGATGTCGTTGATTGGATTAATTTGGGACAATGATTGAAGTAATGCTTCCCGCTTACCAAGTCTGATTTTGGTTCCAAAACGGCGGAGATTCAGAACGGCTGTTTTCCTGCGTTTGTCGGAAGGCTTCTTCTGCTTCTTCAGCACGTTGGGCTTTTGTTTTTTCAAAAACATCGGCCGGCAGGAAGTACATTTTTTCGCCTCCTGATTCGTCGTCATCGTACAGATGCGAAATTTCTTGAGCTTCCTCATCTTCCAATTCTCCTTTGAACAAAAAAGCGGCAAAAATACCCGCCAAGCTGCCGATCAGGTGGCTTTCCCAGGAAATCCCTTCCTGATCCGGTAATATCCCGAGAAACATGCCGCTGTACAACAACATCACGATGGCGGCCAAAACGATGGAGCGTATGCTTCGCCGAAATACGCCATTCCAAAACATAAAAGCGACCAACCCATAAATTACCCCGCTCGCCCCGATGTGAGACACGGGTCTGGCAAACAGCCATACAGCAGCACCGGTCAGGAAATAAATGAGCCAGAAGGCCCGCATGGCAACTTTTCTATAAAAATAAATGGCAATGAACGTCAGCACAAACAGCGGGACTGTATTGGAAATCAGGTGTTTCATGCTCCCGTGAATGAGCGGAGCGGTCACAATGCCACGGATACCCCAAGCCCTGCGCGACATGATGCCGTACGCGCCCGGGTCGAAACCATCCATCGTTTGCCAAAAGTGAATGAGCCAAATAAAGGCCACCGCCAAAAACGGAAAACGCAGACTCTCCAGCAAGTGTTGCCGGGTGAGGTGCAGACCATCGGACTCATTTTCTAGAATAGATTTCAAGGGTAAGTGGTAAATGTGAGTGGTGGACGTGGTTGAGCTTTTGAGATTGAAAAAGAAATGCCAAGCCCAAACACCGGAAGCCCTGCACTTGTTTCCAAAGACGGCTTCAAACGCATCGTCAAATCGTCACTAACATCAAATCGGGATAAATGCGCATCCACAAACGCATCCGTAATGGCCAGCAAATAGGTAACTCCCAGCGCAATGTACCACTTTTCAGTGTAGCCTTTGAAGGTATCGCGGTAGTTTTTGGTGCGCGGAGCATCGAAGGTATTGTACGGGGATTCCGTCGGATTGGTGTTGGGGTCGCCGTCCACCAGGAGTTTGTAATTGTCTCGAAGCTCGCGGTAGGTTTTTTGGGTTTCAAAGGTATAGTACCCAATGCCCCCCAATGCGCCCCAGACCAAGGGGATCTTCCACCATTTTTTGTTGTAAGCCTGTCCTGCCCCCGGTAATACTGCTGAAAGCAGGGCCGCAGTGCGCGGATTGGGGTAGCCTTTGGTGAAAACCCGGAACGCGACACCTTTCTTTTTTTCTTTTAAAACCAGCGTGTCGAACCCCATTTTTTGATTTTTTGAAAACGAGTCTCGTCTAATCGGAAAGAAAGAAGCAGGCGAAGTCGAATCCGCACCTATAACTTGCAGGGAATCAGGCTTTTGGGCAAAAGTTTGAACGCAGATGAATGCCGCAAGAAGCGTAAAAAGTAGTCGCATATTTAGTTCTGAACGCCTTCTCATTTGCTGCCATAATTCTAAGGACTGAAAGACAAAGGCGTTTACAGCGCAAAAGTAACGCGTAAGGCTAAAAAACGTTGCGGCGAACGAGACATAAGCCTCGTTCGCCGCAAGAAAAGAAATGATTTTACCCAAATCCTGATGAATCGGGTTCATATTATTTACTGGACTTTTACATCGTCGAAACGCCAAGTCGTCGTATTGGTGGTGGTGTTTCCGACGTATTTGAAGGCGATGTAGCTCTTGTTGTTCGAAATTGGCAGGGTAATGTTCCCGGAGGGTACAAAATCAGAGTAACCGCTCGGATTCTGGGCAGGAAGTGCAAACGTCAGTTGCGTCCAAGTGGCACTACCTACATTTTGACCGTCGAAATTGGTCGAAACCCAGGCGGTAAGGCCGTTGTGGCGCCAGAAGCCGGCGGATGTCTCAAAACTGAGTGTACGCTGTACGGACAAATCAAGACCAGGAGAAATCATCCAGGATTCCATGTTGTTCAAACCGGATTGAAAAGCGGTCGCCTGGCAGAATTTATCGCCAGAGAAGCTTGCTCCGCGCCAAACACGGTTGCCCTGTATCGCTATGTTCAACCAACCAGACAAGGCTACATCTACGTTGGAGGTCACATCATTGAATGATTCGTTCAAACTGGTGAGTGCCGGTGCATTGGGGTCAACCGCGCCACAACGCAGGCTATCCATGGATACGTCGGTCAAGTCGCGGATAAACAGTTGATAGTCGTCGCCGAAGATGCCTAAAACTCCTGTGATGGAGCCTTTTCCGCGGGGTGTTTTTTCAATCGCAAAATCAGCAAATCCACTGGTACGTACCAACAATTGCGCACCATTGCAATTCTGGATGGTGCGGTTGATGCTGAATTGTGTTAAGGCATCTGCCCAGGTTTGAGCAGTGTCACCCTTTATAAATTCTACATCGTTTAAGGTGATGAGGGTGCTTACCATGGTTGGGTTCAATTGGCCAATGGTCACTACTTTTGGTGCGGGTGCAGCGTCCAGAAAACCGCGCACAATGTGGTCGCGCTCCTGATTTTCCGTGATACCAACATCCCTGGGCTGACCATTTTCATAGACGACTCCACCAATAAGTTGGGTAAGCTCATTGTAATCAGAGAGCATCAAGCCCTTGCAGCGGATGTAAATTTTGCGCCCCACAGGATAGCGGTTGTACAAGAAGCCATTGCTGAAATTGATTTCAATACCTCCCGTAGAGTCTTGAATCACAATGGTTTTGTAGTAGTTTCCGGTACGGTCGTCCATGACAACCGTTCCTCCGATCACCAGATCTTCGGTAATGAGGTCGTATTGGCCAGACACTTCATGAATGGCTTTGAGGTCTTTGATGCTGATGTTGGTCGGGATATCCTTCCCGTCGCCGCCCACGGCTGGCTGGTCAAATTCAGTTTTGACACAGGCAGCAAATGAAGCCGCCAGAAAAAGTGCAGCCAAGAGGCTACCAGCGAAATTTTTATTTTTTTGGAAAAACATGGTTGAATGTTTTTTTGTGTTGAAAATCGTGTGTGTGTTGAGGTTGATGAGCCCCCTTACATCCTCACCCCCAGCGAAACAAAGTAGTTCAGCCCGGGAGCGTATTGTACTTCGTATGAATAGAGGTTCTGGTTGTCAAATTCGCGCCCAAAAGCGTTGAGATAGGCTTCGCGGCCTGAAACGATGATGTTTTTATTGTCCAAAATGTTGTTTACCCCAACGTTCAGGTAGAGGAAAACTTTGTTGATTTTCCAGGATTTTCCACCAAAAAAATCAAGCGTGTAGGCAGCTGGTGCTTTGCGCTGGTCAACCACTGTATTCCAAATCGGAGAGCCGGGTTCTTGTCCCAAAACGGACTCCGCACGGCGACGCGTTGGGTCAAAAGTAAACCAAAAGTTATCCGTCCAGTTAAGACTCAAGGATGCAAACCAGAACTTTTTGCCCTCGTATTTTACCCCCAAGGTAGCGGCTGTTTGTGGCGTACGTGGCACCAAAAAGTTATTTTGATACACCGTAATACTGTCCAAACCAACTGCGCCCGTATTGTCGGCAGATTGGTACAACAAAGGACGTGAGGTGTAGCGGTAATAACCGAGGTTTCCGGCACCGGTAAACACCCAGGAGGGGATAGGTTTCCACTCCAAAGCGCCTTCAACTCCCATGTGGCGGCGGTCAACGCCCGTACGAACCACCGTACTGAATTCGCCCAACAGCTGCGCAAAAAACAGGTTGCTTTCCACTTCGTTGTTAAAATCCGTCAGATAACCCGTCACGCGCGCACGAAGGGTGGGCGCACGGTGCATATAGCCACCCTCCAGACTTTTAATGCCAAACGCTTCCACACCCGGCACCGCATCGTGGCGGTTGCGCGGAGAAAGGAAAACATCGCGAAACTGCGGCGGCTTGGTGCCAATAAATCCATTGACATACAAGTAGTTGCGACCATTCATTTTGTAGGTCGTGCCGCCCTTGGCGCCATACGTGTAGAACGATTGTTTCCGGGAATCCCCCAGCGAGTTTTCTACAAAACGTCCGTTTTGCATGTAACCTGTGCGCCAGAAGGTGTTGATCCCTACTTCGCCCCCAAAGAAGAATTGAAAGCGGGGAAGATTGGTCGTAAACTGAAACCAGGTATTTCCCATGCGGATGTTCTCGTCGTAGTTATAGCCGAACACATCGCCTTCCCGGACCACATTGTTGGGATTCAGAAGGTCGTTTTGTTCCTTATCCGGGTCTCCAGGATAGTCTTGAGACGCAAAACGGTTGATGTCCAGCCAATAATCGCCGCCCAACAAATCATCTACTACTTTGAAATTTTGGCCTGTGTACCAGCGGTAACTTGCGCCTGCTTGTACATTGGAACGGAGGTTTAACTGTTGATTTAGTACGGCATTAAAGCCCAATTCTTTGCTGTCAGCGCGTTGATCTTCAATGATGTATTGCGAGCGATTGCCTGTCACGGTGTTGCCCGGAATACCATCGGCATTGTTGACGGTGTAAAGATTCCGGCTGTTTTCGTCGTAGAATCGGTGCCAATCAAGTTGACGCAGGTTTTCGTCGTTGCGAAGCGTCTCGGCCCATGCTGCCGAAAGAACTGGATCAAAAATGGCAGAAGGGAGGCGGCGGTTGAAGTCCGGCGCAGGGTTGGTCGCGTCATTCCATTCCAAACGGGTGTCGCCGCGCTTTCCGGCCTGGCCCGACAAAGCCAGGGTGATGGAAGTGCCAGCCTGCGGCGTCCAGTCGTAGCGCAGAATCCCGATGGGCTGATGGGCGTATCCGACGGCTGCATTGCGTTTTTCACCGTTTTGGTAACCCCAGTTTGGATTGTAACGGTTGGTGCCGGCCAGTTCAAACATTTCCTCAAAAGAGTCAGCCGTTTTACCGCGTTTGCTGGGTGCGCCCAAAAAGGTCAGGTTCAGCGAGTGGTTGCGTTTGAACTTTTTATCCACCGAAACAAAATAGGAATAGCCGTCGAAAAAAGTGCCATCGAAATAACCTTCCTGCCCCCAGCGGCGGCTCCCCGACAAGCTTACTGCCCAACCGCCGGGCATGAGGCCGGTATTCATGGTCAGCATCACACGGTCGGTGTAAGTACGGTTCGATTTGGCATAGGTGGCGCGGATTTGTTTGCGTTGCAAGGAGGCCCGTGTGTCGAGCCGTGTTGCGCCGCCGATTTCTGCAAAGGAAAATTCAGCAGGTGCAAGACCGATGCTGCTTTCCCGGTTGCGAAGTACATCGTTCAGACCGCCGATTTCGCCATAAAAAGCGAAGCCCGTTTCCGGGTCGTTGATGTTCACGCCATTTAAAAAGAGTGGAAAGTGCTCCGAGTCGTAGCCACGTTCGCGGAAGCGAAACGTGCCCCAACCGAAGCCTGAAACCTGTTGGTAAATGTCGCGACTTGCATTGAGCAGGTTTGCTACTTCACCGGCACCCTCAAAGTCGGCTTCAGCTTCCTCCAGGGTGATGGTTGGGATTTCGGTGATGGTAGGGTTGCTAAACGCCGTTTGATCGCGGCGCAGTAAAATCGTTGTACGCACCTCGCCTTCGGCGGGGATGTTGACGCGGATGTCTTGTGGCAAATATCCGTTGCGGGTCACCACCATGTTGTAATTGCCAGCCGGTACGTTATCAAAACGATACGCGCCTTCCTGGTCAACCACGGCGATTTTGCCAGTGCCGGAAAGGACCACCGAGGCATCCACAAGGGGTACATTGTTGTCAGCATCGCGCACTGCACCCGTCAGGGTGGCGGTTTGCGCAAAGAGCATTTGAGACAACAACATGAAAAGGGAAAAAGTGAGAAGTTTTTGAATCATCCAGTTTGGAGTGATTGAAAGATGAAGGATGAACCTGATTGTTTTCCATGAAACGGGAAACTGCCAGGCAGGTGTCGAAACAGGACGACTAGGGAGCGCGGATTAGGACGAAACCGCCTTCGCGGGTGGTGAATGTGAACAGACCCGCCTTCGCGGATTGGTAAATGTGGATGAACCCGCCTTCGCCAAGGCTTCGGCGGGTAAAACGATTAAAAACGCGGCCAAAGGTAGGGCAAGGGTTTGTTTGGTAGGAGGTTAAATTTTTGGTTTAGCAATTACAATGATGATACATAAAATTAACAATGCGAACCAAGGGGATGCTTCCAGGTAGGATATGGGATAATCAAATCTTCTTCCCCTGCATGGCCTCCCGGATATTGAAATCCAGCGCACGATGGGCCAGCGGCGCCGTGTATTCATTGAGCGTTTCCATGGTAGCAAGAATGTGATCCTTGTCGGTGCCTGCAACGGCTTCGCGGAGGGCGGAGAGCAGTGCACGGGTTTCGGTCTGCTCAGTTTCGGAGAGGATGGCAACGTTTTGGACCAGGAATTTATCGCCTGAAAGCAGCACATTGTTGGCTTCGTTGCGGGCTTCGAGCAGGCTGCGTGCGGCAATGTCCGACTCTGCATTTTGGATGCTGTCAATCAACATGAGGGCCATTTCTTCCTCTGTTATGCCATAAGTAGGTCGGATTTCAACCTGGGTTTCCAGGTTGCTGCGCAGTTCGCGGGCACGAACGGTGAGGATGCCGTCGGCGTTGAGGATGAATTGGATGTCTATTTTAGGCAAACCTGCGGGCATGGGTGGAATGTCCTTCAAAATAAACTCACCCAGTTTGCGATTGTGTTCCACGAGGTCGCGTTCGCCCTGGAACACGCTGACTTTCAGGTTCTTTTGTCCGTCCACACTGGTGGTGTATTGCCGCCCGGCTTTGGTCGGAATTTTTGAATTTCGGGGAATGATGGCGTCCATCAAACCGCCCACTGTTTCAATCCCCAGCGAAAGCGGTGTGATGTCGAGCAACAAAATATCCTGCTGATTTCCGGCCAGTACATCCGCCTGAATGGCTGCACCGAGCGCCACGATTTCGTCGGGATTCAGGTCGTCAAAAACGGGTTTGCCGAAAAATTCCGATACGCGTTTTTTTACCAGCGGCACTCGGGTGCTCCCGCCCACCAGAACCACCTGCCCAATTTGTTCTGGGGTAAGTTTGGCGTCGCGCAGCACCTTGCGGCAGCTATCCAGGGTACGTTGGATGAATGGTTCGACGAGGGTTTCAAATTCAGATTTGGTGATGCGGAGCGGTATCGAACTTCCCGAAAGTTCTAAACTTTCGGGAAGTTGAGACTCGAAGAAATCAACCTGCGAAAGCTCTTTTTTTGCCCGTTCCGCAAGCAAACGAATGCTTTGTCCAAAATTTGGGTCGGAACTCAAATCCTCCCGGGTAAGCCCCATTTGTTCCAAAAAGAATTCCACAATTGCCCGGTCAAAATCATCGCCGCCGAGGAAGGTGTCGCCGTTAGTGGCCAGTACTTCGTAGATGCCGTCCTGAATTTGGAGAATGGAAATATCAAAAGTGCCGCCGCCAAGGTCGTACACGGCTACGGCGCCTTCTACGCTGGGGGGAGCGGCCAATGCAGCAGCCGTTGGTTCATTCACAATCCGCAGCACATCAAGCCCCGCGAGTTTGCCGGCATCGCGGGTGGCCTGGCGTTGGTTGTCGTTGAAATAAGCAGGAACGGTGATGACGGCTTTTTCGATGGACTGGCCGAGTTCGGCTTCGACGCGGGTTTTTAATTCCTTGAGAATCAATGCGCTGAGGTCAATTGGGCTGTAAAATCGATCTTTTACCCGGATTTTCACCAGCGAATCTGTGTCATCATCAATGATCTGATAGCCAAAAAAATCGCGTTTTTCCTGCACGT
Source organism: uncultured Saprospiraceae bacterium (assembly GCA_964550795.1). Classification (GTDB taxonomy): domain Bacteria; phylum Bacteroidota; class Bacteroidia; order Chitinophagales; family Saprospiraceae; genus M3007. The sequence continues at coordinate 20,434 of CAZKBH010000030.1, forward strand.
CTTTGAACGACTTGCCCATGAGTCTTTTGACAGAAAATATGGTGTGGGCCGGGTCGGTAATCAATTTTTCCTTGGCCGCGTCGCCGACTAAAATATCGCCATTTTCGGCAAAATGTACCACGCTGGGAACGAGGGTGCTGCGTCCATCGGCCCCTTTCACACAATACGCCTGGCCGTCTTTGACGAATGCCACGAGGCTATTGGTGGTGCCCAGATCAATGCCGACGATGAGGGGTTTGGGTGTTTCGACGGAGCCGTCTTTGAGGTTAATGGAAAAAGTAGCCATGGATTTGTTTGAAAGGCCGCAAGATACGATTGATTCGATTGGAACGATTGGAACGATTGATTCGATTGGAACGATTGATTCGATTAGTGAGATTGATTCGATTGAATCAATCTCACCAATCGAATCAATCTACTTCGGGCTTGGCAGATCCCATTTCCACTGCATGGCGGCCAGTCGCACGCCCACTACCGCCGCTACTGAAAGGGTTGCAGCCCAGGGCGCGGACATTTCCCAAGCCGCAAACACAAAATAAAGTGCACCTCCCAGCAGGGAGGCAGAAGCATAAATGTCTTTGCGAAACACGAGCGGTATTTCGTTGAGCAACACATCCCGAAGCACCCCGCCAAAACAGCCCGTCACCATGCCGAGCGCGACACAAACGGATGGGTTTAATCCCGCTGCCAGCCCGCGTTGCAGTCCAACCACGGTGGCAAATCCCAACCCAATGGCGTCAAAAATGGCCAGGGTTCGAGGAAAAAATTGCAGGTATTTTCGGAAAAAAAGCGTGATGAGGTACGACCCGAATACCACTGTAATGGCTTGCTGGTCTTTCAGCCAGGCCACGGGCGTGTTGCCGATCAGAAGATCTCGCACGGTGCCGCCGCCGACTGCTGTGGCAAAGGTCAGCACCAGCACCCCAAACACGTCGAGGCGTTTGTTCAGCGCCGCCAATGCGCCCGAGATGGCGAAGGCGGCGGTGCCGAGGTTTTCCATGAGTTGGAGGAGGAACATGGTGGGAGGTTTAAATGTTTTTTTCGGTGGTATAAGCGGTTTCGGCAGCATCGGTGTTCAAATGACCACTGAATGGGTTTTTGAACACCGAAGTAACCGATTCCACGGAGACCGCCGAAGGTGCAGTAGTTTTTCGGTGGTATAAGCGGTTTCGGCATCATCGGTGTTCCACCACCCGCCAAAAGGCTATCTTATTTTTTCAGCGCATACTCCCTCCCCGCATCATCCATATACACCAGTTTGCCCGCCAAATTAGTGGCATAACAAACCAATCGAGTCCCTTCAGGCAAACCCATCGCGCGGGCACGTTTCTCCGCCGCTTCCACCGTGTCGAATACACTATTGACATTTTTGTAGGCAAAATCCGTCACCTGTACGCCCGAAACATCAAAAATGGCGGATAAACCCGCTTTACTGCACTTGAAACCGTACGGAAAGAAGAAGTAATCGTCCACCGGTTCCCGTGTTATGACCTGCCCCTGTCGGTTTATAACTTGCCATTTCTGGGTGTCAGGAATCTTGCCGACTAAAATATTGGGCACCATTTTATTGCCGTGGATTTCTTCGTAAATCTCCTCGCTGAGCTGTTTGCCACTGGCATCCCGGAGGGCATAATGCCCTTGTACGGTTTTGCATTTGATGCATTCCAGATTTTCGAGCACCCAGCAGGAATAGTACTGAAGCGGGACAACGATATTGCAGGTCGAGTCAATCATACCCAATTTTCCGCGCGCATCCCGTACCCCAAAAAGGTTGGGGTTTGTGGTCGAATTGAGGTACGGATATATGGCCGGCACACGCAACTGATTTTGAAAATTGACCAGGCCCTGCAGGGTTTGGTCCGTCTCGAAGTTTATAAGGTTGCCGCTCTGCCACTTAATTTTATGGTACTCAAAGGGCAACAAAACCCGATTCTGCAGGTCAACGATACCCGTTTGGCCATCTTTTACTTTGGCTGAAAAGATCTTCGGGTTAGGGGAGCCTAAGGGCGCGAATTGCTCGTAAGTAAATGTTCCCATTGTCCGGATTTCCCGTTGGCTCAGCACCTCAGCAACCACCTGTTTGTATGGATGGTTAAAAATCAGCACGGAGTCGTTGACGTGGATCACTTGATTAAATTCAAGCGGCACCAGCACGTCGTTCGCCCGACTGAGGAGGCCGTACTCGTGGTACTTTCGTGCGGCAATCAGGGTGCCCTTTCTCCCATTAATAAGGCTTATGTACACAAAGGGCAAAACAGCCTCGCCTTTTTTGTTGATTGCGCCCCACATCCCATCGCGTTTGGCAATCATAAAATCGGAGAAAGTGATGTCCAATTCTTCATATACAAAGGGGATCAGGATGCTGTCGTTGAGCACATAGCCCGAGCGTTTGTCGTTGGTGCGGCCAGCCTGTGGTTTGCCCGTTTTCCAGTGTTGGGGAATGACGAACGGGGCCGGATTTGCCGCGCCCTTGAATTCTTCGACCATTTCCTGATCGTGCATCACCGGCGGCGGAGGGTCTGATTGGGCAAAAGCGGTGAGGCCCGAAAATATAGAGATAAGGAAGAGTAGTTGTGTTTTTACGCGGAAATGGAGGTGTTGCATGGTTAGACGTTGAGTGAGCCTGACAAAAATAAGGGTAATTTATCCCAAAAACTGACACAAAATAAGGGTAACATCGAAGTGCTGCTACAGGGGGATGGCACCGCAATTCAATTCCGCGTCGGGTCAAACTCGTTCCCTTCGCTGTCAATATATAGGTCCCTTCCGTTGGAGTGCACTCGTCCAATCCAGGTCCGGTCCTTCGGCAAACGGTACGTGTTAATCATTCGATCCCGGTTAATCAGCGTATCAAAGCCCATTCCACCGTAATATTTGAACCCCGTTACCTGCTTGCCATCCAGCCGAAAAAATGCATTTTTCCAGCCAACTGAAGCCGTGAATGCCGTCGGGGAGGTGCTTATGGCTGAAAAGGGGGAGGGCAAAAAAAGTGAGTATGAAAAAGCTGTTTTTTATCATGATAGTGGTTTGATTTTTCTCTTAAACGGGTTAGCTACCAGCAATTTCCAAAGCTAACAAAACGCGCATAAAGTTTCCATCGCTCGCCATGAAAACGGAAAACGGGTGCCTGAAACTTACAAAGCTGGCCATCTTCTGGTGAGCGAAAATCGGCGGAGATGAGCGCAAATTGACCATGATTGTTCATATCGAGAGGCGCTTTTTCGTACATAGTTGTATCGATTTGAATGTTCTCAAACTCGAATTTTTGGAAATATTTACGAGCTTCCGCCCCTTCGCGGCCCCATAAATGGCGGAACTGACGGCGGTAAGGGCCAAGATTTTCCTCCCAAAAATGGTCAATATGCACTTGCCCGCGCTCATTTTCCGGCTCGCGTTCGATCCATCGCATATCGGGTTGGAAAATAAAATACAAGCGCCGGGCTTCCGTTTTTGATAGGTGTAAATTTTCCTCAAAATAGGTCGGGCTATCACTCGTAAGTCCTTTTTTGAGGCGGGCAAGAAAGGCTTCGGGTGTGTCATGCGCTGCTTTTTGAGCACAGGCATGAAGGCCAAAACAGATACAGAGGGCGATGAAAATCTGTTGTTTCATTTGCTGTATATTGCCGGGGTTCCATTGCTTAGTCATACCTGGTTTTAATTCAATTTAAAACGGTATTTCTTTTCCTTCGTTGGTAATGTACACCTGTTTCCCGTTTCGAACTGCTTTGCCGATTATGGTCTGAGGAGCAACGATTCCTAATTCTTTTTCAATTTTTCGTGCTTTGTAGTCGGAAAAAAATCGGTCAACTTCCTGGTAATGGAAGTCCGTTAACTGTTTTCCATCAGGCAACCAAAAGGCATAAGTAGCATCGCGTTGCACCTGAATCACATGGGTGAAAAACTTGAAACTATGCACTGGCGGGATGGGCAATAACACACCGTTCTTATCCAAAACATCGTATTTTCTGCCTGGTTTCTGAGCGAAAACCAATTCCGGCGAATAGGGGTTACAGCTGAAGGTGAGGTAACCAAACGCTGTCAATTGCTTTCCGGATGGGTCAAAAAGGGCAGATCCCATCCCTTTGGAGGCATTGAAATAATTGCCGGGCGACATCTGCACATCGCAGCCTTCGTATTCCAGCGGCAAGCGGATGTTTCCAAGTGAATCCACAATGCCCACTTTTTTGGTCTCGAAATCCTGAACTTTGAAAAAGCCGCGCTCCTTTTTGGTGACTGCATAAAATTGTGGTGCCAGCACCTCGCGCCCCTGCAAATTCCAGATGCCGCAGCGCCCGTCGGGTTGCCAAACATGCACGAAATTGTCGTAGCCTCCCTGATACTCCACCCGCTCAAAATCGAGGGGCACCAGCACTTTTTTTTGAAAATTTACCAGTCCAGCCTTGCCGTTTTTCCACACGCTGAAGAAGTACTGTTTGTCAGTGTGGCAGATTTGTGCGAGGCATTGGTCATAGTTACCCCAAAGAAGGGAGTCGCCTTTTTTGCTGATAACCCATTGCCGGCCCTCGGCCTGAAAAAACTGGATGGAATCGTTGAGCCACCGCCCCTCGTTTGATCCTTGTTTTTGGGCAGGAAGGAGTTGGGAAAGGAGCAAAAAGGCACAAAAAATCAAATTTTTAAGCATGATAGCGTTTTATTGGTTCAGTGTTCAATCCGTTTTTGTGGTTTCAATGCGCGACCAAAGCTTCCATTTCCCATCATATACTTAGCCGCTTTCAGCCACGGTTTTAAATCGAGCAATGAAATCCTCAGGGGTATCAGGCGATTGGTTTTGAGCGTAAGAAAGGACGCTCAAGCAGAGGCCGATGGCGAAAAGAAAAGTCTGTTTCAAGTTATTGTTACTTAATGTTTTATGGTGTGGTTAAGGGAGTCTGAAACTCACCGGCAGCGTGTACGCTACCCGCACCACACGGCCATGTTGTTGTCCCGGCACCCATTTAGGCATGGCCTGCATGAGCCGCAACGCTTCCTCGCCGCAGCCTCCGCCAATATCTTTGACGATTTTTAAATCCGTCAAACTGCCGTCTTTTTCGACAACAAAACTGACCACAACGCGGCCTTCGATGCCGTTTTCTTTTGCCAAGGTCGGGTATCGCAGGTTTTCAGTCAGGAACTGGAACATAGCAGATTCTCCTCCCGGGAATTGCGGCTGTTTTTCAACCAAGGTGTATAATGCGTCCTTTGCCGGTGGAGCGGGCATTTCCTCTAATATGGGAACGTCCTGTTTTTCGCCCATGACGACCACTTCCTTAGGTTCCGCCAGTTCTTCCACAGGCTCGGCGGGTAAGAGTGCTGCAACGGGTGCTGGCTCGGTGTCAAAAACGAAGGTCTCACCGCACTCATTTACGGCGACCCACGAGAGATGGTTATTACTGTCGTAATGACCTACTGCCACTAATTTGCCGTGTACATTTTTGCTTTCCCGGAAGGCAATATGCTGCATTTTATTTGGATTTCCGAGCGAGACAAACTGGGCTGCGGGCACTAAAACCTGCCCGTTTGGGTCGAGGAGGCCAGTTCGGAAGTCTTTCTGAAAATGGAAATACCCATTGTCCATCGGCTGAATCCAGGGGTACTCGAAGGAGATTTTTTCCGGTAACCTGTCAAGATGAATGATTGCTCGGCTATTGTCCGTGGTGTTGGTCGCAAGGAGCAAACGGGGGTTTTGGGTGTGCACTAGCACCACTCCCGCAGGTGCCGCATAAAGCAATTTTCCATTCAAGTCAAAGGCTTTATAATCAACGGGGAGTCCTGATTGATCTCGACTGTTAACAATCAAGGGGTGTTTTTCACTGCCGTACAGGATAGAAGCCCAAGGCATTGGCAGCACTTGCCCGCGGGTATTGTGGAAAACGAGTTGTCCCTTTTTGCCCGATAATTCCGCCGTGTAATACTCGTTTCGGCGATTAAACGGCAGGAAGCCTAATTCACTCGCCATCGGAAGGGTGGAAATCCGGACATCTGAATACAACAGTTTCCCAGCCGCATCGAAGAGTTGGAAATTGAAATTGGGGTCGCTGCCCACCTCAGAGCGGATATAAATCGGTCCGGGTTTGCCGTTCGGCAAATAGAGGCTGCCTTGGGACAGCGGTATGATAAACTTGCCTTTTGCATTCATCAATCCGCGCTGACCTTGCGCGTTTTTAACCAAAAACTGCCCCGGGTTTCGCACTTTTATTTCCGAATACTCGAATGGTATGCGTATTTTACCAGTCATGGTCACAAGGCCCACCTTCCCGTTTTCGGTACAAATGACCAGTTCGCCATCGGTCCAGCTCGGGTTTTGAAGATTCGGAGGGAAAATTGGTTTCCCTTTTTTGTCCGCGAAATATTCACTTCGATCCACGCGGCGGATGAGCATCGAGTTTTCATCAAAACCAGGTGCAGCCGAGCGGCCAAAAAGTTGGAAGAGCGGCTGACCCTTCCCGTCAAAAAACTGCATCGTGGAATCCGCGAACTGCCGACCGACCAATAAATCGGGGAAAATGGCGCGTGCAAACTCGAATTTTTCTGGCAAGATGGACTGCCCTGTTCGAGCGTCCAGAATGCCCCATCCGGAATCGGCGCGGCGGTCTTTTTTGACCCGCGCATAGCCGCCCTGAAATTGAGACTGTGCGGCCCATAACTCCACCAACTGATAATCAAACGGTACTGTGAGCTGTCCTTTTTTGTCAAAGACACCCATTCGATCGCCTTTTACAGCTACATAAAAGGTATCGTTATCAAAAAAATACCACAGCACATCGTCGTATTCTGCCGGAATAAGGGGCATGCCCTGGTAATCGGCGATGCCTCGTTTTTTGGTCAATTCATTGTAATCGCGGATTTGAGCGGGGAGGATTTGGGATGAAAACAGTAGGCAAACGAGGATCGGAATTTTCAAAATAGGATCGGAATTTTCAGAATTTTCAGAATTTTCAGAATTTGAGAATTTTCAGAATTTTGTTTGTGCTAATATTTTTGAAAATTCTCTAATTCTGATGTACTTTTAAATTAACTCTTCACTAAATCGCTTCATCAAATGGAAAAAGAACCCATTACTTATGCCATCATTGGCTGTGCCTTAAAAGTCTTTAACACTCTGGGAAACGGCTTTCAAGAAGTCATTTATCAACGATGCTTGGAAATTGAGTTAAGAAAAACGGACTTCAATTTCGCACGAGAACAGGAACAAGCCATATTCTATCACGGAATTCATGTTGGCACTCGACGTGCAGATTTTGTAGTTGAAAACAAAGTTATTATCGAATTGAAGGCTGTAATCAGGTTAGAGGATGTTCACTTGGCGCAAGCCAAAAATTATGTGGTTGCTTATGGATTCCCCCTTGGCCTATTGATTAATTTCGGGGCAAAGAGTCTTGAGTACAAGTTGATTTTTAATTCCAAAAACACTGTCTGAATCAGAATTCTCAGAATTGGAGAATTTTCAGAACGGGTCGGAATTCTCAGAATTGGAGAATTTTCAGAACGGGTCGGAATTTGCTGAATTGGAGAGTTTTCAGAACGGGGCGGAATTTGCTGAATTGGAGAATTTTTTTTGCGCGTGGTACATTCTGAAAATTCTCTAATTCAGCAAATTCTGATCCTATAACGGCACATTCCCATGTTTCCGCTTCGGCCGCGCCACCGCTTTATTCTCCAGCATCGCAAACGCCTTGATCAATTTCCGTCTTGTCTCCCTCGGCTGAATTACTTCGTCAATAAATCCCCGCGCAGCAGCCCGGTATGGATTGGCAAACGTGTCGGCGTAGGCTTTTTCTTTTTCGGAAAGTTTTGCGGCGGGGTCTGCTGCTGCGTCAATTTCTTTTTTGAAAATGATTTCCGAGGCACCTTTTGCACCCATCACGGCAATTTCAGCCCCCGGCCAGGCGAAGTTCATGTCCGCACCAATGTGTTTGGAATTCATCACATCATACGCGCCACCATAGGCTTTTCGGGTAATGACGGTGATGCGCGGCACGGTAGCTTCACTGAAAGCGTAAAGCAGTTTTGCGCCATTGGTAATAATGGCGTTCCATTCCTGATCGGTGCCGGGCAAAAATCCAGGCACATCTTCCAAAACGAGTAAGGGAATGTTGAAACAATCACAAAAACGCACAAAACGCGCGGCTTTTTTGGAAGAATTTACGTCCAGTACTCCCGCCAGATTCATCGGTTGATTGGCCACAATGCCAATGCTGCGCCCCGCCAATCGGGCAAAACCGACCACGATATTCTCGGCGTACTGCTCGTGGATTTCAAAAAACGAGTCCGAGTCTGTAATCCCAGCAATGACCTCCTTGATATCGTAAGGTTGGTTGGCATTTTCGGGTATAATGGCCTCCAGTTCCTCCCGGTATTCGTCGCCCAAAGTGTAGGGCAGGGTAGGGGCTTTGCCTTCGCAGTTTTGGGGAATGTAGGAAAGTAGTTTTTTGAGTTTCAGAATACAATCCATATCGTTGGTGGCGGTCAGGTGCGTCACGCCACTTTTGGTGGCATGGGTGCTTGCCCCACCGAGTTCTTCGCTCGTAACTTCTTCATTGGTAACGGTTTTTACCACGTTTGGCCCCGTCACAAACATATACGAACTGCCTTCTACCATCATGATAAAATCGGTCATGGCCGGGCTGTACACCGCGCCACCTGCGCAAGGTCCCATGATCGCCGAGATCTGTGGGATGACCCCGCTTGCCTGTACATTTCGGTAAAAAATATCCGCGTAACCGCCCAGGGAGTTCACGCCTTCCTGAATACGCGCGCCGCCGGAATCATTGAGGCCAATGATTGGTGCGCCGTTTTTCACAGCCAAATCCATGACTTTACAGATTTTTTCTGCGTGTGTTTCAGACAAGGAACCTCCAAAAACCGTAAAGTCCTGGGCAAAAACGTACACCAGCCTTCCGCCAATCGTGCCATAGCCAGTCACCACCCCGTCGCCGAGAAACTGTTGTTCGGCCATGCCGAAATCGGTGCTTCGGTGCGTAACTAGTGCCCCAATTTCTTCAAAAGAATTGTCGTCGAGCAAAAAATGCACCCGTTCCCGGGCAGTGAGTTTGCCTTTTTTGTGTTGGGCGTCAATGCGGTTTTGGCCGCCACCGAGTTTAGCTTCGGCGAGTTTGGACTGGAGAATTTCTAATTTTTTGTTCATAAAAAAAATCGAGCAAGTATGGCGGAACGCTTTTTTGTAAGCGGCCGGAACAGCGTTCCGGGTACATTTTGGGCAAAGGTAAAAAAAGCGGGGGCTGTGGTGTTGCCACAGCCCCCGCTAGATATTTTCAGCAAATAAAATTTAGGCGAAAAGTTCAGCTACAGGGACTTCTAAGCCTAAAACCTGGTCTCTGGCGGTGTCATTTTCGTTAAAAAACGTGTATTTGCCAGGTGCGGCATAAATCGCAACGCCACCCATGCTGGGAATGATGATCCAGCAAGATTTTACGCCGTTTTCAAAGTAGAGATCGGCTTTATCTACTAAATCGTTTAAACTCTGTGTAGGAGAGAGGATTTCAATAACACCGAGCGGCGATTCTTTAACCCTGATTTTATCCGCTTTCAAATTAAGTGGCATAGGCGGAAAAATCAAAACATCTGGAGTGCTTCCCCAACCCTCTAATTCGAGGCTGGTTTCGGAGGTGAACCGATACTTGGTACGATAACGGGAGGCGAGTGCAATACCTGTGTTCAGTTGTATAGCACTGTGGTTAAAACTTGGCATAGGTTTTCCACGTTCAATTTCATAGTCAGAGAGTGTTGCTACAAGCGTATCCATGCGGTCGATTTTTTTACAAAGGTAAGTTACTGTTTCACAAATTTCAAGGACACGGAGTTAATGCAGTACCGAAGTCCTGTAGGTGCTGGTCCGTCCGGGAAAACGTGCCCCTGGTGGCCGCCACAACGCGCACATTCTACCTCCGTGCGGTCCATGCCATGGCTGCTGTCTGTTTTGTCAGCGATGTGAACTTCCGCGATGGGTTTGTAAAACGAAGGCCAGCCAGTGCCAGAGTCGAATTTAGTTTCTGAGGCGAAGAGCGGCAGCCCGCATCCGGCACAGACGTACACCCCTTTTCCTTTATGATCCCAAAGATCGCCCGTGAAAGCACGCTCGGTGCCTTCTTTGCGGAGTACATAAAATGCTTTTTCGCTGAGTTCGCGCTTCCAGTCTTCTTCCGATTTTTCCAGTTTTACCAATTGACCGTCAATTATTTGTGCGGGGACGATGGAATCACTTGGCATGGTTGCAGAGGAAGCATCAGTACTAACAGCATTAGACACCGATGTCCCTGAAATGGAAGAGTCTGGTACTTTTGGAGCGTTGTTGCAGGCCAATAGGGCGAGCAAAATGGTCAGAAATTTCATGGCAAATAGATTTGTTTACCTATAAACGTCTAAGATGGCCATTTGGATTCCGCAAATCCAAAATTGTACTCGGACTTTGTCGGGGAGTGACCATTATTGGGGGCCATATTCAGAGATCCTCATGAAGGTCCTCGTCCTTTTCATCTGCTCCGCCTTTCGGGTGTGCCTGTTCATAGACCTGCAACAAACGTTCGATGTTGTTGTGCATGTACACCTGCGTGGAGGCAAGATTGGAGTGCCCGAGCAACTCTTTAATCGCGTTTAAGTCGGCGCCATTGTTGGACAAATGCGTCGCAAAAGAGTGCCGAAGCACGTGTGGACTGCGTTGTTCGGCAGTTGTAACCGTAGAAAGGTGTTTTCGGACCAGGTAATAAATGCTCTCCGGGCTATACTGTTCGCCTTTTCGGTTGAGAAAAAGCCAAGGCTCGGATGTGCCCGGAAAGCTGATTTTACGTGCCTCCAGAAATTTTTCCAACCACTCGGTCAGATAGCGGGCAAAGGGGATAAATCGCTCCTTGTCGCCCTTACCACGCACCCGGAAAACCATTCGGCTGAAATCTATATCATTGATTTTCAGGTTAGAAGCTTCGCTGCGCCGCATTCCGGTGGCATACAGGATTTCGAGTATCAGCCGCGCGAGTAATCCGCTGTAATCATCTGCAAATTCAAGGTGCGAAAACACGGCTGACATCTGGCTTTCCTGCACAAACACGGGCAATCGTTTGCCCGAACGCGGGGCGGTCACCTTGCGCATGGGGTCTTTTTCGATCAAACCCCGTTTTTTTAAAAACTTGAAATAGGTTTTCAGACAGGAAAGCCGCCGGACGATGCCGCGGGAACTTTGTCCGGCCTGCATTTGGGCCACTATCCAGGAGCGGATATGCAAATGCCTTACTTCGCTGAGCGAGGTAAGGCATTGTTGTTCCGTACAAAAAGTTATGAAACCGGACAGGTCGCTACGGTAAGCCGTCAGCGTATGCGGTGAAAAACGCCGTTCGAGCGACAGGTATCCATAAAAAGATTCCTCGTGAAACACAAATGGAATGTGGTCAATAAGGAGAATGGAATTAATGTGGTCAATTAGATTAATGTGGTCAATGGGCTATTGCACTCGGGTTAGCCATATTTGTCATATTGACCACATTGACCAAATTGACCACATTTATATCATTGACCACATTTATTCTGCTCAATCGTTCTTGTTACCGTACATATCTTCCTTGTACACCGCCTTGAGCACTTCTGTGCGGCGCTGAACGGAAGGTTTTGTAAAGGCTTTGCGGCGACGCAGTTCTTTCAGCATACCTGATTTTTCAAATTTGCGCTTGTACTTCTTGAGTACTTTGTCAATGGTATCGCCGTCTTTAATCTCGAGGATGAGCATGGATTTCTCCTTCTTTTGTGGGTGAAAAAATTACAGATTTTGAAATTGGGCTGCAAAGGTAAACTTCCTTTGCGAAAAATTCCATGCTCGGGCAAAAATTTCAGGAATAAACCCGCATTTTTATACTCAAGCGAGTCAAATACAGGCAAATTTTAAGTTGAAAGAGTCGGTTTTTGTACGCAAATTCAAGTAATTCGGTAAAAAAGGGACGGTAAAGGAAATTAAAATTTGCCGTTCAGCAGTCCGACCCTAACGCTGAGTCAAGCACTTCAAAGCCTAAAATCTAATTTTATTGAAAGAAAAGTGTGTGCAATTTGACAGGTTAATGCTGGAAATTCGTTCCTTTGCAGCGGAAATTATTGAATTCCTCATCAACAAAAGTTATTTGAAACCTTATGCTCAGCCGCCGCAGTGTTCGAGTCAAAGTGATGCAACTTCTTTACATGCTCAATCGGGACGAGTCGCTTGAACTCGCCGAATTGCAAAAAGCGTATAAAGATGGTATCTGGAAAGCCTTTGAACTCTACATTTACCATCTCTTTCTCACCCTGCGTGTTGCACAGTACGCAGAGAAAGATGCCGCCAACCGCGCCGTCAAACTACTGCCTACCGAAGCAGACAAAGTTTTTGATCCACGCCTGAGCAACAATCCCTGCACCCACAGTCTCGCCAACCACGTTGATTTTCTTAAACTTGTTTCCAAGTACAAAAGCAACGAAAATATTGACGACGACCACATCCGCTCGCTCTACAACGCATTCACGGATGTGCCCGAATACATCGCCTACCTGGCATTGGAAGCACCCACAGATGCCGACCACGCCAAAATTTTCATCGAACTCTACCGATTCCTCTCCACCAACGATCTTTTTCTGGATATGACAGAAGATCGGTTCAACAACTGGGCAGACGATGAATCACTTGTGATGGGTGCCATGAAAAAGACCCTTAAGGCCATGCCTTTGAGCGGTCCTTTTTACCAGGAACACGAACCATCCGACGAAACTGTGCGCGAATTTGGTGCGGAACTTCTGATCCAAACCGCCCGGGAAGATGCCGCGCTGCTGGGAGAAATCCAGCCCATGCTTAAAAACTGGGACGCAGACCGAGTCGCTATTCTCGATATGATTATGCTGAAAATGGCACTCTGCGAGCTCCTGCATTTCCCGACGATTCCAACCAAGGTAACGCTCAACGAGTTTGTGGAAATTTCCAAAACCTATTCCACCGACAAAAGCAAGGAATTTATCAACGGCATTTTGGACCGACTGATGAAAAAACTGCTTGAAGAGGGCCGGATCGTGAAAGAAGGCCGGGGTCTGATTGACCAATAAGCCATCGCACTTCTTATCCTACAAAATTCATGTCGTGTCAGTCAATCGCCGCGCTATCGGTGATTGCGCAGAGCTCGAAGTGAATTTCGTGCTACCTTTGCGGCACAATGCAACGCCAAGCAGAAGCCCCCATTCCCTCCCGTTACGGTCAGTTCAATATGTTGGCCTACGCAGACAAAAGTAGCGAGCGTATGCCCCATATCGCCATGGTTGCCGATCATTTTGATCCTTCCAAACCCGTGGCCGTGCGTATCCACTCGGAATGTATGACCGGGGATGTGTTTGGTTCCCGTCGCTGTGATTGCGGTGAACAATTAAACACCTCCTTGCACATTGCCGCAGAAAGAGGCGGCGTAGTGATCTACCTCCGGCAAGAGGGTAGGGGGATTGGGCTTATCAATAAACTCAAGGCTTACAAATTGCAAGACACGGGGCTAAACACTGCCGAAGCCAATACGCATCTGGGATTTGATGTGGATGCCCGACAGTACGACGCGGCTATTTGTATCTTGCAAGACCTTGGTATTCAACAAGTTGAGTTGATAACCAACAATCCCCTGAAAGTAGAAGCCTTGCGCAGATCCAGCATTGAAGTGGTGGGGCGCATTCCTTTGGTCATCCCGCCACAGGCAGATAGCCGACAATATTTACAGACCAAACAAGACCTCATGGGCCACTTGTTAGGGCTTTAAATCACTCAAATTACCTTAATAATATGGAGGACGAAGCGATTGCACAAGTAAACGAACAGCCCTTTCGCACCGGGTTTGTGAATATTATTGGTCGGCCAAACGCCGGCAAATCAACCCTTATGAACGCCTTGGTGGGCGAGCGCATGAGCATCATTACCCATAAGCCTCAAACGACCCGCCACCGAATCATTGGAATTCTCACGGGAGAAAACTTCCAAATGGTTTTTTCGGACACGCCGGGGTACGTGAAAACGCCCACTTACAAGATGCACAAGGCCATGAACCGCTTTGTGGAAGGCACTATTGAGGACGCAGACCTGATGCTTTTTGTGTTCGATATGACGGAAGAACTGGAGGCGGACAATCCCCTGATTGAAGTGTTGAAAAAGACGGAGGTGCCGGTTTTGCTCATTTTGAATAAAAAAGACCTGGTTGCAGAGCAGCGCATTCAGGATGCTACGGGCTGGTGGAAAAAACACGTCAAATTCGACGAAGTTTTGGCAGTTTCGGCCTTGAAAGATTTACAATCCAGCGATTTGCTCGAAAAAATCCTCGGCTACCTGCCCGAAGGAGAACCCTATTACCCTACAGATCAACTGACCGATCGGCCCGAACGTTTTTTCGTCAGCGAAATCATTCGGGAAAAAATCCTGCGCCTGTATGACGACGAGATACCTTATTCCTGTGAGGTTGGGATCGAAGATTTTAAGGAGGCGAAAACCAATGCAGGGGAAGATATTGCCCGCATCCGCGCCACTATTTTTGTGATGCGCGAGACTCAAAAGGCCATTTTACTTGGCAAAGGCGGCGCTGCCATCAAAAAACTCGGTACCTACGCCCGGAAAGACATCGAAACGTTTTTGGAAATGAAGGTGTTTTTAGACCTAACCGTGAAGGTCCGTGATAACTGGCGCGATGACGAGCAGGCGCTCCAGCGGTTTGGGTATATGGGGTAAAATCCTGTTAGTCAAGACCTCCGGCACTGTAATATGTGAAAATATGCGCAATTTGTCGTACCGTTGCGGCGCGATTTTTGCAGCGCAGTTTGCAAGATTTTCAAACATTTGGTAGAAGTTAGTACGTACTAAGTCAACGTTTTTGAAACTAAATACGTCCTAATTGTTTTAAGACACCATAGCTACACGCAGCCTGTGACAAACTTCGACCACAACAAGTGTATCTAAAATCTTTTTTCCGAGTCAAACGTTCAAGTTTTATTGCAAGTGGCTTTAATCAAAGCATAACCAACAAATTTTAACTCCCAACGCCTGTCTAACCAGCGGGCATCCAAAAAAATTCAATCATGCGCCAGTTAAAAATCGCCCATAAGATTACGAATCGTGAGAGCCAGGCGCTGGACAAGTACCTCAACGAGATAAGCAAACTCGCGATGCTTACCCCGGATGAAGAAGTGAGTTTGGCGCAGCGCATCCGCGAAGGAGATCAGGAAGCTCTGGATCAAATGACCCGTGGCAACCTGCGTTTCGTGGTTTCGGTGGCCAAACAGTACCAAAACCAGGGACTCAGCCTCTCTGATTTGATCAATGAAGGCAACGTCGGGCTGATCAAAGCCGCACGTCGTTTTGATGAGACCAAGGGTTTTAAATTTATTTCGTACGCTGTTTGGTGGATTCGTCAGAGCATTTTGCAGGCAATTGTGGAAAACAGCCGGATTGTGCGGATGCCGCTGAATAAGGTCGGCTCCTACAACAAGGTGAATGAAGCCTACATTTCTTTTGTACAGGAATTTGAACGCGAGCCCTCCGACGAGGAACTGGGCGAACTGCTCGGCATGAGCGAGCGCGAGATTCAACAACTGATCCACAGCGGCTCGCGCCACGTATCGTTGGATGCGCCCCTGCCGGGCACCGAAGAGGGTGATGCCACCATGCTCGATGTGATGGTGCCTGAAAACCGTGAGGATCCTGACTTTGCCCTTATGGCTGAGTCGCTTCGGGAAGAAGTGGCCCAGGGCTTGATCTCTCTTTCGCCCCGTGAAACAGAGATTATTGGTGCCTATTACGGCCTAAATGGTCGCACGGCACTCACGCTCGACGAAATTTCGGAACTCTACGGTCTCACTCGGGAACGTGTTCGTCAGATCAAAGAGCGCGGAATCCGTCGACTCCGCAAAATCCACAGTGAAAATTTGAAATCGTACCTTGGGTAAAAACAAACTTACAATTTTTTAAAAAATGCGCTACGCGACAATTGCACTCCTGGCCGTACTCTTTTTCTCCTGCGATAAAGGTTTGACTTACGAACAACAACTTCAGGCCGATATTGATGATATCAAGGAATATCTGGCAGATAAAAACCTGACGGCCCAATCCACGCCATCGGGCCTTCATTACATCATTACCCAGGAAGGCACGGGGGCACACCCGACGATCAACAGCACCGTAACGGTAAAATACATTGGCAAACTCCTGAAGAACGAAAAAGTATTTGACCAGACCACTGGTACCCCCATTACATTTCCCCTGACCGGAGTGATTGAAGGATGGCAGGAAGGTGTTCCACTCCTCAAAAAAGGCGGTAAAGGCACTTTCTTCATTCCTTCTGCGCTTGGATATGGTCCTACGGGTGCGGGTAGTGATATTCCTGCGAATGCGCCGCTGATTTTTGAAATTGAGCTGGTGGATTTTTGAAGCCTCCAGCTTTGTCATCTTGTGGGGACTTGTTCGTTTTAGTGCTTTAATCGAGTCTATGTACTCCCGAGTACTTAAAAGGGCAGATGCTTTTGGTGGCACTAGGTATTGAGTCAACCCAAAGACCGAAAACTTAAATCTTTGCAAAAACCAATTACTTTTTTACCTATGAAAATCTTACAGCAGCTCATCGTTTCTAACCCGAATATCCTTGGTGGAGAACCAGTGTTCCAAGGGACACGAGTTCCCGTCAAGATTTTGTTCCAACATTTGGAAAAAGGCATCCCACTTGAAGCATTTTTGGATGATTTCCCCAGCGTATCGCGCGAGCAAGCAGTGGCAGTACTTTCCTATTTTGAAGGCATAATGACTGCTCAAAACCTTGAAAAATTGTATGAAATTGCTGCTTGATGAAAATCTGCCACGTAAACTCAAAAACAACCTTGCTAACCACGAAGTCTTTACGGTACGCGAAATGCGTTGGGATGGCAAGGAGAATGGCGAATTGCTGCGCTTGATGTTGGCAGAAGGCTTTGAGGTATTTGTCTCCGGCGATAAGAATATTCCCTACCAACAGAATTTCCAGAAATACCCTATACCAGTGATTGTACTCGATTCGCTTGATAATACCTATGAGACGATTCGTTTGTTCGGCCCAAAAATTGAAATTGCTTTAGAAGGAGAACTTTCTCCTGGCCCGAATGTGATCGTGTTGTAGGTTTGATATTCTCCGTTAGCTGATTTTATGCCCTTTTGGGTGTCTCTGCGTGTATTCAGGCACCATCCCCCGCTTGTCATCTTGTCGAGACCCGTCCGCATCAAGTGCGCTTTGGTCGAGTGCTTGCACAATCGAGCACTCAAAAGGGCAAATACTCGGGTTACGCGCACTTGATGCGGACGGGTCTCGACAAGATGACAACTCACACTGAGTTTGGTGGCTCGGATAGGATTAGGAGAGGAAGACTTGTTGTCCCGAGACAGAACCCAACATACTATTTTGGCACAAAAAGTTTAATTTCCAAAAATCCGCCTACCTTTGCCCCGTATTTAACACCAACCCGGTGTTTGTCCGCCCTGGACGACGATGTTTTTTGAATGTGCGCGAGCGAAATCCAAGTATCTTTTTCGTTTCCCGTTCCGACCTGACTGGTCCCCCACATTCATCACGCTTTGCCCCTTGAAGAGCCGCTATTGGCTCGCCGCGCACGAGACCGGACAACAATAATTCAATGTCATTCAACGATTTATCGCTTATCGAGCCGCTTTTGCGCGCGCTCGAAGCCGAGGGTTACGAACACCCTACCCCCATTCAGCAACAAGCCATTCCACCCGTTTTAGAAGGAAATGATTTGCTGGGATGCGCCCAAACGGGCACCGGAAAAACCGCTGCGTTTGCGCTCCCCATGTTGCAACTTTTACACAATCACCCACCAGCTCCAGGTCCAGGCAATCGCCGCCCAATCCGGGCTTTGATTCTTACCCCAACACGGGAACTGGCCCTGCAAATCAGCGAAAGTTTTACAGCCTACGGTAAAAACCTTCAGATTCGCAATATGGTCGTCTTCGGCGGTGTGGGTCAAACGCCTCAAACAGACGCTTTGCGCCGAGGCACCGATATTCTGGTCGCCACTCCTGGCCGTCTGCTCGACCTCATGAATCAGGGATTTGTGGACCTCCGCAGTCTGTCTATTTTTGTACTCGACGAGGCCGACCGGATGCTCGACATGGGCTTTATCCATGATGTACGCAAGGTAATCGCGAAAATTCCGGCCAAACGCCAGACGCTGTTTTTCTCGGCAACCATGCCCAAGGAGATTGCTCAATTGGCCGATTCTATTTTGAACAATCCGGTCAAAGTGGCCGTTGCGCCTCCCGCTACTACCGCAGAGTTGGTTCAGCAAAAAGTGTTTTTTGTCAACAAACACGACAAGAAAAACCTGCTGATTCACTTAATGCAGGACCCGAACATCAAATCTGCCCTCGTTTTTACCCGGACCAAACACGGCGCAAACCGAGTGGCTGCGGATTTGACCAAAGCTGGTATCCGCGCAGAAGCAATCCACGGCAACAAGTCGCAGACTGCCCGTGTGGCCGCCTTGACCAATTTTAAAAATGGCAAAAACCGCGCGCTGGTCGCCACCGACATTGCCGCCCGCGGCATTGATATTGACGAGCTTTCGCACGTAATCAACTTTGAATTGCCCAATATTCCCGAAACCTACGTGCACCGCATTGGACGGACGGGCCGCGCAGGAGCCAGCGGTATTGCTTACTCTTTCTGCGAGGCGGAGGAAATCCCGTACCTGAAAGACATTCAAAAAATTACGGGCCAATTAGTACCCGTGGAAGAGGAACATCCTTTTGTGGCAGACCTCACCGCTCCCGCACTTCCACAACCGCGCCAGGAAAGGCCTCCACGGGGTCGAGACGGTCGCGGCCGAGGTGGACGTGGCCAACAAGGTCGTGGCGGAGATCAGCCTGCACGTCAGGAAGAATCGCGCCCATTGCCGAATGCCGATGTAGTTCCGATGCCATCGCGTCGGGAGCCTCGTGCGCCCCGTAGGGAAGACGATGGACAACGGGATCGGAACAGCGGCATGAATCGGGAACGCCGGGATGATCGCCGCGACGAGCGGAAACCCGCCTTCGGTGGCAGTCGCCCTGATCCCCGGTCTAGACGAGAGGAAGGGCCGCGCCCCGAACAACGCCGTCCGCAAAATTCCCCTCCAGTCACGGAAAAGCCGAGTAAACAAGACGTCGCGAACGAAATGCGCCGTCGTTTTTCCTCGATTCTGGAAGTTTCGAGCATCGAAAAACAAGATTTTAAGCGCAAGCCCAAGCCTCGGTACGACGAACGTTCTGCGGATCCCAAGGCAGAAAAGCCGGGTGGCCCACCGCGTGGTGGTGGCAGCGGTGGCGGACGAAGTGGTGGGGGTAGAGGTCGGGGGAGATAGGATTTTAATTAGTACGGAAAATACAAAAAGGCCGCTCTTGCTATGCAGGAGCGGCCTTTTGATTGCTGGAACAGGCTGCGCGTTCCATGGGCACGAAATCCAAACTACCGAAAGGCAAGATACATCAATACCATCAGTGTTACCGTCGAAACCGCAATAACGAGCATGATTTTGCGGCTAGCGGCACGGTCTTTTTCAGATTTGTGCTCTCGCGAAAATTTTTGTTTGATTGACATATTCGAGTAGATTTATTGATTGAAAATGCTTGATCCGTTGAGTGCTTATGGGGCTTAATTCAAGCCTTTTTCCTTGAAAACTTTGTTTAGCCACTTCAGCATGGAGAAAAGAGCCAATGCGGCGAGCATCAACAAGATAAAGTTTACCCAGAAAAAGTTGGCTTTGTTGTCGTATCTGTCCCACAAAGTGGCTAAAACACCGCTCAATTTGTTGCCAAGCGCCGTTGCAAGCTGCCAGCCACCCATCATCAAACCTGTAATGTGGCGTGGGGCCATTTTAGATACCATAGAAAGGCCCATTGGACTGAGGAACAGCTCACCCACCGTAATGACCCCGTAGGTGGCGATGATCCACCACGCGGAAGCCTTCTCCAATCCATTGTGACAGGCATAGACGGCCATGATAGTTACGAGTGTACTCAGCGCCGAAACAATCAGACCCCAGCCAATCTTGGCAGGTGTAGTAGGTTCCTTTCCACGTCGTCGTAAATAACTAAAGAACCAGATGACGAGCGGGGTGAGCAACACCACAAAAAACGGATTGACGGACTGGTAAATCTCGGTAGAGACAAGCGGCACTTCTACGTCCGCAGGCGGTCGTTCCGCCGCCGGGATGTTCAGGAAATATGGATTGAACGTGGTGATTTTCAGGGGTTTGCCATCTGGCCCCTGTGTGGTTCGGAATTGCGCGTCGTACTGGGTGTAGAGCGTGTCTTTCATGGTAACCACCTGCGCCATTTGGATGGTTTCGGCGGGGCCAGCTACCCAGGTGGGCATTTCCCGATCGGTATAGAATTCTGCCCAGGTGGTCAGTGCGGTGCCGTTTTGTTTAAAAATAGCCCAAAAAACGATGACCACGGCATAAATCGAGAGCAAAACTTTGATTCGAGGCTTGTCTTCTTCGGTGGCTTTCCAGTAGGTCCAGAGGTAAAAGGCGATCACGGGGATGCTACCGAACAGGAATGCGTCGGTGGAGTCCGTGCCGAAGATATTCCCGGGAATCATCCAACCGGCAATGCCCGTTACAATGGCGGGCAGCAGCACCGAGGAGAGCATTTTCCCGACGCCCATTTCCCCCGATACGGCGGGTTGGCGCACATCTGCGTGGGCGTAGTGTTTAGATCCGATGATAAACACGATGACCCCGATGAACATCCCAATACCTGCGGCTGCAAAAGCTGCCCCCCAACCAATGTTGTGGCGGAGCCAGGCGGCAAAAAAATTGCAGACAAATGCGCCGATATTGATGCCCATGTAGAAGATATTGTACCCGGTATCTTTCAAAACCCGGTATTTTTCTTCGTTGTACAGGTTGCCGAGCAGCACGGAGATATTGGGTTTGAAAAAACCATTGCCCAAAATCATCACGAACAAAGAGGCGTAAAAAGTAGTTAAGCTGTTCGACATAGCGAGCATCAGATACCCGATCCCCATTAAAATGCCCCCGAGGATAATACTTCGTCGGTATCCAAGGAGTTTATCCGCCAAAAGTCCACCCATAAAGGGCGTGATATAGACGAGTGCGATGAAAGTGCCAAAAATATCTGAGCCTTGGGAGCGCGTCATGGCCAAACCTCCGTGTTCCGAGTCTGTCATGTAAAGCAGGAAAATCCCGATCATGAGGTAGTAGCCGAAGCGTTCCCACAATTCTGTCAGAAAGAGGTAGGGCAGTCCAGATGGGTGGTTTTTGAACATGATTGGATTTTTCGCTATTTTTGATGAGGAAGAAAGGTGAACAAATAAGGTTTGGCAAATAGGTGTGTACCTGATTCAATTTGCCGCCGGGCAAATGTAGTTTCAAAATCAGTTTTTGCAAGTTGAATTGAAAAATCAAAAGTGCGAAAGGCGCGATTATCTTTGCGGTTTCAATGTTAATGCCTTTAACCTGCAGTATTCCCGTGTTTTTGTGCGCCAAATTTTTGCGATTACTGCCCTGTACATTTTTTGAAGATGAAAAAAACGCTGTTATTCATTTCGATATGCCTGGCTTCCATCCAGGTTGTTATTGCCCAGGAACCTACCGCCCCGGAAGGGCCTTCTACTACCGCAGCAGCGGTCCCAGAGGCGGATAGTGTTATGGTAACCATTATCCTCAAACACCAGCAAGACAAAAACTTGCCCGAAATCCGCCGGATTCTCGAAGCACAGGGTTTTTGGGATATTTTCCCCCCGGAGGATGCGCGTGTGGTTTCCTGGACCCTCGCCATGGGGCTTGGGCACGTGATTACGATGAATGTGCCCGCTGGAGCCGTCCGCCGACTTAATTTGGCACTCGAGAATGGTGCCTGGGGGGCTTTTGATACCGAAATTTACCTTACGTACGACTACAAGTCCGTTTGGAACGAATACATCGAGCGGCGGGAGGATGCCAAGGAAGATCGGAACTGAGACAAAAAAAGTCTGGCATACCTCCAGGTTTGCCAGACTTTACTCGTGCCCTCATTTTAAGCGATTGAAAATGAGGGCATTTCTGTTGTTTCATCGGTACTAAACCTCGAGATATTTAAAAATCCGTAAAAAACTCTCTGGCGCGGCGGCCCAGATTACGTTGGACCCTGGTGGCATCGTTGTAGTTATCGCCGTCAATGTATTCCGTCAGGTTACGGTTGTACAATTTGCGCTCCCATTTTTGGTCCTGTAATTCGCCTCGAGCCGTTGAGTGGAGGTAAATATAGTCCTCGCCGGCAAGGGAAGGGTTGTAGAACAGAAATTTGACATTGCTCTGGCTGGTTTTTGGGAAATTGTAATACACCCATATCTCGTACGGAGAAGCACCGGGTTCATCTTCTACATGCACCAAATCATCAGGTGGCCCAAAGCGCAGGAAGGTGCGGCCGCGGTCGGTTTCGAAACCATATCGGAAGCCACTTTTGAACTTTTCGTGAACGGAGGCCGCGAGATTCATATATTTCCGATAAGCGGCTTCAGGATTGTTGGGGTCTTCCCGGACAAAGTGACGGAAAATGAAAAACCGCTTGTTGTTGAGGTCTTTATCCCGGTTTACGTTGTTGAGCATTTGCGCGTCATCGCCAACCATAATAGGAGCTAGCGCCGCGAGGCTGTATTTGAGTTGTTTTTCGTCGAGGTCTTTGGTGAATTGTTGGGCCAGCGATTCTTCCGTGATATCGCTATCTTTGAAGGGGAGGAAGGGGCTGCTGCGTTGAAAATAAACCACTCGCGAGGCGAGCAGCTCGTTGGCAACGTTTCGGAGTTCAACGGTGAGGGTGTAATTCCCGCTTTCGAACTTACTGATGTCCATTTGAACCAGCAAAGCATCAATATCGGTGGGTTTTTTACGCTGGCTACCCGAAGACATCAGGGTTTTATTTCCCCCTCCTTTATCCGCTTCAATGAAGTATCGGACCAGGTAATCAGCATCGTTAATGCTCTTTTTTGACTTGTATATTTCAGCGTAAAACGCAAGCCGCGTAGTACCCTTTTCGTAAAAAAAGAAGGGAAGTGGTTCCAGTAAATAGCCGTTTTTGGTGAATGGACTAACGGCTTGGTCGCGCTTGAAACTGCGTAGCAATTGAACCTCACTTAAATGAATAGAGTCAGGAAACTGTACCTTAATCGGTGTGCGATAGGTTTTTTGGTTCGTGGGGGCATTGAGATCCTGCACACTTACTTCCAGTTCATAGTCGCCTTGGGGAACAAGCAGGCGTTTTACATCCACCAGACTTTGCGGGACGTCTAAAAGCGGGCTTTGGATATTGTATTTTTCGTAGTTGACTACTTCATCGCCTTTTTTGATCATAATCAAGATTTCTGCCCCCGCCTGTAGCTTTTCCCCTTCTGTTTTTTTGTACAAAATGGACACCGAAGCAATCTCTATGTTCACCTCCACATACGGTTTTCCATCCGGTGTGTTGTACGCAGCGAACGACACACCCAGGTCTAATGCATGGGAACACGGGGTGTATGCCAACAGCACCATGGCTGCGATTAGGGCACGTAAACTTGTGTTTTTCATATACTTGTGAATTTGTATGATGAACAATACGCTTGGAATTAGTCGGAAATGTTTGGTCGAACAGGGTTTAAATCTTTCAGTTCAAAGCGCTTTTCAAAGGTCGGAAGTTTTATGCGGAATGGATGCAAACAAATTAAGGCTTAAGTCAGGTTTCTGAGCGCAATATTTAAACACGTTTGGCATTCCAGGCCCACCACAAGGCAGCAACTCCTACCACTGCAAACGCAATGGGTAGATTCCAGATTTTGCCCAAAAAACCAATCAGTACCGGGCCTCCAAAAAAACCAGACATCGCAAAAGTATTCATGGTTGCAAGTCCGGCCCCTGGAGCCATTCCGGGTGCCCGAGCCGCTGCCGCATACAAGATGGGCGCACCCAAAGATACGCCCGCTCCAACCATTGAAAACCAAAGTAATGCAAATGGCATATACGGTACAAAAGCCAGCAAAAACATACCCGCAGCGGCCACTGCGCCCCCCACACCAAGCACCTTCGAGGCCCCAAAACGCACAATCAGCGCATCGCCGACAAAACGCCCCGCAGCCATAAAGAAGGCGTAGGCCGCAAAGCCCCATCCGACTGCAAACGCCTCGCTCATCACGACCTCACGCATAAAAACCGCCGACCAATCTGCCATGGTGCCCTCCGTCACATTGGTACAAAGACTGAGGAAAATGATGGTCCAGAGCCCTGCGCTGGGCCAGGAGAATTTTTGTCCGCCCTGAGTTTTGCGCTCCTCCTTACTGTTCTTTTCCAGGGGCAACATAGGCGTCCGTAAAAACCAGGCAGCTATCAGCACAAAAACCGAAATCCCTGCGGACCAAAAAACGGGTGAAAATCCAAATCCCGTGCCCATACCCGCCAAGGCAGATCCGAGCATTGCACCAAGCGACCACAAACCGTGGCAGGTGGACATGATGCGCAATTGGTCGCGTGATTCAATTTGCGTGGCGCAAGTGTTCATCGCTACGTTGGCGGAAGCGAATCCGGCACCGGCGGCGAACAGGGCAGTGGCGAGCAACCAGGTCGTTGGGGCCATCATAGGCAGTGTAAAGGCCAGTGCGGCGGCTGCCAAAGAGACCAAAGCAGCCACAGGGGCACCCAAACGTTGCAAAATCGGGATAGAAAATGGGTTCATCAACAGCACCCCGCCTTGAAGCGAGAGTAGAAGCAGGCCTAGCTCAGCTTCGTCCAGTCCAAATTTATCTTTTACAAACGGTATGAGCGCTGCCCAGGTGCCGAATAGCAGTCCTTGAAGCGTGAATACGCCGCCGACTGCCCGAGCTGCTGAATGGTTGAAAAAAATAGGAAGGTGCGCGAACATGGTGACGGGAGATATTGCCTGACAAGCGCCGACAAAAAACAAGAGCCATTCCGACGTTCGGGATGACTCTTGAGGGGCGAAGATAGCACCTTCGCGAGACTTGTTGCGGTGGAGGGCTTTCCCATCGCCAAAGGCCTCCATCGCAACAAGTCTAAAACAGGGTATGGTACGTTACTTTTTGAATTTCTCTTCGCGGTCGCCAAGTATGAGGGTGTACGATCCTTTGGGCAGGGCTTCAATATTCACAAACCAATCCGCGCTTTTGGAGGAAAAACATTGTTCAAACACGACTTTGCCTGCAGCGTTTTTAATAACGGTTTTGAGGCATTTCATCGGCATTTCGTCGGTTATGAACCAGATTCTTTTTTGTGAGACCACGATTTTGATGTCGGTCGGGTCGCCACTTTTTGAGGTTTCTGCAACACAGACATGAGTGTCCGCAGGATGTACACAAGGCACAGGGTGAGTAGTAGCATTTGTGGACGTTTGGTTGAGGGTGAAGGCAAAAAGAAGTGCAGTGAAGATTTGTGTTTTCATAGCTTAGACAATAGTTAGATGATCGAATCTTGAATTTTGTTGGGAACTACTTTGCTGGATTTGCCCAGTGTGCTGTGTTCCCGAGACTGGATGTTTTTGTTGATCCGATAGACAAAGGTTCATTCAAATAGGTTGCAGTACCACACTCAAAAACGATGGATTGCATTTTTTAACGGATGAACGGTTGAATCAGGATGCTAAAACTTTCAAACACTTACCAGACTTTTGAGCCGACGATTTGTTACAAACGATCAAAATTTTAATATGAAGTACACCACAATATTCTTTTTTGTCTTCTTCGGCAGCTGTTTGCTAGCTGCACAGAGCCAATATCAGTTGGATTCTGCTTTCATCCGCGACCACTACAGCAAACGGGAGGCCATGGTTCCCATGCGGGATGGCAAACAACTGTTTACCTCCATTTACTCCCCCAAAGACCAAAGTAAAAAGTACCCGATTATGATGCGGCGTACCCCTTACTCCTGCTCGCCGTATGGAGCAGATTCCTATTCAAGCGCTTTCCAGAACATGAATTTGGCTCGGGCGGGTTACATCTTTGTATTTCAGGATGTCAGGGGAAAATACATGAGTGAGGGGGAATTTGTGGACGTGCGCCCGCATATTCCCGCTACCGACCCCTCGCCAAAGGGGAAAAAACAAGTAGATGAGGCTTCAGACACCTACGACACGGTGGATTGGTTGCTCAAAAACGCCACGAACAACAACGGTCGCGTGGGCGTGATGGGCATTTCTTATCCGGGTTTTTACGCCACGATGGCCATTCTGGCGGGCCACCCGGCCATTAAGGCCGTTTCGCCGCAGGCACCCGTGACCGACTGGTTTGTGGGGGATGATTTTCACCACAACGGGGCGTTTATGCTCATGGACGGATTTTCGTTTTATTCAGGATTTGGGAAACCTCGCCCGCAGCCAACCACGGAGGGACAAGCGGGTTTTCGCGATTGGAATACGCCTGACAATTATGATTTTTTCCTCCGGGCAGGTGCATTGCGCAATTTTTCCACGAAATACGGCATGAACCAAATCCCATTCTGGAATGAGCTCATGGCGCATCCCAACTACGATGCCTGGTGGAAAGCCCGCAACCCACGTCCACACCTTAAAAACGTTCAACCAGCGGTCATGACGGTGGGCGGATTGTTTGACGCGGAAGATTGCTGGGGGGCTTGGAATGTGTATAAATCCATTGAAAAACAAAACCCGGCATCGGTGGCGAACAGCATCGTGATGGGCCCCTGGGTACACGGTGGCTGGGCGCGTGGGGCGGGTAATCGGCTCGGGAATGTGGTTTTTGGCCAAAACACGAGCGATTTTTATCAACGCGAAATTGAGTTCAAATTTTTTGAACATCACCTTAAAAATGAAGGGAAACTGGACCTGCCCGAAGCCTATATTTTTGAAACCGGCAGCAATCAGTGGACCACTTACGATGCCTGGCCGCCCAAAAATATGGAGCAACAAAAATTCTTTTTCCAGGCAAAAGGCAGTTTGTCGTCTGCTAACCCAGCGCCCGTCAGTGCTGCTTTTGATCAATACGTCAGCGATCCGGGCAAACCTGTTCCATATACCGAAGATGTGCATCTGCGCCGCACCCGCGAATACATGACCGACGATCAGCGCTTTGCCGCGCGCAGGCCCGATGTGCTGGTGTACCAAACGGAAGTGCTTTCCGAACCGCTCACGGTTACTGGCCCGGTCATCGCCGATTTGTGGACGAGCCTCAGCACCTCAGATGCCGATTTTGTAGTAAAATTGATTGATGTGTTCCCCGATACGCTCAAAGGGAGGGAAAACGGGGTGCCGATGGGCGGCTATCAAATGCTCGTACGTGGAGAAATTTTCAGGGGGCGCTATCGGGAAAGTTTTGAAAACCCCAAGGCATTTGAACCAAATGTGCCGACGAATGTGAAATTTGAACTTCCTGACGTGGCGCACACTTTCCTTCCTGGCCACAAAATGATGGTTCAGGTGCAAAGCAGCTGGTTTCCGCTGGCCGACCGGAATCCGCAACAGTTCATTAATATCTACGAGGCAAAAGACGAGGATTTTGTGCCCTGCACCATCCAGATGCATCGAGATGCGCGAGGTTTGTCCGGGGTGATTTTACCAGTCTTGAAGCGCTAAACTTGGATAGAACGCAATAAAAAAGCCACCCGAGGAACCGATACGGATCCTGGGTGGCTTTTTTATTAACTCAATACCTTATTTTTTTTCAAATTTTACTTGGTAGCGGGTGTTGTTTTCGATGAGTTCGGCGGTCATCAGGGTCTCAGAAAGGGCAATAATATCCCAGGTTTTTTGAGCACCATCGGAGTAAAGCAGTGTAATGTCTTGTTTGGCTTGGTCTTCAGTCCAGTCGCCGCCGTAAGATTGGGTGATTTGGCCGGTGAGAGGCACGTTGGAGATTACGTCCAGGCTGAATTCCTGGCTTGCTTCGAGTTTTAGGTCGAAAGTGTAGGAACTGGTAACATCGGTGCTCCCGACGGTAACTTTTGAGGAGAGCCAGCGCCCGACGAGTTCGTCTTTGAAGGTAATTTCTTTTTTGCAGGCAACAAAAGAGGAGCTCAGGAGAACGAAGGCGGCGAGGTTCAAAATTGTGTTTTTCATGATAGAACAGATTTGGATAGTGAAATTGAGCAGGTTTTAAAATGATCCCGTTTGTAATCGGATGGTGCATAAATGCCGCCGCCCCGGTACATATTGCAAGCCCTCCTCCTACTTTAACGCAACCCTAAGAAAGTGTATTAAGACTTCGTTTAGATTTTTGCCAAATCCTTCACATTTAACTTAATCGCAAATATTCTATTTGGAATAATTGTTGCCTTTCGTAACTTCGCCGACGTTTTGCGTCTGTAGCCAGACAAAAGCTTAATCCCGTTACGCTCTCGGTGAATCGTTTTTTGTTCACCAAACCTTTTCACTCGCTTATGCAAAAGAAATACGCGCTATTTGCCGCTTTTTTGCTGCTCTCCCAAATTACATTTGCCCAATTAAAGTACCTCAACCTGAATGTGAGTATCAATGGTGGATACTCTGAATTGGTGCACAAAACTGATTTCGAGACCACTCCGCTCTACAATTTGTATGATTTTGTTGCTTTCTCGCATGGCGGCAAAGGAAATTACACTTGGGATGAGTTTATGGATACCTATCAAATATCAGATCGGTTCTGGCAGCCCCGGGTAGGTTTTGCTGCATTGCTGACTTATCGTGATTGGCCGATAAAAATACTCGGCGAAGCCATGTCTTCCCCTTCTTCGTACACCAGGTCGTCTTATTCTGTCACTTTTGGTTTGGGTAAAGACCTTTACATCTCTGACAGTACCTGGTATTTTTCTTTCCTGGGCGGATACAAATACGTGATACAAGATTACGGCTTTGGGGCCAATACCATCGTAAACAGCATTGGGGTGGATGAACAGCGGGAAAATGCCGCTACTTTTTTTGCGCCCGTGAAACCACTCGGTCGTTCTTCGGGTGATTTGTTTACGGTTCGGCTCGGCTTTGCCCGCACTTTGGATTGGTATTACCGTTGGAGTGCCGGGGTGGAGGCCTTTTATGAATTGGACCTCACCGATAAAATCGTGCGTAGTTCTCGCATGACCACCTACGGGGCGCAGGTTTTTGTGCGATGTAAACTTTTTGGGAAAAACGTAGAACCAAACCGGTATTATCCAAATCCGGCAGGCGGAAGAAGGTATTAGTTTTCTGAAAGCCCTATAAAAAAGAGGTCAAGGTGGAAACACCTTGACCTCTTTTTTTGGAGACTGTTTGAGCAACAAGTTATTTTTTGGGTGCCGGAAGTTTCATATCCAGTTTTTCCAAAGCATTTACCAGGGTTTTGGCCATGAAATAATCGCGGTACCAACGATTGTCCACGGGGCAGATATGCCAGGGCGTGGTGCTGTTATTCAGTGCATATTCGTAGGCTTCCATGTATTTGTCCCAAAGTTTGCGCTCTTCCCAGTCGCCGTCGTTGTGTTTCCAGAATTTAGTCGGGTCGTCGAGCCGTTGCTGGAGCTGGATGCCTTGTTCTTCGTGCGAAATGTGCATGTAGAACTTGAAAATCAAGGTGTTGTTGTCAAATTGAAGCAAGTCTTCAAACGCATTGATGGCGGCCATACGCCGTTCCACACGCTCCATATCAATCCAGCCATGCACCCTTTGAATCAGGATGTCTTCGTAATGGCTGCGGTTGAAAATCGTGGTCATGCCGTTCTGAGGTGCCCACCGGTGCACACGCCACAAAAAATCGCGGGAAAATTCTTCTTCTGTGGGTTTTTTGTAACTCACCAGATCCAAGCCCGCAATGCTACACGCATGGAACACGTTCCGTACGGCACCGTCTTTCCCGCTCCCGTCCATGCCTTGCAGCACGACCAGCATGGAATATTTCCCCTCGGCGTACATCAGGTTGTGGAGTTCTCCGAGTCGAGCGATGAGTTTTTTGGTTTCTTTTTTTAGGTCATCTTTCTCTAAGCCATCAGGGGCTTTGGTGGAAATGGCGGATAGTTTTATCATTTTAGAGTAAAGTTGAATACTTTGGTGTGAAAAGGAAATTCAAACCATAAAAAGGCATGGATTGACACTTTAGGGGAAATCTTTTCCCTTGTGTTTTACGACATAGCGCCACACATTTACAGCTGATTTCAAATTTGTAATGGGAGACTTCTAACTCTGATTTTTTGTTCGTCCACGACGACCAACGCTCCATTTATGAGGGACTCAGTTAATTGTGGAAGGTAGGGCATAAGGAAATGAAAAATTCTTTGAGTCGAAATCACCTTCCATCTAAAAAGTATGACTGAAGGCTGTTCAGCCCCAGTAAGCGCTAGTATTGTGCCGAAATCGGTATCGTGGGTGATGATTATTTCCCCGGATATTGCGGCAAACTCTGAAATTTTAAAATCTGGAGTGTTGTTATAGCCAATTTCATTTACGTGCCGTGTATCGTAACCGATGCTATCTAGTAGCCCGGCCAGTGATGGTGGAATATTTTCGTCTAGCAAGAATTTCATTAGGCAGCCTTATCAAGTGGTATTATCTGATCATTTGCCAAGGAAGAAGAGTATGCTAGTACTTGTAAAACATCCTCTTTTGTAACCCAGTGAAATTCTTTCAGGAAATCTTCTACGCTCATGCCTCCTGCAAGATAGGCCAGTACTGAACTAACTGGTATTCTTGTGCCCTTGATGCGTGGCTTGCCCATGCAAATTTCTTGGCTCACAACAATATTGGGGAATTTGAAAAACGTGTATTCCATGATTTTATATTTGGTAGCGAATTACAAATGTACTGAAAATCAGTCCAAAATGAAGGCTTGGATTTTCAATATTAATGCTTCGCGCAGTTCTTCGACGGTGTCATACAGGATGGTCTGCATGGTTTTGAGGTCAAAATGCACATTTGCGTGATCGTCTCGCCTACAAGTGTAAATCAATTTCAATCCCCTCCCAAGTGCGTAGCCTGCTTCAAAATAAACCCCATTTCGTTGGTGCGTCAAGTCAGCAATACAAAATTTTGACTGTTTGATGCTGGCAATGATAAAGTCGTTGATAGTTTGCTCATTTTCAGTGTGTTCTTTGTCCACCCGAACAGGGTGGAAGCCAGTGGTTTGTATGGCCTTGACAATCCCTTCATTATAAAAGCATTCCATATCGTCTTTGAAGGCCATTGCTACGAAACAACGAGTAGAGTTCTTTCCAGAATTTAAGAGCGAAAGACAGTATTTCAATCCGCTGTAAGAAAGCATTAAATTACTTGGCATACCAAATTCTTTGCTTACATCGCCCCTACTATGCAAATCTATAATTAATCCATCTTTTATGATTGCACGTAAGAATAAAATCAGCTCTTCAATTCTACTAAAGCCTAACCTGCTAATTTCAGATGGTTGTCTAAGCCGGGTAGAATAAATGGAATCTCTTCGATTTGAATTTCCAGATTGACGAATTTGCATTAATTGTTTGAATAATACATCCTGCCCGATGTATTCTTGCCATTCCTCAAAAAACGTTAAAATCAAATTATCATACTTCTCCTGTGGTGAAGCATCAAGCGGTAGTGGTGGGCGTATTATTTTAGTCATAAAATAATCTGAGAATGAGTTTGACTAACCTACAACCCCGCCTCTCCCATCATCCTCATCGCCGCCTCCACCACATCCTCCACCTGGGGCTTGGAATGATAATCTCCATCCTGCCCATACGCCGGGCGGTGGGGTTTGGCGCAAAGCGTGAGGGGTTTAGCATCCAGCCAACGGTAGCCACCTTGTTTTTCCAAGACCTGCTGGAGCATGAAAGCAGATGCGCCCCCTTCAAAATCCTCATCCAGAAAAATCACTCGATTGGTTTTTTTCAGGCTATCCACACAAAGGTTGTTTAAATCGAAGGGCAAAAGGGTCTGTACATCCACAAGTTCGATCGAAATACCGCGAACGGCGAGTAAATCAGCCGCTTTTTCAGCCACCCGAACACTGGCTCCGTAGGTGATAATCGTAATATCGGAACCTTCCCGCAGCACTTCCGGCTCGCCGAGCGGGACCGTGAACGAGCCTACGTTGTCGGGTAATTGTTCTTTAAATCGGTAGGCATTCAGCACTTCCACCACAATGGCCGGGTCGTCGCCGCGGAGCAGGGTGTTGTACATGCCAGCGGCCTGGGTCATGTTGCGAGGCACACAAACGTGCATCCCGCGCAGCGAACCAAGCATCATGCCCATCGGCGAACCACTGTGCCAAACGCCCACCAAACGGTGCCCACGGGTACGAATAATAGCAGGTGCAACTTGTTGATTGTTAGAGCGCCAACGCAGCGTGCACAGGTCGTCAGACAGTGGCGAAAGTCCGTACAACAAATAGTCGAGGTATTGAATTTCGGCAATGGGGCGCAGCCCGCGCATGGCAAGCCCGATGGCCTGGCCCATGATGGTCCATTCGCGGATACCCGTGTCAAACACCCGTTCCGTACCGTATTTCTGTTGCATCCCACGCAAACCCTGGTTCACGTCGCCGATATGGCCCACGTCTTCGCCAAAAACAAAAAGTTCGGGCATCCGGGCAAAGTTGGCATCGAAGCAGGCATTCAGGATTTCGTAGCCGTCTTTGAGCGGCGATTCGTCTGAATACTGGGCTTTTTCCACCGTGATTTCCAGCGGTGATTTGGGCGATTGGCTGAGCAGATGATCGGAGTAAATGGTAGTTCCCTCCACG
>CAZKBH010000030.1:53109-53396 GCA_964550795.1 uncultured Saprospiraceae bacterium
TTCGCGGAGGATAAACTGTTGCAAAGCATCCAGGTGTTGGGTGTTTTGCCCCACACTGCTAAACATGGCTCTCCGGGCAGTTTCCAGCAATTCGCAACGCAAAGGCTCCCGTTTTTGGGTCAGTTCTGCAACAAATTCATGGGCTGAAATGCCCTGCAAAAGTCCCAAAAGCTCGGTTTTAAGTCCGGCCACTTTGTCGTGGTAAGCACGGAAAGCGCGTAGGGCGGCTTCAGTTGCTTCTTTTTTTGCTTCTTTAGCTTCTTTTTTAGCTTCCTTTACTTCTTTTT
>CAZKBH010000030.1:53432-60893 GCA_964550795.1 uncultured Saprospiraceae bacterium
GGCCATTCGGCGGTTGCAGTCGAATTCCTCCTCAAACTGGAGTCGTTCGGGGCTTTTATACCGGCGGTGATCGCCGCTGGTAGAGTGGCCGAGCTGTTGTGTAACTTCTTGAATGTGAAACACTGCGGGGCGATGTGTGATGCGCATTTCGTCCACGGCATCGCGGTAAAGTTGGCAAAGCGTGGGGTAGTCCCAGGCCTTTCCTTTGTGAATCCGAATGCCGTTAGTATCGCGCTCAGAGTCCGCTTCAAATCCTGCCAGCACTTCGCTGATGCTTTCTTTGGTGGTTTGGTATTTTTTTGGAACGGAAATGCCGTAGCCATCGTCCCAAACACTGACGGCGAGGGGCACCTGCATAACTCCGGCGGCATTGATGGTTTCCCAAAATGCGCCCTCGGAGGTGGATGCGTCGCCGATGGTCACGAAGGCAACTTCATTGCCCTGATCGCTCAAATCCCCGCAGAGAGCAGGAATTTCACGAAATTTTTTGCTGGCTAAGGCCAAACCTAATCCACGGGCCATTTGACCGCCGGTGGGTGCGATGTCTGAGGAGATATTGTAACGGTTTTTAAGATCCAGAAAATTACCGGCTTCGTCCACAAATTTGGTTGCGAAATGGCAATTCATCTGCCGCCCTCCAGAGAATGGATCGCCGTAGGGATCGCCATACAGTTGGGCAAAAAACTCGTCGAGGGTCATTAATTCCAACGCGAGCATCAGGGTTTGGTCGCGGTAATAACCGGAACGGAAATCGCCTTTTTTCCAGGCGCGGGCCATGGCTACCTGAGCCACTTCCTTCCCGTCGCCGATGATGCCAAAATTGGCTTTTCCGGTCAGCACTTCCTTGCGTGCGATGACACTGGCTTCTCGACTCAGGCAACAGATGCGAAAATCCCGGAGGACTTCCTGGCGATATGATTCGGTCAGTGTGGTGGTGGGTTCGGCGCGTTTGGCAGCGGGCATAGCGGTCATGTTACGGTTGGAAAGTAGATTTAAAAGGCCCGCAAAAGTAGGAAAAGTAACGCCAAATTGGGGATGCTTGGGCCACGGACTCGGTTAATTTCAAGCAATTTTTATTTTTACCCTTTCAAACAAGGTAAATTGGGCTAATTTTGCCCCCCGAAACTGACCCCGAAGATTCTTAACACATTTCAAAATTCACCCTCATTATGTCGAACGACCTAAAAGTGCGCTATAGCGACGAGGATTTGCAGGATTTCAAAGCCCTCGTTGACGAAAGGCTTGTGCAGGCTCAAGAAGAACTTAGCACCACAGAACGGCAAATCGCTGATCTGAACGAGAACGGGTTTAACCAGCAAGGAGGTGATTGGTACGACGACAGCACGGCGCATACTGATTTGGAAATGCTTCAGCGAATGCTGCAGCGTCAACAGCGCTTCGTGCAGGACCTGAAAAATGCCCAATTGCGCATTCACAACAAAACCTATGGTATCTGCACCGTGACCGGCGAACTCATCAGCAAGGAACGCCTCCGTTTGGTGCCCCATGCCACTAAAAGTATGGATGGTAAAGCACAAGCAAACGCAGGTGTTAGGCCTTCCATTTCAGGCAACAACACCGAGAGCTTTGACTTGGATTCTGAAGATCGCCCTTCGGGCAAACCAATTGGCGATAAGGTGCGGCTCACCAACGGTATCCGCCCCACCCATTCCAGCGGCGATGATTGGGAAATTGACAACGAAACTCTGGAAGATGCCGGCTACAACCGCCGCAAAAACGACGATGACGACGAATAAACCTAGGCTGCAAAGCGTGATTTAGGACAAGCGTCTGGGTGTTCCGTATTTTAAACAAAAAAGTAGCGGCTCTTGGGATTACCAAAAGCCGCTACTTTTTTTGTTCAGTAGTAAGTACCTGTGTAAAATCTATTACTCTCCCACGGGAGCCGATTTCAACGGGATCTCAGGAATTGCATCTTCTGCACCTCCACCTGTGCCAACGGTAAGCACCGCTACCACACAAAGTACGATGAGTGCACCGGCAAGTACCCAAGTGGCTTTTTCTACAAAATCAGTAGAGCGTGCCGCGCCAAAAAGTTGTTGCGCCTGGCCGCCGCCAAAATTTGCGTCAATACCGCCCCCTTTTGGGTTTTGGATCAAAACTGCCGCTATCAGCAAGACGCTCACCAACGCGATAAAAACTGTAAGAATGGATAACATGATCGCCTATTTTTTAAGTTTGTCAATTTCGGCGGCAAAGTACGCGCTTTTTTCTGGAAACAACAAGGCTAGTCGTGCATACATCTGTGCAGACTTGTCGCGGTAGCCTTGTTTTGCGTAAAGTTTGGCCAAAGTTTCTGAAATTACATCCTGGTTCTCCGCCACACTGCGCTCTGCATACTGCTGCGCAATGCCGGGCTGCCGGGCATTTTCTTTTAAATTTCGCTCGTCTTCGAGTGCATCAGCGTCCAAAACTGGTTCTATGGCCACGGGGGCTTTTATCTGCACCGTGGGTTTGGGGGGAGGCGACTCTAAAACGGGGGGCTGAAAAACACCCATCCAATCCGCAAAACTCTGAACGGCAGGTATTTCCGGTGCAGGCGGTTCAGAAATTTCAATTTCAACTTCCGGGACGGCTGCCGGTGGTTCTTCCGCAGGTTTTGGCACATGAACCGGCGGCGGAGCAACCTCGGCTGCGATAGGAGCTGCGACTACCTTTTCTGCTCGGGCCACAGGCGCTAAAGCTTCCAATTCACGCTTAACGGTCTCGATTGGCTTAAGTTCAAGCACTTCTTCGTGCGCAAGAACCTGTTGAGGCACAATCATTTGCGGGGCAACCAGCAGGAACAATCGGGTGCGATCCAGGCTGTAGGCCGCCGCAGAAGCCAGATCTCGGGTAGCTTCCGGGTGGTCAATTTGGCGGGCTTTGAGGGCAAGCAGGCTGCGCAGATTGTGTGCATAGGGATAAGCCAATGCGAGGGTTTTGAGCTCCTCGTATGTAATGCGACGCAGCAGTTCCGGGTCGTTCGTAAGTTGGAAGAAACGTTCTTGAGTCAAGGATTGCTGAGTTTTTCTGTCCGTTTTGGTTGAAAAAAGTCGGGGCCTATGTTATGAAAAGTGTGGCACACCTCGACTATCACGTTGATTATCAGTATTCGAATTTAGGTGTGCCACACATTTCTGAACACTCCAAGTTGCAGTGCTACCAATTGTTGAATGCGGCGTTGAAAATATCTTCCAATATTTGGGGATAAATCACTTCCACAAGCAACCGGTCTTGCACGGTCAGTAATTCCTGGGTGTTGTCAAATTCAGCAAAGTGCCGGAAAGTGCGCGCTACAGGCCAGCTCTTTTTATCATCTTTATTGTGGTTAAAAAGAACACTTACCCCTACTTCAAGGCGGTTGAGTGCAACCAACTCTCCTGGCTGTGGCGCAACGGGAATCACGCGAAAATCCACTACTTTTCCACTAAAATCTACATCAGAATCCGTATTTTTCAGGCTCAAACGACTTTCCAAGCGCACCTTGTCCTTAAGCCTTTCGGTGAATTCCAGCGCAAGCGTGGGTGGTGCATTCGAGGCTTCATTTTCAAAATTTTGCACAAAAAACGTGCTCACATCGGGATCAATAGAAATGCCCTTGAACGAGTAGCAGCAGCCCGATAGCAGCGAACAAAAGCAAATAGCAAGTGGCAAAAACAATTTCATTTCAATGATTTTCCCGGAGAACGGTTCGTGGCGTGATTTCGAGGCGTGGAACAAGCTCCTATGACTGCAAATATAAATCGAAACACTTGTAACCCTAGCTAATTACAGCTTTGGAATCATTCCCATTCAATCGTAGCCGGTGGTTTGGTTGAAATATCATACACCACGCGGTTGATTCCTTTCACGTTGTTGATGATCTCGCTGCTGACTTCAGCGAGGAATTCGTGCGGAAGATGACTCCACTCGGCGGTCATTCCATCGGTGGAGGTCACGGCCCGAAGCGCGATGGTTTTTTCATAGGTACGCTCGTCGCCCATCACACCCACGGATTGTACGGGTAGCAGGATTGTCCCGGCTTGCCAGACTTCGTCGTAGAGCCCGTGTTCGCGGAGTTTGGAGATGTAAATGGCGTCTGCTTCCTGCAGAATATGGACTTTTTCAGGGGTAATATCGCCCAAAATACGAATGCCCAGCCCGGGACCAGGGAAAGGGTGTCGGTTGAGGATATTCGGGGAGACCTCCAGTTCTTTCCCCACCCGCCGCACTTCGTCCTTAAACAGCGAACGCAGAGGCTCCACAATTTTCAGCTTTAATTTTTCCGGCAAACCGCCCACGTTGTGGTGACTTTTGATGGTCACCGATGGGCCGTGTACACTGATGGATTCAATGACATCAGGGTAAATAGTGCCCTGCCCAAGCCATTGAAAATCAGGGTGCGCCTCGCTTTCTTCCTCAAACAATTCAATGAATAGCTTGCCAATTATTTTGCGCTTTTGCTCTGGATCGCTCACGCCGGCTAAGGCCGTGTAAAACCGCTCCTTGGCGTCCACGCCTTCCACGTTCAGCCCCATGCCTTTGTAGGAATCCAGTACTTCCTGAAACTCGTTTTTGCGCAGCAAGCCGTTGTCAATAAAAAAGCAAAACAGTCGGTCGCCGATGGCCCGGTGGAGTAGGGTAGCGGCTACGGTTGAATCCACCCCGCCAGAAAGCGCCATGATAACTTTCTCATTCCCAATCTTTTGGCGAAGTTCCGCGATGGTTTCTTCGACAAAATGTTGCGCGGTCCAATCTCCTTCGCAGCCGCAGATGTCGTGGACGAAATTTTTCAAAATCTCAAACCCTTCGAGGCTGTGAAACACTTCCGGGTGAAACTGGATGCCGTAAATCGGGGTGGCGAATTTTCCTTCCTCCGAGCGAAACGCTGCGTACGGAATGGTGTCGGAATTGCCCAATACCTCGAAGCCTTCGGGCAAACGGATAATGGTATCCGAATGGCTCATCCACACCTGCGAGCGCTTGGAGATGCCCGCAAAAAACGGGTCGTTGGGCGCATGTTGCTGGAGCATAATTTTGCCATACTCGCGTTTGGACGATTGCGCAACCTCTCCGCCGTAAAAATCGGCGGTTAATTGTGCTCCGTAACAGATGCCAAGCAGGGGTTTTTTCCCCGCAATGCGGTCCAGATCGAGCCGCAGGGCGTTTTCCCAACGAACAGAGAAAGGGCTGCCGGAAAGAATCACCCCCTGTATATCGTCGGTGAGTTCGGGCATTTTATTGTAGGGAACGATTTCGCAATAGACGTTCATCTCGCGCACCCTGCGAGCGATGAGTTGGGTGTACTGCGAGCCAAAATCGAGAATGAGGATTTTTTGCATAAAATCAAGTAAGGCGAAGTTGAGTTCGCGAAGGAAGACGCAAAGGTAGGGAAAGGGCAGGAGGGAAAGGAATGAGATTTTATTTCCAAATCGTCGTCACATGGGTAGATTGTTCCATGGCCGGATCATTGCTTATAATTTTCAGTCCATTTGCTTTGGCAGTATCAATGCCATAGTGTCAGAGACATACTTACTCATGAGGGTAAAGGGCTTGATAATCAGCGAATTCAGATTCTAGATGGGATATTTCTGTATTGTCCAAATTGCTCAATTCATGATGAAGTGATTGGTGTCCAATAGACTTCTCAAACACCCCGCACAGCCAATTTCCACGACTTTTCATGGATTTTTTTGTAAAACCTGCTGCTTGTGCGGCTTCGCTTACAATCGTTTCGTCGCTGAGCAGGATCCCTGAAATGAGCAACCAGCCCTTGGGATTGAGCAAGTTAGCAAGTGCAGGCAAGGATTCCAGGATGACGTGCCGATTGATATTGGCCAAAATACCGTCAAAATCGCGGCCTTCTACGGCATCAAGCGTGCCAAGCCGGGCGGTGACGTTGTGCACGCCATTGGCAGCACTGTTTTCGAGGGTGTTCAGGTAAGATTGTTCCTCAATATCCACAGCTTCCAGCTCTGTAGCGCCTTCTTTGGAGGCTAAAATGGCGAGAATCCCGGTGCCACAACCATAGTCCAACACCTTTGCGCCCCGCATGGGCAAGTGCTCAATGGCCGCGATGCACTGCCAGGTCGTTTCATGGTGGCCGGTGCCAAAGGCCATTTTGGGATTGATGACCAATTCCCACTTTTTGCCTCCGATGGGTGGGTGGAAATCTGCCCGGACGGCGCAATAATCATCCACGATGACGGGCTGAAAATTACTCTCCCAGAGTTCGTTCCAGTTTTGACCGAGGATGAGTTCTTTGTCCCAGGTAAAGTCAAATTGTGCTTGTAAATCAAGCAGTTGCGCCTCAATTTCGGTTTCAGAGGCCGTTGCAGGTGCGAAGGCGTTCAGCCCATCGGGGGTTTCCTCGAACGTATCAAATGGGCTGTCGGAAAGAAATGCGACGAGCAGATCGACGGTTTCAGGAGCGGTACGAAGTTCGTATTTGTGGTAGTTCATGTAATGTTTAGTCCAAAATATTGTGCCGCAAAGAGACGGAAAAACTGTTCATTGTTGTGCGCAGATAAGGCGCCAAGTGGTGGCAAAAACAATCCCTAAAAAACCTGTTAACAATCGTATTAGCGTCAGTTTCGTCGTAGTAGAATTTTGGCACAGGCTCAAAAGTGTATTCAAGCCCTACGCTTGTATTATTGTCGAGCATCCAATGGAAGCCAGCATTCAATTGGTATTGCAGGCTGTAATATCGCGTTCCCATATAAGCGTAATCGTTTTGGGAGGTTACATTTAGGGGCGTTACGAGATTATATTCAAATTGCGTGTTAATTCTAGAGGCAAATATTTGCGAAAGTCCACCACCTAATGAGATGGATGTTTTTCCACCTTCTTTAAGTGTGTAGAAAAATTTAATGGGTAAGGTGATGCTGCTTTCATGTACCCTTTGATAGGCCGTATAATTGGGCTGGTTTTGAAACCAAAAGTCGTTTTTTATCCGATCTTCACTTTTTAAGGAGATTGAACGGTAGAGCAGTTCCGTTGAAAGCCTAAGGCGTTCACTCAAAGGCCATGCATACCAAATGCCAAAGCCGAAATTACGGCCCATTTTGAAGTCAAGTTCAGAACTACTTTTCAATTCAAAGTTTTGCCGTTCAAGGTTTTGCCTTGGGATGGCGAAGGTTCCAGCTTTTACCACTAACCCAAACTCAGCTTTCTTTTGGGCTACGGCGAGTGTTGTGAGGCACAGCAGGAGAATTGTAGTAAGGAGTGTTTTCATGTTGAACAAGACTTTTTTTGGAGGATGAGGGTAACGCAGGGGCGTTATTCTCGCCAATGTCGTTGCCTTGAGCCAAAAAGTTTAGTCCAAAATATTGTGCCGCAAAGAGAGAGAAAAACTGTTCAAATTGGGTATTTTGACAAATGACGTACAATCGCAGGTTGAAAAGAAATTATAAGGGCTGTGGGTACGCTCAAAAGTGTACTCAATCCCAATCGCCGTTTTAGGGTCTAAACGCCGAAAAA
>CAZKBH010000031.1:0-1668 GCA_964550795.1 uncultured Saprospiraceae bacterium
CAGAGGTTGTTACCACCACCGAAGTGAATTACCCGATATTGATAGGTTTTGCCAATATCCGAAGCATCGAACATCGCCATTACCCATGGACCGTTGCCATAAGGAAGGGTTTTGTCCACTTCTACGATGTAATCACCGAAGCAGAAGTACGTGCCCTCCAGCACATCATCAGGTCCTATGGTCACTTTGCATTCTGGCCCCATCGAAACATGAACCAGATCGTTGCAGATCAGGGTGGTTGGTGTTTCTATGATGTTAATCACCTTCGTGATCTTCTGTTTGCAACCAGGGTCATTCTCAGCATCCTGCATCGAGCCACCGATTTGAACACCGTCAATGATTAGGTTCTGCGTGGCAGTACCGGCATCAAAGGTGGCCATGATCGTGTGTGCTCCCAGGCCAAGGGCCGCAGGATCAAAGATGTTCGTCGGAATCCCGTTAATCATCATAGAACCTGGCACCACACTGCCTGCCGCATTGTTGTATTCACATACTTCGATCTGGAACGGAGCCGTACCCAGACAGTAGAAATCATCCAGCAGGTTGCAGAAGTACGGGTTCGGGTAGCAGGCCTTATTCTGAATACGCGTCGTCGTAGCAGAAAGACCCATTCCAATGCCTCCCGCGTTGCTTACCGTGATGTCATAACCCTGGCAATCCACGTGGACCGCTCTCAGGGTATAATAAATCATCTCGTCCGCTTCATCTATGATGCCGTCTCCATCATTGTCAATGCCATCCGCTGTACCCGCTGTAAATGCGGTGCCTACAGGCAACAGCATTGGAGAAGCTGGTGGCGCCGGGCTGGTAATGCTATACAAACCACCGTTGTTGATGGTGATGTTCCAGGTTTGCATCGCCAATGCTTTGATGGTGATGATGTCCTGGAATTGACCATTCTCAAGGGTCGTAGCATTGCCCATATTGCCCATGCCCATGCACACTGTTTCAACCTCCACTTCTGGTGTACATGGCGCAATACCTTCCTCCACCGTGATGATTGCCGTGCAGGTAGCAGCGTTGCCGCATGGATCGGTCACCGTCAGCGTCACCAGATTGGCACCCAGATTAGCACAGGTAAACAGATTGGGCGTAACGCTATACGTCAGGTACTCGGGGGCCGCACAATTGTCGAACGAGCCATTGTTTACATCCGATGGCAACAGGTTGAGTTTGCCGTTTTTATCCAAAGAAAGGGTACCGTCTTTGCACAAGGCCGTCGGTGGCGTAGTGTCCACTACCGTAATTACCTGCGTATGCACGAGCATATTGCCGGCGCAATCCGTCACTTTCCACGTACGGGTCAGCGTGTAAGAGTAGAAGCAGCACAGGGCTGGGTTCGTACACTTTGTGCTCTCCTCCGTGAAGGTGATCGTTATTGGACCTGCACAATTGTCATTCACATCACTGAGCGTCAACGGTGTGCAGGCACCGCCTGTGCGCGGGATACAGTTCGTTGGAACGGCATCGCACTCGACGGTTACGTCGCCTGGCATCAGGATGTCTGCATCAAATTCAGGCTTCTCGGTGTCAATGACCATCACCTCGAAGGAACAGGTTGCCATATTGTTGGCACAGTCGGTCGCTTTGTACGTGATCGTTGTTGGTGTCGGTGGGCAAGTGATCGGCAAGACAGAGCCAGAAAGCGGTCCACCTGTTTGCACCATG
>CAZKBH010000031.1:1678-23665 GCA_964550795.1 uncultured Saprospiraceae bacterium
ACATTCATCAATAGCAACCGGGATAGGCCAGTTGATCTTGCCTGAACATTGATCCGGATCGTTGCCGATCATGATCATGGTGGTCGGGCAATTCACAAAGATCGGAGCCGTCTGATCCTGATTCACCACGATGGTGGCCGTCGCCGTGCTAGTGTTGCCACAATCATCCGTGGCCGTCCAGGTTACAATGATATCATCACCGGTGCAGTAGTTGATCACCGGATTAGAGAAGTTGTGCGTCACCGTAGGATCGCTGTCGCAACCATCACTTACGGTGTAGTTATCCAACCAATCCGTGACAGCCGCCTGGTTGTCGATCGGGTTAGGTACACAGGATAAGGTCAGGTTAGCTGGTGCTACCAGGGTCGGAGCAGTTACGTCCTGATTGATCACGATGGTTGCAGTAGCGGTCGTGGTGTTGCCACAGTCGTCTGTTGCAGTCCAGGTCACCAGGATGTCGTCGCCAGTGCAGTAGTTAATCGTCGTACCGCTAAAGCTGTGGGTTACTGCCACATCGCTGTCGCATGCGTCCGATACGGTGTAGTTGTCCAGCCAGTCAGTGATTGCAGCCTGGTTGTCTTGCTGATTCTGTACACAAGAGAGCGTCAGGTTGGCAGGAGCCACTAAAGTTGGAGCAGTTTCATCCTTTTGGATCACAATGGTCGCGCTTGCAGTCGAGGTGTTGCCACAATCGTCTGTCGCTGTCCAAGTGACAAGGATGTCATCACCGGTGCAGTAGTTGATCGTCGTACCGCTAAAGCTGTGGGTTACTGCCACATCACTGTCGCAAGCATCTGATACGGTGTAGTTGTCCAACCAATCGGTGATTGCTGCCTGGTTGTCCTGCTGATTCTGTACGCAAGAGAGCGTCAAGTCTGCTGGAGCTTCCAAGGTCGGCGCTGTCACATCAGCCTCCACTACAATCGTGGCGCTGGCCGTACTCACATTGCCGCACTCGTCAGTCGCAGTCCAGGTAACCGTGATGTCGTCACCCGTGCAGTAATCAATATTGCCAGGAACAAAGTTCGTAACTACTGTTACGTCACCACAGTTATCAGATGCGGTATAGTCATCCAACCAATCCAGGATTACCAGCAAATTGCTCTGCTGATTCAGCTGACAACTGATGGTCAGTGTTGCAGGTGCATTGATAGTCGGGTTAGTTTCATCCGTAACCGTGAACGTGGCCGTTTGATAAGTGCTGTTGCCGCATTCGTCCGTAGCCGTGAACTGGTAGGTGTAAATCGCCGTGTTACCGCAAAGGTCTTCCTCGCTGATCAGGTCCGTTTGGTAGCTGATATCGCCGCCACATACGTCGAACACCAATCCGCCGCCGAAGTCCGACAGCCAGGTCTGCAGGGCAGCCGAAGATGCACCGCACTCTGCACTGGTATTCTGAGGACCAGATTCCCATGCAGGAGCAGTGGTGTCCACAATCTTGAACGATGCGATCGTATTCGCAGACACGTTGCCGCAGTCGTCCGTCGCAGC
Organism: uncultured Saprospiraceae bacterium; assembly: GCA_964550795.1. Classification (GTDB taxonomy): domain Bacteria; phylum Bacteroidota; class Bacteroidia; order Chitinophagales; family Saprospiraceae; genus M3007. The sequence goes on from CAZKBH010000031.1 coordinate 3,170, forward strand.
AAACATGTACACATATTCTACCGTGTTGCCGCAGCCTTCGATGGTCTGCATCAGCACAGGGTCGTTCCAGTTAAAGCCGCTGCAAACGTCGCTTGCCGCAGCACCACCGTTGGATGCCAGCCACTCGTCGAGATCTGCCGTGTTGCCGTCACCGTCGCATTCCACCGTCTTGTCCTTCGCAGGAGAAGTGATCGATGGGGCTTGTGTGTCGATAATTTGAACAAAAGTTTCCGCTGTGGTAGTGTTTCCACAGCCATCAATGGCGGTAAATGTTACAAGATATTGTCCGGTACCGCCGCAGGCAGGCTCAAAAGTTGCCTGCGCAAAATCATAGGTTACCTGGCTGGTACATGCATCAGATGCAACGCCATTGCCCTGGCCTAGTGCCCAAGAGAAAATATCAGCCCCATTTAGTGGTCCACATTCCAGTAACAGAAACTGTGGCGCGATATCCCAGGTCGGGCCGGTCACGTCAGCTTCAACTACCAGGGTGGCCGTAGACGTGGATGTGTTGCCACAGTCATCCGTAGCCGTCCAGGTCACGACGATATCGTCGCCCGTGCAGTAGTCTATAATCGCATTGTTGTAATCGTTCGTCACCACTACATCATTATCACATGCGTCAGATACCGTAAACGTGTTCAGCCAGTTGGCGATCACAACAGAGTTGTTCTGCTGGTTCGACAAGCAACTTACGTTCAGGTCAGCTGGCGCGTCCAGCGTCGGCGCTGTCTCGTCAGCCACCACTACGATCGTGGCATTTGTTGAACTTACATTGCCGCACTCATCCGTAGCAGTCCAGGTCACCGTGATGTCGTTGCCCGAGCAGTAATCAATATTGCCAGGAACAAAATCAGTTACAACCGTCACGTTGCCGAGGCAGTTGTCGCTTGCCGTGTAGTCGTCCAGCCAGTCCAGGATCACCAGCAAGTTATTCTGCTGGTTCGACTGGCAAGAGATTGTCAGCGGCTGCGGAGCTGTGATTGTTGGAACAATATTGTCGTCCACCGTTACTGTGTGCGAGCAAGTGGCTGTATTGCCGCTCATGTCTGCCACACGATAAGTACGTGTCACCGTTTTCGGACAAGTGAAGCCGTTGTCTACCTCGCTTTCAAGAATAAACGATGCAGCGTTGATCGAACAGTTGTCTGTTGCCGTGCCACCAGCGTTTGTAAATGCTCCAAGCGTTTGGTATACTGGATTCTCCCCAGCTGCACAAATTGCCGTCAGGTTCGCCGGGCAAGTGAACGTTGGAGCCGTGTTGTCTTCCACCGTAACCGTGGCTACACAGGTAGATACATTGCCCGCTGCGTCTGTGACTGTCAGCGTCACGTTGTTGTCACCCACGTTGTCACAATCAAATGCGCTGGTGTTGATCACCGTAGATTGTACGCCGCAGTTGTCGGTGCTGCCACCGTCAACGTCTGCTGCTACGATGCTCACGTTACCCGTTGCGTCCAGTTCGACCGTGATGTCTTCGCAAACAGCCGTTGGCGTTTGCATATCGGTCACCGTTATATTGAACGTACAGGAAACGGTGTTGCCGTTGCCATCGTTGGCCACATAAGTAATCGTAGTGGTGCCAACCGGGAACAACGAGCCTGGGACAAAGCCCGCAGGGTTGCTGGTTTGTGTCACCTCAACGTTGCCGTCGCAGTCATCCACTGCGGTTGGTGCCGTCCAGAATACGTTTGATCCACATTTATCTACATCGTTGCCCACGGTAATGCTGGAAGGGCAGTTTTCAAGTACTGGAGGAATTGCATCCTCTACATTGATCACAAAGGTTTCAGTGATCGTACATTCACCTAACACAGCTGTTACTGTAATCGTTGGTGCGCCTTCTGCGGTAGTAATAAAGGCAGGGATTTCTACCCATGAGCCATTGCCGGAGCCATTCACCAGGCCGATGGAAGCACCGCCAGCCCAGCTGATGCTGGAGGCATACGGTTCAGCCTTCAGGGTAAGCGGACCCACCTCTTCACCCGGACAAACCGGGTTAAGTGGCAAGCCAAGAATTGACACCGTTGGACACTGGTAGAAACCAGCATCATAGGTCAGATTCTCTTCGCCAGAAATCAACACTTCGTTGACCGTCATATTGGCATTGCCAGTGTCGGCATCGCTGTCCAGTGCATCGCTACCGCCCGCATCCAGTGGAGAAGTAAAGCTATAACCGGCAGGTGTAGCAAAAGTGAGTTTATAAGTACCCGGAACCAGGTTCGGGAACAGATACAACCCGTTGCCATCTGTAGTGGTAGTCAGCGTTACAGGATTGCCCTGGCCGTCGGTACCGGTAAGGGTCACCAATACATTTGGAATACCTCCTTCGCCATTTTCCTGAATACCATTGGCATTGATATCATTCCACACATAGTTGCCAATGGAAGCAGGCTGGTAGTAGCCGGCATCGTAGGTCAGGTTGTTTTCACCGGAAACGAGTACTTCGTTGACCGTCATGCCACCCATAGCAGGATCCGCATCACTGTCATTAGTATCGTTTGCATCCGGGTCGTTCGGTGTGGTACTTACATACCCGCCAATTGGCGTTTGGAATGTCAGCTTGTATGTTCCAGGCTGCAAGCCCGGGAACAGATATAAACCATTTGCATCCGTAGTGGCCGTTTGGTTAATGGCCTGACCGGTACCTGTGGTACCTGTAAGGATTACAACTACTCCTGGCAGTGGCGGTTCATTGCCATCCTGGTCGCCGTCAGCATTCAGGTCAATCCATGTATAGTTACCAATGGAAGCAGGAATATAGAAACCAGCATCAAAGGTTGGGATAGTATCTCCGCTGGTTACGGTAAAGACTGGTGTCATACCCATGGTGTTAGCATCGCTGTCAAGCTCGTCACTGCCACCCTGATCGGCCGAAGTGCGTACATAGCCACCAGCCGGAATCGGGAAGGTGATCTTGTAGCTGCCTGGAACCAGGTCGCCAAACATGTACATACCGTTACCGGAGGTGTTCACGGTCAGATTAACCGGATTGCCCTGGTTATCGGTACCTGTCAAGGTTACGGGCACACCATTAATCCCGGGTTCACCGTTGTCCTGAATACCGTTACCATTCAAATCATGCCATACGAAGTCGCCAACTTTGGCTTTCACGAAGAAGCCCGCATCAAGCGTAGGATCATTTTCTCCGCTGTTCAAAGTGGTGGTTTGTGTCATCAAGCCTGGTGCAGTAGGATCGCTGTCCTGCGCATCATCCGTACCTGCATTTGCCGTTGTCAGGGTGTACTTGGCAGGATCAGGATTAACGAACATCACCTGATAGGTTCCCGGAACCAGATTGGCAAACTGATAGAACCCGGCTGTATTAGTCACCTGATTGACTATCGGATTGCCATTAGCACCTACGGTTACAGGGTTACCCGCTGCATCCAGAAGTTTCACTGTTACACCAGCCAAAGGTGATTCTCCGGGCTCCTGAACGCCATTGGCATTTTCATCAATCCAAACATAATCACCCAAAGAAGCAGGAATGAAGAATCCTGCATCATAGTTCGGGTTATTTTCACCACTCTCCAGCACTTCAAAGGTGGTCATACCTCCCATGAGTTTATCGGCATCAGAATCAAGAGCGTCGTTGCCCCCCTGATTATTGCCAGTATATATATACCCGCTGGGTTGCACAAAGGTCAGCTTATAAGAACCTGGCATCAGGTTATCAAACAGGTAGGAGCCATCTACATCTGTGTAGGTAGCACTTCCATAAGGATTACCCTGGCCATCTGTACCGGATATAAACACCAGTACGTTAGAGATGCCTGGCTCGCCGGGTTCCTGAATACCGTTGGCATTCAGGTCTTCCCAAACAAAGTTACCAATCGAAGCCGGGATGTAGTAGCCTGCATCATAGGTCAGATTGTTCTCTCCGGCTACCAGTGTTTCCACTGCAGTCATGCCACCCATTTCGGGGTCGGCATCGCTGTCGTTGGAATCACTCGCCTGTGCGTCATTTGCACGTGTTGGAACATAGCCCCCTGTTGGAGTTATGAACGTGAGTTTATAATCGCCGGGGTAGAGGTAATCAAACAAGTACAAACCATTGTCATCGGTAGCCGTTGTCTGATTAACAAAAGTGCCATTGATGGTTGTTCCTTCAAGGATGACCACTACATTTGGAATTGGAGGCTCTGTACCATCCTGAATACCATCCGCATTCATATCTTCCCAGACATAGTTGCCGATCGAAGCAGGTTGAATACAAGTAATGGTAGCAGAAGCCGTTGTGGTACATCCATTAGCATCGGTTACGGTCACGGTATAGGTGCCTGCGGCAAGTCCGCTCAGATCTTCCGAATCATTGTCCGGATTGTCCGGACCGTCGTTGCTCCAGTCGTAAGTGTAGGCAGGCGTACCGCCGCTCACAGTCAGGTCAATGGAGCCGAGTTTCTCGCCACAAAGCCCTTCGTTGGTTACCACAACAGCATTTACAACAACCGGAGTTGGCTGATTAACCGTAGCTGATGTGGTAGCAACACAACCGTTGGCATCCGTTACCGTCACCGTGTAAGTGCCCGCAGCAAGTCCACTCAAATCTTGCGGATCATTGTCCGGATTTTCCGGACCATCGTTGCTCCAATCGTAAGTATAAGGACCTGTTCCTCCATTGATAATCAGATCAATGGAGCCATTGGTACCCTGATTGCAAGTCACATTAGTCACTTCAGTTGAGAGGGTAATCGTTGGGCAGCTCACCTGGATCAGATAATCCTCTACCTCGCCATCGGGTGCTGATCCAACAGGCGCACTTGCTGCCAGCAAATCCGTGCTAATCCGGAAGCGTGCACCAAGATTCACATTCGGGATTGCATTGGCCGGAATGCTTATGTTTAGTGAAACATCGCCGTTGGTGCCATCCGGGATGGTCACGCTGGCAATTTCATTTGCATCTGCAAAGTCGCCGTCATTGTTCCAGTCGAAAAACCCGAACACCACAGCTGGTTCGCCACTCATATTCATAGCGTTCACCGTGATCACAGCCGGCACACCCGCCTGCATGGCAGGGAAAGTAACGCCGTTCTCGTCATCCACTCCATCGCTATCATCACCGTTGGCGCCAGAGTTTGGCTGACCGTCGGATTCGTAATCCACACTGGCACCCATTTTAAGGTTACCAGCCAGTTTGTGGCTTGGGCCATTATCGGAAGCGTTAGTCTGATAGTTGCCAGCACCAGTTCCATTGCCAGAATCAGGCAAGTCGCCATAATCAAAGGCCATTACCTGGGCCACATAGTCTTCCACCTCACCACTGCTAACCTGACCGGTTGGGTTCATTACGCCAGTCAAATCATTGCTCAGGCGCACACGAACGCCGATGTTGACATTCAAAATAGCATTGGCAGGAGCCGTAACGGGTACGTTCACGATACCGTTGGTACCGGTTGGTACGGTGACGAAGAACATTTCTCCTGCATCACCGAAGGTGCCGTTTCCGTTCCAGTCTACGAATACCACCACTTTGGCATCTGTACCGGTGGTATTCAGCACAGAAACCGGAACGTTTACAGTTTCGTTGGCCAGGAACATAGGCAAGGTCACGCCGTCCTCATCCGCACCGTCGCCGGTAGCGTCAGAGTTTGGTTGGCCATCACCTTCCGCATCTACGGTTGAGCCAATGCGCAAACCCGGAATGATCTTGTGACTTGCGCCCAAGCCTTCTCCCGCACCGTTGTTGTTATTGGTTGGGTAAGAACCCGGATTGTCCAGGTCGTTCAAATCGCCATAATCAAAGGCCATTGCCTGCACAAGGTAGTCTTCCACCTCACCATCAGGCGCCGGACCAGTTGGAATCATGGAAGCGTTTGCATCTGTGCTGTAACGAATGCGCAGACCAAGATTGGTACCTGTAACCACGTTCGTTGGTACCGTCATTGGTAACACAACACTACCGTTGGTATTGTCGGAAACAGAGGTTGAGAACATTTCGCTGGCATCATCAAAATCGCCATCGTTGTTCCAGTCCACAAACACCGTCAGCTTGGCTGCAATGGCATTCCCGTTCATATTCATTACATTTACAGTCAAATTGACCGTATTTCCTGCAACAAACATCGGGAAGGCATTCACACCGTTTTCATCATCTGAACCATTAAGGTCGTCGCCATCTGCCAATTCGCTAGGCAACCCGGCAGCTTCTGCATCCACGCTTGCGCCGAGTTTGATGCCCGGAACGATATCGTGGGTTGGGCCGTTATCCGAACCACTGGTTTGATAGTTGCCAGCGCTCGTACCAGCGCCTGTGTCAGGCAAATCGCCATGGTCACAACCATAATACGGGGCTGAAACACTTGCGGTACACCCATTGGCATCAGTTACTGTAACCGTGTAGGTTCCTGCAGCTGCGACCGTAATGTCTTCAGTATCATTATCCGGGTTTTCCGGGCCGTCGTTACTCCAGTCGTAGGTATAACCTGGCGTGCCGCCACCTACGGTAAGATCAAGGGTGCCGCTGCAGTTTGCAGAAATCACCGCCACATCAAGGCTGAGACCTTCCATTGGTTGATCCACGGTTATTTCAGTCGTAGAAGTGCAGCCGTTGGCGTCCGTTACCGTTACCGTATAGGTGCCGGCAGGAACGTTGGTCAGATCCTGCGGATCGTTGTCCGGATTTTCCGGACCATCATTGCTCCAGTCGTAGGTGTATCCAGGTGTACCGCCACTTACCGTCAGATCAATACCACCATTGCTGCCCGAAGTACAGGGCACATCCATTACCGCAGTGCTCAGTTGTAATGGCGTGGGCTGGTTTACGTTTACAGAAAGAAGTTCGGTGCAGCCGTTTGCATCCGTAACGGTTACAACATACAGACCAGAAGTCAAACCGCTAATATCCTGAGGGTCATTGTCAGGATTTTCAGGTCCGTCGTTGCTCCAGTCGTAAGTATAAGGAGTGGTGCCGCCCGTTACTGTTAAATTGATGGAACCGTTGGCGCCACCGTTGCAGGTAACATCCATTACCATGGCCGACAATGCCAGAGCGGCAGCTGGTTGGCTGATAGCGGCTGAGGTGGTAGCCGAACAGCCGTTCGAATCCGTAACGGTAACCGTGTAGGTACCTGCGGTCAGACCATTGATATCCTGGTTGTCGTTGTCCGGATCATCCGGGCCATCGTTGCTCCAGTCGTAGGTGTAAGGAAAGGTGCCGCCGCTAGCCGCCAGATCAATGGAGCCGTTATTGCCGCCAAAGCACAAAACATTAACCACCGAAGCGCTTAGATTGATGGCTGTTGGCTGTGTAATGGTTGCACTCACCGTGCCTGTGCACCCGCTGGCATCCGTAACGGTAACGGTGTAGGTGCCGGCTGCCATTCCAGTCAGGTTTTGCGAATCATTGTCCGGGTTTTCTGCTCCGTCGTTGCTCCAATCGTATGTATACGGGCTGGCACCGCCGTTAACAGTAATATTGATAGCGCCATTGGATCCGCCGAAGCAAGACACGTTGGTTACTGATGGCGTAACCGTAATAGAAGGGCATTGAACCTGAATCATGTAATCCTCCACCTCACCGTCAGGCGCGCAACCCACTGGCAGACTGGCTGCCAAAATGTTGGTGCTCAAACGGAAGCGTGCGCCGAGGTCCATGTTTGGTACCGCATTAATCGGAACATTGATGTTCAGATTTACGTTGCCATTTGTGCCATCGGCTATGGATACATTAAAGATTTCGTTCGCGTCTGCAAAATCACCGTCCTTGTTCCAGTCAAAGAATCCGTAAACCACAGCCGGTTGCCCGGTCATATTCATAACGTTCACCGTTACCACTGCAGGCAATCCGGCAGTCATGGTCGGGAAGGTAATACCATCTTCATCGTCGGAACCTGCAGTGTCGTCGCCTGTAGCGGTCGCGTTTGGCGCGCCATCGGCTTCATTGTCAACGCTTGCGCCAAACTTCAAACCACCGATGATCTGATGACAAGGACCGTTGTCAGCAACGGAAGTCTGATAGTTGCCCGTACCGGTGCCTACGCCAGTGTCGGGCAAGTCGCCATAGTCAAAGGCTTTCACTTCCGCAAGATAGTCCTCCACTTCTCCATCTGGCGCTTCACCCGTAGGCAACATGGACGCTGCTGCATTAGTACTCAGGCGTACACGAACCCCCAATTGGGTGTTCAACAAACTGGAAGGCGGAGGAGTAACATTTGTAAAGGTGAAGGATGAGGTATTGTTAGCCACCGTGGTGGAATACATCTCACCCGCATCATCCAGTTTACCATTGCCATTCCAGTCAATGAACAGGGTCAGCTTAGCGCCGCCGCCTGTCATATTCATATAAGTTACGGTAACATTGGCCGGAACGCCCAGCTGGAAGTTTGGCAAGGTTACACCGTCTTCATCATCGGGAGTTCCATTGGTATCATCTCCGTTGGCCAAAGCGCTGGGCTGGCCGTCTGCTTCATCATCCACAAAAGCACCGAGCTTGAGGGTATTGATGATCTGGTGGCTGGCACCTACTCCTTCGCCGGAGCCATTATTCAAATTGGTTGGATAAGAACCCGCCGCATCGTTGTCGGGCAAATCACCATAGTCCACCACCGCATAGAAACCAGCATCCAGCGTATTGTTATTTTCCCCACGGTCGCCAGTAGTCAGGCATACCACCGGCAAGCCCTGAATGGCTGCTGGCAGACTTGGGCCTCCCGCCGTAACGTCGGAGTCATTGTTGTCGCTATTGGCACCAAAACCGATGTTGGCCAGGGTCATCTTGTAAGATTTTCCGCCAACGGTTAAAATGCCTCCCGACACCTGGCCACCTGTACCGAATGCGATACAATAGCTGGTATTGGGCTGCACGCCGTCTGCTTCCAAAAACTTAAATTGCCCGCTGGCATTGGTTACCACTGTTTTCTTGAGGACATTCCCCTGGTACAGCGAAACATTGACCCCTTGAATAGGCAGTTCTCCCGGATCCTGGATACCATCCCTGTCCGAGTCCACCCAGACATAGTTACCCAGTTCAATTGGAGCCAAGCCGCAAAGGATCTCCAAATCGCCCAAACCTGCTGCCTTGCCCAACAAACCGGAACCTCCGTTATTATCGGAAAAATAAACCCGATAAGCATCCGTTTTCAAACCGGTCGCATTGTCGTACCAGGCCAGGCCGCCTGAAAAGGCAGACGTTGCGTCCATCATATTCAACAACAACTCGTTGTTACTAGGGTGGATGGCAATACCCCCGTGCACCGCCTCCTGGTGCGCGCTGAGGTAGGAGTCCTGACAGTAGAATTCACCGCCGCAGGGCCCCTGATTATTGTTTGGACCACAGCCGGTATCGTAACCGGCAGTACCATTGCGCTCAATCAACCAGGTACCATTGTTATTCACAACCCGCAAAATATCACCACCTGAATTACCTTTCCAGGTTCGGGTGTCAGGAGGGGTGGTGCCATAGTCATACCACCCCATCTGGTGGCCGGCACGGTCGTTAAAGGCCACCATCATATTCCCAAAAACGTCAAATTCAATGTCGCTCAGGATAGGCTGTGGATAGCACAGCTGAATACCCCCTGCAGGAAGATCATTGAAATCATCAGTCCATGGATTCCAGTTGGCACAGTGCGCCGGTCCGGTAAGTACAAAACCCTTGGAATAATCCAACGGAAAACTCAAAATCTCTGTAAAGGTGCCAAAAGCAGGATTATAGGCATAGATGTACGCATACAGGTCGCCTGCATCCTGCGTAGATTGTGCAGAACAAACGCCACCTATATACAGAATACCATCTTTGTATTTTAAAGCAAAGGGACGCCAGTCGCTATTGGCTGAGCAACCCGGATCCGGAATGGTTACTTCCGAAACTGCCGAGGCCGGAACCGGAAATACAGCCGGATTCCCTATGGCCATGGTTACGAGTGTACGGCTGTACAGGTTTACCACAAACAGAGAATCCCCATCGTCCGAAATATCCATGTCACCCAGACCCCATTTGCCTACGAGGTCAAATACCTGACTATCATAGGAAGGATCGTTAAGGTTGGGTCCCAGATTACGATTGAGCGTAAACTCTTTACCACAGATAATACCAAACTGCTCCAAATTGATGTAAGTAGAAGGAGGAGTTGGAGAAACAAGTGGCAGTGTGGACACATCCGTAAGGTAGATGGCCCCAAGGCTGTCAGGCCCCCACCCGCAGTGTCTTTTCAGAAATGCCGAAGAAAACAGTTTCTTGGATTCTCTCTGATAGGCCACACCCCAGGTAGGGCCAATTTCTTCGTTTTTAGCCAAATAAATATTGACAGGGGTGTTACCCGATGCGTTATATGGCACGGCCACCAATACATCCAAATCACCTGAGGTGCCTCCAATCAATGGATCACCCCGCAAGTAGCAAGGTGTTACAACATATGGATTATCTTCACAATAATCAGACACCCGCAGAAGGCCAAAATCCAATGTACAGTTGCTGCCTACCGTAGCAAACTGCACCACCCCGCCATCGTTATCCGGGCCTAGTCCACTCGGGTTGTAGGATATTGGTATATTGGAAATTTCAACCCGAACTTTTTGACCATTGGTCAAACCTGTAATGGTCCACTTACCCTGAAAATCAGAGGTCGTAGTCCCTAACAGGTTTTCATTATTGTCGAACAAATCAATCTGGGCACCAGCAACGCCAAATTCCGAGGCATCTTTTGTACCGTCGGAATCGAAGTCGTTATATACCGTACCGCCAATAGCCGTTGGGCCTGAACAAGGAATAGCGCCAGTACAAGGCGGTGGCACGTCAAATAAAACGGAAGGTGCAGAACACCCACCGCCGCTAAAGGTGGCATCTGCCACCAGGGTGCTGCCATCTGCGTTCACAAAAAACTGCTGATAAGGCTCACAACCATTTAAGGATGGATTGATTGTCTTGGTTACGCCATCAACCGTAATCTCAATATTTTGACCGGCAGGAGCCATGGTCCAACTTACGAATACAGCCACCAGGACTTTTGGCACATTTCCTGTCGCGGCATCATTGCGACATTCGCCTACGCTGACTTTGTCAATGGTAAGCGTACAGGCTACGTCTGGATTGCCTTTGGTAAAAGTATTTGGCGTACCGTTTTTTGGCCCATGGTTATCCGCATGGACAGTACTAACTGAGGATGCAAGCATTAAACCTACCAAAAGGGTAAGGCTGCCAACATTCATGGAAACTTTACCGGTATGGAACAATCCGCGAAACAAACCTACTACGGATAGTCGTCGCAGAGATACCTCATCCGATGCTGGATATACCGGTTGTAATTTTTGAAGCTGTTTTTTCAACGTAGTCCGAACACCGAAAAACAAACCGAACAAGGCCAAGATTAATGCCATGGGCAAAAGAAGGCCTGGATTTTCCGGAGTGACACTGACTTGTTCCATTGGCACCGATGTTTTCAACGGTGTCCAATTAAGTAGCCAGGCAAACAGGGTTAGCGCCACGGAAACAGGAAGTGCCCAAGTACTACAAGGGCATTCACCGGGCGAATTGGAGAAGTAATTTTTTTTCATGAGAGATGAATTAAAACGATTTATTAAAAAAATGTGCTTTGTTCAATAGTTTGGATTTCAATAATATGAAATCCAAAAGCCTTTTACGTGTCACTACCCCGAGCAAGTGGCCAGGTCTTTTTCAAAACACAAAACCGCGACGCGTCCAACAGACGCGCAACGGCCTTGTGCGCATAGCCGGACTGGCCCTGCGGATGCACGGTAGGAAGATTATAATAAAGGTTCAAACCCGCAGGTAGACCGGCTTGAACCTTCCAATGAAGTCGCGCAGGTTGATCTGCTTCAAAAGCAAATCCCAGCAAGGTCTGGATGCCCAAAAAAAACAATAGCCCTCCAAAAGAGGGCGTGTTCAGACAAGCCTTGTTTATTATAAGACTAGACATTTTAATTACAATTGGAGCAGATCTCACTCCGCTCAATGTTTGTTTATCGTGAATCCTCCGTTGCCGCCAAGCCGCCCAACAAACTTTTTTGTTGAACTAGCCTGGCAGATTTTACGGAAAAGGACTCCACCTAATTTTTTATCATTTTGATTATTATATCCTTAGCAAGAAGGACAAGAGTTTGATTTTCAACATTTATTGGATTGATTTCTGTGCCTTTCGATCAAGAGGATGAAAGGCCAAAACCCAATCCTTCGCAGTATCTCCTATCGGATACAGCCCTGGGCTAACCCAGTGCGTCGTCATACCCAAACGCCGGGCTGTGTATCGTGGCAATTGGAAGGACTCTTCCACGAAAAACCAAGGGGATTCAAAGCGGCTTTGCGCATCTTCACGGAGCATCTCAGATTTTAGAAATCTGAATGCCAGCATTCCATTCTCGTAGGACACCCAAACTGGTGCATTGGGGCACCGCAGATTGGGAGGAAGCCGGTTCATAACCATACATATACCAGAACCGATACAGTTCTGACTGGGTGTACCAAACACCACTTCCATTCTGATTTCTTTTGTTTGGAAAAGCGAAATTGGCAGGCTTGGCACCAGCTGTTTTTGTTGCAGCAATGTGGACATAGGATTATGTTAGATGCGAGGTTAAACCATCGTGGTATCTACGATAACTCCATTGCTACTGCTGGTAAAAGGGGCTGAAGTGTTGTATAGACTTTTCATGAGTGAAGGCAATTAGATTAGAAAAAAATGATGCCTCAAAAGTCTTGTCTCTGTGCAGGGTGGGAGCAAACGAAACACGGGTTGGCGTTACACGAAACGGCAAATGAAGATGCAAGGGTTTTATTAATAAACATTTGATAATGAACAACTTGCAACCCTTCATAAAAATTACAAACGTTACTTTTTAAGGTAGACTATTTTATAAAAATCAAATATCTCACAAACGCAAGAGCCGCTTTCCGAAGACTCAGAAAGCGGCTCTGCACAAGAAAATCTACCCCGGGATTATTAATTTTTTCTTTATATTAGTGGGATCAAAAGCACTTCCACTACCGCCAAGCCGCCCAATGAACTTTTTCATTGGGCGGACTCGGCAGATATATGCGGAACAGGACTCCACCTAGTTTCTTTGCTTCCAATAGAAGCTTTATTTTTTTGTTGGACGTTGGACAATGTCGGATTAAACCATGGTAGTATCAACAATAATATCGTTAAGGTTGAAACTGCGAGAGGAAAAAGGAAGACTTTTCATGAGTAAAGGCACTTTGATTATGAATCATTTGATGCCTCAAAAGTCTGGCCTCGCAGGAGGGCAATTGCAAACGGAAAACGGGGTAGCGTTACATCAAGTCAGAAGTTTAAAATGGCAAAAATTTGATCAAAAACATTTGATATTCAATACTTTACAGCCCTTCAAAAATTTTTCAGCTGTTACTTTTTGGAAGGAACGTTTTCCGTTGGCAATAACCACTCATCCCAAAATGTAGCTGAGTTGCCCGAGTAGGCAATAAAAAAAAGCGTTAACAACGGCATTGGGCCAATAGCCATAAAACAACAACCATAAAACAGCAGCGCCGCTCTGAGTAAACAGAGCGGCGCTGCAAATGCGATGAGATTACAAAAAGATTTAAAACACGCGATGCCTGATGTTTCACACCTGAGTGGTGTCAACAATTGCTGTGCCCGTGACGCCATTGTATTGCGTCAGAACACTTTTCGTACGGGAATCCATAGGCAGGTAACGATTATGAAAAATTAAAAAATAAAACAAGCTCAAAGGTGAAACGCTTCAAGTCTGTTTCTGGCAACAGAAAGCCAAAATTTGTTACTTGGGGATTTTGGACTAAAATGCAAAAAAAATCATCTATATTACTGATAATCAATAGTAATCACATCCAACTTTTTCCAAAACCGTTACGCAGCGATAGCAGATTTTTTTGCAGCAGCGAGCGATTCTACGGCAATATCCCAAAGCATTTCATAAGGAATTACCTCAATTTCATGGGTCTGGTTGGCAATCTGCAAGGGGGTTTCTTTCAATTTTTGCAAATAGCGCTCTGCTTTGGTAACACTCTGAACCGGATCAAAACCACTCGTGGGAATGTGCAAAAGCATCTTCAAAAAGAAATAACTGCGCTGCGCATTGTCACCCCGCAAGTGCCTGTAACAATATTGTTCTATGGCTTCCACATCGTCCAAAATCTGAGAAAATCGCCGTTCCTGCAACATCAAGAGCAATTTGACCACGATGATGGCGATATTGATGCCGCTTTTATCTTTGGAAAAGATGGGGGTGTCGTTGATGAATTTGGCGAGCTTGAATTTTTGCTTATTCGCTTTCCCATCTGCTTTGCCCGTCAAAACCAGGTATTGCACAAACGCCTCATAAATCCGCCAAATCTCCTTTACATTTTCGGGCAAGAACTCAAAGCGGGCATGATGAAGGGTTTCATGCAATAAATCAGCAGCACGGTTAAATTCTCCGGTGTGTAAAGACAACTGAAGATACAACTCCCTGTATTTGAACCAGTTGAAAGTACCCTCCTGCATAATTTTAAGGCAATAATCCGCAGAAGCCTGCCCTTCTTCAAATTGCCGCAATTGAATATTGCAAATCAAGCGCTGGTAGTAAAAAATCTGAAGCGGCACCCGTGGTTCGTAATCGCGGCAATTGAAAAACTGGATGGCTTCGTTGCAATCCATCAATGCTTTTGCATGCTCATTGGCAGCGGTGTGCCGCATCAGTCCGATCATGTAGCCGTACATTTGAAGCTTGTACGTCGCGTGTTCTTCCATGAAAGGATGAATTTGCTCCCAGTATTCGGTGGCGAGGCGACTTACATCCGTTTGGGCCGAGCGGTTATTGACATAGCGGACAATAAGCGTGGTGTACAATGCTTCTGCCTGGTTCTCTGCATCGTAGGTCTTTCGGTGCCGCTCGAATACCTCGTGGGCCTCCCTAAACTTTTTGTCATTGCTTTCGCGAAGGCCATACTGGGTGCGCAGGTAGGAGGCAATATCCATGGCAAGCAAAGTGAAATCATACTTTTCGGCCTGCCGCAGCAAACGGGTCGCAACCGAAAGCGCAGCTCCATTGGCGTTTTGTCCGGTCAGTATGCGCACCACTGCCCACTGCTTGTGACATTCGTAATACGCCCTTTGATAGTCAGAATAAGATTTCTGGTTGCCGTCAATCTCCAGCACTGCATCCAGCAGGCGCTCACGGAGGTCGGATTTTAGTTTACGGTACTTGGAACCTTCAAAACTCTCGTCATAGAGCGCTTTGGCTGCTGCCTCGTCGGTGGAGAACTTGCCTTTGGCAATGCCGTCCCAAAAGGCAAGCAATTTAGATTTGGAGTCCGCACCTTTAAACGGTTGGATGCCGTGCTGTAAAAGCAGAAGAATGATTTCCTTAAGGTCTTGCATAAACGAGTACAATTTCTCCAGCCACGTCTGCCAAAGCAGATAGAACCTGAAAAATTCAGCAAAAATTGCAAGGAAACCGGGAGCTTTGGATGTTGTAAAAACAACTGACCCAAAGATTGTCAAAATGACTTTTGGAAAAATAAAAACCTTGCATGAGACATACGATAAATTGCAGATTAAAAGGAAATACTGTTTCCGAAAAGTAGGCGAAGGTAAACACATAATTAAATATAAAAAGACGTCTGCAACGATTTTCGCCCGTTTAACGTAAAAGTAAAACATTTGCAGCAAATTTTAGGCCAGATTAATCCGAATAAACAAGGATCGTCCAACGTTTCAAAGTCTTCAACAACAGCCGTCGCATGCAAAAAGCCTTGTTTTTAGCATTCCTTTTCCCCATTTGTGCAGTAGCTCAAAACCTCGTCCTAAACCCCTCCTTCGAGCTAATTAAGCCCGATGCCGTAGTCGTGGCGTGTGAATTTACCCAATATTCCTACGATTTTCCGCGTAGAGCAGCGGATTGGGACGGGTTCACGGGCGGCACACCCGATCTGCTCCAGGCCGCTGAAAACTGTCCCTGGCTCTTAAAAGTGCATTCCGGAACTCAATGCCTGGGCATCATCAATTACCTTCCGGCAGAGGATGTAGGCCAACGGACTGATTTCCATGAATACGTGCAGGGCCGGCTTTCATCACCACTCAAACCCGGCCTGAAATACCGATTCGAGTGCTGGGTAATGGCAGATTCAGTCATTCTCCAGACACACCTGTCCAAAGTTTACGGCCCCAAAACGAGTGTGATTCCCGTCCAATCCGGCAATCTCGGCTTTTTGTTTTCCGTGGTCCCTTTCCAAACCAAGGAAATCTCCCTGAGCTACATCGCCGCTGCCAAACTCCGACCACAGGTCAACTTTTCTGAAATCATCGAGAGCCGTGGACAATGGGTCAAACTATCCACGACCTTCGTGCCGGATCAGCCTTTTCAACATTTTACAGTGGGCAATTTTTTCCCGGACAAATTGACGCCCAATCATTTAAGCCCCGAACAGCACAAAAAAATTGAGGCGCAAAATGCCAAATTCAGCGCTGCCCTGGACAAGATCAAACGGGCCACCTACCTCTGCATAGATGATATTTTTATCGCTTTAGAAAATCCGCCTCCCCCACCCGCTTCGCTTGAAAAAGCACTGTTGAAAGACAAAAAATACACCTTCAGCGCGGGTGTTTTGTTCGATTCCGGCAAAGATGTGCTGCGCCCGGAAGCTGGGGCAGAACTGGATTCACTGGTGGCCTTCCTCCTGAAATTCCCCGAAACAGTGCTCGGCATCAGCGGCCATACCGACGATGTGGGCACCGAGGAATATAACCTCGAGCTCTCGGAACGTCGCGCAAAATCGGTGCAGATTTATCTGGAAATGAAAGGCATCCCCGCCAATCATCTGCGTTCCCGGGGGTTTGGGGAAACACGGCCGGTGGCGGATAACAGCACGGAGACAGGACGGCAGGCGAATAGACGGGTGGAGTGTGTGGTGTTGAAGAAGTAGGTGGTACTACTGGTAACCTGCCCCTTACAACCTACCAGTCTGAGTCTGTAAAGCCAAAATTTTATCATACACCACCCGCACATCCTGTATATATTCCACTCTCGTGGGCAGCTTAGCATGGGTCCAAATCGTAATCACACCACTACTGTCAGCCTTTTCCTCTAAAGTCATGTGGGGCATTGTTCTAAGATCAATGGAAGTGATCCCAGGCCTAAAGAGGCTTTTCCAAATGATAATCCGCTGATTAGTAAGCCCGTAAACGGTTCGTGTCCGGAGGAAGGCGTCCAGAAAAAACCGATTTACCAGCAAGTATATTCCCAGCATAGCAATCAAAAACACAAAGAGCTTGACCAAAATGGGTGCATCAGAAGGAAGTATGTTACGCAAAGCAAACAAGCCTCCCATGCAGTACACTATGCTGAATGGGATTACAAAAAAATCAATTGCACGAAACTTGAAACCCGACCCAGGCCTTGCCGTCCAGAGCAGGGTTTCGTTTTCATTCAAGTAAGGGATAAATACCGCTTCAAAATTCAGGTTTTTCATGTTCACAGTTCTATCAGGGCGATGATGGGTGGTGTTTGAACCAGGCCAACACCAAATTCGGGAAATAAATTCGAACCATATTCTTTGGTATAATTTTAACTATTCAGAGCATAAAAAATAAGATTTGTCCTACGAGACCGAACAACGAAATTATATAATTGCCCTACGTCGGCGCGAAAGATACCGCAAGCCTGAAATTAAAAAAATAAATGGTGTTTTTATTTGACCAAAAACAGGTTATTTAACAAACATGTACTCCCTATCCAGCATAAAATACCGATTTAAACCAAAAAGCCGAACTAAAAAACAAAATCAAGGCTTCAAACTAAAGTTTACCAAACTTCTTCAGAGCATCCATTTTCTGGTGCTGTGTCCGGGAAATATGCCGATATTTGGTGCACATTTGCCTGACGAGGCACGAGCGGTTCCGCTCGAAATTAGCACGTCCCGGACATTCCCCCGGTTAAAATACATTTAAACCCAGCCTTTCCATCAAACACGCCGCTGTTTCGCTGTTTCTTTGTGGCCGTTTCGAAACATCGGAACACTCACCACCGCAACAAGTCTTTATATGCGCACAAATAACCCTACTCCCCTACTGGTGCTTTTGGCACTACTGCTCAACACCGCCATTTTCGCCCAAACGCCCATAAAATGGCAATTTGAAACCAGAGACCTGGGCAATTGCCAAATTGAACTCATCTGCACCGGCGCCCTTGCCGATGGCTGGTACACCTATTCTCAATTCCTGGAAAGTGAAGATGGGCCCGTGGCTACTACCCTCAATTTCGAGGAAGGCAGTCATTTTAAACTGATTGGAAAAGCCGAGGAAAGTGGCGAAATCATCAAAACCCGTGACGTTATTTTTGACATGAACCTCACGAAATTCAAACATAAAGCCATCCTCACCCAACGAATAGAAATCACGGATCCCAGCCAACCCATCGTCGGGAACCTCAACTACATGACCTGCAACGACGAAATGTGCCTGCCACCCAAAGACGCAGACTTTTCCATCAAAATCCCGGCGCTCAGAGGTTGCGCCCCCAGAAACTAAAATTTGATTCACTTTCTCCGTCCCAACAATATGCGCACCCGCATCCATCACTCCTTGCTTACGCTGTTCGCGGCGTTCATTGCTCTTTCCGCTTTTGCTCAAAACCCCGTCAAATGGTCTTTCATGGCCAAAGACGCGGGCAATTGCCAGGTGGACCTCGTTTTTACCGCTACCATTGACGACGGTTGGTACACTTATTCGCAGTTCCTCGAAAGCGAGGACGGGCCAGTGGCGACCTCGCTTACTTTCCAGGAAAGTCCTCACTACAAACTCGTAGGCAAAGCCAAGGAAGGCGGCGAAATCATCAAAGTGCACGACAAGGTGTTCGACATGATGTTGACCAAGTTCAAGCACAAAGCCATCATCACGCAGCGGGTGGAGGTAAAAGATCCAAGCAAGGGCATTGAAGGATACCTCAATTTTATGGTGTGCAACGACGAAATGTGCCTGCCGCCCAAAGACGTTGATTTTGCGTTCAAAATCCCGGCTTTGAAAGGCTGCGGCAATGCGTCCGCCCCCGTGGAGTCCACGGATGCTGCTAAACCCGACGCGAACACCCCAACCATTACCACAGAGACGCCCGCCGAGCAACCTGGTGCGAACCAAAACACGGAAACCCAGCCCAGCGATTCCGCCACAACAAGTGCCCCGGCGGACAAAAATTTCAAAGGTTTTTTTAACTCCAAACGCGATATCAATGCCGCTCAATTTGTCGGCAACTGCGGCATAGAAACTTCCGAGGGAAGCAGCGACGGGGCCTCCTTGGTTTCTTTGTTCCTGCTTTGTTTCATCGGCGGACTGATCGCGCTGCTCACGCCTTGCGTTTTCCCGATGATTCCGATGACGGTGAGTTTTTTCGTAAAACGTTCCAAAGACCGCCGCGCCGGACTGCGCAATGCCTTTATTTATGCCGCCAGCATCGTATTGATTTTTGTAATTCTCGGCTCGGCCATTACCTCTGCGCTGGGGCCTTCGGCGCTCAACGACATGAGCACCGGCACTACGTTCAACCTCTTGATGTTTGTGCTGCTGGTCATTTTTGCGTTCTCGTTTTTTGGCTTTTATGAAATTCAACTGCCCTCTTCCTGGGTCAATAAAAGTGATAAAATGGCGGATCGGGGCGGCTTGCTCGGGACGTTTTTTATGGCATTTACGCTGGTTTTGGTATCGTTTTCCTGCACGGGTCCCATCGTGGGCACCTTATTGGTAGAAGCGGCCCGCACCAACGCCGGCGCATCGCTGTTGGGCTTCATACCGCTCAAACCAGCCATCGGAATGTTTGGGTTCGGATTGGGTTTGGCCCTGCCGTTTGGCTTGTTTGCCATGTTCCCGGGCTGGCTAAATTCACTGCCTAAATCCGGCGGATGGATGGACAATGTAAAAGTGACCCTGGGTATTTTGGAACTCGCCCTTGCGTTCAAATTCCTCAGCACCGCCGACATGGTGAAGCAGTGGGGAATCCTGAAATTTGAAACTTTTATGGCGATTTGGGTGCTTTGTGCCCTGTTGCTGGGCTTGTACCAACTCGGCCTGATTAAGTGGAAAGGCAACGAAGGCAAACCCGGAGCCGGGCGACTGACCATATCCTTGGTCTCCTTCGCCTTTGCCGCGTATGTGGGCTGGGGCCTGGTCAATTACCAATCCCTGTCCCTGCTCAGCGGCCTCGCTCCTCCCGTGCATTACAGCATCAAAAAAGGCGGTGAAGCGAAAACACACGATGGTCCGGGTTGCCCGCACAATTTGGATTGTTACCACGATTTTGATGAGGCAATTGCAGTAGCGAAACTGGAAAACAAGCCCATTTTTATTGATTTTACCGGCCACGGATGCGTTAACTGCCGTAAAATGGAAGAAACCGTGTGGCCCAAGGAAGGCATTCTGGATCGCCTCCGCAACGATTATATTGTGGTTTCCCTTTATGTGGACGAGAAGGTGCGCCTTTTCCCGGACAACGATTTTGCCTACCTGCTAGACCCCAAAACAGGGGAAAAACTCCGCACGGTGGGTTCAAAATGGGCCTCTTTCCAGGTCAATA
>CAZKBH010000031.1:23675-28859 GCA_964550795.1 uncultured Saprospiraceae bacterium
ATGATCCAAAAGCTTACAAAGCTTTTCTGGACTGCGGTTTGGAGGCCTTTGAACGGATGAATAAAGAGGGTGAAGGGGAACGGATTGGGGTGAAGTAGGGATGGGGAAAGTGCCAAAACGGCCTTGAACACATTTACTCGAAGCGGCGACCTTTTTTGAAAGAGGGTCGCCGCTTTGTTTTTGTCTAAATTTCGCGGGCTAGGCGACCTTAACGCATCAAGTTCATTTCCACATACACCCCCAACAACTTCGTAGCATCTGATTCGTCGGTCAGCTCCAAAATCCGCCTTTTAAGGATTTTATCCGAAAGTCCCGGCTCAAGTGTTTCCAAGTCTTTTCGAGCTGCTTCAAATTCATCTTGATTGAGGGCGATGATATACTGGAAGCCCCGCTTTTCGGATTCCTCATAGGCAAATTTGAGAAGCGAAGCACGTTGGCGAGGGTCAACGCCTTCGAAGATCAGGCTGTCGTGCCAAAGAAGTTTAATTTTGTGGAAGTGTTGTGCCAGAAGAAGCGTCCAATCGAAGCAAAAAATTTTAACTTTATTGATTCCGCCGCCACCGTCGGAGTCAATGAAGGGATTAATATTGAAACGTATTTGGTTGTTTCCTTCGTTATTTTCAATCTCTATGCCTGCACTTTTATCATCGTAACACTGCCTTACAATGGATTGAAACAGAGAGATGTTGCTCTCCAGAACAGGCGTAGCGGTTTCGAGTAGGTATTTATTGGCGGAGATGTTGCTAGACTTAAGACCAATCTCTATCTCGGTGATTTTATTTTTTTGTCGGGTTGTGATTTCCCTAAAAAGTTCATAACGATGTAAACGCTCCTCTGTTTCGGACAACTTTTGGCTCAAAGCCATGTATTGATCCAAAGCGCCCTTGCCTTTTAACATTTGTAAGCGCTTGCTCTGTTGCTCTCCCAATACGGTGATTTCATTTGTCAATTTTTGAATTTGCTTCTCAAACTGTTGCTTTTCCTTCGTAAGGCGATTACTACGGTCAGAAAGTAGTGATTTGTGGAACTGTTCTACCTCCTGCATATTTTTTTTTAACATCTCAGGCAGTTCTACCCGTGCTTCCTCGTACAGGCGTAGCACCTTTTCCACGGCTACGTCCTTTCGCAAGGCAAGTGTGGTTTCTATATTTTTAACTGCATTTTGAAACCTAGTAATTTCATTTTGCTGTTCCGAAATCAAGCGAGCGAAATCGTCTGCCTCTTGCTTGATGAGGTGATAGTCATCAGCCACAACAAAAGAATCCAAAGCTTTTTTAAGTCGTTCAGCGTCATCCTTCAGGTTGCGAATGCTAATATCGATATTTTTACCGCCTGAATCAGACACAAGTTTTTGAAATTCGGGCTTTTTAACAAACTGCTTATTGAAAGATTCTGCCTCCTCAAGATCTTTTTTCAGTTTGTACTTTTCAAAAACAAATTTAGAATCTAGCCCCAGCAGGTAGGTGTTATTCAGAAGCTCAGCGTAAGGCTTCTGTTTATCAATAAATGTGGTTGCGTCTTTGTAACTCCCCCTCCCTGGTCGTATAAATCGTGAAATCAGCGAGCGAAAAGTGATGGAATCTATATCATTTACCGGCTCAAAAAGCAAGTCAAACAAAAAGGCATTAAAGTCAACAAGTCGATACTTGATATCGTTAAGGAAAATCTGATTTTGATTATCTGTGGACCGGCGGCTAATATATTCCACGCCGTTTATTTCAAATGTGAGGGTGAATTCCCAGCCCGGCAGGTGCTTTTCCAATTGCTTTATCGAACTTGAGCCCAAACAAAAGTGCGTCAAGACAATAGAAAGCGATTTGCCAGTACTATTATAGGTTTTCTGAGCATCAGCCACTTTTTGCGAGGCCAAAATAAGAGACAGTCCCGTCCGATTGAACGAGATCGTATTAAATGATTCTTGATTTGCAGATAATTCAATCAGGCGCATCGTTTAATTTTTCCTTCGTAGGTTACATCAATAGCATCAATCAGGTATAAGAAGTCAAGTGCCAGCACTACACGTTCAAAAGAGTGTCTGGCAGGGAACTGCTGGGTATCGTTTATTTTTTCGTATTTTGTCCAAAGCTCATCCACCGTCTTTGGTGCATCCAAATACGTTAGCAGAAAAGCTGCCAAGCCCCATAGCGATTGTGAAACGGTAATATGTTTATTAGGCAAAATCATGTTCAGTCAAAAAGTGTGGTTCTGGGCGGTTCAAAGATATCGCAACACTCAAAGTAGTAGGACATTAATACCTCTACTGAGTCGCCAAAATACTTCTTCGGTTGGTCGGGACAAGCCTTTTCAAAAATGTAGAAAAACAGCTCGTCACTTTGTTCAGGAATAACAACGGCGTTTTTCTGCTTACCTTCTTCGTAAAAAGCTGCAAATCTCTGCTGCAAAATTACTTTTAAATCTTGCTCAAGTTCAAAATAATGATTCAATGCCCCTATCTGATACGCGCCTCGTTTCAACAGGTCGGCAACGGGTTGGCTCAAGGCATTGAATTCAATTTTTTTGAGAAATTCTGGGTTCAAGACTATTTTTCCAGGTTTGATGGCTTCGTAAGGCAAAGCAACAATATGTTTTACCACTTCATTCAATGCGTCAAAACTGATTACCGTGTTGTTACTAACATTTTCAGGAATTGGACATTGAAGGCAATAGGCTTTTGAATCGTTATCTAAACCTTCAAAAACGGAAT
The DNA here is from genome assembly GCA_964550795.1 of uncultured Saprospiraceae bacterium. Classification (GTDB taxonomy): domain Bacteria; phylum Bacteroidota; class Bacteroidia; order Chitinophagales; family Saprospiraceae; genus M3007. Next base: position 26,380 of record CAZKBH010000031.1, read on the forward strand.
AGAGATCTTTAGACAAAAAGAGAGAACATGGGATACCATGTTTTTCACTCAAAATGCTCATCCGCTTTTCCATTTCAGGATAAGCACCTCTGAATTCGTCATTCAACACGAAAAAGTATTCCTTTACGGTCATAAACTCATTCCATTTTTCCAACAACCCATTCATTGCATTTTCTAATTTTGCTACCGCCTCTGTTACCTTTTCCGTCGGCTTTTCGGGCGCATATACCTGATAAAATTGCCCTGTTTTACTTTCGTACCCATCACATTTCCAGTCTCCTTCCTTGCCATGCGGTTTAGGGCTTCGGAAGTTAGGCATTGCACAGCTCATCACTTCCACAAAAAAGCGTTGAAATTCCATACCCTTAGATTCAAGGACTTTATTTCTAAAAAGGATTCGTGCAAAGTATCGTTCGTGGGCATTCATGAGAAATGAGAGAATGATCAATAAGCGCCTGTAAAGATACTGAGACCCAAAAAATTAACAAAACAATTTAAAACAAAAAATCTCACACCCCATAAAAATGTTTTAAATCTTACCTTCCCCCCTGATTTTGGAATAGTTTATGCATTGCGCCAATTATTTAAATCATCTCATGGCTGAATATCAATACTACGAGTTCACAACCATCCACCGCAGCCTCAGCCGCGACGAGCAGCAGACCGTCGGTACTTGGTCGAGTCGTGCTGTAGTCACTTCCAACAGTGCCAGTTTTACGTACAATTACGGTGATTTTAAACATAACCCGGAGACTTGTCTGCTTAGCCATTTTGACATGATGCTGTACGTCGCCAGTTACGGTTGTCGGCGTCTAATGTTTCGCTTCCCGGAAAAAACAGTGGATTTTAAGGCAATGAAAGCCTATGCTTGGGAAAATGCCGACGATTACGAACACAGCCTGCTCATTTACAAGAAGGATGGATTTGTGGTCGTGGACATAGACGAAAATCTGGAGGAAGGTTTTGACAATTGGGTTGATGGGGAAGGCATTTTATCAGGTCTGGCCTTACTTTGGACGGATATTGTGAATGGAAATTACGCCTGTCTTTATCTCGCTTGGGTAAATTTTGCGACCCAATATCTTGAAATCATGGAAGGACTAGAAGAAGAAGAAGAAGAAGAGGACGAAGGCACCATAAAACTCTTCGAGCCACCCGTCCCGGTGGGATTGAAAAAGGACTACCCAGCGCTTCGGGAGTTCATGGATTTCTGGAATATTTCCGACGATTTACGCAAAGCAGCTGCGCAAAAAAGCCCCGAGGCGACCGAAGTGCCCCTCGAAAAACTCGAACAAGCACTGGATAGACTCCCCTTGACGGAAAAGAACGATTATCTTATACGACTCCTACACAACGAGCCACTTCATCGAATCGAACTGTTGAAACGTTTGCACGAGATCATGGAAATCGCACCTGCCACAGCTGCTGGTCCTACCCGAAGTATCCAAGATTTGCTCCAAGCCAAAGTAGTTGTCGCGGCTGACCGAACCGAACGAGAAAAACTGGAGGCCGCAGAAAAACGTCGTCTTGAACTGGAATCCATGCGTAAACGCGAATCTGCAATCTGGGATGCCGTGTGGACTAACCTCTTAAAAAAAACAGCATCGGGCTACCAACATGCCATCAACGATCTAAAAGACTTACGCGATTTGGCTGATTATTGCAACACCAAGGCTGTCTTTGACCTGAAAATTGCCGAAATACAGGAACAGTTTCAGCGATCGCCTACACTTTTACAGCGCTTGCGTGACGCTCTATTGGGGTAGTCAGTGGTAAGCATTGCTCTGATTCTCGGTCTTTAAGTCACAGATTCTTCCACGAATGAACCTATTCAAATCCCGCCCTATTTCTCCACTTTATCCACTACTTTTGCGCCTCAATTTTGAAAAACCTGGTCAACACGGTTTATTTTACAACCCAAAAAACCAAGTCCTAGCGATGAATCCCATCCATAACGGCATTCATCACTCATCACTCATCATTCATCATTCCTAAAAAGGATGTAACCCTCAGCGGCTGGGCAGCCATCGTACGCGACAAAGGCGCCTTGCTTTGGATTGATTTGCGCGACCGCTACGGCATCACGCAATTGGTGCTCGACGAAAATTATACGGCCAAAGAATTGTTTGAAACTGCCCGCTCGGTTGGGCGTGAGTTCGTGTTGCAGGCTACTGGAACGGTCATCGAACGCGCTTCCAAGACGACCAAAATCCCGACGGGCGAGATTGAAATCAAAGTGACGGAGTTGAAAATTCTCAACGCCTCCAAAACGCCCCCCTTCACCATTCAGGACGATACCGACGGCGGTGACGACCTCCGGATGAAATACCGTTACCTCGATCTGCGGCGCAACGCGGTGCAGAAAAACCTGATTTTTCGCTCCAATCTCGCAGTAGAAACCCGGAAATATCTGGCTGGCGAAGGTTTTATCGAAGTAGAAACGCCGAACCTGATCAAATCTACCCCGGAAGGCGCTCGTG
>CAZKBH010000031.1:28869-46419 GCA_964550795.1 uncultured Saprospiraceae bacterium
TACGCCCTGCCACAAAGCCCACAAACCTTCAAGCAGATTCTGATGGTGGCGGGTTTTGACAAATATTTCCAGATCGTCAAATGTTTCCGCGACGAGGATTTACGCGCCGACCGCCAGCCGGAATTCACGCAGATTGACTGCGAAATGTCGTTCGTGCATCAGGAAGATATTCTCAACACGTTTGAGGGTTTGACTCAATATTTGTTCCAGCAAACCCTCGGACTCACCCTCGGCGATTTCCCCCGCATGACCTACGACGAGGCGATGCGCCGTTTTGGTTCAGACAAGCCCGACCTGCGTTTTGGGATGGAATTTGTGGATTTTAAGTCGCCTGCGGATTCGGAATTTGGAAGTGGGGTGAATCTCGTGCCCGCCGGTTTTCCTGTTTTTGACGGTGCAGAAACAGTCTTGGCCATTTGTGCCCCTGGCTGCGCCGAATACTCGCGCAAACAAATTGACGAACTGACGGAATGGGTCAAACGCCCACAAATCGGCGCAAAAGGCCTGGTTTATGTCAGAATTGAGGCCGATGGCACGCCAAAATCGAGCGTGGACAAATTTTATAGCGCCGACGATCTGAAAGTTTGGGCTGAAAAATGTGGGGCAAAACCAGGCGACATGCTCTTCCTGCTCTGCGGCGAGGACGAAAAAACCCGCAAACAGCTCTCCGAACTACGGCTCGAATTAGGCAACCGACTCGGTCTGCGCAAAGGCGACGATTTTAAACCACTTTGGGTGCTGGATTTCCCGCTGCTCGAATGGGACGAAGACGAAAATCGCTTTTTCGCGATGCACCACCCTTTCACATCGCCCAAGCCTGACGATATTGTCAAAATGGAAAGCGACGACCGCAACACGCTCAAATCCATGCGCGCCGATGCCTACGACCTGGTCATCAATGGCGTAGAAATCGGCGGCGGCTCCATCCGTATCCACGACCGCGATTTGCAAGCCCGGAACTTCAAACTTCTTGGGTTCAGTCCCGAGGAAGCCGAAGCCCAGTTTGGATTCCTGCTCGGTGCCTTCGAATACGGCGCACCCCCACACGGCGGCATCGCGTTTGGTTTTGACCGCCTCAATGCGGTGATGAACGGCGCAAACTCCATCCGCGACTTCATTGCTTTCCCGAAAAACAACCAGGGAAGAGATATGATGATTGATGCGCCAGATGGAATTAAGTTGAAACAATTGGAGGAATTGGGAATTAAAATAGTAGAAGCGGGAAAACCTTAATTTTGCCCCAATATGATCTTAAAATCTATTGAAATTGAAAATTTTCGGTGCTTTCGGCACTCGCATTTTGAGAACTTTGGTCAGGTGAACCTGATTGGAGGGAAAAATAATGCGGGGAAGACTGCTCTGCTGGAGGCATTGCTATTGGCAAATATACCAACTTCTGAAAGCATAGCATTCTTAGAAAAAATGCGAGGAGAGAGTACCTTAACTTTTATTGAATCCCCTGAATTAGCGTGGTCAAATTTTTTTTACAGACAAAACAAGAGTGAAATAGTAAAATTATCTGCTGTCTTTCTAGATGGCAACTCCCTTCAAGTTTCACTTTCAAATACAGAGGGGCTCAAATCAGAACTTTCTGAACAAGAGAATCAAGGTGTTCTTGAATTAGAAAAGATAACTGATAGTAGTAGTACGTTGGGGATTGAGTATTCAATTTTAAACATTGAATCCATTGGCTTAAAGTCCTTTAAAGATTCGATTAAATATGAACGGTCCGACCAAGATTTTCGAAGTTCTGTTAGATTATCTATAAGGCTTCCAAATACTGTAAGTAAAGAAGCTCGCAGTTATCGTCCAATGAAAAAAACTTTTTTTGTTCCAACAGGATATAAAAAATCTTCTTGGGAGATATCTAGAGACTTTGATAGATCAAAATTAAGGAATACCGATGCTGCTATCTTGGAGGCCTTTCAAATTATAGATGATTCCATTGAGAAGATAGAATCATTAAATATAGGCTCGTCTCGTATTTACATTTTTCGTAAAGATGAACCTCCACAAGCACTTAACTTCTTTGGCGATGCCCTAAACAAAATCGCCGACCTTATCCTCCGCGTTTCAAATAACCCAAACTGCATTTTACTAATTGACGAAATAGAGAACGGCATCCATCACACCAACCAACAGGAATTCTGGCAAATGCTTATCAAATTGGCTGTGGTCAAGGATGTGCAAATCTTTGCCACTTCGCACAGTGCAGAAATGATTGGAGCATTTCAGGCTGCTGCCGTCGCCAATAAACAAGAAGACAAAGTGCGTTTCATTGAGATGTATAGAAGCCAACGAACAGGAGAAATTGTTGGAGACTCTGTTGACATGGAAACGTTAGCCTTCGACATACAAAACAATAACCCTTACCGCGGAGAGGAATGATAACACCCCAGTCCACCAAAAGCATCTTGATCGTTGAAAGTCAAAACGATAAGGCTTTTTTTGCCATACTCCTCCAAGAGTTAGGCATCAATGCTGAATTGGATGTGATTGTGGAGCACTTGCACAAATTTGAGGATGAATTAGGCCAAGAAAGAAGAGGGAAAGAAGCTCTTGGCCCCAAACTTAAATCTTTCAAAAGGGAGTTGGCGAAGAAATATCCAAATATTGATAAGATCGGTATCATACTTGATTTTGACTACCCACCTCGATGGGATTTTAAACAAAATCTAGCGCTAGTCAACGATGCGTTTGGATCTGCATTTGGTACTAGCCCAACCTTGTTTTCCAAAGAATCAGAATTTGTCAAAGTTGATAATTCCCTACAAGCGACCTGCTTTTTCAACAAAGACAGCTCTGGCGCTGGCAACTTAGATACCCTCCTACTTGAAATCAGAAAAGACCCTGATAAAAAAGTAGCCTACGCAGATTGCCTCGAACTTTGGCGGGATTGCGTTAACCAACCCGAAAGCAAAAGTAAATTGTCCGTTTCACCTGGCAACTATGGTAAAATCTGGCTGGGCAACTTCCTCCGAGCTAAAGCAAAAGAAGATTTAGGTAAGGAAGGCAAAGCGATCTTAAGCGATTTTGAGGTCAAACAAAGTGAGGTGATTAAGCAAATAGGTTCTAAAGTTTTCGATCTAAAACATACCACACTAAAACCCTTGCTCGCCTACCTTCAATTCTTCAAAAGTTAAACACCTCCCCACTAAAAAATGGCTTACACTGAATCAAACATGATCCCCCTGGGCACCACTGCGCCGGATTTTCAATTGCTCAATCCAGCAACGGGAAAAAGCGTGGACCTGCAAAATGTAGCTGCAGGCGCAAAAGCCACAGTCATCATGTTTTTGTGCAATCACTGCCCTTATGTTTTGTATGTAAACCCCGAAATTGTGCGGATAGTAGCGGAATACAAGGCAAAAGGCGTTGCCTTCGTAGGCATCAACAGCAACGATGCCGAAACGCATCCGGAAGATGGTCCTGACCTGATGCCGGCCCATGCCGAGGCAGTTGGTTACGATTTTGCCTACCTTTACGACGAGACGCAAGAAGTGGCCCGGGCATACGACGCAGCTTGCACCCCGGATTTTTACGTCTTCGACCAGGCACTGAAACTCGTTTACCGCGGCCAACTTGATCCCAGTCGCCCCAAAAGAAACCCCATCCCATCCACGGGCGAAGACCTCCGCGCTGCATTGGACGCAGTTTTGGAGGGTTTGCCCGCCCAATCCGAGCAACGAGCTTCCGGCGGTTGCAACATCAAGTGGAAATTGTAAATCAACCTTGTAATTGCGAAATTCAGCAAAACAACTGCAATTCGTATTTCAACCATAAAACTTCATCGTTAACCGATACCTAAGTATGAGACCAGCGCAAATCACCGACCAAATACTTCATGACTTTATCGTAGCGGGCCTTTACGAGGATGTGCGAGAAGGCGACCACACTTCACTCGCCACGATTCCGGCGGATAGTCGCAGCCATGCAGTGTTGAAAATCAAGGATTATGGTGTCCTGGCGGGGGTTGAACTCGCCCAACATATTTTCCAACATTTGGATCCCAGTTCCAAGGTTGTCGTGCACAAGACAGATGGCACGGATGTGTTGTATGGCCAAACGGCTTTTGAAGTTGAAGCCAATACCCGGGCGATTTTGCAAGGCGAGCGATTGATCCTGAATTCCATGCAACGCATGAGCGGCATTGCCACCCTCAGCAGCCGATTCGCTTTTGAAGTCGGCGACCTGCCCGTAAAAGTGCTGGATACCCGCAAGACCACCCCGCTCATCCGGATGTTGGAAAAATGGGCGGTCAAAATTGGCGGCTGCGAAAATTACCGCTGGGGCCTCTACGATTGGATCATGATCAAAGACAACCACGTGGACGCCGCGGGCGGAATGCGCAATGCCATCGAACGCGCCCATGCCTACAAAAAAGAAAAAGGACTTGACCTGAATATCACCGTCGAAGTGCGCAATCTGGTGGAACTCGAGGAAGTCATCGAAATAGGCGGTATCACCCGCATTATGTTCGATAACTTTGAGATACCGATCCTCCACGAAGCCGTGGCGATTGTAGGCGACCGATACGAAACAGAGGCTTCTGGCGGTGTTACCCTGTTCAATATCCGCAAATACGCCCAATCCGGAGTCAATTTTGTTTCTACCGGAGCACTCACCCATTCCGCCCAACCACTTGACCTCTCCCTCAAGATTGTTCGCAGCTAATCACATTGACCACATTAAAAACACATTGACCACATTCCCCCATTGACCACATTTAAAACACATTGACCACATTCGATGAGTCCCGATTCCTTCTACTGGTACGCTAGCATCCTCATTTTCCTACCCTGGCTGCTCTTGATTGCTGCGCCCAACTGGCGATTCACGGAACCGATTGCGTTTGGCGCAGCAGCAGTGTTGTTGATAGCCGCGGCAGTTTTTACGTTTCAATTTCTGACCAGCCCGGGAGAAGGTGGGCATTTCTTTTCCCTGGAAGGATTTAAAAACCTGTTCCGCAGCAAAGAGATGTTGCTCACGGGTTGGCTGAATTACCTTTCTTTTTGCCTTTTGGTGGGCACCTGGCAAACACATGATGCCCGGCAATTGAGAATAGGCCACATCTTCGTGATTCCCAGTCTTTTACTGACGATGTTGACCGGCCCGGCGGGCTTGTTAGTTTATTTGTTGCTGCGGTTTTTTAAGACGAGTAAGTGGGATTTGAAGTAAAATTGTTAGAATAAACCTACCGTCCCAGCTTCCTTCCATGGAACAACCTGAAGGCCATTACTACGGATTTGAATTTCTTCCCCTCCGTAAATGACCGTGCCGCCTTGTTGTTGGCTTAAATTTTCCCAATAATTGATGCCTTTAAAAAAGCTGGCAGAAATGGTCTGACTAGATTTCATTTCCACCGCATGTTGGGTAGTCCCCCTATCCACCAATACGTCCACCTCATTCCCTGCGCTATCCCGCCAATGAAAAAGATTGGAGCGTTCGCCCTGATTGAACCGCGCTTTGAGCATCTCTACAACCATCAGGTTCTCAAAAAGTGCTCCCCTAAATGGATGCAGCCGTAAATCTTCCGCTTTGCGAATCCCAAGCAAGTAACAAGCAAGCCCAGTGTCGTAAAAGTACAGTTTGGGTGATTTTACAATACGTTTATTAAAATTCTGGAACCAGGGTGGCAACAAAAACACGATATAACTAGCCTGCAAGATGCCCAACCAGGATTCCACTGTCTTGTCAGACACCCCCGCTTCGAGCGCTATATTTTGTCGGTTGAGCAGCTGCCCGACCCGGCCTGCGCAGAGGGAAATTGTTTTTTCAAATGCTGCGAGGTTTTCGAGATTACGAATTATGCGGACATCGCGCTCAACATACGTGCGGAGATAAGCTGGAAACCAGTTGGTAGCTGCGATACCCTCTGCCCAAAGTGCCGGATACCCCCCTTTAAAAATGCAGGTATCTACATCCGTCAACGCGTTTTCAAGCGGCTTCAACTCAGCCAGTGACAAAGGCAATAAATCAAGGTAAGCCACCCGCCCGGCCAAGGACTGGGTAAGACTTTGTATCAGTAAAAAATTATTGGAACCAGTAAGGACAAATTTGCCCCGACGCGGGTCTTCGTCCAGAATCTGCTGAAGATAAGAGAGAATTTCTGGGGTACGCTGGATTTCGTCAAGGATCGCCCCATCGGGAAATTGATTCAAAAAGCCTTTGGGATCCTCCAAAGCAAAGTTACGGGTGTCGGGATTTTCAAGGGAAACATAGGGTTTATCTGGGAAAGCGGCTCGGGCCAAAGTGGTCTTTCCACTTTGCCGAGGCCCTAAAATGGCTACGGATTTAAACTGATTGGACAGTTCCTTTACTTTATCAAAAGCTTGACGGGCGATCATATCTTTGCAAATTCGGAATGTGAATTCGGATTTGCAAAGATAATGGTATTTGTACCTTCCCAACATGCGCTATATTGCCTATTTTTCACGACCTTTGTGCTTTATTGGCTTTTTTTGATTCAGGGATTTATGCCACCCAAACCATTAAATTCACCTGAATCATAGTCTAACATCACTTTTTAGCATTCCACCCATTGGATTTTTCAGAATTTGGCCTCCACCCCGACGTGCTCGATGGCATTGAGGCCCTCAATTTTAAAACTGCCACGCCCATTCAAGAAAAGGCCATTCCCCTCATTCTGGAAGGGAAGGACGTCATAGGCACCGCGCAAACGGGCACGGGCAAAACAGCTGCTTTCGTGCTCCCGATTATGCACATGATTATGGAATCAGGCGAGGCAGATTACACTCAGGCACTGATTATTGTACCTACCCGGGAGTTGGCCATGCAGATTGACCAGGCCATTGAGGCTTACTCTTACTTCGCGGGCATTTCTTCGGTGGCCATTTACGGCGGCGGCGGCGGCAAGGATTTTGCCCAGGGCCGCGACGCGCTTCAAAGGGGTGCCGATATCGTGATTGCTACCCCAGGCCGATTGCTTTCCCACATGAGTCTTGGCTACGTGGACTTCTCCCGGTTGCGCTTTCTGGTACTGGATGAGGCCGATCGTATGCTTGATATGGGTTTTATGCCCGATCTTACAAAAATCATCGAAACCCTCAATCCGAACCGCCAGGGACTGCTTTTTTCTGCCACCATGCCCCATGGGATTATGAAATTGGCGAAAACAATGCTCCAAAATCCCGTTACCATCAGTGTTGCGCTCTCGAAGCCAGCAGAAGGGGTTACGCAGGGGGTTTACCTCGTAGGCGACCGGCAGAAAATCCCGCTCATCGCCGAAATTGTGAAAGACCGAACTGGTCAGCGGACGCTCATTTTTTGTTCCAGTAAACTGGCTGTCAACGAGTTGTACAAAAAACTCAAAAGTCGCAGCCTCAATGTTGAACGTATCAGCAGCGACCTCGAACAGAACGAACGCGAACAAGTGATGCTCGCCTACCGCAACTCCAAAATTGACATCCTCGTTGCCACCGACGTCCTGAGCCGGGGCATTGATATTGACGGGATTGACCTCGTCATAAACTTTGAAGCCCCCCGCGACGCCGAAGATTATGTGCACCGAATTGGTCGGACGGCACGCGCAGCGCGTAAAGGCACGGCCCTTACGCTCATCAATCACATGGATCTGCCACGCCTCAAGCGTATTGAAAAACTGATTGGCAAGGAAGTTCCCAAACTCCCGCTCCCGCCCGGGCTCGCGGAAGAACCCGAACAACGCCACGCCCAGCGCCAAGGCAGTGGCGGCCGATCAAATCCTCCCCGCAGAAGTGGCGGCGATGGACAACGCAAAGAAGGTGGGCAAAAGTCGCCTTCCCACGGCGGTCAGCGGCACGGAGGTGGGCATAACAAAAATAGCAATAGTGGCGGCGGCGGAAAAAGTGGCGGTGGACAAGCACCTGCGGCCTGATTATTGGAATGTTTTTCATGCATTTCTGGGTTGTCATCCTGACGGGACCTGTTCGCACCAAGGCGCTTTGCCCGAGTGTTTGCACTTTTTAGATTGATCGTTGGCTAATTTGCTACCAGATTTATAAGGTTTCCAAAAACCTTATGGGTCTCAATTTTAGCAAATGTCCAGTAGTAAGCTGGCAAACACTCGGGCAAAGCGCACTTGATGCGGACAGGTCCCGTCAGGATGACAACCCGAGCTTAGCTAGAATGCTCGAATGTGCGACCATAATTCCTAACTACAGTTATCATGACTATCCAAGAGGCCCAACACACGGTGGATCAATGGATTAACACCATTGGCGTTCGCTACTATTCCGAACTCACCAACACCGCCCTGCTCATGGAAGAAGTGGGCGAAGTGGCGCGACTCATGGCCCGCATCCACGGCGAGCAATCCTTCAAAAATCCAGCGGATGCTGCCGATGCCCCGGCTCAACTCGCCGATGAAATGGCGGATGTATTGTTTGTCCTCATTTGTCTCGCCAACCAAACTGGCGTTGACCTTACCGATGCCCTCCAAAAAAATCTGGACAAAAAAACCAAGCGCGATGCCGCCCGGCATGCAGGGAACGAGAAGTTGAGGGGCGTGTGAGTATCCCGGAACGCTGTTCCGGGCAATTGCAATGGCAAGTGAGGCGGTGACTTCAAGTCACCGCCTCACTAATCCGTCATTTTGGCATTCAATTCCAATCCAACCCGCCATTTTGTCATTTATTATTTCCTAAAAATCGCCAAAACATGCGTTTTGTGCAGATGGTACGGAGATTGAACAAGGGATATCGTCGGCAACGGAATCAAAAACAAGATTTCAGCCGACCCACTCACTCAACCTTCATTATCAAAATTGTGTAAAAAATGACAAACATTGTAAAAGTTCAGCCGTTCCCCGCAACCAAATTTTTCTCCAATGGTTTTTTTGATGAGTTCCTTAACCGCGGCCTCGGAGAGTTCGTTGGCAACGACACACAACACAGCCAACCAGCTGTAAATGTGACCGAAACAGACCAAGCCTTCAAACTTGAAGTGGCAGCACCGGGTTTCTCAAAACAACAATTTGCCCTGAACGTCGAAAACGGACACTTGGTCGTAACAGGCCAACGCGAAGAAAAGACCGAAGAGGCGCCCAGCGAAAAAAGTCGTTTCCTCCGCCGCGAGTTTCGGTACGAATCGTTCAAACGTTCTTTTAAATTGCCGAATTCAGTGAACCAAGATTCAATTTCGGCTGTTTATGAAAATGGAGTTCTGAATATCGAACTTCCTAAAAAAGAAGAAGCCAAACCAGTGACAAAAGCAATTCAGGTTGGCTAAGACACGGATTACAGGATTGTGGAGCGTAATTTTTAAGGTTTTTGCCTAAATTTTAGACGTTCCCCATCTTATCCGAAATCAAAATGAGTTTTCATAAGGTTAGTTAATAGGGTTTTAGGTGTTTTCATGGAGCCGGGGCAGCAATGTCTCGGCTCTTTTTTTATACCAAAATGGCACCGCTACGCGGTTATTTTATCAGGTTCTTCACCTGTTTCTAATCGCAGATTCCGAACTTTGTGGCCTATGATTTCAAATATGGACATGCCACTGTACGATCAAATTCAGGAAGCCCTGGCCTACCTCCGCAGCCGGACCGATTTTGAACCCCACACCGGGATTGTGCTGGGCACAGGACTCGGCAATCTGACCGACGACTTAGAGGTGAAAATCGAAATTGACTACCCCGACATTCCCCACTTTGCCAAAAGCACCGTGCAAAGTCACAAGGGTAAGCTGATTTTTGGCCGCTTGGGCAAACACCCCGTGGTCGTCATGGCCGGGCGCTTCCACTGGTACGAAGGCTGGACCATGGAACAAGTAACCTTCCCCATTCGTGTCTTGCAATCGCTTGGTATTGAACGCATTATCATTACCAATGTATCAGGAGGAATTAACCCACACTTCCGTGCCGGAGACCTCGTCATTGTGCACGATCATATCAATTTATTGCCCGAAAATCCGCTGCGTGGTCCCAACGACGAACGACTTGGCCCCCGCTTCCCAGACATGCTGCACACCTACGACGAGGGCCTTCGCCAAAAAGCCCTGCAGGTAGCCAAAGACCACGACATCCGAGCCTTTGAGGGCGTGTACTCCGCGATGTCAGGCCCCAATCTGGAAACCCCCGCCGAATATACCATGCTTCGCAACCTCGGCAGCGACTGCACGGGCATGTCGTCCATTCCGGAAGTGCTGGTAGCGCGGCACATGGGCCTGCCGGTTTTGATGATATCGCTCATCAGCAACGTCTCTTATCCGCGCGCAGCCATCCGAGTAACTACCGTAGAAGATGTAATTGCGACCGCCGAAAGCGCAGAACCCAAGATGCGGTTGCTGATTCGCGAATTGCTTGCCTACCTTTGAGTTTCCATTGACAACGTCTTTTCATTCACAATCCTGAGAATTCACTTTTTTAAGCACCTTTCTCAAGATCAAAGACCTCCGCGGTTTAAAAATCATGATTAAAATTCTCGCCAACGATGGCATCCACCCCGACGGACTCCTTTTGTTAGAGGAGGCATCCTACCTGGTAAGTGAAGATAAAATTCCACAAGATGAACTTCCTGCTGGGATTGCCGACTACGATGTGCTCATCGTTCGCAGTGCAACCAAGGTGAACAAAGCCGTGATTGATGCGGGTAAAAAACTCAAAATCATCGCGCGTGGCGGGGTTGGGCTGGACAATATTGACGTGGAATACGCTCAAAGCAAGGGCATTCAGGTGTTCAACACCCCACAGGCATCTTCGCGTGCGGTGGCCGAACTAGCCACTGCGCATCTTTTCACGCTTGCCCGAATGCTTCAGCGCAGCAACCGAGAGTTGGCCGCTGGTGGAGATTTCAAAAAATTGAAAAAAGACGCTGAATCAGGCTTCCAAATTAAAGGAAAAACCCTGGGAATCGTGGGATTCGGGCGGATCGGACAAGAACTGGCCAAAATAGCGCTGGGTCTTGGAATGCGCGTCCGGGCGCATGATCCCTTTGTAAATGAGGCAGAAATTGGCATTCAACTCGGCGACCAACAAGACCTAAAACTCAGCCTGACCATTTCCACTGAATCCCTCGAAAAGGTTTTGCGCGATGCGGATGTCCTCAGTTTCCACATTCCGGGAATCGGGAAACCACTTTTGGGTGCCGCTGAACTCGAAAAATTAAAAACCGGCGCCATTCTCATCAATACTGCCCGCGGTGGAGTGATTGATGAAACAGCCTTGTTAAACGCATTGAACTCTGGAAAAATCGGTGGTGCAGGGCTGGATGTTTTTGAAAACGAACCAACGCCGCTCGAAGCACTGCTTCGTCATCCCAAAGTTTCTTGCAGCCCACACATCGGAGCAAGTACCGTGGAAGCGCAGGCCTACATTGGTATGGAACTGGCTGATAAAATCATCTCCTTTTTTGGCGACGACAAATAACACGCTCCAATAATCACTTACCCAAGGCCACTCCCCGGGCTGCTTTAAATTGCCCATTTTCATAAATTGCGCAATAATACAGCCCGGGGGGAAGTGGGGGTATCGGAAACTGCACGTCCGAATCAGCTAACTTTTCCCAAGTTTGCGTAGCGACCACGCTCCCCTTATTGTCCAATAAATTGATTTTCAGGGATGCTCCGGTCAAAAATCCTTCCAGCCGGAGTGTTAAGTTTCGATGACCACTATCCGGCCACACTTTGAAGCTCGAAAATGCTGCAGGCTCCTTTGCCGACACCAGATTTTCGTAGGGGTGGGTCATAAAATCAATGCCACCATCCGTTAGCAGGTTGTTTTGAAAATCAAAATAGGTCGCATGTTCCTGATGCGAACCCTGTCCCCAAGGTGTCCAGCATGCAGACGACTGCCAGGCTGGCTCCCAATACAAAACGCCCGTTGCGCCGCGATGGATGACTTCCTGCGTCATGTCTATCAACCATTTACGCTGGTTCATGGGACTAGCGGGAGCGTAATCCGGGTGAACATCGGTGATGATATTCGACGCGTTATCGTTCCACTGATTGGTCCAGATGTATCCGGTTTCAAAAATCATGACCGATTTCCCGGGATAATTTTGCCGAAGTTCGGTCACCACATTCCCTGCGTCCTCAATGGTGGTCGGCTGGTGCCAGGCCCAATAGTAGGAAAGCCCGATGATGTCAAAATCCGTCACGCCATTGTTCCAGAATCCTTCCATCAGCCACCAGGCATCCGCTGGACCCGCGATGTGCAGCGCAACTTGAATTGTTTTCCCCGTGGTATTTTCGACTGCTCGAACTGCCTCAATGGCTCGTTTGAATAGCTGGCTGTTTCGATCCCAATCCAGACTCCAGCCAGCAGCGTCCACGGCAGGCGAAAGCATAATCCCCCGATTGGTTTCGTTGCCAATTTGCACCATTTCGGGTAGTAATCCTTCCGAATTCAGGGCGAGTAAAGTGCTGGAAATATAGTTGTAAAGCGAGTCTTTGAGTACTGGCAGATTGTCCACTACGCCCTCCCAGGCCACCGGAACCAGCTGCCGGTTTGGGTCGGCCCAGGTGTCAGAAAGGTGGAAATCGAGCAGCACTTTCATGCCTTTGGCTTTGGCTCTTTGGATGCTTTTGCGCAAATCCTGGAAATCAGCATATCGTTTTCCGGCATTCAGGGTATCGTACCAGGCAGGGGTATGCCATAGCCTGAGCCGCACAAGATTGCAGTTGTGATCTGCAAAAATCTGGTACAAATCTTTGGGTTGGCCCTGTTCTTTATACACGACGCCACAATCCTCCATTTCATTGACGTAGGAAAGATCTGCGCCAAAGAAAAACGTTTGTGCAGAAAGCGATAAACCGCTGAAAATCAGTAATATACCGAGCAAATTTCTAGTAAGCATAATTCAATTTATTAAACCGTTTTACTTCAGGATTGCACCACCAATGGCACATTCCAAACACCTTTTCTCGTCACAATAACGGGTTTTTAATTGAATCAAGGCCTGAGATTGGAACGCATTTCGGGCGTTTGCGCCGAGTGCGGACCAGGCCTCCAAGGCAGCATTGGATTCAGGGGACAAAGCTTCCAGCAGTGCAAGCGCACGTTTGGGAGGTTCCAGCAGCCCCTTCGTTTTGCCGTAATGAAAAAGGAACGGTACAATCGTGTTGATGATAATCAGATGAATGAAATCGCGGCCCAGTGTTTTTTCCCTGTTTTGAGATGCTTTATCGAACTGAAAATGATTGAACCAGTAGGGACTGGCTCGGACCTCAAAAAGGTTTTCGATTTCACGCACACTATTGATTTCCAATATTTTAGAAAACAAATTGGCAGATTGATGCACCAGCGCTGCAAACTGTGCCAAGCGCAAGGTTGGAAAATTGGCCGGGCGCAGCCGAAGGAATTTCCATTGGCTTATGGCCATGGGTTCCAAACCATATTTATGGGCCAGGTGACGATATTCCCGTGCTAATTCATTGGGCCATTCATCCTTATAGTCCGTTTCCAAAAACCCCGCCTGACCGAATAGCAGGGCTTCTATTTGAAGCAAACTGGATTTGTGCTTGGCAAGAATCAGCATAGGTAGGGAACGCGCTAAAATTTCAAAGGGCTCAGAATTCACTTTCAGGCCAAAATTCCGGGCTAAATGGCGATAAAAAGCTTCTTCCCAGTGATTTTGGGTGGCATGAAGGGTCTCTTCAATACTGGCCGTTTTGGTCTCCAGTCGTTCAACCGCCAAACGATCCATCCAGTTGAGTCGAACAATTTCGGGGACGGATTGGAAAAATTTTTGACATGGAATCCAATCCTGCTCCTGTTCAAGCCGCTGGTAATTTTCGAGCAGTTTGGGCGGGATTCTTCCGCGAAGTTCCAGGCAGGGTATCCGCTCGCCATTGGTTCTGAAAATGGGCTGATCTTCCTCCAAAACGACGTGCAAAACCACATTGTCGTAGGCGGGATCGCTGCTATGCCCGTGTGCGAGCCATTCAGAAGCGCGAAGGTGCATCTCTACATTGCCGGCCCAGAAAGTATCGTTGATGCGCAGCCGGGCGTTGAAAAAATCGGGACCCGCGTGGGTGTTATGTTCTCCAATCTTTTGAATTTCAATGGATTGGCCTTGGGTTGTCTGGAGATTTTGTGCGTCGAAGCGACGGGTTCGCCAGAGGAAATGTAAAAAAGCTTCTTGCATGCGTTGTTCATTGGGTGAGGTTGAAAAGTTCAGGAATGACCTAAAAGTTGTGCAACTCCTGGAGGGTCTAAACAAAGTTATTAGAAAATAATGGCAAAAACTAGCATAGCCATTCTATTATTTTGAGGGGAGCGTTTCCACATTGCGTTGACTGTTTTCTACCTATCCCGAACAACCTCGGAGAGGTCAAACGTTTGTAGCTTAAAATTCCACATTCCTTCCGACCTTTGTCCCGATATGCAACTACCCAACGCAATTTTCCCGAACGAAACGTACCTCAATGGCCTCCGTGATGCGGATGCGGTCATGGTGGATGCTTTGTACAACGAGTTCCAAAATTCGGTTAGCCGTGCGGTTGAGTTTGCAGGTGGTAGTTATGCCGACGGCGGCACTTTTTTCAGGGTCGCTGTGCTGCATACCGCACATTTGGTCCAGTCTGGAAAATACCCGGAAGAGGCTCCAATTCACTTTTTTCTTAAAAACCTGGCCGTAGCACAATATCAGGATTGGTTGATTGAAAAAGGGCAGGAACCTCCCACTGCACCGGTACCGGAGGACGCCGAAATGGCGGTGATACACGCCCTGCCCAGCCCGGAGGAGATGCGTGAAATGCGCCTGCAAATTCGGGCCAAACGCCAATACACCCGGCTATCCCTGGAAGACCAAAAGCCAATTTTGAGTTTGGCAAACGCGCTGTATACCTTGCCACCAGATGCAGATCCCACCAACCTTCAATATCCCCTTGAACCAGTTGCCCGGTACAAAAAACTACTCAACGAGCAAGCCAATACCTGGGAATCCCCTTTACCTGCGTGGGCCGTTGTTTCTTTGACGGATTCTGGTTTTCACAAAATCTGGTCGGCATGTGAGGCGGTTGAACGCAGAATTGCTTCCAGCCAAATTCCCAATTCAGGCCCAAACAAGTTCATTCTTTATGCATTTATTGCCCTGATGGTGCTGACCTTGGGTTTTGTTGCTTTTACCTGGTTTACTCGAGATCAGTCGCCCGATGAGGTGTACGAAAACAATTTCAATCCGCCCGCGAGCATCCTGGAGGATATGGCTGCCCGATATGCCAATGATTCAGTCGCAGTCAATCGGCCCGAGGTGTGCATGATTGCATTTAGTGAAGCCGATGAACATTACAAAAAAGGTGCCTGGCGAGAAGCCGCCGCTTCCCTGGCAACCTTGATGAACGATTCCCTTGCAGTTTGTCAGTCGGACGCGCTCTTTTACATTGCCATCCTTGGTTTACAACTCGACAGACCAGACCTAACTCTGGAATGCATTGCTAAAATCGAAGATTTGGATCGCTTCGGTGAGGAAATCTACTGGTATATGGCCCTGGCTTATGTCAAAATTGCCTCGATGGATCCCACTGAAAAAGATATTGCACGCCGGGCCGTAGAACGCGCCCGATCCAACACGGAAATACCTGAACGCCGCGAACAAGCGGAAAAAATGCTCGAAGACCTCGCTGAATGAAACCACTAATCGCAAAATATTTTCCGAACCTGAGTGCCGAACAACTCGCGCAGTTTGAAAGCCTCGAGCCACTGTACCGGGAGTGGAACGAAAAAATCAATGTTGTTTCCCGTCAAGACATTGAAAACCTCACTGAACGTCATGTGCTGCATTCCCTGGCAATAGCCAAAGTGATTCAATTTAAACCCGGCTCCCAAATACTCGACCTAGGCACAGGGGGCGGTTTCCCCGGCATTCCCTTGGCCATCTTCTTCCCGGAATCGAAATTTGTGCTCGTGGACGGAACGGGCAAAAAAATTCGAGTGGTCCAGGAGGTCGCAGATGCGCTTGGCCTGGAAAACGTAACCGCCATTCATGGCCGTGCAGAGGAAATCAAAATGAATGGACAGTTTGATTTTGTGCTTTCGAGGGGCGTCACGACTTTGGACAAACTGCTGGTTTGGACCCAAAAGTTCCTGAAAAAAAGTCATGTTCATGTGCTGCCAAATGGTTTAATTGCTTTGAAAGGAGGTGATTTAAAAGCTGAAATCCGTGAACTTCCCGGCAAAGGCAAGGAGTATTCAGAAGTATTTCCTATCCGAAATTTTTTCCGCGAATCCTTTTTTGAAGAAAAATCCGTGGTGTATGTGCAAGGTTAAGTGTGGCACACCTTAGCGATCGTATTGGTGCAGATCATAGCGTTCGATGATGCCAATTAATTTTTCCGCGTACGTTCGATCTGTGGCATAGCCGACTGATTTCAAACCATACGCCCAGGCTCGATAGTCGCGCCCATGCCGCTTCAGTTTGGTATATCGGCCAGAGGCCAGGAGTTGACTGTGCGCACGCCAACTTTCCCAGGGAGAAGCAAACTTTCGGAAAAAATCCTTGTGGGTATCGTCCGTGTGGTTGGAGCAGTGCCCTTTTTTGCAATTTCTGGCAAAACACTTCATCCCAAAATGGTTGTTGTTGGACACCGCGAGCTTGCTGGTGCCCGCCCGACTTTCAATCAGTCCCTGAGCGAGGCTTATGCTGGCCGGAATTCCAAATTTGGCCATTTCTTCCCTGGCAATTTTGTGGTACCGCCCGATGTAATCTATCGCCTGTTGTTTGAACATATCGTCGGCGGCAACGGGGGCTGCCTCGTTTTTTGGCCGTTTGGTGGGCGTTTTTTTCGGAATCTTTTTGGGCTTTTTTTCCTCACTAGCCACTTCGAGGGTCGTTTCATGGACGAGTTGAGCGGCTGGAACCCCGTTGTTCCGCAAGATCCCGGACTCCCCATCAGGGCCAAAAAGTATGACCGAGGCCCCCACCAGTACCCCCAGTTGCAGCGCTGTTTTTCGTTTAAACACCCCAAACGACCAGCGGTGAAGCTGAAATCTGAGCGCCACCCAACTTCGCCGAAGCCGAAGCCAGACCAAACGCAGCAGTTTGGGCAAAGGCATATTTTCCGGCGATTCCAAAACAAAGGTGCTGGGCATAAAACTCGGCTTTTTAGAACGCGTGTTCCCCGTGTTCTGGCCTGTACTTCCTGTCTGTTTGGTGCTGTTTTCGGTCTCGAAGTACCATTTGTTCTTTCCCATGATGGCGAATTGTTTAAATTAAATGTGGATGAATCAGTGCTACGCGAGCCTCCGATTTTTGCTCGCCTTACCAATCTCTCGGCGAGCAAAATTACACACAATTTGTTTTTAAATAAACAATTTGACACTTTTTTAAAACAAAAAAAGAGATATTTTTTTGAATATTCTTTAAATAATTGACTTTCAATGGTGTTTTTACAAAATCCTGAGATTTGTTTAAAACAAAAATTTTCAAATTTATTTTTTTGGGGGCTTCTGTATACTTTGCCAATTTTGCCGCGTACCTGCCTAACGTTTGGTAGAAGTTGGATTCAAGCATGGATGCAGCGGTAGGCCGCTCTGCGGCTATGATTTCGCGAACTAGACAAAGTAATCCGCATCCAACCCTTTGCCCAGCTTTTGCGCCATGCCAGGCAGCGTTT
>CAZKBH010000031.1:46429-57160 GCA_964550795.1 uncultured Saprospiraceae bacterium
AGCGTTTGGCGCGAGTTTCCCGTTAAAGGAAAAACTGCGCGCCGGACGAGCATTGCTCACCATCCAACGAGAATCAACATCATGGAAATTGCCCTTAATTTGGAACGTGCTGAACGCGACTTCGTAGAAGCCCTAACACGCCAGGAGCGTTGGGCTCAACAGCAGGTTTATGAAGAACATTTCGGCCGCATGATGGGCGTTTGCCTTCGTTATGCAGGTTCGCGCGATGAGGCGCTTGACCTCCTGCATGAAGCCTTTATCAAGGTCTTTCAAAATATTGCCCGGTACAAACCTGGCACCTCGTTGGTTGCCTGGATTCGGACCATCGTGGTGAATACCTGCATTGACTACTACCGCCGAAATACCCGCCGCCGCACGGAAGACCTCGACTCGCTGCAAACGGTCTCAAGCGACGAGCCGGATGTATTGAGCAACCTGACGGAAAGAGAGATTTTAGACGCTGTGCAACAACTTTCCCCTGCTTACCGCGCTGTTTTTAACCTCTATGTGGTAGAAGGTTATTCGCACAAAGAGATTGGAGAGGCCTTGGACATCACAGAAAGCACGTCCAGGAGCAATTTGGTGAAAGCTCGTTTGAAATTGCAAGACATCTTTGCGACCCGACGGATGGAATTTGATTTGAAATAAAGGCAAACATCTGATAATCAGTTAATTGTCCGCGTATATTACAGCAAAACGATTTTCTCCCAAATCACCAATACCGAACAAAATTATCCAGCAATACCAACCTAAAGTTGGTAAAGCACAAAAAAATGGCATTGCAAAAATTCGATTCGACCCTCAAATCTACCCTCGAAAATCTCGAGGTGCCGTACGATCCCAGCACTTGGGCTGCGCTTGAAAGCCGTCTCGATGCCTTACCCGCGCCTGATGCCGTGGACAAGGCTGTTCGCCCCGCGCTTGAACAGATTGAACCGGCGTACGACCCCAGCGCATGGTCGGCACTTACCAGCAAAATGGACTCCATTGCACGTGTTCGGCGGCTCAGGATGACAAAATTGGCCGAAGCAGCTATATTCCTGTTGTTGTTACTCAATTTGAACGGATTTTTTGGTGTCGTAGAATCCGTCACAAATCCAAAACCGGCCCCCAAAGCGCCCCAAGGCCCTATTGCGGATTCTGGCAAAGCGATGTTGAAAAAATCGCCTGCGGGTGATTCCTACACATCCGTAGATACCGCCCCTCTGGCTTCTCTTAGTCTGGCTGAAAAAGTGGTTTCTTATGTACAATCCATCACCAATTCTTTGACCAAAAAAGCAGAAAATCAATATGCCGGAATGGTTAAGCTGCAGCCACAGACGATGCAGTCCAGTGCAACATCCCTGCTAGATCCAAATTTATTTTACAGCCAGACGGGCATTTTGAAATTTATAGACGCAACCAGTTTGCCCCATGAAAACGCTAAATCCGTGCTTTTTGCAGGCTCAGCAATTATACTCCCAAATTTGGTTCCGCAGACTCCCATTTCTTCGAAAAAAGGCATGTACGTAGCCTCTTATGTAAGTTTTGACCAAAATCGAATCTCGGAAGCCGACCATTCCGACCGTAGCAACAATTTTGGAGGTGGAGTCGCTGTGGGGCGCAGAAAAGGGAAGTGGGGATTTGAGGGCGGTTTGGCTTACAGCGTAAAAAGCTACGAACCAAAACGCAATAATGTTGAATTTCTAAACGACCCATTCAACGGCATTCACCTATTTTACATCAATCAGGTAGATGCGCAGATCGTTTCCGTTCCCGTCAAAGCTATGCGTGAGATTGCAAAATTTGGCAAATCCTCTGCACATGCGGTAGCTGGAATCACGACACACTTAGCTGCATCCAAAAATTACGCGCACAAAACGGTGCATTTTCCGCCTTCCAGCCCAAGTCCCAACCAGGATCCGACGCCAAATCCGACCGCAGTCTTCCCGGATGGCAAGGGATTGTTGGAGCAAGGAGGTCTTACCCAGAATGTGTACGCCACAGCAGACATCGGTTTGCGTTTGGAGCATTTGATCGGCAAACGATATGTAGCATTTGTGGAACCAAGTTATCGGCAAACACTTGCTGGCGGATTGGGTCCCCAAACCTCCAAAATCAACACCTTTTCCTTGCAAGCGGGTGTGATGGCCCACCTTTAGCACAGAATGGGGAATGCTTAGCCAAAATCCTACATCCCCAACATACGCTCCGGCAGCCCAAACCCTAAATCCCCAACATGCGCTTAGAATCAACTTCCAAAATTTATGGTCAATTAGCCTACCTTTGCCCGCCTTTTGGCGGACTTTGACCATGATAAAACTGCATTTTCCTGCTTTTGCGAAGGCTTCGGCGGGTGTCTTTCTGCTCTTTTTCAGCGCGTTGCTCCTGCAATGTGGGCCAAAACAAAACGAGCAAAAGGAAGACAAACGACTAGCCAGGGTTTACGACCGCAATTTATATCTATCTGAATTAGAGGGAGTTGTGCCCGAAGGTACGGCACCTACTGACAGTGCTTTGCTGGTTACGGCCTATGTGCAACGTTGGTTGCGAGAGCAATTAATGATGTATGAAGCGGAACGAAACATCCCGAAGGAACTCGATATTGATGCCCTGGTGCGGAGTTATCGAGCCAGCCTGATTCGATTTAATTTTGAGGAACAACTCATCGCCGAAAAGCTGGATAGTTCGGTTTCTGAGGATGAATTGCGGGCTTACTACGAAATTAACAAAGACCAATTTCAGCTCCAGAGCACTATTTTAAAGTGTAAATTGCTCAAGCTTTCGCAACAGGCACCGCAGAACGAAATCAACAAACTTTGGTACAGCCGAAACCCGGCCGACGAATCTAAACTCGTTGCTTATGCCAAGCAATGGGCAACTTTCAGTTTACTGGATGCCGAAAAATGGTACACCTTGGAAGAAGTATCCGCCTTTTTGCCCAAAGGAACCCTTACTTCAGACAATGTTAGCTCCAGAAGAGAAGGAACTTTGTCGGATGGAGATTTCCGCTACTATTACCGAGTGATGGAAGCGGTGCAAGGAAAAACCACCGCTCCTTTTGATTACGCCAGAGATCAGGCCCAAAAAATAATCCTGCACAAACGCAAACAAGAACTTTTGGAACGTTGGAAAGAAGATTTGTACCAAAAAGAAATGCGGCGGGAGAATATCAAAATTGAAAAGTAATCCGGCTGAACGAGCCAGGAACATCTCACAAAATCCCATCCATTTATAAGAACTTGATTTTCAATGAAAAATAGCATCCTTTTCCTTCTCTTATTCTGCCAATTGGCTGTTTTTGCGCAAGGCGACAAAGCTGTGATTGACCGTGTGGTTGCGACTGTGGGCGGAGAAATTATCCTGCTCAGCGAGGTACAGGAGCAGTATAGTTTTGCCAAAAAAGACCAGCCGGAACTGAAAGAAGATTTCCAATGCGTCATTTTGCAAAACCTGCTGGTTCAAAAACTACTGGTCAACCAGGCCAAACTTGACTCCGTTGAAGTAAAAGAGGAGGAGGTATTTGCGCAAATTGATGCCCGTATCGAGCGGCTTCGGGCCTATTTCAATCAGGATGACCTGGCCATTCAGGAGTTTTACGGGCAAAGTGTGGATGAAATGAAAGCGATGCTTAGTATGGACATGCGCAACCAAATGTTGTCGGAACGCATGCAGGGTGTCATTACCGAAAAAGCCACCATTACCCCCGCAGAGGTGCAGCGTTTTTTCAACGATATTCCCAACGACTCCCTACCCTATTTCAATGCGGAAGTTGAAATTCGGGAACTGGTGTACAAACCCAAGGTAAGTCCAGAGGAGCACGACAAGGCGCGTGCACGCTTAGAAGATATTCGCAAACAAATCGCCGAACAGGGCGCGGATTTTGCAGACTTGGCCAAAAAATTCAGTGATGACCCTGGCAGTGGTGCACAAGGTGGTGATCTGGGTTTTCAAAAACGCGGCACCTTTGTTCCAGAGTTCGAAGCCATGGCATATAAGCTGGAAACCAATCAGTTAAGTCCAATTATTGAAACAGATTTTGGTTTTCACATCATCCAGCTTTTGGAGCGTCGAGGCAATCTAATCCACTGTAGGCACATTCTTATCAAGCCAGAAATCACGGAAGCCGATTTGAATTCAGCCAAGTCGAATCTTGATTCTGTACGCCAGTTGATTCGGGATGGAAAAATGACCTTTACCTACGCGGTAAAACGATATGGCGACAAGAATCAGCAGAGCTACAACAACGACGGACGCGTAGCCAACCCGCGCACGGGCAATTCATTTTTTGAAGTTGCCGACCTGGAAACCAGCATCTTTTTTGCCATTGACGGCCTTAAAGAAGGGGATTTGGCAGAACCATTCCAATACAAAGGTCCAGACGGTAGTGACTTGTTTCGTCTCGTGCAATTGGTAAGCCGATCCAGACCACACAAGGCTGATTTGAAACTGGATTATGGAAAAATTCAGATGGCTGCTTTGGAACAGAAAAAAAGCGATTACACTGAAAAATGGGTGCTTGAAAAACTCAATACCACCTATCTCGGCATCAGCGACATGTTTTCTGCTTGCCCCAATTTGCAGGAAATTATAGATGTTTCTGCGGCTCGGAGGCAATAGTCAGACTTTATTTGGGCGGTTTTTAAACACGCCAAACGCCCCCTTCCCAAAGCTCCAAATTAGCGACACAATACCCACAACTACTTTGATTTTCAGGCGCAAAACACCTCGTGCCACATATCTCTGACCATGAAATTTTTGATTCAAATAAATCCCTTCTCGTTTGGCAAGTATTCGCAAACTGCAGCCGGAGCCCTCGGTTTATGTTTGTGGATGTTGGCGCTTGCTAACCCTCTATCCCTGCGTGCGCAAACTCCTGATACCAACCTGCCCACGCTCGATTACACGCAACAAAAGGATTATGAAATTGGCGGTGTACGCGTAACAGGGGCACAATATGCGGACGCTAATACACTGATTTCACTTTCGGGGCTTCGGGTGGGTACCAAGGTGCGCGTGCCGGGTACCAATTTTAGCACAGCCGTACGCACGTTGTGGAGCCTAAAATTATTTACCGATGTGCAAATCAATCAGGAACGCACGGTGGGCGATCAGATATTTATTGAAATCGTAGTGGTAGAGCTTCCGCGTTACACCCGCCACTCCTTTGTCGGGGTAAAAAAGAGTAAGCACGACGACCTCAACGGCCTTATCAACAAACACCTTCAAAAAGGGGCCATTTTGACCGAAAACGTAAAAGCTACGCTGGTGCATAAGCTGGAGGAGCTGTACATTGAAAAAGGCTACCTGAATACTCGCGTAAAAATTAATTCATATCCTGATGAACGCGCAACCAATGCCACCCGACTTGAATTTGTAATCATTCCGGGTAAAAAAGTCAAAATCAAGGACATCCGTTTTGTGGGCAATAAAAACGTGAAAACGCGGGTTTTGCGCAAAAAAATGAAGGAAACCCACCGAAAAAAGAAGCTTTTCAAAAAATCGAAGCTGGTTCGCACTTTATACGAGGACGATAAACGCAAAATCGAAACTTATTATAACAACAACGGCTACCGCGATGCAAGGGTGGTGAGCGATAGCATCTGGCGCAATAAGAAAGGCGAGATTATGATCCAGATGAACATCGAGGAAGGCAACCGTTACTACTTCCGAAACATAGTCTGGAAAGGCAACACACTTTACGAAACCAAATACCTTGACCAGATTCTGGGCATCAACAAAGGCGATGTTTTCAACCAGGATCTGCTGAACACCCGGCTATCTTTTAGTCAGGACGGGCGAGACATTTCCTCGCTTTATCTCGACAATGGCTACCTGTTTTTCCGGGTGGATCCTGTGGAAACCTCTATCGAAAACGATTCCATTGACTTGGAACTACGCATCTACGAAGGTCCACAGGCGACCATTGACCGGGTGGTCGTTCGCGGCAACGACCGTACCCACGAACACATCATTCGCCGCGAGTTGTTCACCCGGCCTGGCGACAAATTCAGCCGTGCAGACATTATCCGCTCGCAGCGTGAAATTGTGAATCTGGGTTATTTTAACCCTGAAGCACTGGACATCAATACCCCTGTAAATCCGGACCGAGGCACCGTGGACATTGAATATACGGTGGAAGAAAAACCCTCTGACCAGCTCGAACTTTCTGCTGGTTATCAACCTGCTACCGCTTTCAGCCGGGGCGGTGTAATTGGTACGCTCGGGGTTACGTTCAACAACTTTTCGATTCGAAATATCAAAAACAGGGAGGCCTGGAACCCGCTCCCACAAGGCGACGGGCAACGTTTCAGCCTTCGAGGACAAACGGCTGGTGAGCGTTTCCAATCGTATAATATTTCGTTTACGGAGCCTTGGATGGGCGGCAAAAAGCCGAATTCGCTGACCGTGGCTGGTTTTTACAACCGATTCACCTCTGGTTTTTCCGGTTCGGAGAGTTTTCAAAAACTGGAAATTTTGCAAGGAACTGTCGGTTTTGGCACCCGTTTGAAATGGCCGGACGACAACTTTATTTTCCGCGCAGATGTGGATATTCAGACCCTGAAACTGAGCAACGCCATTTCTTTTGCCTTCCAGGATGATTTGGGCCGGGTGGTTTCCAACGGTATTGTACACAACTATAGCCTCGGTATCACAGTGGCGCGCAACAGTATCAACGACCCGATTTTCCCCAAACAAGGTTCGTTGATCTCGATGAAAATGAACGTGACTCCGCCTTACTCCCTGTTTAAAGACGAAAGTTTTTACCAAACTGCCAGTGTAAGTGAAATTTACAAATATGCAGAATACCTCAAGTGGCGTATTGATGCCGAATGGTACACGACCTTGGTGGGCAAACTGGTGTTAAAAACCCAAGCCAAAATCGGTATCCTCGGCAAATGGACCGATAAAACCAGTCTCAGCCCTTTTGAACGTTTTGAATTGGGTGGCGACGGTCTGAACAACCAAAATTTTGGCCTCAATGCCCGTGATATCATCAGTCTTCGCGGGTACAACACGGGCGATATCATGGCACGTTTTCCAGGCGGCGCGGGTGTATTCAACAAATACACCGTGGAATTGCGCTACCCGATCTCGCTCAACCCACAAAGCACCATTTTTGTGACTGCTTTTGCACAAGGTGGCAACGCCTGGGGTCGTGCGGAGGACTTCAACCCGTTTGACATCAAACGCTCGGTGGGTCTTGGTCTGCGGGTGTTCCTGCCGATGTTTGGTACGCTTGGCTTTGACTACGGTATCGGTATTGACAAGCCGGAACTTTACCCAAGCCGGAAATTCAGCGATTATGCCCGATTTAATATCGTACTTGGCTTTGAGCCGGATTAGTGTGTTGGATTTGATTTTTTTTGCGGATGCGTAATGCGGGGTCGTAAGACCCGCGCAGGGCGCAATCACCGCCCTCTGAATGTGTTCGGGGGGCGGTGATTTTTATATTGTCACCTTACGTGCTGCGGGGTCGTAAGACCCGCGCAGGGCGCTGAGCTTAGGATTCCGGTTTGTGGAAGCGATAAAAACTCGACTTTTCGCCGTGTGGGGCTTAATCTGTGTAGGCGATATAACAATCCCAAGCACAACACCTTGCGCGGGTCTTACGCCCCCGCAACACCTCTCAATTATATATAAATTCCGCACATCAATTCCCGTTTTCCCCGTTCCTTTGGACTCGCCGGGCCAGCAATCTGCCCAGTCCTAAGCCATGTTCAAAATCTCCTTTCCCACCGCTCACACCGTCCTGCTGCTGATCGCCGCCATCGTGGCCTTGATGACCTGGTTGATTCCTGCCGGAAAGTATCAGACCCTGAAATACGACGCCGAGCAACAGGTTTTCCTCCATCAAAAATCGGATACCCAGACGGTCAGTCTGCCGCCCGTGCAAGCAACGCTCGACCAACTCGGCATCAAAACGGAGGTTCAAAAATTCACCAACGGGGACATCAAAAAACCGGTCGGCATTCCGGGCACTTATTACCAACTCGACAGTCAGCCGCAAGGCTTTTTGGCCTGGGTCCAGTCGCCCCTAAAAGGCATTGGGGCCGCTTTTGATGTGATACTTTTTGTGCTCATTTTGGGTGGATTTATTGGCCTGCTTCAATCCATGGGCGCTTTTGATGCGGGCATTGGGTGGCTTGCTTTGCGACTGAAAGGCCGCGAAAGATTGCTTATTTATGTCATCACAGGTTTGATTGCCTTGGGCGGCACGACCTTTGGTTTGGCCGAAGAAACCATCGGTTTTTACCCCATTCTGGTGCCTGTATTTCTGGCGGCGGGTTATGACGCGATTACGGCGTTGGCCTGCATTTATATCGGCTCCAGCATTGGCACGATGATTTCCGTGGTCAACCCGTTCAGTGTAATTATTGCTTCCAACGCAGCAGGCATTAACTGGACGACCGGGCAAATGAGCCGGATCGCTTTTTTGGTTTTAGGGACGAGCATTTGCATCTGGTATATCCTGCGTTATGCCGAAAAAGTGCGTAAAAACCCCGAGCACTCCTTGATTTTCAAGCAAAAAGCCGCGATTGAGGCGCTGTTCCTACGGAAGGAAGGGGTGCAAACAGTAGTCCTGGATGGAAGGATCCGACTTTCGCTCATCATTGCCTTGGGGTGTTTTGTGGTGATGATTGTAGGCGTTTCGCGGCTGGATTGGTGGTTTATGGAGATGACCACTGTGTTTTTTGTAGGTTCATTGCTGCTCTTTTTGATTTCAAAAATCAAAGAAAAAGCCTTCGTGGAAGCCTTTATTCGGGGCGCGAATGAGCTGCTTTCGGTGGCGCTCATCATTGGTATCGCACGGGGCGTGACGATCATTATGGAAGAAGGTTATATTTCGGACACCCTGCTTTTTTATGCCTCCAATATGGTGGAAGGTATGCCCAAAGGTCTCTTTATCACCGTCATGATGGGTTTATTCGGGCTACTTTCGTTTTTCGTGCCTTCCTCCTCGGGATTGGCAGTGCTTTCGATGCCCATCATGGCCCCCTTGGCAGATGTGGTGGGTGCCCCGCGCAGTGCCGTGGTGGATGCCTACATGTTTGGCATGGGACTAATGGCTTTCATCACACCCACGGGCCTGATTTTACCATCACTGACGATGGTGGATGTCACATTTGATCGTTGGCTGAAATTTGTGTTGCCACTTTTGGGCTGGTTAACGCTGGTATCTGTTTTGGTGCTCTTGGTGGGCGTGTATGCTTAGCGCGTGTGTGTCATTTCAGGGAAGTGAAACAAACACCATTCATCTTTGTTAACGAAACCTAACCCTGTAAAATCTGCTGTAGTCAAGACAGCGTGGTTTTGAACAAAAAAGTCGCAATTGGCTCAAAATCAGGCATTTGTATCACTCCATTCACTTCAATCATACATGGCCGCGCTGAAATTATTTAAAACGCTTCATCAGAAACTGCTTTCGGACAAGACAAAAGAAAGCAGTGAGCGAGCTATCTTATCCATAGCCATTGCGAGCTTCATTATTCACTTGGTTATTATCTATCTGGTGGACTTTGGCATTATTTCTTTGTCCGGATCCTCAGACCTACTCAATAATCCCATTGCAGCTATTTATACGCCTTTTTCATTTATACTGGTCTATGAGGTATATCTATTGATTTATTATCTCCCTAAATCTTTCACCACGTACATTGGCAAGCAGTATGAAATTATGACCCTGATTGTAATTCGAAGACTGTTTAAAGACCTTTCCAATCTGAAGCTTTCAACCGACTGGTTTAACATCGGATACGACCTGCAATTTACCTACGATTTAGCCACCTCTATCCTGATGTTTTTCCTAATCTATCTCTTTTATCTGCAGAGTAAAAAAGAAGAAAGAACCATAGAATTGAATGAAACCCAGACATTGGCGGTATCAAGATTTGTTAAAATTAAAAAAGCTTTAGCTACTGCCTTAGTACCCGTATTTATCCTAGTTGCAATCTATTCCTTTACAAAATGGCTACTGGACATCATCTATCCCGTAGAAAATGACATCAATTCATTCGCCAATATCAACAATATATTCTTTGAGCAATTTTTTGCCATTTTGATTTTCGCAGACGTTATTTTACTGTTATTTTCTTTTTACTTAACCGATGAATTTCACAAAGTCATCAGAAACTCCGGGTTTATCATTTCTACTATTCTAATCCGGTTATCCTTTTCCACCAGTGGATTGTTAAACAATCTGCTGATTTTATGTGCCATCATTTTTGGGCTTTTAATCATTACCGTGCACAACAAATTTGAGAAGCAAATTGCATTGGAGAAAAACAGAGCCAGGGATATAGTCGAATGATATGTTTAGTTCATATACATAACATTGATCTATAAGTAATCGCGCTTAAAATGCCAAATACGACATGGGCGAGTATGAGATGGCCGAAGAACTTATTTAAATTTGGGGCTGGTGGATTGGGATAGACTTTAAACGCGACCTTCCATATAAGAATCCCTGTAAGACCGCTAGCAGCACCCAATAAGGCCCCGGAAGTCAGAATAGGTTTTACTTTATTTCTTTCCCATAATTCAGCAAATAAAACTCCGCTGGCGCACGGCTCTGCCGTGTGCCCACTATCTGGTCGGTTCTAACGACCACCTTGTCGGCAGAGCCGACAGAATAATAGGCACAGGGGGCAGAGCCCTGCGCCAGCATGAGAGGAACCTGCACTGCGTAATTGAGCACCACAAAAGTCTGACTGAGGGCTTTAGGGCCATTCATCAGCCGTACTACGTACA
>CAZKBH010000032.1:0-7203 GCA_964550795.1 uncultured Saprospiraceae bacterium
CCTGCTGTATCAAAGTTTCAAACGCTACTTCTTAGCGCTTAATCACGCAGGTGTAATAAAATTTGCCATCAGCCATAATTCCAATGAAGTATGGACCGGCCGAAAACGCTGAGAGATCAATAACCGCGAGACGCGTGTTGGCAAATGCTTCGGATCGAATGGACTGCCCCTTTGAATTAAAAATTTGGAGATTTATGTTTTCCATAGCATGCTTCAATTCAACCTTGAATATCCCTGAAGTTGGGTTTGGACTTATGCTTATGTCTGTTTTTTCGCCAATTCGTGGTATCCCAGTTAAAAGCACCGAGACACAGTTGCTGGTATCCACGCAGTTTCCGGTGGCGAGTATTACTGCATAATTCCCATCAAGACTCGGAGTGAAAGTCTGACCGGTGGCATCTGGTATCCAACTGTTGTTGATGCAATTTATCCACTGATAGCTTGCATTTGACTCAAAGGCGGTCAAGGTGTTCCCAGAGATGAGGATACTATCCATTGGAGGGGCATCTACCAATACCTCGGCATTCACGGGTGCAGCATAACATCCATTGGTACTGCCAATGACCTGGTATATCGTTGAGTTTACAGGGCTGACTAGGATGCTGTCTTCAGTTGATCCGGTACTCCAAAGGTAAGTTTCTGCCCCACTGGCAATCAGGGTGGCTGTTTCCCCTTCACAAATGACGGGGTTGTTGACGCTTAGGATGGGCAAATGCTGGACCGTTACCAAGGCACTTACTGCATTTGAAGAACATCCATCCAAGATACCCGTGACCGTATAAGTCGTTGATAAAAGCGGACTTACCTCAATACTGTCCCCAGTGGCGCCATTACTCCAGAGGTACGTTGCTGCACCGCTGGCAATCAGGGTAGCCGTTTCCCCTTCACAAATGACGGGGTTGTTGACCGATACCTCGGGTAAAGGATTTACCATTACTTCAGCCACTGCCTGGGCATCCGGGCAGCCAGGATTCGTTCCTGTTACCGTAAACGTTGTTGAAACAGCAGGACTGACCGTAATCGTATTGGTAGTAGCGCCATTGCTCCAAATGTAATCAGGAGCTCCGGCAACCATCAGAGTCGCCGATTCACCAGCACAGATCACTGCATTATTGACCGTCAATTCAGGCAAAGCCCCTGCCAAAATCGGCTCGTTGGGCTTTTCATTGTATTGGTATTCCAAGAGGGTAATGCCATTGGTACTGGAGACCGAAATACGCATCCATCCGTAAAAAAAATCCTCCCCTGCCTGCATTCTGAAGCCCACATACCCGATTTGGTTGTCTAAAACGGTATAATTAGGCGCATACAAAACCCCTTGATTACCGCCCTTCCGCCAAAGACTGGAGGCTCCGATTGCAGTCCCCGCCTGTAAAAACTGAATATTATCGCTATTTATTCCGGTGGTAATGATTCCCCGCCCGTAGTTTTCAAGATAATAGTTTCCGGCGTTGTACCACAATCCATAATATCTCGGAATGGGCCCCTTCGTTTCAAATTGGTTCCAGCTAGAATTTTCAGTGGTCGTAAGGGTTTCGGTCGAGCAAATGGTACGCCAGGGCCTCAAAAAAGTGAGGTTAAAGGTGCTGGTATAATTTAGAATGTTAGCCGCATTGGAACCCGCTACTGCTTCATTGGTAAACGTGAGTACGATGTTGTTCACGGAATTGGCAGCGTCATGCAGGAGCGCTTTACCTACAAAGGTCAGGGTGGCACTTTTTCCATCTGGAGCACTCACGATGGACGCAGATAATCCGGAAGGTATGTTGCTTATGGTGTAATGCAAACCTGCTTGCAGGGTAGCACCTGAAAGTGCGAACCCGGCACCCCCACAGGCATAAATGATCACGGGAGGCATTTCTATGCTGCCGTTGTTGGCGATATCTTCCACGAGTTTGGTCTTGGAATACGCAAAAAAAGGCTGGGACATCACACAGCTGTTCTCCGACGCAGGATCGAGCAATCCGGTTGCAACCAGGTTGTCATATTGCCAAAGGGATTGTCTTGAAGGGCTTGTCAAGGCAGCTTCCATCCGGGTATTTTGGTCCATCGTGAAGTTCTTATAACACGACGTATTATAATCCATATAGTTTTCTCCATTGATTAGTCCACCACAGCGAACGGCATTGCAACCGGCTCCTGCAACGTCTGTTGGAGGGGTGTCTGCACATTGATCTCCTGCGCTGGCACAATTCCCCCCCTCAAAGGTGTGAATCAGGTGCAGGTAATGCCCGCATTCATGGGTAAAAGTCTGATTAAAATCGAGGTAGTTGTAGGAGGAGCCGCCATATCCAAGATACACGTAATTGTATACGACTCTGGCAATCTTATAATCGCTCATGAAGGTGCTTGGATACCAGGCAATGCCGGAATTGTTGGTCACATTGTTGGCAAACAGATCGTGCATGATATAGACATTGAAGTATTTGTAATTGTCCCATGCACAGGAGGCAATTTGAGGGTCGTAGCCCCAACTGTTTCCAAATCCGGATTGTTTGTCTTGATAATAAACGATTCCAATGCTTGGATTTCCTTTAGGATCAATTTTGGCCAGAGCGAAGCGGATTTTGGTATAAGATTTTACGCCATTAAAAGCAGTATTTACCGTAAGGTAATCTGCATCCGCCCCGGCAAATGTTCTGTTCAGGTCCTGTATGGCATAGTCAATCTGACTAAAAGGCACGCCAGCACTGCCATTCGGATGAAAGACATGAAATACGACGGGGATCGTCAAAATACAGCTGGTATCCGGAAGCGTGTTTCCGAGCTCCGCTTTCCTTTGTTGTGCTGCTTCCAGGTATTGTTGCACCCACAACTCCGTTTCGGCATAGCCCGGATCTGAGGCCACCTGCTGTGCAAGGGCCTCTATTTCTCTGGAAATGCCGCGGTCTGGGGAGGCGTATTCTATCAACGAAGGCGCTCCAGGACCGGTTTGTGCGAGCGATTGTGTGCAAAAGAAGCAAAAGAAAAGGGACAGCGTAGGCAGTATTTTCATAGAAAAAGGAAGGCTTTATAGGTGCAAGGGCTTTATTTAGACTCAAAGAAAAGTAACAAGTTATTATTCACACGTTCCTTAACATCATCAAATCCCAGGCCTGGATCCTATGTGGACATAGGACATTCCTTGTTGGATATTGGATATTCCCTTGGATCTTGGACATTTTCACGCCCCACTCACCACCACCACAATCTCTCCCTTCACCTCTTTTGACGTAAAATGCGCCAGCAATTCCGAGAGCGGCGCCGTTTTTACTTCCTCGAATTTTTTGCTGAGTTCCCGTGCCACGCAGGCTTGACGCTCCGCGCCACAGTGCGCAATGAGCTCCTCCAGACATTTCACCAATCGGAATGGCGATTCGTACAACACAAAAGTGTGGGGCAATACGGATAGGTATTTCAACCGTGTTTGGCGGCCTTTTTTGTGGGGCAGAAATCCTTCAAAATGAAAAGTA
This sequence comes from uncultured Saprospiraceae bacterium, assembly GCA_964550795.1. Taxonomy (GTDB): domain Bacteria; phylum Bacteroidota; class Bacteroidia; order Chitinophagales; family Saprospiraceae; genus M3007. The sequence continues at coordinate 3,453 of CAZKBH010000032.1, forward strand.
TCGCAGGGCAACCCACTTGCGACGAGCGCTGGGACAAACGCCGTTGCACCTGGCAGACATTCCACCCGAATACCCCGACGCTGGCAGGCACGTGCCAGCAAAAAACCCGGGTCAGAAATGCCCGGAGTGCCCGCATCCGAAATGAGCGCCATGGTCACACCCGAGGCCAATTCATCCACCACATATTCCACTTTCGCGTGTTCGTTGTGCGCGTGGAAGGCCCTAAGATGGGTTTTGATTTCGTAATGATCGAGCAATCGGCGGCTCGTACGGGTGTCCTCCGCCAGCACGACCGACACCTCCTTCAACACCCGAATGGCGCGAAGGGTAATATCTTCCAAATTGCCAATGGGCGTTGGGACGATGTAGAGCATTTTTTTGGCGCTTGGCTGGGCTAGCTAGAACGAGGCCGTACTCAGGCAGGTTTGATGGAAAACGTATAAGTTTCCATGATGAGATTTGCCAGCAATTTCTGACAGGCCGTCTCCACTTTTTGGCGGGCTTCCGTTTCGGAATTAGCTTCCAGCGTCATGCTCACGTGGCGACCGATGCGCACATCGTGGATGCCGGAGAGGTCGAGGTGTTTCATGTTATTTACCACTGCTTTGCCTTGAGGATCAAGTAGTTCGCGGTGGGGCATGATGTCAATTTCTGCGATAAACTTCATAATATTATTGTTGCGAGTGGTTGATTTGAATGTTGTTTGCCGGGCACCAATTACGATCCCGATTCTGCTACAATTTTCTTTTTAAAAACAAGCGAGCCAACGATATAGCAAACGATGATGGCCGTTAAGGCAAGTGCTTTGAGGAAAAAGACCAGGACCGCAAAAAGCACTAAAAAAATGAGGTTGAAGACGTTACTAGACAGATCAAAACGTTTAATTTTCATTCCAAACATTGGGATTTCGCTCACCAAAAGCCAGGATAGCAGCCCAATCAGTCCGTATAAAAACCATTGATTTTCAATGAAATCTTTCAAGCCAAACAGATCCTGATGCGCCGTCAGACTTAGACCGAGTACCAAAACCGTGCAGGCCGGTGTACTTAACCCGATAAAATAATTAGCCTGGCGAGTGTCCAGGTTGAATTTACCCAAACGAAAAGCGGAAAAAGCGGACAATACAAAGGCTGGCAAAGCGGATATCACGACAAAAGACTGTCCAAATGCCGCACCAATGCTCGGCTCTCCTGCCAACAGTTGGTACAACATGGCACCTGGCACAACGCCAAAACTTATCACGTCTGCCAAAGAATCCAGTTCTTTCCCTAAGGGCGAGCTGACTTTTAAAGCCCGCGCAACCATGCCGTCCAGGTAATCAAACACGAACGACGCGGCGGTGAAAAGAGCCGCCGTTTCGGGCTGCCAGTAAAGAATATAGAGCAATGCGCAGCACCCGCAGAACAGGTTGGCAAGCGTGAGCGCGTTGGGTAATTGTTTCATCGGGGGCAAAAGTAGAGAAACTCTGGCGAAGCATATTTTGCTAATTTGCGGCTTTTGTGTAGTTTGTCCGTTCGGGAAAGTAGTTTTATACCCGAATTAGGCCAATTTAAGAAAAATTTGACATAACAGTCAGCCAACAAAATAGGCTGTTTTTGCGTCTAGGCCTACGTACATGATTGAAAGTGCCAATTTCCGAACAAACAACATACCATGAGAAGAACTATCCTTTTTTTAGCGCTAGCCCTTAGCAGCGTCACCACTTTTGCCCAACCAACGAATGACGAATGCTCCAGCCCCATTGCATTACCCGCCAGCCTGACTTATTGTAGCCCCGTCAACGCTTTTACCAATGTGGGCGCAACCCCCTCTGCTTATGGCGCACCGGGTTGTTTCGGCACTGTGCAGCGCGATGTTTGGTTCACCTACACGCCCCAGGCCACCGATATGACCATCACGGTCCGGGGCGCAACCGCTCAAGCTCCCGGCGGCACGCTGCAAAGCCCACAGGTATCGTTGTACTTTGGTACTTGTGGCGGGGTCATCAACGAACTGGTTTGCGATGCTTCCGGCGGCAATAACAACATCGCGGAAGCCTATAAAGGCGGCTTGTTTGTGGGTTCCACTTATCTTATTCGGGTACAAGGCGCAGGCGGACAAACCGGCAGCTTCCAAATTTGTATCAATAATTACAACCCGCCGGTCGAACCCACCTCTGATTGCCCGACATCCTCCATTTTGTGTGATAAATCACCCTTTGTTGTACAATATGTGACTGGAGCAGGAAGTAATAACACCGAATTACAAGATGCAGCCTGTTTTTTCAACGGGGTGCCCGGTTTGTTTGAATCAAATTCTACCTGGTTTGTTTGGACTTGCGCTCAATCCGGAACGCTGACCATGACTTTAACCCCCCTGAATGGACCGGATGATCTGGATTTTGTGATTTACCGATTGCCCAACGGCATTGGAAATTGCAATGGTAAGATCGTGGAACGCTGTATGGCTTCCGGGGAAAGTCAGGGCATCAACTCTGCCGCTTGCCTCGGCCCCACTGGCATGCGCGAGGGAGATCCAGACATCAGTGAAGACGCGGGATGTGATCCGGGCGACGATGCCTGGCTCAAGCCACTCGATATGGTGCAAGGCGTTACCTACGCTCTGGTAGTCAATAATTTTTCTGCCACGGGCAATGGTTTTTCCGTGGAATTTGGCGGCACGGGCGAATTTTTAGGTCCAGAAGCAAAATTTGAAACGGTCCCGGAAGCGGTTTGTCTCGGAACTCCCGTGCAGGTGGTGGACGCTTCCACCTTTTCGTTGGGGGCCATCACCGCCTGGAATTGGAGTTTTGGCGCAGATGTTGTGCCACAAACTGCTACCGGCCCCGGTCCGCATACCGTAGCCTTCAATACCCCCGGTGTTCACCCGGTTGTTTTAACGTTGGAAACCGATTTGGGATGTAAAGTGACCGACATCCAATCCGTTTTGATTTACCCCGATGTGACGGTTGACACCCTCATCGCAGCACCGGATTGCAATGGAACCACCAACGGGCAAATTACCATCAGCAACATTACCAGCGGCACCCCACCCTACTTATTTAGCTGGAATAATGGCCCATTTGGCACTAACAATACCCTCTCCAATCTCGGGGTTGGTTTCTACACGCTTGCCATCGTGGATGCGAACAATTGCCAAACAGACTTGGGAATCCAGGTAAACGAACGGATTTTGACCGCCGAAGCCGTCTTTGAGCCACCAAGCTGTTTTGGTGATTCTGACGGGATTATTACGCTCAATGTAACCAACGGCATTCCGCTGATTCAGTTTGACTGGGGCAACGGGTACATACCCAGCAATTCGCAAGGCGGGTTTACGGCAGGCGTTTACACTGTGCAAGCCATTGATGAAGTGTTGTGCAGAGGTACTTTCACGGTGGAGGTAACGGACAACCCAGTGCTGGAACTGATGATGGATACCATTGATATCTCCTGTTTTGGCGCCAATGACGGTATGGCAGAAGCAATTCCCTCGGGCGGAGTCGGGCAATATCTGTACGAGTGGTCGAATGGAACCATGACGCAAACATTAGACAATTTGGCACCCGGCCAATATGATGTGACCGTTTCGGACCGCAACGAGTGTGTCATAATCGGGGGAGTGTTTATTGTGGAACCACCGGATGTGGCGGTTAATTTACTCGATGTCCTGGATTTGATCTGCAATGGCACCCCGGAAGGTGAAATCCGGGTGGAAGGCATCGGTGGGCGCGGACCGTACACGTATAGTGCCGACGGAATCACCTTTTTCC